>JAZSMO010000027.1:0-24480 GCA_045535935.1 Lachnospiraceae bacterium | reverse complement strand
GGTTCACTGTTCCATGCTATTATTTCACTGCCATTACAAATACCTGCTTTGTGGGCTTCGCTGTCTTCTTCCACCATAACAGCCACTATCTTTCCGTCAGACAGCTTCATAGTACACAGACCGTAGTCATTTCCGTACATTTTTTCGTAGGCCATTTTTTCAATTTTTTCATCTTTTATTCCATAGCCGACATGTCCGTCTTGAAATTCCATGGCAAACTTTGTCCAGACAATGGATGCCTCCACCTCATCATGGGCTTTGTCAGCCTCCTCAAATAACGGCAGATACTTTTCATAAAGTCCGTCCCAATCTATGCTTTTTTGCTCAGAAAGCACATAATGAAGCTTCATTTCTTCAAATCCGGCCTTGAAATCTTCCGCATACTCATAGCTTCTGTACTCTGGAGAAAAAAGACAGATTCCGAGGGATAAAACCGCAAATATTATGCTGACAAAACATAGAATACGACGCACTTTTTTCTCTTGTCTGACCATGCCGAAAACAAGAAGAAAAGCTCCCAAATAAACACCAAACATACATGTTTCAAACTCATAAATCGCGACCAAAACCAGCGTTACAAGAAATGGCAGCAGATAAAGCAAACGCCATTTTACGCTTCTCTTTTTTTCTGCAAATCCCGCCAGCCAAAACAAAAAAACTGTCAGAATCAAATTCAAAATCACACACACAATATCACAAGTAACCATAGATGCCTCCTAGTTTATATCATCTTTCAAAAAAACTCTGTAACCAAGCCATAAGAAAAACAGCCCAAAGACAAGGGACGAACCTATCACACCTGCAATTTGAGATGCATTCATGGTCGCATCATAAAGAGTAATCATTTTTTCACCCACCAGCGTAAAGGTACTCCAAGGATGAAAATCTGTCAGTTCGTATAAAGTTCCGAGCCCGCTAAAGAATCTCGCTTCTTCCGAAATCAGATTATTTCCCATCATGCCCGCAAAAAACACTAAAGTACCCGCTCCCATAACCACATAGGAGTTTTTTGCCACATAGCTCAAAAAAACAAACTCGCAAATCAGACGAAACAGCGGAAACATCACAAGCACCAGTCGCACAAGACACCAGCCAAGGGACAACTCATCTCCCCAGCCTCCAAGAACCACTGCCGTAATCACAGCAATCATGCTTATCACAATCATAAATGGCACACTCAACAGAAAACTCAGCCAGAATCTGGAAAAATATATTTTTTTTCGCGTGTAACCACCCATCAATTCATAGTGCTTGGTTTTATCCATAAAATCTCCCCCGCAAATCTCTGCCGTAAGAAGAAGCACAAAAATAACTGCAAAATGTAATATCGTATAACCGAAATCCGCTATGTATTTTGATCCCGCCATCATTTCTTCGTAATAGCACATTTCGCCCGATACCCCTGTGATTTGCATAATGCATATCACAAAGAAAATCAGCCATAGGATTCTGTTTTTTCTAAGCTGATACAGCTGTGCTTTCATAATCTGCTTCATGTTATCTCTCCCAATCTATCTCATATCCTGTTTGTTAAACTGTGTTTTAGCCACCCAAAGTGTAATCCCGGAAACCACAATCACCGATATTATAATCTGCATGATTTCTCCACTTCCGATCGGCGGTCCGAATACCGGAATATCTTTTCCACCGATATACTCAAATTTATACGGAAAAGAACTGAATTGAAACATTCCGGACAGTGAAAACAGAAAAATCGGAAATTCACCTATCATCTCTTCATAAACTAAAGTTACCAGTACCACAAATTCATTTAATATCCATCCGATGATCATGGATATGAAACAATTTTTCAAAAGAACGGTAAGCAAAATAAGTTCACAAACCAATCGGAATACCAATAGGATAAATATCAGCACCCAGGTAATTCCAATCTTTATCTCAAGATTTGGTCCCCAACCATTACAAAAAAATAGCACAACAAGGGGCAATACCAAATAGATGACGCTGATTCCCAAACACCAAAGAAACGTCAAAATGATTCTTGCACCAAACACATGATTTCTGGAATTCCCCGCCAGGATTTCGTAATTAATTGTTTTATCGGTCATATCCCAGCCCACAATTCTGGAAACCAGAACACAGCACAAAGCCAGACATCCCACAACCATAAATTCCGCATTTTTTGCCAAAAACAATCCTGCGTTTATTTCCGAAAATGCCATCCCTTCTTCTACTAAAGCTGAGTAAATGGTGATTCCTGTCGCCAGAAAACTACTGAATAATATTGCATATATTGTAAAATTATCTCTTTTTATTTGATAATTTAACCCCTTCATCAGATTCCACATTTTGTTCACCTACCATATCCATATAATACTTTTCAAGATTTGCTTCTACCATATGTAACGTAACCGGTATTACCCCGCCATCATATAAAGCTTTTGAAATTTTGGCCACATCCTCAAGACCCTCATAAAGCCTGATACTTCCATCCTCTTCCACCTCGACCTGACCGGCAAAGCCTTTCTCTTGTAAAATCACAAGTGCCTTGGCATCATTATCGGTATGAATGTGATAATATTCCTTACAAATTGAGCGAAGATCTTCTGCGGAAACCGATTGTATCAGCTCCCCATGATGAATGAAAATGTAGTCGCTGCAAAGCAGTGATAACTCTGTCAAAATGTGAGAGGAAATCATAATGGTGATATGCTCTTCTTTATTCAGCTTTAATAAAAGATTTCGAATCTCGACGATTCCCTCCGGATCCAAACCGTTAATCGGCTCGTCAAGCACCATGATTTCCGGCTTTGTCATAAGAGCAATGGCGATTCCCAGTCTTTGTCGCATACCGAGAGAAAAATTCTTTACTACTTTTTTTCCTGTGTCAGAAAGTCCCACGATTTCCAGCACTTCCTCAACCCTGTTCTTATTTGGAATCCCTTTCATAATCCGGAGCTTTTCCAAATTTTCCCTGGCAGTCAAATTTTCTTTTGCATAAGGCGTTTCTATCATAAAGCTCATGCGGCTTCTCGCAGCCGCCAGACCCTCCTCCGAAGTCTCCCCATAGATGGATATTCCTCCGTCTGTCGGGAGCACAAGACCGCCTAATATTTTCATAATCGTGGTCTTACCTGCCCCGTTCGGTCCGATCAATCCCACGATTTGTCCCTCTCTTATTTGAAAATCCGCATCCTTTACCACCTTGTGGTCCATATATTGCTTGGTAAGCCCCTTTGCTTCGATAATTACATTGCTCATAATCTCCTCCAAAGTATCTGTTTTCTTTCAGCTTCTATTTCAGAATAAAAAAGAAACTTAAAGAATTTCTTAATTTTCTTAAATTCTTTAAATTTCTTTTTAAAATCTTATTCCGATGCGCAATCTGCTTTCTTCTTTTCTTGCAAATACTTCCGCCCCTTGTTTCATGGCCAATAGCTTCACAATATAGAGTCCTAAGCCGGTTCCCCGGTTACTGCGAGCTTCCTCGCCCCGATACGTTCTGTCAAAAATCCTGGTCTCATCCACCATCTGCCCCGGCATAAGTGCGTTTACAAAAGATAATTCACAACTTCTACCATCCTTTTCTGTTTCTACCAATGAAATTTCAAAGCTTTCCTTTGCATATCTGAGTACATTGGCCAAAAGATTTCCCAGCATACGGAGAATCAAATCTTCATTTCCGTCTATCACAATACTTTTGTCCGGAATATGCATGACCGTATGTAAATTACAGTTTTTGATAACCGCCTCGTGATCCACGACAAACTGTATGAGAAGCGCTGTTATATCAAGTTTGGAACATATCACCTTGTTTGTATCACTTTCCAGCATCGCCAATTCAAAAAATTCATCCATCATTTGCTTGAGACTTTCGGTTTTTTGAAGCCCGGTTTCCAAATAGATTTGCTGCTTCTCTGTTAGATTTCCTTCCTGCTGCAGCATTTGAAGATTTCCTTTAACAACTGTCAGCGGCGTTCGAAGATCATGTGCAATATCCGATACGGATTGCTTCCACTTTTCTTCTTCCTTCATTATGCGAAGTTTCATTTCCTTTTGATAATCCAGATTTTCATTCATCCCCGATGCCAAATCTGTCAAATCTTTATCAAACAAAGAAATGGTAAGTTGTCGATTGTAAGACATTTCTTTGGTTTTTTTCAGTTCTTCCCTGCAATTTCTGATTTCCCGTTTTAATGCACTAAGATACATAAAAAGAGCCACACAAAGAAGAAGTAAAACTACACTAATTGCCATCCACATAAGGCTCCTCCTGCTTCCTAAGCCGATACCCGATTCCCCAAACCGTCTCGATAAACTCCTGCCCTGTCGCTTTTTTCAGCTTACTGCGAAGATTACTCAAATGCACATTGATGGTATTGTCTTCGTAGTAATAAACATCATTCCATACCGACTCATACAAATTAGCCTTGGTAAACGTTTTATCCGGCTGTTCCAAAAGGAGCTGTAACAGATGCATCTCCTTGGCGGTCAGCGCAATATTTTGTTGTCCATAAACAACTCTGTGCTGTTCCGGATATAATTTCAAATCGCCGCAGCAACGCACCTTCTCTTCCTTTGAATCCGTGTTTTCCACAGTCCCGCTTCTGCGCAGTACCACCTCAATACGTACCAGCACTTCATCGAGATCAAACGGTTTCAAAATATAATCATCCGCTCCCATACGAAGCACTTCGAGTCTTGTTTCCACTTGGGACTTTGCTGATAATACAATGACCGGAGTTTGTGACTTCTCACGGAGTTCACCGATCAGCACATCCCCGCTCTTGTACGGAAGCATGAGATCCATAAGTATAATTGCATATGTATTTTTCTTTATAAGTTCCGACGCCTGTCTTCCATCAAATGCACATTCCACTTCATAATCATGTGTTGTCAGAAAATCAGCAAGCATCTGACTGATTTCTTTATAGTCTTCTACGATTAGAATACGGCCTTTGCTCATAGTTTCATCTCCAAATTCCGAAGTCACCGGTTTGTAAATGTAAATTAAAAAACAAGCTCATATCCGGGCGATTATTCCCGAACATGAGCCCATCTCTGTTTTAAAACATATAACCTACGCATAATCTCCGCAGTGCAACACCGGAATCGTCGGATCTGTCTGCTTTAACGTTTTCTTTACGTCAATGACACGCTGGTTAGAGCTTCCCTTCCAAAGAAGCTTCACATCCCTGCATGCTTCCACGTATTCTCCGTCCACAAGCACATCAACATATTGCATCGCCGGATAATGAAGAATCTTCTCCCAAACATCACCGGTGTACAACCAAATAGTCTTGTCCGGATATTTCTCCTTAATTTCTGCCATCAGAGTGCGGACACCGACACGGTTGGCTGCATGAAGCGGATCTCCGCCGGAAAATGTAATTCCGGAAATATAACTTTTATCTAACTGTTCAAAAATCTCCTGTTTGGCCGCCTCATCAAATTCAAGACCGCCATCCGGATCCCATGTGAGCGGATTCTGACATCCTTTACAGCAATGGGTACATCCTGCCACCCAAAGGACCACCCTCAGTCCGTCTCCATTTAACATATCATCATGTGTAATATTGTGATACCTCATAATACTCTTCCTTTACATACTCTTACGATCTGCGATTTCTGCCATCTTGGCATCGGAAAGACGTGTGTCACCATGTACTCTCGAATATGCCAGATATCCGTTCATTCGGTCAATTTTCGTAAGATTTCTGCTTCCGCATTTCGGACAAACGTCCATCTCAAGCTCCTGGTGACCGCAGTCGTCACAATAAGCCAGAGACATATTTACACCCTCATAAAATCCCATATCCATCGCGCGGCGGATCAATGTTTTGATTGCATCGAAATTGTAATCGATCGGGTATTTTACATACTGAATCTTTCCGCCGTTGGAAAGCTCCCAAAAACGATATTCCAAATCCTGTTTTTCAATCGGTGTAATACCTTCTGCCACATGGCAGTGGAAGCTGTTGGAAACGTATTCTTTGTCAGACACGCCTTCCACAATTCCGTATTTTGCACGGAACTGTTTTACCTGCAGACCGCAAAGGTTTTCTGCCGGTGTTCCGTAGATTGCATAAAGATTTCCGTCCTCTTCCTTGAACTCAGCAATTTTGTTGTTAATGTGCTCAAGAACTTCGAGAGCAAACGCACCGTCCTCCACAAGAGACTTGCCGTTGTAAAGCTCCTGCAGTTCATTAAAAGCAGTAATACCAAACGAAGCTGTCGCATATTTTAAAAGCGGTTTGATCTTATCATGCAGATTCAAATGTCCGTTTAAAAATCCGCCTTCACAGTATGCAAGCGGGTTGGTAGATGCACGCATCTCACCGAGGTACGCATACGTACGGATGTGAAGCTGACGAATCAGATTCAGATAGTAATCAAGCACTTCATAGAAATCCTTGCTCTCCTGTCTTGATTTTGCAAGAATCATAGGCAAATGAAGAGAAACCGCACCGATGTTGAAACGTCCCACAAAAATCGGGGAATCGTTTTCATCCGCCGGATGCATTCCGCCTCTCTCATACCATGGCGAAAGGAATGCACGGCATCCCATCGGAGAGATTACCTTTCCGTACTGCTTGTACATACTTGCAATATATCCTTTTCCGGTCAGAGAAAGCCAATCCGGATACATTGTCTTTGCAGAACATTTCACCCCTGCCTCGAACACATCCTCCAGATCTTTGCCCGGTCCGTGAAGATTTTCATCATATAAGAACACAATCTTAGGGAAAAGTACCGGTTTCTTACATTCTTTTTTACCCTGTCCGCGTCTGCGAACATTGAGAAGGGAAATCGTTGCAAGCTTGGCAAAACGCTCGGTACCGATACCTGCAGTCACCGTAATAAACGGATAATCACCGCGGCTGGAAGCCACCGTATTAAACTTGTACTCCCATCCCTGGAAGCCCTGCTCAAACTCGCGGACTACATCCGCATAAGCTTCCGCCTCTGCGGTCTCGCGGTCAATTCCGAGTTTGGTATATTTGGCAATGGCCTTCTCGTATGATTTTTCCGCATACGGTGCTAAAATCTTGTCCACCTCAGGAACCGTAAATCCACCATACTGCTGACTGGCAGCGGAAAGCACGATATCACCGATTACGTCAAAGGCAACGTCAAGGGTCTTCGGCTCATTGTACCAAATGTTACCCATCTCAAAGCCGCCCTTTAACACATTCGCCACGTCAAACAGACAGCAGTTCATCGTATCGCGACGCGCCGACATATCATGAACATAAATATATCCGTCACGACAAGCCTGAATCTCCTCTGTTGTCATAAAGAATTTCTGATAAAGCTCTTTATTAAACTGGTTAAAAATCAAACTTCTCTTCGTAGATACAAGCGCAGAGTCCGTATTGGCATTTTCTTTATCTCCCACGTACATGATAGACTGACTCTTCTTATAGACATCATCCATCATTTTTACGAAATCCTGCTTATAATTGCGGTAATCCCTGTATGATTTGGCAACAATCGGTTTTACATCCTCAAGTGCGCTCTCTACAATATTATGCATGATAGGAATCGGAATCTCATCTGTCTCAAGAGAGTCCACCTTTTCCACTACATATTGACATATATGCTTCTTTTCTTCTTCCGTAAACTTGGTCAATGCACGGTAAGCGGATTTTCCGACCGCATCAATTACCTTTTGTACATTAAATTTCTCAAGACTTCCGTCCTTTTTTACAACTTTTACATCCTTACGCGGCTGAAACATTTCCCCGTAATTGATGGTTTCTTTGGTCTTTTCCGCTACATCCTGTCCCATATGATCCTCAATTCCTTTCTCTTATATGAACACGCTATATCGTGATTTAACTTTTGTCCAGACACAATATCTTGTGGTGTACAGTTACTAAGTATAAAAGACAAACGTGCCTCTGTCAACTTAATTGCCTTGGAAAAAATGCACAAAAAAAGGAACCTGAATTTGTGTCAAATTACAAGTCCCTTTTCATTTTATTTATTGACCGATTTTGTTAAAACATATTGCAGTTTTTGACCGATTCGATTGCCTCCTCAATGACTTCCACCGGAAGAACCAAAGCGAAGCGCACGTGACCGGCGCCGAGACTTCCGAAACTGCTTCCCGGCGTACAGAGAACACCGCTTTTTTCGAACATATCCATGACAAATTTCACATCATCCTGTCCGTAAGCAGCCGGAATCTTTGTCCATGCAAACATGGTGCCTTCGCTCCGCTGAAAATCCCATCCGATCTGTGTGAAACCGTCACAGAGAGCATTTCTTCTCTCTTCATATTGTCTGCACTGTTCAATCACATTATCGACCGGACCGGTCAGTGCTGCTATGGCACCGATCTGTACCGGCAAAAAGGTTCCGTAATCAATCTGACTTCTTATTTTTTTGAAAGCTTGTACTACTTCTTTGTTTCCGACAAGAAATCCCATACGGGCTCCGGTATAATTAAATGACTTCGACAGGGAATAAAACTCCACGCCGACTTCCTTTGCTCCCGGATATGACAGGAAAGAACGACCTTCTCTTCCGTCATAAATAATATCTGAATATGCATTGTCGTGAATTACCCAAATCTCATTTTCCTTTGCCCATGCAATGAGCTCCTCATAAAATGACGGCGGCGCACATTTGCACACCGGATTGAGCGGATAAGAAACAATAATCGCTTTTGCTGCCTTTACCGTTTCCGGATCAATAGATGCCAAATTCGGCAAATATCCTTTGTCTTCAATCAAATCATAAGTTTCTACTTTTGCGCCTGTGAGCGCAGGTCCGATCTCAAAAATCGGATATCCCGGATTCGGAACAAGAACCACATCTCCCGGATCAAACAGGCAAAAACCGATATGGGCAAGACCTTCCTGAGATCCGTACACCGATGTAATCTCATCGGCAGTCAGCGTTACATGATATCTGGTGTCAAAACGCTGTATCACCGCCTGCGTCAATTCCGGAAGATCCGCAAGGGAATACTTAAAATTTTCCGGTTTTTTACACGCCTCGGAAACCGCATCCATAATGTGCTGCGCCGGCTTGAAATCCGGTGTTCCTACCGAAAAGTTGTAAACTTTCCCCCCTTGTTTTATTCTTTCGTTTTTCTTCTCATTTAATACCTGAAAAATTCCTTCTTCTACCTGACTGACTTTGCTTGATAATGGTTTCATTTTTCCTTCCCTCCCGAATTATTCATATTCTTTCATTATCTTACTTAAATATTCTTTGTAATCGGAAACAACCTGTTCCGGTTTTAATATTTTAATCTGACCGCCAAGCCCCGTAATCCATCCGAAAAACGGATTGGAGACAGCCACTTTGACGCGGGCAGAACACAGCTCGCCCTCTCTCTTTCGGATATCTATTTCTTTACCGAACCGGTCAATAACGATACCGATTTGACTTTGCGGAAACTGCAGGGTTATCATCTGTTCTTCCCCCGCAAACATGCCGAAGTTCTGCTGTGTGTAAATGGCCGGATTGATGCTTTTCGCAGCTTCATTTCCCTCCCGCTGCTGTTTTGAAACCGAAAGCGCATGCATCTTATCCACGCGGTAATGCTTCATGCACTCTGCCTTTTCATCATATGCAACCAAGTAATAGTTTTCATCCTTCCAGACAAGGAAAAACGGGCTGACTTCATAAAACGCACCGTCCTTGCGGAAATGCATCTGTTTATCTACACCCCAATCATAATATTGGAAACGGATTTTTTTGTTTTCCTGCATAGCCCTGTGTATATCATCCACACTGTAATAAATACTTTCATTGCTGTTTTTATTGCGTTCGGACACATACACCTGTCGTCGGAGCTGTCTTGCTTCATGGGCACTTACAAGCTTTTCCAATTTGGCAATCAAATCCGTGGACTTTTTCGCCGTAATAAACTTAGATGACTGTACTGCATCCACCAAAAGCTTCAGCTCCGCCAGCTCAAAATCCCGGCTCGCCATGTAGTAACCGCTGTTGTCCCTTTTTTTCGAAACAAGGATGTCATATCCGAAATCCTGCAATGCCTGAATATCCGCATAAATGGTCTTCCGCTCTACACGGACACCTTCTTTTTCCAGCGCCTCAATAATTTCCGGTGTCGATATTGCATGGTTTTCATCCGTGCGTTCGGCTAACAATTTCAATATGTAAAGAATCTTCAGCTTTTGTCCTTCTGATTTTGCCATAGTATATCCTCCACATCCCACAAACGGGAAATCAACCAAGTCACATTTTCCGGCTTTTCTTCCTGTGCAGCACCCGGTGCGAACAAACAACGGTCCAAACCGGCATTTTGTGCCCCTTTCATATCTGACGTCATGGAATCTCCCACTACCAATATACGGGTTTTATCAACTTCCGTATTGTCACAGCCATATTTCTGTCCGATTTCTCTCAGACAATGTTCAAAAAAACGGACGTCCGGCTTATCGTATCCTACTGCCTCCGAAATAAACAACTCTTCCATCACCGCATCAAAACCGGCCAGGTGAAGCTTATTTTTCTGCACCTGAGTTATTCCGTTTGAAACAACGTACTGTAAAACCCCTTCTTCTTTCAACTTTTTGCAAAGCGTCAGGGAATCGTCCAGATAAAAGTATACATCGCCGAGATTTTTCTGGTAACACAATCGGAATTCGTCCACTTCGATTCCGGCCAAAGTTTCATATCCGATTCCTTTTCCGGACAACGGACCTCCCTCCCGAAACAATTCAAAAAGATCCGTAAATCTACCGGTCAAAAGTTCAGCCCTTGTAACTTCCTTGCGCTCCAGCCGCTTCCAGTATTCCAGATTAATCTCATAAAATGCTTTGTAAATTGCATCGTCAATCTGCATCCCGTAAGAGCAAAATACTTCTTCCAGCGCCCAACGTTCCGACCGATGAAAATCAAGAAGCGTACCGTCCACATCCCAAAGAATGATATCATATCTTTTCTCTCTCATAAATCCCCTTTTCTGACCGAAAATGAACAATGAAAAAACAGGTGCTCAAATCGCTTTGAACACCTGTGCTTTATACTATTCGGTTTCTGCTTCTTCCGTTTCTTCCAGCATCGCTGCGTCCTTGGCATTCTTAGATTTTCTCCAGACAGAACCTGCCCAAAATCCAAGTGCTGCCACAACAGCAATCACAACCATCAGTAAAATATAAGATAAAAATGTATTTACAAATAAAATAAGATTATTCATGGTATATACCTCCGATCACTTCCCATATCATACCACTTTCCTATGCGCATCGTCAAGGCTTACGCTCCTGATCTTTACCAAACACAAACTATCTCCATTCTCCGTTCTGCAAAAAGAAAGAAGCTCTTTTTTCAGCCTTATCAATGATTTCATCCTCGTAGCCAAGTACAGAAAGGAGACGTATGGCGTTGCGGCTGGTAGCTTTCCCCTCCCTAAGCAGATAATTAAATTTCACGTCACCATCCGCAATAGTCTCTTCGAAATGGTAATTCTCATATTTTTCTTTTAACAGCGAGGTCAGTTCTATGTCATGTGTCGCTGCAAAACAAAATACACCTTTGTCCGTAAGACTTCCTAAAATCTCCGATGCTGCTGCGATTCTTTCCACTGTATTGGTTCCTCTGAGCACCTCGTCCACAAAACACATTACCGGTAAGTTTTTCTCATCTGCGGCTTCAAGTATTCTCTTAAGCGCTTTGATCTCTACGATAAAGTAACTTTCACTACTCTCCAGACTGTCCCTCAGTGCCATGGATGTGTATACTCTGAAGTACCCGCTTCGATACGATTCTGCACAGACGGTATGCACCGACTGCGCCATAATCTGGGCAATGGCAACCGTCTTCAAAAAGGTCGATTTGCCGGATGCATTAGAACCGGTAAGAAGCATCGCTTTTCGCACTGCAAAGCTATTGTCTACCGGATCTTTAAGCAGAGGATGATATATCTCCTGCGCCGCCGTCCTGCTCGATATGGCGTTCTCTGCGCAAAATTCCGGAATGCAATACTGCGCAAGACTTGCCCGGTATGCTCCGACAGAAATCATACTCTCGATATATCCCATCGTCTCAATGATAGATATCATGTCCTCTTTGTATTTTTTGCATTCAGAATGCATGGTATTAAATTTGATTAAATTCAAATGCAATCCCATACGGACGTAATCCACAAAAACATCCAATGGATTACTGCTCATGGAATCCTGATTGGTAATGAGCGATGCAAAACGGCGGAATTTGCGGAATTTTTTCCGTTTTTCATCCATGTCCGCAACCATGTCTGCGATCACCGTCACGCCGCAGCCTAAAAAGCGGCTCTCCATTTCCAAAATGCGCAGCATATAAGCAAATGTCGTAATATAGGGATCAATTTCACCTTTTTCTTTAAAATAAGTCACCAGATTATAGCTGAGGAGACCGCACAAAAGTGCTATTCCAATCCCTGTATATGCGGCAAAACATAAGCAAAGCGAAAGCGCCATCGCTGCCAGGACCATATAATGTTTGGTATTTTTTCTTATCTCTAACTGATCAAGATAATCGATATATTCATGAATCGAATACTTTCCGGTTCTTCCGATCGCAGCAAACAAAAGCTGCAGGCGGACTCTGTCATCCTCATTTTCAGAAAACCAGCGAATCAGCGTTTCTCTCCGGACAAGTTCCTCCTCATCCGAGGTCGGAAGTCTCAGCAAGGTATAGAGAACTTCTTCTCCTGCAGAAGAAAATGTATAATCCATACGCCGGAACACCTTGTCCATCTCCAGATCATTCCATGTGATATCATCCACACAGTATGCCCCCCGCACTACACCATCCTTGGTTTCTCCACCCTCGGCGTACTTTCTGAAATGTGCTGCAATGGTTTCCAAACGTCCTTCCGGATATTTTTTATCTGAAGGCTTTCCGTAATCTTCGTATAAGCTTTTTTTGAACGCCTTTTTTCTTTGCTTTTCATCTATGATGCAACGAATGATATACAGAACAAAAAACAAAAGAATCGTTGCACCTAACAGGATATATTCCATGCTTATTTAAACCTTTCTGCGATGGCATTTGCTTTTTTGTACAATTCTTCCGGATCTTCTCCGACATCAAATCTGCCATCTTCATATAGAATCTTACCATTGATCATAGTAAGCTTCACATTCTGTTTGCTTCCGCTGTAAACAATATTCTTGGCAATGTTGTTGATCGGCTGCATATTCGGCTGATGCATATCGATCATAATAAGATCCGCATATTTGCCCGGCGCAAGCACATCGCTGTCATGAAGTCCCATGGCTTTTGCACCGTTTACAGTTGCCATGCGAAGTACTTCTATTGCATCCACACTGGCTGCGTCCTTATCCAGATATTTGGCAAGACCGGTTACAAGGAACATTTCCCGGAACATATCCAGGCAATTGTTGCTTCCCGCTCCGTCCGTACCGATCGCTACCGGAATCCCTTCGGAAAGGAATCGGCTGATCGGCGCAATACCGCTGGCCAGTTTCAGGTTAGAAGCCGGATTGGTCACCGCAGTAAGACCTCTCTTTTTAAATATCTCAAAATCTTTGTCATCCAAATAAATACAGTGATATCCGCCGCCGCCGAAATCGTAGAGTCCCAGCTTATCAAACAGCTGCGTCGGAGACATTCCGTAACGATCGAAACATTCCTTCACTTCCAACTCTGTCTCAGAATTGTGGACAAAGAACGGTACCTTGTACTTCTGAACCATAGCCGCGATCTTCTCCAAAAGCTCCATGGAACAAGTATATTCTGCATGGGCACCGAGCATATAAGACGACAAACTGTTTTTTGCATTCAGCTTGAGAAAACGTTCCTCCATGACCTCCGGTTCCGGACCGAAATTATTGATTCCGCTGACCTGTACATTTCTCATACCGCATTCCGTATAGGCATCAATAATCGTCTCCGGTGTCAGATACATATCAAACACTGCGGTAACACCGCTTGTCAGATACTCCAGTACAGACATTTTGGTCAGTTCATACACATCCTGTCCGGTCATCTGCCCTTCCACCGGAAAAATTCTTTTTTCCAGCCATCCCTGCAGAGGTTCATCATCTGCCAGCGAACGGAAAAGTACCATAGCAGAATGCGCATGTGCGTCTTTGAATCCCGGCATTAAAAGATTGCCCTCACAGTCAATCTCTCTGTCCCATGCAGGCGCTTCCTGTCCGATACTTGCAAGAATCTCCTTTTCCGCCTTATTCGGACCGACATAGATAATTCTCTCGCCATCCACCCAAAGTTGTCCTGTGATAACCTCAATCGGCTCCTCCATCGTCAGTATTCTTGCATTGTAAAAACGAATCTTCATAGTTGTTCCTCTCTCACTTTAAATTTGCTGCACCGAACCCCTCCGGCATCAGCTGTTCCAATGTAAAAAGCTTATATTCTTCCGTGTTTTTTGCCACAATCACCTGCATCTGCTGCGGATTGCAAAACTCCATCATCACCTGTCTGCACACACCGCAAGGCGCTGCATAATCCCCTGCGCTTCCCTTTTTTCCACCCACGATGGCAATGGCAGAAAAATCTTTTTTTCCTTCGCTGACCGCCTTAAAAATTGCGGTCCGCTCTGCACAATTGCTTGGCCCGTAGGCTGCGTTTTCGATGTTACAACCGGTATAAATTTCACCTTCCGCCGTCAAAAGCGCTGCGCCGACCATATATTCGGAGTACGGCGAGTAGGAAAACTCCCTTGCCTCCATCGCCCTTTCTATCAATGTTACAATCTGTTCTTTTTGCATAGCTTACCCTCTTTTCCGGTGATGCTCAACGAGAGCATTTCTCCCATGATTAAAAGCGTTTCACACTTTCGGTAAGCAGCCTTTTAAACAGCGGTGCTGCTTTGTTCGCCGCTTCCTGCACCTCTTCGTGTGTGAGCGGATTGGCCGATAATCCGGCTCCTAAATTGCAGACACAGGAAATACCGCAGATGCGCATTCCCATATGGTTTGCCGTGATAGCTTCAACCGCAGTGGACATACCGACCGCGTCCGCACCGAGCAGTCCTGCCATACGAACCTCCGCCGGCGATTCAAAGGAAGGACCCGTAAACTGGATATAGACACCTTCCTGCAGCTTAATATCATTCTCTTTCGCTGTGCTGCGGATAATATCACAAAGCTGCTTATCATATATTTCACTCATATCCGGGAAACGGGTTCCCAGCTCATCAATATTCGGTCCCATCAGCGGATTCGGTGCAAACACGGAAATCTGATCCGTAATCAACATGAAATCCCCGGCTCCGAAGGACGGATTCACACCGCCGGATGCATTGGTCAGGAATAAAATTTCTGCTCCCATCAGCTTCATCAGTCTCGTCGGAAGCACCACATCCGAAATCGGATATCCTTCATAATAGTGTACGCGTCCTTTCATGCATACAACCGGTATCTCGCCCACATATCCGAAGATAAATTTGCCGGCATGTCCCGGTACGGTGGAAACCGGAAATCCCTTGATATCCTCATACGGAATCTCACACTCTACACGGATATCATCCGCATAATCACCAAGCCCCGATCCAAGCACGATAGCCACCTTCGGTACAAAGTCCGTCTTCTCTCTCACACTCTTTAAACAATCCTGTAATTTTGCATATACCTCATTCATATGATTACCTCCTTTTATTTGTCATAAGCTTTTACATAAACAAAATTTTCATTTGCTCTGTTCATTTCATAAGCCGGGTTTAAGATGGCTTCCAACAAATGGCTTCCCGTGCATTCTGTCGGCTTCAACGTTACCCCAAGCTTATTTTGTATTTCCGTGATTGTCATATCATCCAAAAAGACTTCCTCGCCGCTCCGAAGCATATTGCACGGAATAAGAACTGCATCTCCAAGCTTTTGTCCCGCCTGTTGCCGCTCCGAAAGCTGCGCCGAAAGATCCTGACCGGTCACAAGTCCGGATACTGTAATCGTCTCCCCGAAGAAATCATTCCGGATTGCGGCCACATGAATCTGAAGTTTCGGAAACCGCTTCATGATCTTTTGTGCAAATGCTGCCAGCGTATTGTACGTCAACTTTCCGGTGGCGAGTGTTATCGTCCTCTGCATTGCCTCCAGCTTTTCACATGTATCTGTATCTCTCATCAATGCATCCCACGTCTCATCAAACTCCGTCATGAGAAGCCGCATCATACCGACACCGTTTTCCAGCTGGATATATCCGTCGTAGCGTTCCTCCTCCGGGAAATCGCGCCCTGCCAGAATATACCACTCATCACTGGCATGAATAAAATGAAGCCCGAAGGCATCAAAAAACTCCTGCTGACGACTCTCGATCAGATCAATGATCTCCCCTGCCTCTTCCTTGGTATACAACTCCAGCGGAAACAATTCGTCACGGAATTTGGTAATACCGGCCGGTACCACCGATACACTGCGCATAAACGGAAGATATTTGGAAAGATCATCAATGGAGCGCTGAAGCTCTGCTCCGTCATTGACCCCCTTGCAGCAGACAATCTGTCCGTTCATCTCCACATGACCTTCATACAGCTTGTCCAGATATTTGAGCTTTTCCCCTGCGAAGCGGTTGTTAAGCATCTTGCACCTGAGCTCCGGATTGGTCGACTGCACCGAAATGTTAATCGGCGCTAACTGCATTCGAATAATGCGGTCGAAATCCTCATCGGACATATTGGTCAGTGTAATATAGTTACCCTGGAGAAACGAAAGTCTGGAATCATCATCTTTAAAATAAAGTGTCTCCCGCATTCCCGGAGGCATTTGATCGATAAAGCAGAAAATGCATTTGTTGTGACAGCTTTTGTACTCACTCATCAGCCCATTTTCGAACTCGATCCCCAGATCATCGTCAAACTCCTTGTCAATCTCCAGTAGCCATTCTTCGCCGTCTGCTTTGCGTATCAAAACTTCGATATATTCATCCTTGATCAGAAACCGATAATCAAAGACATCTTTTATTTCCTGTTCATTGATTGCAAGAAGTACATCTCCCGCTTCTATCTCCATCTCCTCAGCGATGGATTCCGGAAACACTTCCTTAACCACATGTTCATAGCACTTTTTCATTCTGTACTCACCTTGTCAGTCTGCTCACAATTTTGATTAAAAATCATACTATTATCTTACCAAGAATTGCTTGCTTCATCAACTAAAAAAACGGCTGCTTCCATAAAGCAGCCGCTATTTCTAGATAATAATACAAACAAGTCCTCCGTTGGTGTCATTGACAATCTTCTGCATGGTATCCTGAAGTTTTAACTGACTTTCATCTCCGATCATACCTACTTTTGCCGAGATTCCGTCCTGCACCATCTGTTCCACGGTCTTGCCGAAAATATTGGTCTCCCATATTCCGTCGTTCCCCTGTTCATTTTGTCCGATGTAAGCAATCAAGTCCTCCGCCTGCTCTTTCGTTCCGACAATCGGTGCAATCTCGGTTTCAATATTGGCGCGGATCATATGGATCGACGGACTTTGCGCCCGAATTTTTACACCGAATTTGTTTCCGTGATGTATCACTTCCGGTGTATCCAGCGTAATCTCGCTTCGCTCCGGCGTCACAACACCATAGCCTTTTTGTCGGACACTGCTGATTGCAGCTTCTACTTTTTGATACTCCTTCTGCATTTTAGCGCTGTTTTCCAGATAATCCATCAGGTCATATTCACTCTCTATGGTCTGACCGAGAAGCTCACTGAGCATTTGATAGTAGCACGCCTCATCCATGTCAACCGTAACACTGACACACCCATCCGCAAGTCCTACCCGGTCCACCCTGGTCTTTGTCACATAGTCATCATCCAAAAGAAGAGGCAGCTCATAAATATCTTTCATTCGATGATAAATGCCCATCTTTTCTCTTATATTGTTGACCAGACTCTGTTTGACCGGATGGTCCGCCGGGAGCATCTCCACCCATTTCGGCATATAAAATGCAATACTGCTGATCGAAAACTCCAGCAGAACCTTCTGCATAATCTTATGGATATCCTCCTCTTTCAGTTGTGCACAGTTTACCGGCATAACCGTAATATGATATTTTTCCTCCAACGCATGCGCCAGGTTCTGCGTTGCATCCGCAAACGGCTTTTCACTGTTTAAAAGCACAATAAACGGCTTGTTAATCTGACGAAGCTGCTGAAGTGTTTTCTCCAGCGCCGGCTCATAATTTTCTACCGGAATGTCAGAAAAACTTCCGTCTGTCGTCACTACAATCCCAATAGTGGAATGGTCATGTATGACCTTATATGTACCGATTTCCGCCGCTTGTGTAAAAGGCACTTCATAATCATACCACGGTGTGCGTACCATTCGCTCCGCATCCTCCTCCATATGCCCCGTCGCCCCATCTACCATATAGCCGACACAATCGATCAGTCTGACACGGACCGGTATTTCCTCTCCTAACCGGATCTGCGCCGCTTCTCCCGGAATAAATTTCGGTTCTGTCGTCGTAACCGTCTTTCCGGTCCCGCTCTGCGGAAGTTCATCCTGTGCTTGTTTTTTTTCGTACTCTTTTTCCATATTCGGCAAAACACAAACATCCATAAGACGCTTGATAAACGTAGACTTTCCTGTTCGCACCGGTCCTACTACACCAATATATATATCGCCGTCCGTGCGCGCCTGAATATCCTTGTACAAATCAAATTCCTTCTGATTATTGTCCATAAAAAAACCCCGCTTCCATTTGTTACATTGTATGGAACCGAGGCATTCATTATGACTAATAATTTGTTATGTAAAAAGATTCGCTCTGCGCAGATGTCTTCGAAAGACCGGTCCAAGCAAAAATGCCGCTGCGACCTTGATCAGATCAAAAAGCAAAAACGGTACCACTCCTGTCATAACCGCCTGCACAAATGTCATATCCGCCTGCAACATAAGCCATACCGTACCAAGCAGATAACAAGCAAGCAACCCAAGCAGCATACCAAACAGATGAAACCGCTTCCTTTGAACATGTTCAATAAATAAGCCGCTGCAAACAGTTAGCAATAAATAACCGATCAGATAACCTCCCGTCGGACCGAATAGCACAGCCGGTCCGGCTGCGTATCCCGCAAATACCGGAAGACCTACCATTCCGATACACAGATAAATCAGACAACTGACTGCAGCCTTCCATGTGCCCAATATATATACAATCAGATACAACAACACAATCATGGCAGACACCGGTACAATGCCGACCGGAACCGTCACCGGCCCCACAATACAAAGCAGTGCTGCCATGAGCGCAATCAGAACAAGCTCAATTGTTTTTATGCGTTTACCCTTGGATGTTTTCATCTTGTCTCCATCAATTTTTTCATTCCCTCATTGAGCCCCCGCACCGTCAATTTGTACATAGGAAGCAACTTTTTCACTGCCGTCTCCGCCTCTCTCCACGGTGCCTCTCCCGGTGCCATCTTCGGGTTCATCCAAATAATCTTTTTGTAATGCGACTTCAAAAGCTGAAGCCACTCATATCCGCTCAGACCTCCATTAGGTCCGCGGTAATTTCCGGTCACAGAATACAGCTCTTCCGGTGCCATGGCCGCATCGCCGACAATGATTACCTTATAATCACTTCCGAGATTGCGGAACATCCAGTCCGTATCAATCCAGTCACCGTTTTCACACTCCGGCGTCTTGTATACTTTGGAATAGATACAATTATGGAAATAGTAACATTTTACATCCTTAAAATGATTGGACTTGGAAACTGTCTGAAACAATTCATTGACCAGTGTGGAATACGGAATCATCGTTCCGCCGGAATCCATCAAAAGAAGGAGTTTCACTGCATTTTTACGCGGGCGCTGCATCTCGATCTGTAAATATCCACCGTTCTGGCAGGTCTTGTCAATGGTACCGTCAATATCAAGCTCCGTCTTTGGAATCTCAAGCCTTGTGGAAAACTGGCGCAGCTTCCGCAGTGCCATCTGAAACTGACGATTTTCCAGCACTCTGTCATCTCTGAAATCCTTGAACTTGCGGGCACCGACTACCTCAAATGCCGACTGATAACCGCTGGCTCCGCCGACACGCACTCCGCCGACATAATTACCGCTGTTACCGAAAGCCGTCGTTCCGGTTGTTCCGATCCAGAAACTTCCTCCGTTGTGCTCCTCTGTCTGATCCTTGAGACGCTGTTTAAACTTAGTCTCCACGTCCTCTTTGTCAATCGGCGCATCCTCGCTGTTTTGCTTTTGACGAATCTCCCGGTCCTCCTTGGTAATCAAATCAGTAAGCTCCTGCTTATCCAGCCACCGGAGCATCTGATACGTCACTTCCTCATCCGCCTGTGCCCCTTTGAACACCTCCGCAAAGGCCGTGTCAAATTTATCAAAATCCGTCTCACTCTTCACAAGAATCATGCGCGCCACATAGTAAAACTGTGTCAGACTGCTTGCGCAAAGTCCCTGATCCAGTGCATCGATCAGCGTCAACCACTCGGAAAGTCCTATATTCAACTCTTTTGCACGAAGCTCAAAAAAGAATCTTAAAAACATAGTCTACCTCTTATACGTAGTGTTTTACGGTCTCTAAATCTTCATCCTTCTTCACAACAACACCGACAAACGGAAGCTCCGCACGGATCTTATCCGCCGGGATGCCCGCAATCTGCAGTGCATTGATCCAGTCAATCAGCTCCGATGTACTCGGTTTTTTGCGCACCTCTCGCATACCGCGAATCCAGTAAAAGGTATCCATAGCATTTTTCAGCAGATTCTCTTCCACATCCGGAAAATGCGTCTTCACAATCTCCTCCATCAGTTCTGCATTCGGGAACTCAATATAATGGAAAATACAACGACGCAAAAATGCATCCGGAAGCTCTTTCTCTGCGTTGGAAGTAATGATCACAATCGGACGATGTTTTGCTTTTACCGTTCTCTTCGTCTCATGAATATAAAATTCCATCTGATCAAGCTCCCAGAGAAGGTCATTCGGGAATTCCAAATCCGCTTTATCAATTTCATCAATGAGGAGTACCACCTGCTTCTCGCTCTCAAAAGCCTCTCCCAGCTTACCGAGCTTAATATATCTGGCGATATCATCCACGCCCTCTTCTCCGAACTGTCCGTCATACAGACGCTGGATGGTGTCATACATATAAAGACCGTCCTGCGCCTTTGTCGTAGACTTGACATTCCATATCACAAGATCAAGGCCAAGTGATTTTGCTACCGCCTGTGCCAGCATCGTCTTACCCGTTCCCGGCTCTCCCTTAATCAAAAGCGGTTTTTTCAGTGCGATCGCCACATTGACACTGGCCATCAGCTCCTCACTTGCCACATATTCTGTCGTTGACTGAAAATTATTATCCATAGCTATCTTTGTCCTTTCATAAATCCTTTCTTTATGATACAATAAGAACAGTTTTTACACAAGAAAAACAGTTCCCACGGAGGCATAAGAAATGATTAAAGATATATTAAACACAAAAAAACCTACCATCTCCTTCGAGGTATTCCCTCCAAAAAAGGATGACGAGTTTGAAGGGGTCTATGCAACCCTTGATAAATTAAGCAAGTTGAATCCGGACTTTATCTCCGTCACCTACGGCGCCGGCGGTAGCCGTTCCAAGAAAACAACAGAGATTGCATCCTACATTCAGAACGAATTACATATTGATGCACTTGCGCATATGACATGTGTCGGCAATAAAAAAGAAGACATCGACAGAGTGTGCGAAGAGTTAGCATGCGCTAACATTAAACATGTGCTTGCTCTGCGCGGTGACCGTCCTGCTTACATGACGGACGAGCAATACGAAAGCCGTGATTTTGCTTATGCTAACGAACTGGTGTCTCATTTGAGTGCAAACACTGCATTTCAGGTGGCCGGTGCATGCTATCCGGAAAAACATTTTGAAGCGATGAGTAAACGCGCCGACATGGCAAGATTGAAAGATAAAGTGGCTGCAGGATGTGACTTTTTAATCACACAGCTCTTTTTAAACAATGACGTGTTTTATGAATTTCAGGAAAACTGTATTTCCAACGGAATTACAGTTCCGATTTGTGCGGGTATTATGCCGATTACCTCTGTAAAACAGGTATCAACCACCATCTCGCTTTCCGGAACCTCTGTTCCGAAAGCATTCTCCGACATTCTTGCCAAATACGGCGAAAATCCGGATGATATGCGAAAAGCCGGAATCGACTATGCAATCCGTCAGATTCTGGATCTCAAACAGTATGGTGCGGACGGTATCCACATCTACTCTATGAATAAGCCAAAGACAACAGCGGAGATTATGGAGGCGGTGAAGTGAGGTATAAAGTGTAAAAAAAGAAGACCTTTGGGTCTTCTTTTTTACATTATGATACACCTTTCTATAATTCAGGCAAATTACATTCCAAAAAAACAATCTCTCCATCTTTCATACTAACATTACAACTTGCCGAATATGGAAACTCGTTATTTTCAGATAAAATCCATGTTTGTGTTTCGGAATCAAAATCCGGTGCAGGAGAATCATCTACGCCAACATAGCAAAAAACAACCCCATCATCTTCTCCATATGCGGTTGTAGAATTATCTGCATGTTTTTTGCAAAATTCATAACCAATTTTTTCAATGCATGCTTTCATGCCTTTCTTTTTTGCTTCAATGACTGTCAACATATGACTCCTCCTTTCTCACGAAAATAAATCATCAAACATATTTGCAGTAAAAGTATTTTCCTTACCGGTTATATAGGAAACAATACAGCTTTCTTTCTGTCCAATCTTTTTCAAAAAATCGCGATCATCTTTTGAAGGAACAATTCTTTCCGCATCTGGATGACTATGCGCAACCAGTTCTAATTTACCACTTTTTAAAAGTTCTACCAAATCATCTTCAAAAACACAATGTTTCTCTGAACCATGAAACAAAATATCACTATGTTTACCTCTGAGAATTGCAAACTCATGCCCCGTATACGCTGATAAAAAAGCAATATCTTTTGTTGTTAAAGACTCTTTTTTAAAATTTGTCCAATCTCCTGATTCCGGAACTCTGTTTAACATCTTCGACCTATGTTCATTTAAACCTGCCTCACCTTTTCGAACACTTTGCAAAGAAGTTGCATAAGATTTGTTTGA
The DNA here is from genome assembly GCA_045535935.1 of Lachnospiraceae bacterium. Lineage (GTDB taxonomy): Bacteria > Bacillota > Clostridia > Lachnospirales > Lachnospiraceae > SVFI01. Next base: position 1,484 of record JAZSMO010000027.1, on the reverse strand, counting down.
AGAAAGCTTTATTTTTTCTCCTGTTTTTTGCATTCATATGCTCCTATGTATTTATTATATGTTACTTTTTGCTTCCGCGCAATGGATTTTAGTGGCAATGAACCCTCTTTTCCATCCTTAAAAGCCAAAAACTGTATTTCTTAACGTTTTGTTCGCTACCAACGCCATATATCGGCGAAAAGTCACTCTGGCTTTGTTATTTTTCTTGCTCGGACTCATTAAATCCCAACTACCAATTAAACGACGTTTCGGTTGCTCGCCCCAATAGTGCAATCCTTCGTTTTCATGCTCCGGTCCATCCGGTACAAATATCACATCACCGGCTTTTTCCATTTCCGGATTATGAATCATCTGATCGAATATTCTCCACAAAGTTTGATAACGCTTATCTTGCATATTCTCTAATGACTCTTCAAAAAAATCGTAAAAACATAATATAGAATAATAATTTTCATTTGCCTCATCCAACAAATCCACAATATATTTTAATACGTTATCCATAGTTTTTGCATCATTCACCATATTATCATACTGTTCTCTTAAGCTTACAAACCAATCATGCAGTTCTTTAGAAAAAAGAAGATCACCTCCCTCTTTCCAGTAAATGATCATATCATCCGATGATTGTCTGAAAAATTTTTCCGTTGAAATCGGTGGAACGTAGTAATTATCACTTCCATATAAATGTTTCATTTTTCTTTTCGCTACACCGCGGATTTTGTCCCATAACTCCCAAAAATCCAGCTCATAAATTTCCGAAATCACTTTTAAAACAAATGCCGGTGCATCAGAAATATGCAAAGCAACTAATATGTCTTTAAGCACTTTATCTTCATCACTCACATTATCGGTTATCTCTTTATCATCTGATTCATAATATAATCGAATCTTCTCTATCAATAACTGTATCTGACATTCTTTATCTCTCTTACTAATATTTCTGTAATCTTTTATGCTTTTGACCGTTTTTTTCATTGCCTGCAATATAAGTTCTTCTATTTCTCCTCTTTCCTTGGCATCATATATCTCTATTGCTTCCTTATAGCCATTTAATACAGCAGAAATCTCACATCCACCTATAAACGCATCCCGTTTGCTGCCAAACTCAAACCAATCCATGCGTACATATGTCTCTTCGGAATAATGTATAGCTTCAAACAACCTCCATGCATCATAATTTTTAATAAAATTCATTTCTTGAAATAAATAATTAATCCATCCTACATATTCACCTGATGTTACCGGATCACGATCTACCATCGTTGCCGATATTCCCTCCATATATAATTCTTCAAGTACGTAAGCTGCAACCACAGTCTTGTGAAAATAGCTCCAGCCTATTTTATCGCTCCAGACACGACAATCTTTCATGTTAAAGCCGGCATCTTCCCATATTTCATCTGCAAAATAATTATAAAAAAAATGCATTCCCTTATCACTCATCTCTACTATACGAAGCATAGGGATTTTCTTTCCATATAGCT
>JAZSMO010000044.1:0-34925 GCA_045535935.1 Lachnospiraceae bacterium | reverse complement strand
TATTCTTCTTTTCTCATTTTATTTCCCTTTGATGGTAAAGGGCCTGTAAGGGCCTCTCCGTATTTTTGTATTAACAGATTTCCGCTCCTGCAGGCATCGGTTTTTCCGGTGTCATGAGCGCAAGGTTTCCTTCTGCATCCTCTGCGCACAGGAGCATTCCTTCACTGAGCACTCCCGCAAGCTTTGCCGGCTTTAAGTTCACAAGAACCATTACCTTCTTGCCGACCATCTCTTCCGGCGTATAGTAGGCTTTGATTCCGGAAATAATCTGTTTTACACTGCTTCCGATTTTTACCTGAGAGCAAAGAAGTTTTTTGCTCTTCGGAACTGCTTCACAGGCGATAATCTCACCGACCTGGAACTGCATTTTTCCGAAATCATCAAATGTGATTTCCTCCTTCGGCTCAATATCAATGACATCCTCTTCCTCAACCGGCTCTTCTGTAATTCCGGCCTCGGCTTTTCTCTGCTCAAACATAGCATCCGATTTTGCCACAATTTCAGCCATATCAAGACGCGCAAAAAGAATTTCCGGTTTCTCTGTCACTTTCGTTCCGTTTTCATATAAACCAAATGTCTCAAGCGTTTCAAAATCACGGATTTTTGCATTGAGCTGTGTCATGATCTTGTCAGCTGTCTCCGGCATAAACGGAGCAAGAAGACTTGTTCCGATGGTAATACTTTCTACCAGATTGTAGAGTACAGTTGCAAGACGGTCTTTCTTTGCCTCATCCTTTGCAAGTACCCATGGCTCTGTCTCGTCGATATATTTGTTGCAGCGTTTGAACAGTGCAAAAATCTCTGTCATCGCATCCGCCACGCGAAGATCTTCCATCTTCTTGGTCGCACGTGCATAAGTACCTGTTACGACTGCTTTTAAGTCTGCATCAATCGCAGCCTGAGCCGCATCATCGCTTTCGCCCTTATTTTCCACAACGCCACCAAAATATTTGTTGCTCATGGAAATCGTGCGGTTTACAAGGTTTCCGAGGGTGTTTGCAAGGTCAGAGTTGAGTCTTTCCACCATCAGCTCCCAGCTGATCACACCGTCATTTTCAAACGGCATTTCGTGAAGCACAAAGTAACGAACCGCATCCACGCCGAAGAAATCAACCAGGTCTTCTGCATAGATTACGTTACCCTTTGATTTGCTCATCTTACCATCGCCCTGAAGAAGCCAAGGATGACCGAAAATCTGCTTCGGAAGCTCCTCGCCGAGGGCCATCAGGAAGATCGGCCAGTAAATCGTATGGAAACGGATGATATCCTTTCCGATTAAGTGCAGGTCTGCAGGCCAAAGCTGTCCGTACTGCTCGGTCTTATTGCCATCCGCATCATAACCGATACCTGTGATATAGTTAGTCAGCGCATCAAGCCACACATATACCACATGTTTGTCATCAAAATCAACCGGGATTCCCCATTTGAAGGAGGTACGGGAAACACAGAGGTCCTGAAGTCCCGGAAGAAGGAAATTGTTCATCATTTCATTTTTACGGCTCACCGGCTGAATAAATTCCGGATGACTATTGATATGCTCAATCAGACGATCCGCATATTTGCTCATTTTGAAGAAATATGCTTCCTCTTTCGCCGGTTTACACTCGCGTCCGCAATCCGGACATTTACCTTCAACTAACTGGGATTCGGTCCAGAAAGACTCGCACGGTGTACAGTACATTCCCTCGTATGCACCTTTATAAATATCGCCCTGATCATAAAGCTTTTTAAAAATCTTCTGTACCTGTTTTTCATGGTAATCATCGGTTGTACGGATAAATTTGTCATAAGATGTGTTCAGCATATCGCAGATATCCTTGATCTGTGCTGCCACGCCGTCCACAAACTCCTGCGGAGTCACGCCCGCTTCCTGGGCTTTGAGCTCAATCTTCTGCCCGTGCTCGTCGGTTCCTGTCTGGAAAAATACATCGTATCCGTCCGCTCTTTTGAAACGTGCGATACTGTCTGCAAGCACGATCTCATAGCTGTTTCCGATGTGTGGTTTGCCTGATGTATAGGCAATGGCTGTTGTCATGTAATACTTCCCTTTGTTTGTCATAGCTACCTCCGTTTATACCGGTTTGTCACCGCTTATTTTTATTATATCCCAGAAAAAGAATACGCCTTCCAAGCCCCTAGGCTCGGAAGACGATGTTATCGTGGTACCACTTCCATTTATCTCCGCCTTGCGACGGAAACCTTACAAAGTACTCTCAAACAGCCCGTTACCCCCGGCTATCCGTTCATACTTCTCCGCTATAACAGGCGGAACCTGTCGCAGCCTAACATATGCGATTTCGAATGCGGTTATCGCCGAATCCGTAAATCCTTCTGCTCGGTGCGCTGCTCAGAAGCCATCTTCGATCTGTCCGCCATTCATCCCTCCCAGCGAATCCGTCAAGCGGAAACAGGATGTTCTCTGAAAATTTAAAACAGATGTACTCTCTTCTTCACTGCGTTTTCTTTTCTGATACAAGTTATTCCTAGATTAGCACTTCGATGGGGAAATGTCAATTCATAACACCATGTATCCGCCCGAATTTTCTTATCATAACCCTGTCGCCGGAATCATATATTTTCATAACTATTTTTTTGGATATGCAATCATGAAAAAATTTCTGTCCTCCCCTATCAGTTATCTGCTGCTCACCGGGTTCTTTCTGTTTAGTATTTTTTGTCTGAAAAACGGCGGTGAAGATCCTCATTTTGTAGAAATCTCTAACGAACTCATAGAAAGCAGTTTTAAAGATGATACGCTGAGCGCTTCTTTCTCTTTTCAGGACCCGAAACAATTCGGTCTGGCAGAAGAAACGGTCTCTCTCCCTCTGTACGACCGGGAAGAATATCTGTCCTCCGGTGCCTCCATCGCAGATACGATAGCAAAACTGGAGAAAATCAATCCGCAACATCTTTCTGAAAACACAAAAAGTACCTATGAAGTGCTGTTATCCTATTTAAAAACACAACTTGAAGGCTCCGACTTTCTTTACTTTGAAGAGCCCCTTTCCCCTACCGGCGGCGTGCATATCTCCCTCCCGGTACTTTTGGCTGAGTTTCCCGTGAAGGATGCGGATGATCTGAACCGTTATCTTTCTGTCCTGTCACTGATTCCTGCTTATTTTGACAGCCTGGCTGAATTTGAGTCGGACAAGGCAGAAAAAGGGATGTTTTTGGCTTCAGAAGACGTGGATCTGGTGATTTCCCAGTGCGATTTCTTTGCCTCGGAAAACGGTAAAGATTTCTTTCGGGATTGCTTTGAACTAACTTTGAAAAAAGTCTTCTCTGAGGAGGATGTTTTATTTGACGACTATGTAAAAAAGCATGGCCTTATTCTTGAAGAAAAGGTTCTCCCGGCTTACGGAAAACTGGGAGACTCTATGCTGTTACTCAAGGAAAGCGGAAAACCGAGAAAAGGTCTCTGCCAATATGAAAAAGGACGAGACTACTATGAATATCTTCTCCAAAAACGAATCGGAACCGACGCTACCGCAGCGGAGATGGAAAACAAGCTGTGCACCCGCCTCGAAACACTCTACGGGGAGCTTTCCTTGTTACAGGCAAAGCTTCCGGACGGGACTATCACAGATGAATTAACCATTGCCACCAAAACCTCTCCGGCGGATGCTCCTTCCTATCTCTCTTTAATACAAGAGGAAATGAAGGATATTTTCCCTGCTTTTTCTTCCGGAAGCCACGTGCTTATAAAGGAAATACCGAATTCTCTCGTCGACTATACCGCCCCGGCCTATTACTTCACTCCGAGTATCTGTGTCTGTCGACCCGGCGATATCTCCGCCGTAAAGAATGTAATCTATGTGGGAAAAGATGTGAAAAAGAATCCGGTGGATCTGTTTACAACACTGGCCCACGAAGGATATCCGGGACATATGTACCAAAACATCTATTTTCTCTCCTCTCAAGGGGTTTCCCGGAAAAATGTACTGCGCTACTGCATGGATTTTCCGGGTTACAGCGAAGGGTGGGCAATGTACACAGAGCTTCTCTCTTTCTCTTACGCTGAGGGCAACGAAATCTATTTGGAAATGCTGCGTCTCTCGCGGGAAATTCAGCTCTGCCTCCTTTGCATTCTCGATATCCGCATTCATGCGGGCGGCGCTGATGTGACAGATATTGCTCCTTATCTGGCGCATCTCGGGATCAAGGATCCGATGGACATAGAAAATGTATTTTCATACCTGATCAACGAACCCGGAACTTATCTGCAATATTATGGGGGATACTTGGAACTTTTGGAATGCAAGGAGCTTTACCGCAAGAAATGTGTGGCGGAGGATGTGACGTGCTCCGACCTTGATTTTCACACGTTTTTCCTGGAACATGGTCCGGATTCCTACACGAATATAAAAAAGAAACTGAAATAGATCTTATTTATATGATAAAAGAGCAGATTTCTTATTTTTAAGAACTCTGCTCTTTAAAAAATGTATTTAAGTTTGCCAATGATTTTTGAAGTACTTTTTTCTCATCTTCATCCAATTGTGTAACGATGGAACTGATCATATCCTCATGGAATTTCTGGTGATGCGCAAACGCCTTTTTACCTTGTTGCGTCAAAGACACTAACACGACTCTGCGATCCTCCTCGCTGCGTATCCGTTCTACAAACCCTTTCTTTACAAGGGCATTGACCGAAATCGTAAGGGTTCCCATGGTAACACCCAGCGACTTTGCAACCGTCGACATGTTCTTACTCTTCTCCACACCAATCGCTTCAATGACATGCATATCATTTACTGTCACTTCTTTGAACGGTCCTTTGCGGATTGCTTTTTCTTCAATTGTCATAATATCATGAAACAGCCCGACCAGCAGTTCATTCAAAGTCTGATTAATACTCATCTGTTTTCCCCGAATTGTCAATGATTTTACAACGCTATCATTATACACTTTTTATCTTAAAAAAACAACACACGCTCTATGAGGAACTATTCCTACACTTCGTCCATCATACTTTCGAGATAACCTCTGTCCCAAAGTAAGATCTTGAGTTTTTTTGCCGCCTCCACAGCCGGAGATGTAAAATATTGATTGGTCAGGACAGCCCCTACCATCCGGTCATAATATTCCCTTCCCGCATAAGCCTCCTGAATGGCTTTCACGCCGACCGGATCCGCATATCGTTTGCACTGTATGGCATAGGTAACTCCATCCTTTTCCGCCAGAATATCCACGCCGAAATCTCCGCTCGCCTTTGTGATATTCACATCAATAAAACCCTTTTTTTCCAATAGCTCTGCACAAAATTTTTCAAATTCGCGTCCGTCCATCTCGTCTACCGGAAGCGGTTTATTACTTAAAACTAACCTGCTTATCACTGCCTTTACGGCAACAAAGACAGCAGATAGAAGGATGATTGCCACGATTGCCATACATATATATTTCCAATACATTTTTTCTGTTTTCCTTTACAAAAAAATTATTTTATACTACTATTTCCAAAGAACAAAAGATAAAAGGGATGATTGCTCTTATGGAAAATCTTATTTTCAGTTTCAATATTACTTTGCCGATTTTTTTGACCATTGTTGTCGGCTATGTATTAAAACAAATCAAGTTGCTTGACGGCAACTTTGTCAAAATTCTGAACAAACTTAATTTTAATGTTACCTTACCTGCCCTTGTCTTTATGGATCTGTACGAAGCAGACTTTTATGAAGTATGGGACTCCGGGTATGTCTTGTTCTGCTTTATTGTAACACTCATTTGTATTCTTGTCATATTTTGTCTTACGCTTATTTTTTGTAAAGACAGATCGATTATCGGAGAGTTTGTGCAGGCCTCCTACCGGGGAAGTGCAGCTCTTTTGGGCCTCGCCCTTGTCCAAAACATTTACGGAACTGCTACTGTGGCACCGCTCATGATTATCGGAAGTGTACCCCTTTATAATGTAGCCGCTGTTATTATCCTTTCTTTTACCGGATCCGGCGAAAACACATTAGATAAAAAACAGCTTCTTCACTCTGTAAAAGGCGTCTTTACCAATCCAATGCTTATTGCTATCGCACTGGGACTGATCGCATCACTTACCCGGATTGAACTTGGACATATTGCAGAAAAAACTATCTCTAACTTGGCTGTTTCTGCAACACCTCTTGCACTGATCGGCCTGGGCGCAGGATTTGAAGGAAAAGCGGTCCGTCGCCTTCTGAAACCAACTTTGCTTGCATCCTTTATCCGTCTGACCGCCTTATGCGCCGCATTTCTTCCAATCGCTGTGCATATAGGCTTCACCGGAGAAAAGCTGATTGCAGTTCTTGTCATGCTGGGCGCACCGACCACCCCAAGCTGCTACATCATGGCCAAGAACATGGGCCACGAAGGAACTTTAACCTCCGGCGCCGTCGTAATTACGACACTGCTCAGTTCGCTGACGCTTACTTTTTGGCTGTTTGTGATGAAGACTATGGGACTGGTGTAAATGGGTATGTAAATGGAATGGATGGGAGAGGAGAACTGTTTTACAGATTTTTCTGTGAAATAACCTTAGAATTAGTTAAAGCCGAGAATTTTGTTTTAGGTTAAAAATCATCACATGATTTTTAGCCTGCATTTTACAAAATTCTCGGCTTTTAGTAATTCTTAGGTTATTGAAGTGAAAAATCTGATAAAATCAGTCTCCTCTCCCTTAATCCATTTATTTATTGCTCATTTCACACAGCTCTGCAATCATCTTCGGAAGCTCTGTCTCCATGTTTTCATCGGAGAACTGGCAGGTTCCTACTGCTTTGTGTCCGCCGCCGTTATACTTAAGCATCAGGCTTCCGACATTGACATCGGAAGTACGGTTTAAGATGCTGTATCCGACTGCTGCCGAACAACCTTTTCCGCCTTTTCCGTTTACAATCCATACGGAAATATTCTGCTCCGGATACATGGAGTAAACCATGAAACGGTTACCGGAATAAATCGGATCCACACCGCGGAGATCGGAAATGATGACATTTCCTTCTACTCTTGTGTGAGCAGATACCATCTCTTTGAATTTCTCTGTCTGTTCAAAATAAACATCGATACGTTCTTTTACATCCGGAAGATTTAAGATCTCTTCGGTTGTCATTGTTCTGCAGGCGTCGATGAGTTTTTCCATCAGCTGGTAGTTGCTGATCGTGAAGTCTCTCCAGCGTCCGAGTCCTGTACGCGGATCCATCAAAAATCCTACAAGTACCCAACCCTTCGGATTCTGAACATCATCGATGGTAAGGTTACCTGAGTCTACCTTATCTACTGCTTCCATCATATCGTCAAACTGCGGAAATCTCTCTTTACCGCCGTAATATTCATAAATAATACGTGCACAGGAAGGTGTCACACGGCTTTCACCTTTGTACTTACCCTCAAGCTGCATTCTCTCATGCTCGCTGGAATGATGATCGAACCATAATCCGCAGCCCTCAACATAAGGAACATTGGCAAGACAATCATCCTCTGTCACTTCAACAAGTCCATCCTGAAGATCCTTTGGATGGGCAAATTTCCAATGATCGATAATTCCTGCTTCCTTTAAAAGTGCACCACATGCTAATCCATCAAAATCCGAACGTGTAATTAATCTCATTTGCTATTCTCCTTTTCTCCTTCGCAGAGCCCTTTTTCCCTGCGCCCCAATATACAAACAATTATAGTAGAAAATAACAAATTTTTCAACTATTTCTCATAGAGACTGTCAACAATGCCCTTCTTCCGTAATTTAGCCACATTTTCCACTTACTAGTGTGATCGGATGCGTCTCTTTTTTCTCTGATTTTTTTATTTAAAATCACTTCAAATGCGATCAGATTTAAGATGAGCGCTCCCACCCACGCAACCGCATCTGCCCAGGCCGTCGCCGCAAATCCGATTTTTGCTACGAACAACACAATAACCATAATGCGCATGGCCATTTCCACAATTCCGGAAATCATCGGAACCGTCGGTCTTCCCATGGCCTGACATCCGCTCCGGAATACAAAAAGGATATCCACCGCAAAAAGCATAAAACCGCAAATCGGTAAGTACTGCATCGCTAATGCAATCGGTTCTTCTCCTGTAAGCATCATTCCCGCAAGGGTGCGCGGTGCAAATACCATGACAGCTCCCAGTGCCACATAAGACACGAGCGCAATACTCAGACACACGTGCAATCCTTCCCGAATTCTGGTATATTTCTCTGCTCCGTAATTTTGACTGGTGAACGCAGACATGGTAAGTCCCGCCGCAAACCCCGGCTGCATAAACAAATTGATGTACTTACTGCAGGCAGAATAAGCGGACGTATAAGCCACGCCGAGTCCGTTGACAAAATACTGTACCACCATACATCCCAAAGAAGTGATGGAATTCATAAGCGCCATAGGAATTCCGTTTCGAAGAAGTTCCATAACCAGCGCAGTATCTTTTCGAAAATCTGCTGCCGCTAACTTAATAATCTCTATTTTCCGCAATTTATTCAAACAAACCAGCGTAGAAATGATCTGCGCCAGCACCGTGGCAATGGCTGCTCCAAACACGCCCAGGTGACATGCAAAAATAAACACGCAGTTTAAAATAATGTTGATTACGGTAGAAACCATAATGGCAATAAAAGGTGTTTTGCTGTCGCCCAGTGCCCGCAGTATACAGGCGCACAAATTATAAGCAATGGTGGCCGTCAATCCCAGAAAAATTACATAACCGTAAACCAAACTGTCTTTCATGATGACAGAAGATGTCTGCATCATAATAAGCACCGGTTTCAAAATCAGGAGACTTCCCACAGTCAAAACCAGAGAAATAGCCGCCGACAACTTAATGGAAGACGCCAGTGTTTTTCTAAGTTCGCCATATTTTTCCGCTCCGTAATGCTGCGCCAGCAAAATAGAAAATCCGCTGCTCAGACCGGAAGAAAATCCCACCACCAAAAAGGTGAGAGATGACATATTGCCTACGGCTGCAAGCGCATTGTCTCCGATGCCCTTTCCTACAATGATAGTGTCTGCTATATTATAAATCTGCTGAAGCATATTCGTTAAAAAAATCGGAAAGAAAAACTTTATAATCAACGGAAAAACTTTTCCTTCTGTTAAATTCACAGTTTGTTTCATATTACTTACCTCCGAAATGCTATTATGCATAACGGAAGACATTTCTTATATCACCATTATGTCTTTTTTGATATATTTATGACTATTGCATGGTCTTTTTTCTCCTAAAAGTGTAATTAATACGACAAAAAATTGGCAGTGGTTATTTTCCACTGCCAAATGTTTAATCTCCGTATGTATATGTTCCTGCCAAATGTCCGTATGCTACAATATTGCCCTTGCTTCCATCCGGTAAAACGTCCAATTCAAGTACATCTCTCATAAACCTGATATTAGAAGCATCCAAAGTTCCACCGACTGTTTCCGATGCTTGTCTGAGAGCAATCACATAAACCTCGTATGTGTGTGTTCCACCCGGCGGATAAGGTCCGATATATTCGCCTTCCGGAGCCCAGCCTTGAGCAAGTTCTGTTTCCGTTACATTGCTTGATATCCAATGCATCCAGTCACCGGCCATGGTATCCGTCATATATACGACATAACTTTCTGCTTCAGGAACAGCTTCCCACTTAATCTGCGGAGAAACATTCTTTCCGTTTTCCGTATTCGTTATCACAGAATCCCACACACCGTCATGCAAATCTTCTGATGTCAATTCAAATGTAGCATACCCACAATCCTTGATATGTACCGTGGTCTTCTGTCCTCTTTTCGGTTTTTTCGATTCTGTCTGCGGTTCCGTTTCTTCTGCAACATCTGTTGTCTCTTCCTTTACCGCTTCCATACTTTCTTCCGGCTCAGCTGTCGCAGGTGTTTCCTGTGTGCTACCGCAACCCACCACCATAAATACAAGTATACTGAAAATACATGCCATAATACTGATTCTTTTTCTCATACAAATTCTCCTTTTTACTTTTGTAAATACAACATATCATTTCCCACTTGGAAAGAATAAGAACTATTTGCACAAAAAACAGTAATATTTGCATTTTTACCAGAAGCTTTCTCTGTAGTTTGAAGGTGTCACTCCCGTATATTTTTTAAATACCTTAATAAAATAATTGGAATCATCATAGCCTACTCTGCTTGCTATTTCTGCAATCTGAAGTTCCGTCTCTGCCAGCATAACCTGTGCAAGATTGATTCTCATTTTTGTTAAATAATTAAGCCAGGTCATAGAAGTTTCTTTGATAAACATCTTATTGAGCGCATTACGGTTTGTGGAAAATCTCTTCGTGATATCTTCCTGTGTAATTTTCTCTTCCATATGCGCGCCCATATACTGAATAATATCGCTTACAATCTCATTTTCCGTCATATCCTTTGTTTCCGTATACAAAGAAAACAAAGCGCCTATTGCCTCCGTATCTTCATTTCTTTCTCTTAAAATATTCGGTGCCGGTACTGCGCAGACATAGCTGATAAAACTCAACAGCTCCAGCATATAGGATCTGCTTCGACACGGCCAATAACCGTCGTTTTTCAGCGTCAGTTGTTCGTTCATCAGTTTTATAATCTTTGAAATTTTCTCGTATGCAGACACACCCGGCAAAAGAATGTTACATGGCCGATCCACTTCATTTTCAAAGTTTTTGAGCAACAAGTAATCCTGATGAATGGTCTTTCCAAAATCTCTTTCAAACTCTCCGGCCCTTATTCTCTCCGGTGTAAACTCCTCACGAATTTCCGTCGACTTAAAGAATACCGTCGTCGTCAACACATCTTTTTCACAAGAAAACGAAACCGCTTCTTCCGTCAGTAAAAAAACTGCCGGCGCGGATACCATCTTCTTTTTTCCATTATATGTGAAAAAAAGTGTTCCTTCATCCAATGTAAAAATCTTATATGTCTCTTTGTCATTGATACAATTCGGTATCCCCTCACAGGAATGCACCAAAATATGAACAATCCGTTCTCCCCAAGGATTGTAACCCCTTGTAAATAATTCCATAGTTTCATCCTCCTTTTACTTTTTCATATTATAGCGTATATGTACATATATTAAAACAAAAAAGAGTCTTCTATGCTGAACTATCTCTGGGCATTTATGATTTTAACCGGAATCATCTACGGGTGCTTTCACGGAACCATGGCGGAAATTTCAAACGCTGCATTGGACAGTGCAAAGGAGGCGGTCTCTCTCTGTATCACCATGCTCGGTGTCATGTCGTTTTGGACGGGACTGATGCAGATTGCGCAAAAGGCCGGAATTATCGCGTCTCTGACTCAAAAAATTACTCCGTTTCTGCGTTTTCTGTTTCCTTCCCTGCGGAACGAACAGCGGGCACTGGAGTATATTTCCACCAATGTCATCGCCAATATTTTAGGACTGGGCTGGGCATGTACGCCTGCGGGCTTAAAGGCCATGGAAGAAATGCGCCAAATCCAGCTTCGCCGGGGAAAAAATCCGGATATTGCTTCCAATGAAATGTGCGGATTTTTGATTCTGAATATTTCGTCACTCCAACTGATTCCCGTCAACATGATTGTTTATCGCAGCCAGTACGGAAGCGTAAATCCGGCAGAAATTATCGGTCCTGCCATCCTCGCCACTTCATTTTCCACGCTGGCAGGCATTCTATTTCTGAAAATTGCCGACACGCGCAGTCGCCATCATAATTATTAAGTGCCAAAGGAGTCTGTCATGAATCTCGCAAATGTTCTTTCCAACTTTTCCAATATCATCATTCCGCTTGTCATTTTCTATATTGTTGCCACAGGCATTGCAAACAAAGTAAACGTGTACGACGAGTTTCTCGAAGGCGCCGGAGACGGAATGAAAACGGTTGTAGGTATTATGCCGACTCTGATTGGGCTCATGATCGCCGTCGGTGTTCTTCGCGCGTCCGGTTTTCTTGATTTTCTGGGTCAGCTTCTCGGCCGGATACTTGTTTCGTTTTCCGTTCCTGCACCTATCATCCCTGTCATCCTGATTAAAATGTTTTCAAGCTCCGCCGCCACCGGGCTCGTTTTGGACATCTTCAAAACCTACGGTCCGGACAGCAACATCGGCTTTCTCACTTCCCTCATTATGAGTTCCACGGAAACTATCTTTTACACTATGTCCGTCTATTTTCTTGCCGCAAAAGTCAAAAAAACCCGCTACACTCTTCCGGGGGCGCTTATTGCGACCCTCGCAGGAATTGTAGCGAGTTTTTGGATTGTTGGGTGGTTAGGGTGAAAAACTAATCGGTATAATGATTACTTCTTTCCCATATATCTCTCTCCCAGTTATCTCTCCCAATAATCTCCATAATATCATCAACATTTTTATCCAAGTTAGTTACTTCCCAATCACCATATTCTTCCAAGAGAATAATTTCCATTTCCCCATCTTTATTCGGTCTTACTCCAAAATAACGAAAAGCTCCCACATCTGCGGAACCTGTACTTACTTTTTTAATCTCTGCTTTTTCATCAATCATGAGTAAATGCTTATAAGCCTCATATAGCTGATTTTTTTCTAAATAAAGCTCTTTTTCATATTCCTCAATATGTTCATTTAGATATCTGTATATAGTTTTTCTATTTAGTGCATATGATTCAGGAATAGTGGAAAAATAACATTTGTTTCCTAAGTTATCAATAAAATAACCATTGTTAATATAGTTGTCACCAAACTCCTGTTTATTAATAATAAAAACAATCTTATGCTCTATCTCACCAACAACTATTTCTTGTTGTTGCCTTTTTTCTTCACATATTTTTATAATACAAATACCAAATAAAAGCACTACAACAACTATTAAAATGTAAAGTATTTTTTTCTTCATAGCGGGTCTTCTTTCTTTAAAGTGTTTTCCCAAAAGAATTGTCCTTTTTAGGGACAATCCTTTTGAGAAATATAATGGTCAATTTACCTTGTAATAAAAGAATCGACTACATTAATCGGTACAATGGTTACTTTTTTCCCATATATCTTTTATCCAATTATCTGTGCCAATAACTTCAAGAACATCATCAATATTTTTATCTAAAACAGTTATTTCATAATCACCACTTTCTTTCAACAATATGATTTCTTCCTTTTCGTCTATCTGTCGAATTCCATAATAATGAATATACCCGTAATCTACCGCAATATTTTCTTCTTCTTTTTTTGCATTTTCATCAATCATGAATAAATGTTTATAAGCTTCATATAGCTGATCTTTTTCTAAGTACGGTTCTTTTTCATACTCCTCAATATGTTCTTTTAAGTATTCGTACTCATAATATATATCTTTACTATAAAATTCCTCATGGTGCGATAAATTATAATAATATCTGTCACCACAATTATCTATAAAATAGCCTCTATGATTATAGCCATCACTAAATGACATAGCATTAATAATAAAAACAATCTTATGCTCTATCTCATCAACGACTATTTCTTCTTGTTCCTTTTTTTCTTTATAGATTTTTATAATACAAATACCAAATAAAAGTGCTACAACAACTATTAAAATGCAAAGTATTTTTTTCTTCATACTTTCTCTTCTTTCTTTAAAATATTTTCCCAAAAGAATTGTCCCTTTTTAAAAGGACAATTCTTTTGAGAAATATAACGGTCCATTTATCTTGTAATAAAAGAATCAACTACATTAACCGGTTTGATTTTTCTTGTTATGGAGTTATACGTAAATACTGTCCAATGGCGTCCGCTTCCCGTTGTCGGTACATAGAATACATATGCAGGTTCATTGCTGCTTCCGGTATAAACACTGACGCTTGCACCGGATGTTGTAATTGCCGGATTGCCGGAAAAATTATAAATATAAAAAATATATGTTCCGTTCACGGGATTATATAGAGTTGTCGTTTCCGGTCCATAGCTTACTCTATCATCTAAGTCCAAATCTGCAATTTTAATTTCTTCTTCCCTATATGATTTATTTCCATAGTATATATGAAACTCGCCACCCTCAGATTTTGGTCCTAACAAATGCGAATCTAAATCAAGTGGTCTGATACCCCAAGTAAGAACGATTCTTAACTGACTTTCATCAAGGGTTGTAGACACAGTAGCATTTTGATTACTGATTGTCCTACCACCTAATACTTTAATATTAAAGTATGTTGTTAAATATTTTTCCTCTTCGGTATCTCTTTGATCGATAACTTCGACACAATATTGACCCGAAGTCAAACTTTCCACAACATACGCACCGTCTTCTCCCGATTTCAATGTTGCTACTACGCTTCCCGTTTTTGTATTCATTCCCCTTCGAACTCGTAACTTCAATCCTTCGACACCATCACCTGTTACTGAGTCAGAAATATTTCCTTTGGCACTACCAAATCCCGTATAAGTATTCGGTATAAGTTCTATTGTACTACAGTAATTATTTATTTTTGTTGATGTCAGCGAGATATACTGCGTTGCTGTATAATATCCCGATTTTGATACTGTAAGTTTATAGGTTCCCGGAATAATGTTAATAATAGTAAATGTTCCATCCGCTTTAGAAACTGCCGTCTTGAAATTATCAAGAGAAACCTTTTCACCAACTCTGGTTAAGCTGATCTTAGCATCCGCAAGCGGAAGGTTATTTCCCAACGTCAAATCTGCATCCGCTTCAACAATTTTACCGCTAAGTATATTCGTTCCGTTAATATCAGCTTCTGTTGTACCGACAATACCGACAGAATCAAATGCATCTTTAATAATCTGTATCTCGTCACCGGACATCCCCATATTTTTTGCAGACGTTAATACGTTTTGCCTTACAGTACTAAATGTTGAATTTCCATCGTAACCAAGCAGGAGAGAATGATACCACAAATCCGCCAGTCGCTGTTTATTTGTAATTCCATTTTTCCACATGAGATAACACGCATGGGAAACAATTGTGCTATTTATGTGGATACCTCCATTATCATATTCTGAACCTCGAGTTACATAATCATAATAATTATCTCCCCCAATTTTACAAGGATTGTCCGATTCTATCGGATTTGACATATTTCGAAGTGCCCGTTTTCCAACTATATTATCTTCTCTATGAAGCCATTCCGGGTCTCCATCATTTTCAATAAAATATCCAAAAATATCCGCATATCCTTCATTAATCGCACCGGGTTCATTTGTATTATTATCCATTATAGAAGTCAGAACACGAATAACAGCATGGGTATATTCGTGCCCTACTGTATCCAACGCAGCCTCTGCGCCGTAGATATAGTCCCCTCCTTTACCAAAAGCTAATCCATTTGATCCTCCCAAAGAATATGAGTTTGGGATGCCAAAATTTATTGAAACTTTTGTTTCTGAATTATCTCCTTCTAAGCCTGCGTATCCATAATTATTCTTATAAAAATCATAGGCCTTTGCCACATTTGCCATTGCAGAAACTTCACCCGGAGTCCACTCATTTGTAGTATTCCAAATGTTGTTGTCGCCCGGTAAGTTAACTGTACTGGATATCCCTGTCGCATCATACACTTTTATATTTCTGCTGATATCATATAAATAATATTTTTTGTTTTTACCTTCTCCTTCATATGAAACAGAAAAATTCTCAAGATTGCCATAATAGTTTTTTCCAAATGCTGTAGTTTCTTTTTTCACAGCTTCTGACGCAACAAGAGCATTTGTAAAAAGAATACTTCCGCTTTTTGCATCCACCAGTACGGTATATGGTTCCCCCTCAAAAATAGCGTTCACATTCCACGCCAGCTTCGGTTCAGAATCATCTATGTATACACACAAGGAACTACCTTCTTCACAAGAATATCCCTGCTGTGAGAGCGTATCTGTCACACTTTCTTCCGAAATAGCCGGAGTAGTATTCAAATTAATATCCGCCGTAAATGAACTGTATAATGAGGAGGTCTTTCCATTCGTATCGACACTGACTACAATATCCATTCCATAAATTGGTATATTCTTGTACATCTGTTCAAATCGAAAAGAAGTACCATACTTATCTTTTGTGGTAGATCTCCATCTAAGCTCCTCTTTCGGGTCATTAACTCCCATTAAGGTTTTAATTCCGTGCAAAGCCAATATTGCTTCCTCCGGCGACTCCACTACAAAATCAGAATATGCTCCCGAAATATATGAGATATAACCCTCCTCATTCAAATATACTTCCAAATCCTCCGGATCTCCATCATTGTACAAATATAAAAGCTCCAAAGATTCTAAATCTTCAATATAGTTCAAATTATAATCTACATAGGTATTCTTGATAACATATAATGTAAATTCTTTTGTGTTTGAATACTCGTTGCTCGTTGCGGTTGCTGTTAAAGTAACATATTCCGAGGTTCCGGATGGTCTGGTAACCTCACCGCTCTGATTGATAATATTCGTATTGCTACTGCTCCATTCTATGGTAGCTCCGTCGGATGAATCCGGCAAGATTAAATTTGATGTTACGGAATCCTTGGTATCACCAAATACATAACCAATATTTAAATTTGCCAAAGCGCTGTTTACAATATAATAATCTTCGGACTCTGTTTCGTCGGCTGTAACCGTTTCCATACTAAACAAAGTATAATTTGTTGGCTGTATATTCTTTTTTGTATAAGTTCCGGTAAATCCAAACGATACAGATTGTCCGGAAGCAATATTTCCATTGTGTCCGGCATTTTTAACAACATAGTGATCTTCTTCATGTGTCTCCACAATTCCATTCCAAAGATCTGTAATAGTATTTTCGAAATCAAATCCCAAACACCAGTCTTCTATCGTTTTTTCGCCGTTATTAGTAATCGTAATAGTTCCGGTAAATCCATCGTTCCATTCATTTTCCAAACGATAGTTGACGGTATATTCCTCTTCGCTTTCCTGAGATGCTTTATCGAGTAATACACATTCCACAGGAAAACCCTTAAAGTTTTCATTGGAACCAAATCCGAATTCAATGGTTTCACCGGATACAATGTCTTGATTGTATCCGGCATTTTTTACAATATAATTTCCATCTTCAAAGCTACTGATTTCTGCATTCCATATGTTTGAAATAGTGTTTGCAAAATCAAAGGTCAGATACCAGTTATCCATAGCTGTATCACTCGTATTTTTAATCTTAACCTTGGCATTGTAACCGCCATCCCAATAGCCATCCAGTATAAAGGTTATTTTATAATTATCTCCTTCATAAATTTCCTGTGTTGTAACACCATCCCAATCACTTTTTTGTACTTCTGCCACAGAGGTATTGGCTTCGTTACTTGATATTGTTTCTCTGCTCTGTGCCTGTTCGTTATTTTGCGCATTAACGGGTACATTAATTGACGTTATACACATGAGTAACGCAATTAAAAACGCTAACATTCTTTTTCCAATTGTCCTCATTTTGTATCCTTCTTTCCCTTTACACTTCCTTTTACTGTAACCACTTAAATAACCATCTGAAAATAGACATATCCATCAACATATTTTCTTCCCCCTTTTCTGATAAAATAAAAACAGTAGAGCATCTTATCTCAAAAATGCTCTACTGTTATATTACTTTGTCTTAAGGGAGCCCTCCACGCCACTCGTCCCCTTTGGGCTACCGTTTGTCCTTACTTGTCTGATTTAGGATATCCGGAAGTGTAATTTCGGTCATAAATCTCTTTTCCCCCACGGAAACCTGATAAATTCCTCCGTTTTTCTCAATGGCAGCTTTTGCATTCTGTAGACCGAATCCGTGTCCCTTTTCTTCTTTGGACGAAATGTATTGTCCCTTCTCTGTCACCGGCTCCTTATCATATGTATTTTCTATTTCAAAAATCAATGTGTTTTTATACTCGCGTACACCCATGCGTACTTCCTTCTTCTCGGCTTTATCCGCCGCCTCAAAGGCATTTAATATCAGATTGGAAAAAATCGTACAACTGTCGTAAGGCGATAATGCAAGTTGCTCCGGAATCATGCCCTTCCATGCAAAAGAAACCTCCGGAAATTTATCCGTCGCATCGTTAATAATTGCAGATATCAGCGTATTTCCTGTTTTTATATGGGTTGATAAAGATACTGTCGTTTCGCTGATCCGGCGCAGATATTCCTCTAATTCGTCGTATTTCTTTTCTTCCAGCAGATTTTGCATACAATACACATGGTTGTTGATATCATGACGAAAGGCCTTGGTCTGCTTTTCTTTCTCCAAAAGCATTTGATAGTACTCCATCTGCGTCTTCAGCAGTCGTTCGTTCACTTTCTTTTCGCTCTGCAATATTTCATTTTCATTATTTTTGATAAAAAATAAAATGCAGATGACAAGTAAAACGATTCCACTCAGTCCAATCGCCCAATACAGCGTATTGTAATAAGAGTTAATCTCTCCCCTCAGCTTGTTCATTTGCATGCAAGATAGATAGAAAATAACGGTGATTCCTGCCAAAAAATACAACCACATATACCGATAGGTTTCTATCACAATCGGCTGTTTCTTCTTATACTTTCTATACCAGATCGACACAATACACAGAAAAAGAAAAATGCTGTTTACTCCTATGGGAATAAGCAATTGTTCATCTAACATATCTTCTGTGATATGCAGGATAGGAATTACAATAAGAGACATTAAGATATCAAAAATGCTGATTCCTATGTAAATAATCGGAAAAAGCCATCGCTTCTTACGGTTTTCCGCATAGAACATCATAATGACGACCGATATCACACCGTAAATTCCCGTATAGTCCGTAAAATCGAGAAACATAGTCAATAAAGTTATAACAAAGGCACAAATAAGGTACACCGGCTGTACAATTTTCTTAACCTTAAGCTGCAAAAGTATTGTTGAAAACAGATATAACTTTAAAAACTCTATTGTAAAATATAAAAAATGATACAAATTCATGGTCTCGATAATCCCCCCTAAAACGATAAATACTCTGCATGCTTCTTTACATATTGCAGATATTTTTCCCCTACCTCGACCCTTTTTCTGCGAGAGAGGGGTAAGGTAGGAACAACCCCTTCCAGTTGAAGGCTTTTTTGTCCGATTTTCTTTATATATTGCAGAGAAACAATATAGGACTTATGTATCTGTACAAATTCCGATGATCCGATTAGTTCGAATACTTCTTTCATCGGTCTGTTGCATTCCAGCTCCCCGTTTACTAAAACAAGAAAGGTTTTGTTGCGTGCGGCTTCTAAATATATAATATCTTTCATCCGTATGCTTTCCACCCGGTCCTTATTTACGGTTATCATCACTCGATTTTCTGCCAATTCTGTTTCCACGGAAGCTAATACTTCCCTCATCTGGTTGTCATTGATTGGTTTAAATAAATATCTATACGCTTTTACTTTAAATGCTTCCTGCATGTATTCCGAATGACTTGTCAAAAAAACGACCTGTCCTTCATATCCTCTTTCCCAAAGACCTTTTGCCACCTGCATTCCGTCCTGTTTTGGCATTTCAATATCCAAAAATATAATCTCATAGTCCAAGGAGGATGATAATAACTCTTCTCCGGATGTAAAAAGATCAACCATACTATTTTCTCTCAACTGTATAATTTTCTCCTTTACCATTTCCGCCAGCTTTATTTCATCATCGCAGACTGCAATCTTTAATTTCATTTCCGGTTCCCCCACTTTTAAAAATACCTTTCATTTATTATACCCAATACCTTTTGCGAGTGCAAATCCAGTCACATTGGAATAGGAATATTATAAGAAAGAAGCATTCCGGCTTACGTCAGCCAAAATGCTTCACTGATAATAATTTCTTTTTTAAACTACCACTCCACCACGCATGCACCCCAGGTCAAGCCTCCGCCGAATCCTGCGAGCACAATCTTGTCACCTTTTTCAAGCATTCCTTTGCGGTTTACTTCATCGAGAAGTACCGGAACGCTGGCTGCAGACATATTTCCACAATGGTCCAGGCTGATAGGGAATTTGTCCATGCTGACTTTGAGTCGCTTGGAAACGGACTGCAAAATACGAATGTTAGCCTGGTGCAATACAAAATATTTAATGTCTTCGGATGTAAGTCCGGCTTCGACAAGCACCTTTTCAATGCTCGCCGGTACTGTCGTCACGGCAAATTTGTAAACTTCCTGTCCATCCATATGGATATAGTGCGGACCGAGGTCGTTTTTTACATATGGGTTGTTGTTTAAACGGTTGATACCCGCAAGCACCATTCCTTTTGCGCCGTCGCTACCAAGTGTGATGGACGCAAGTCCCTGACTTTTGTCCTGCGTTGCACAGACAACCGCTGCTCCTGCTCCGTCACCGAACAGCACACAAGTACTTCTGTCGTTCCAGTCCATGATTTTGGAAAGTGTCTCTGCACCGATAATCAGTGCATTCCGATACACCCCCTGTTTAATATATGTATCCGCCATCTGGAGGGCGAACAAAAAGCCCGAACACGCAGCATTCACATCGAATGCAACCGCATTGTCCGCACCGATCGCCGCCTGTACTTCACAGGCCGTCGAAGGCGTCATATGATCTGCACTTACCGTCGCTACGATAATGAGATCCACATCCTGCGGACTCATCCCCGCATCCGCAAGCGCCAGCTTCGCCGCCTCCGCAGACATGGAAGCGGTTGTTTCTTCTGTCGCCAGTCTTCTCTCACGGATTCCTGTTCTGGATGAAATCCACTCATCGGACGTATCCATGATCTTGGACAGATCATCGTTTGTCACGACATTCTTTGGCAGGAAATGTCCGGTTCCTGCAATTCTGGTTTTCATATGTGAAATCCTCCAAATTTCTTTTTTAATGAGCTTACTGACCGTCTCCGATCGCAAAGGTAAGCTCGGCCTGTGCCACCACTTTTCCGTCCACGGTAGCCTTGGCACTTCCCACACCGATCGGTCCTTTTACCTTGATGATCTCTGTCTCAAGCATGAGCACATCACCCGGCACCACTTTTCCTTTGAATTTTGCTTCCTTGATGGCCGCAAAATAAGCGGTTTTGCCTTTCCATTCCGGCTGACTTAAGATCGCAACCGCACCAACCTGTGCAAGCGCTTCAATAATCAGTACGCCCGGCATAACCGGTTCCTGCGGAAAATGTCCAGCAAAAAACGGCTCGTTGTAGCTGACACATTTTTTGCCGACGGCTCGTTTTCCTTCTTCCATCTCCTCAATGGTATCAATGAGCAAAAACGGCTGTCTATGCGGAATAATCTCCATAATTTCCTTTGTTTTCATTAATGACATAATCTATACCTCTCTTTTTTGACGTGTTTTCTTCTATTGTACTATTCCGAAAACTTTTTCACAAGGATACTTGCATTGTGTCCACCGAATCCGAGAGAGTTAGACAATGCATACTCAATATCCATATTTACCGGTTCCATGCAGTAGTCCAAATCGCATTCTTCATCCGGGTTCTTGAGACCTACGGTTGCATGCAGGTAACCTTCCTGAAGCTCCTTTACACAAGTAACAAACTCAATCGCTCCCGCCGCTCCGAGAAGATGTCCTACCATGGATTTGGTAGAGTTGATCTTCATCTCTTTTGCGTGGTCACCGAATGCAAGCTTGATGGCTCTCGTCTCGAAAAGGTCGTTGTGATGGGTACTTGTTCCGTGCGCATTGATGTAGTACACGTCATCCGTGCTGATGCCTGCGTCTTTTACTGCGTTTGTCATAGCTCTGGCTGCTCCGGATCCGTCTTCCGCCGGAGAGGTGATGTGGTAAGCGTCCGAACTGCAACCATAGCCGACAACTTCTGCGTAAATCTTTGCACCGCGCGCTTTTGCATGCTCGTACTCTTCCAGAACAACAACCGCTGCTCCTTCACCCATGACAAATCCGCTTCTGTCTTTGTCAAACGGGATAGAGCACTTCTGCGGATCTTCGCATGTGCTGAGCGCTGTAAGACCGGTAAAACCTGCCACACTGATCGGACAGATTCCGCCTTCCGTACCACCTGCGAACATCACATCCGCATCGCCGTACTGAATGGTTCTGTACGCTTCACCGATGCTGTTTGTTCCTGTTGCACAGGCTGTTACGATATCGATACTTTTTCCTTTTAAACCAAGCTGAATCGAAACGTTTCCTGCTGCCATGTTACCGATGAACATCGGAACCATGAGCGGGTTACATTTGGACGGTCCGCGCTCTGTGAGTTTTGTGTGCTCTCTTTCCACCGTCTGAAGAGAACCGACACCGGAGCCTACGGAAACACCTACCATATACGGATCTTCCTTTTCCATATCAAGACCGGAATCTTCCATGGCTTCTTTGGCTGCTGCCACAGCATACTGGCTGAATAATTCCATTCTCTTTGCTGCTTTGAAATCCATGCGGTCTTTTGCCACAAAATCTTTTACCTCTGCAGCAAGTTTTGCTTTATACTCTGTTGTGTCAAAATAGGTAATCGGTCCAAATCCGAGCTTCTGCTCTTTTACACCTGCCCAAAACTGCTCTACTGAATTACCGATTGGTGTGATTGCACCCATACCGGTTACTACTACTCGTCTGCTCATTTTTTTACCTCCGTATTCCCCTTTTTACATTCCGCCGTCCACGCCGATCACCTGGCCTGTGATGTAGGACGCTTTGTCGCTTGCAAGAAATGCGACTGTTTCTGCGATTTCTTCCGGTTTTCCTGCTCTCTTCATCGGAATCTGGGAAAGAACCGCTTCTTTTGCCATGTCACTCATGGCCTGTGTCATGTCGGTATCGATGTAGCCCGGCGCCACCGCATTGACTGTTACATTACGACTGGCTAACTCTTTTGCCATACTCTTGGTCATTCCGATCACACCCGCCTTGGAAGCAGCATAATTGACCTGACCTGCATTTCCGTATACTCCTGTCACGGAAGATAAATTGATGATTCTTCCGTATTTCTGTTTCAGGAACGGACGGTACATATGCTTCATTGTATTGAAGGTTCCTTTCAGGTTTACATCAACGACCTGATCGAAATCGTCCTCCGACATTTTAATCACAAGATTGTCTCTTGTAATTCCTGCGTTATTTACTAAAATATCAATTTTTCCGTAAGCGGCGAGCGCATCCGTGATCATTTTACCGCAAGCTTCAAAATCAGAAACCTGACACTGCACAGCCTCGGCTTTTCTTCCCGTAGCCTGAATCTGTGAAACCACTTCCTCCGCTTTTTCTTTGGATCCGTTATAATTTACGATGACATCCGCACCGTAAGAAGCAAGTGTCAGAGCGATCTGACGACCGATTCCTCTGCTGGCTCCTGTTACTAAAGCAACTTTTCCTGTTAACATACGCTTACTCCTTCCACGACTGCTTCGATGTCGTCCCATTTTTCTATATTAAAGACTCTGCACTCAGCTCCGGTCTCTTTGGTAATCTTTTTCATAAATCCGGACAAGGTCTTTCCCGGTCCGATCTCGATGAAGGTGTCCACTCCGTCAGCGAGCATCTTTTCTATCGTCTGCTGCCATTTCACGGATGCGGAAACCTGTTTTTTCAGAAGGTCTTTTACCTCGCCGACATTTCCGACATAGTCAGCTGTCACATTGGCAAGGTACGGAATCTGCATTTCCTTTACTTCCACATTTGCAAGCTCCTCGCCGAGCTTATCTCCTGCTCCTTTTAGCATAGTAGAGTGAAAAGGACCGCTGACATTTAACTTCACGCATCGCTTTGCTCCGGCTTCTTTTAATTTTTCCATCGCAGCCTCTACGGATGTCTCCTCGCCGGTAATCACAATCTGACCCGGACAATTGTAATTTGCAATGGAAACAATCCCTTCCGTCTGTTCACAAATCTCCTCAATCTTATCTGTCGCAAGGGCAAGAACAGCTGCCATGGCTCCACCGGTCGGTACCGCTTCCTGCATGAAAAGTCCTCTTTTGCGTACCACGCAGAAAATATCGTCATCGCTCATCACGCCCGCTGCTGCAAGTGCACCGTATTCTCCGAGAGAAAGCCCTGCTGCCACATCTGCTTTTACTCCTCTTGCTTCAAGCTCGCGAAGCATGGCAACTTCCGTTGCCAGCATGGCGATCTGTGTGTACTCTGTAATATTGATCTGTTCATTTTCCTCAAAACAAAGCGCTTCTACATCCAAACCGGAAGCTTTGGACGCCTTTGCATAGATTTCCTTGCAAAGTGCACTGTTTTCATAAAAATCTTTTCCCATTCCTATGTACTGGGAACCCTGTCCCGGAAAAATAAATGCTGTTTTACCCATGTTTCAATCCTTTTCCTTCTATGCTCTGTCTAATACTTTGATTTTCAAACTATTTACTCCTGAAAAAAGGAAGCCGGAAAGTACTTCTGACTTCCTTTGGTTTATGTAGTGACCTGTCAATTAACTTAACTTAAGAAGCTGGGATGCTTCTGTCATGATCTCTTCCATAATCTCTCTGCAGGACTGTTCCTTTTTTACAAGACCCGCACACTGACCCGCCATGATTGTTCCGTCTACGACGTCACCATCAATGACTGCTTTGCGCAGTGAACCGAGCGTCATCAGCTCGAGCTCTTCCAAGGAAGCACCTGAATTTTCTAATTTGATGTACTCCTTGGTCATCTTGTTTCGGATACAACGAACCGGATGGCCTGTAGTCATACCAGTAACTTCTGAATCAATATCCTTAGCTTTGATAATTTTCTGCTTATAGTTTTCGTGAACAATGGACTCTGTGGCTGTCACAAAACGGGTACCCATCTGAACACCCTGTGCACCGAGCATCATCGATGCTGCAAAACCTCTTCCGTCTGCAATACCGCCTGCGGCAATTACCGGGATATTCACTGCATCTACCACCTGCGGAACAAGTGTCATCGTTGTAGAAGATCCGATATGTCCACCGGCCTCTGTTCCTTCTGCAACCACTGCGTCTGCGCCGGCTCTTTCCATGAGCTTGGCAAGACCTACACTGGCCACAACAGGAATCACCGTAACACCGGCTTCCTTCCACATCTGCATAAACTGGGCCGGATTACCTGCTCCGGTCGTAACAACCTTAATGCCCTCTTCCACGATTACTTTTGCAACTTCCGGTGCATTCGGATTCATAAGCATGACATTGACACCGAATGGTTTGTCTGTCAGCTCTTTCGCTTTACGGATCTGCTCACGCACAACTTCCGCAGGAGCGCTTGCTGCACCGATCAGACCGAGTCCGCCGGCCTGTGATACGGCCGCTGCCAGATGATATTCGGCAACCCATGCCATACCGCCCTGAATAATCGGATACTTGATTCCTAAAAGCTCTGTAATCGCTGTTTTCATCTTAAGCTTCTACGCCCTTAGATTTCATATATTCTACAACAGCACCTACTGTTGTGATCTTCTCTAAATCTTCAGAAGGAATTTCAATTCCGTATTCCTCTTCAAAAGCCATAACCAGTTCGAACAAGTCTAAGGAATCTGCACCGAGATCATCTTTGAAAGAAGATTCTTCTGTGATTTCAACTCCGTCTAAATTTAACTGTTCTTTGATAATGTCAATAACTCTTTCTAACATTTTCTGTTCTCCTTTTTAATTCGTTAAATAGTTTGATAATCAAAGTATATTTCTTAGTCCCCTTTTTGTCAACGATTTTTCTCGTAAATTAAAAGGTTCTTACAAAAAATACCACGATTGACTAGATTATAATATGCTTATCTGTGGTTGTAAATAGCAAGTATCATTTTTTTATAGTTAAAAGATATTGATAAACATCTCTTTTTGTGATTCCCCTGTCTTTTGCCACAAGTTTCATCGCTTCCTTGTGGTCATAGCCCTGTTTTTCGTACTCTGCCACGTGTTCCTCCATCGGAATCTGTTCAAAGCTTTTTTGTTTTTCCGCCTCTAGTTCCTCTGCGCTTCTTCCCTCTATGACAAGCACATATTCCCCCCGCGGATCATTTTCTTTATAGTAGGTAAGTGCAGCTGACAATGTGGTGGGCATGATGGTTTCAAATTTTTTGGTGAGCTCACGACAGATTGTAATTCTGCGGTCTCCCAATGTTTCAAAAAGTAATTCCAATGTCTTTTTGAGATGATGCGGTGCTTCATAAAGAATCATCGTCCTTTTTTCATCTTTCAAATCGGACAAAATCTGCGATCTTTCTTTTTTGTCCGCCGGTAAAAATCCTTCAAAACAAAATCTCCTGGTGCAAAGCCCCGAGAGTGTCAGCGCCGTAATACAAGCTGCAGGGCCGGGAAGCGATGTGACCGTGATTCCCGCCTCCTGACACATTTTGACCAGCACTTCTCCCGGATCGGAAATCGCCGGTGTCCCTGCATCGGTAATCAGAGCAACATCTGCCCCCTCTTTCATCTTTTCTATTAATGTATACGCCTTTTCTACTTTATTATACTCATGATAACTGGTCATGGGCGTATGAATTTCAAAATGATTGAGCAGTTTTATACTGTTTCGCGTATCCTCCGCCGCAATGATATCCACCTGCTTAAGTGTTTCTATAATGCGGGGCGACATATCCTGAAGATTCCCTATCGGTGTCGCACAAAGATATAACATTCCCATGCGTTTTCCTTTCTATTCAAAAAATGGTGTTTTGTATACCTGACAGACCTCATCGGAATACTGTCCTTTTTCTTTGTAAATAATAAGAGGCTTTTCTATGGTCACTCTGGAACCCGCTCCTTTTTTTGCCTCAATCAGCACCATATTGGGCTCTTTGTCCGCATAAGGATGAACAAAGCGGATCCTCTTCGGCTCCAACCTGTATTTTACAAGGACAGAAATGATTTCTGCCAATCGGAACGGCCGGTGAACGAGATAAAAATTGCCGCCCTCCTTCAGCAGATACGCCGTTTCTCTGGCAACATCCTCAAAAGTACATAGTATTTCATGTCTTGCGATCATCTTGGCCTGCGACGGATTTTGCAATCCATGTCCTCCGATCATATAAGGAGGATTACAGGTTATAACGTCAAAAGAAGCAGCGCCGAATAAGCTTCCTGCTTCTTTTATATCACCTGTTACAATGGAAATCTTATCTTCCAGTCCGTTGTAGGCCACACTTCTTGCAGCCATATCCGCACTCTCTTCCTGTATCTCAAGCCCTGTCAGATGTGCTGCACCTGTCTTGGCCTCCAACAGAATCGGAAGGATTCCTGTCCCGGTGCCGAGATCCAACACTTTTTTTCCGTCTTTTACTTTCGTAAACTCCGAAAGAAGCACCGCATCAATACCAAAACAGAATTTATCCGGATTCTGAATGATTTTATATCCTTTCCGCCCCAGATCGTCAAGCCTTTCATTCGGTAAAAGCTTAATCGTCATTGAGTTTTGATTTCCCTTCTTTTTTCTCAAGGTTTTCCAGTTCTTTTAATTCTTTTTCTTCCGCAGCAGATACCTTTTCTTTTCTTCCGTGGCGTCTTTTGAAACGAAGCTGATCCACTTTATACTCGTGAATTTCTTTTTCATCTCCTTCTTCCAC
Organism: Lachnospiraceae bacterium; assembly: GCA_045535935.1. Taxonomy (GTDB): domain Bacteria; phylum Bacillota; class Clostridia; order Lachnospirales; family Lachnospiraceae; genus SVFI01. The sequence goes on along the minus strand of JAZSMO010000044.1, from coordinate 7,615 downwards.
CAGTACCTTTACCAGCTGACGGAGCACGTTGACACTGTGTACTTCTCCTTTTAATCCGTCATCTGTTGTAACATAATCTCCCACATTCGGAAGCTTGCGATTTAAATATTCGTAGGTTTCCTGTTCATTTTTCAAACAGCACATAAGTCGTCCGCATACACCGGAAATTTTGGTCGGATTAAGGGAAAGATTCTGTTCCTTCGCCATTTTGATTGACACCGGAGCAAACTCGTCCAAAAAGCTGTGACAACAAAGCGGTCTTCCGCAAATACCGATACCGCCCACAATCTTGGTCTCGTCACGCACACCGATCTGTCTGAGCTCGATTCGTGTTTTAAATACCGATGCCAAATCCTTCACCAGCTCACGGAAATCGACTCTTCCGTCCGCCGTAAAGTAAAATAATACTTTATTGTTATCAAAGGTATATTCTGCATCGATAAGCTTCATATCCAGGTTGTGCTTCTGCACCTTTTCCAGACAAACCTTTAATGCCTCTTTTTCTTTTTCACGATTGGCCTCTTCCTGCTTATCGTCCTTCGGTGTTGCAATACGAAGAACCGGCTTCAGTGGCTGTGTCACCTCATCGTCTGTCACTTCCTTGATTCCGCCCACTACGGTACCGTACTCTACACCTCTGGCTGTTTCCACGATGACATGGTCGCCCTTTTTGATCGGAAGTTTCATCGGATCAAAATAGTAGATTTTTCCCGCTGTTCGGAATCGCACTCCAACAACTTTTATCATTTTAATTCTCCTTTATTGTCAACAGTAAAAGTTCCATAGTCAGATCAAAATTCACATTTGCTCTGAGTCTGGATTTCGCTTTTTCAAGTGCATCCAAAATAATCTCTATGCCTTCATAGGCACTTTGATCGGACACTTTCTTAATATACTGTATTTCATCTTTAAAAATCAAGTGATTCACATCATTTGTTGCCTTGAACAACAAAACATCCCTGTACCATACGGACAGAATATCCAAATAATCATTAATGTCTATCTTATAGTCATTAATTTTTTTGATGGCCGCCATAATATCCGTAATCTCCATCTCACGGATATATTTGAGCAGACTGACCGCTTCTGTTTTAATATTGTCAAACTCCTCGCTGGCAGCAAGCGCCTTAGCTTTTCCGAGATTACCTCTGGCAAAAGCCGTACATACGTCCGCTTTGTAATCCGGAATATGTATTTCTTCCATGAGATATTTTTTAATTACATCATCCGGAACCGGTTTCATATTTAATACGACGCAGCGACTCTGTATCGTCGGCAAAAGAGCCTCCAGATTGGAAGTAAGCAAAAGAATTACTGCATACGCCGGTGGCTCCTCCAATGTTTTTAAAAGAGCATTCTGTGCCTGAACCGTCATTTTTTCCGCTTCATTAATAATATAAATCTTCCACGGACCGCTGTATGGTTTAATCACTACATCATTGTTCACACCGATGCGGATATCTTCCACGCCGACTGTCGCCGGTTTTTCATGCTGCACACGGATAATGTCCGGATGATTGCCCGACAACGCCTGTTTGCAGGAATGGCATTCATTACATGGTTCCGTATCAAAGTTTTCGCACTGCAATGCCATGGCAAAAATCTTGGCAATAAACTCTTTTCCACTGCTTCTTTCTCCATTGATAATGTAAGCATGTGAAATCTTTTTTGATTCCAGTGCATTACGAAAATGTTCTACAATTTGTTTTTGTCCGTAAATATCTTTAAAATTCGGCATAAGCGTTACCTCTTCATCATAAAATCGTTATCTGTAACCATTTCTATGTAAAAATATCAAGGAGCAATCCCCGGATTTCTCCAATCATATTTAAAATAGCAATATGGTCTTTCTCATCTTTTACCAATTCTCTGGCTAATTCGTCCAGTGTGTCATCTACCTGTTTAATAATACCATATACTCGATGTCTTCCTCTTCGATCGAGAAAATTTTCTCTGGAAAACTTATGACTCCTGCTGACTACTTCATTCATAAAGGATTTGATCAGGGTTCTGTATTTTCGCATATCCCGGATATCCATCTTTTTGGAAATCCGATCTCCCTGTCTGGTGATCTCTTCCATCATGGCGGTGAGCCTCACCTGTAAATCCTGCTCCTGTATATGGCTGGCGAGCATAAATTTAAAATTTCCGTCAGTCGGCGCCGTCTGCGCCACAGCTTCTGTCTGCGCAACCGGTGTCATCTGGTTAACTTTAATATCCATTTGCCCGCCTCCTTTACTTTTTTATAACTGTTTCATAATAAACTGCTTAATTTCTTCTAAACAGACCGAAAGATCCTCATTGACAAACTCTGTTTCAATCCCGGCCTCCTCTTTTTTCTCCGATGAAAAATCTGTTTCATCCGCCAGAAATCGTCGACACATTTCGGAATATTTCGGATTTTCCTGACCTTTTTCCCGATCCAGCGCCCGCTGAAGACGAATCCCGTCATCCAGGCTTATCATAATCGGTATGACTCGCTCTTTGCCATAATATTCTTTTGTCTTTAAAAAAGACTCTATCGTCCCAATCATGATATAGCTGTGAGAAGTCAAATCAATCAAGCTGTCATCCGCCGTAAAATAATGCCATCTTCCGAGACACGTATTATAGGTTCTTTGCTCAATCACTCTTTCTTCTTTTTGCATCTGCTCCATCGCTTCTTCCGATACAAAATGATATTCCACGCCATCCTTTTCTCCGACCCGAATCGGTCTCGTGGTGTAAAGAACGATTTTTTCCAGTGACAGATCTTTATCCTCTATTAACTTTTTGTATATCGTATCTTTTCCGGACGAGCTTTTGCCCATCAGATAAAAAATCTTTCCCATTCGCTCTTACTTCACATTCTCTGTTGATGAAACATTTATCCTTAAACTTCGATTACACGAATCATGTTGGTATTTCCGGACACTCCCAGCGGAACTCCCGCTGTCAGAACCGCAATATCGCCTTCTCTGATATATCCCGATTTCAGTGCAAGACGCTCCGCATCCTCAAACAGATCCTCCGCCGTCTCTTCTTTTCTCATAAGCAATGGCTGGACACCCCAGGCAAGAGAAAGCTGTCTGCACACTCTCGGATTCACACTGCATCCGATAATCGGACAACCCGGTTTGTATCTGGAGATCATATTGGCTGTAAAACCGGACATAGTAACGGTAATGATCGCCGCCGCATTCAGATCCATCGCCGTCGTACACGTTGCGTGAGATATTGCAGTAGTAATGTCATACTTCCCTTTCATGTCTATCTTCTGAAGACGGCCTTTATAATCAATATCCTCTTCCGTTCTTTCGGCAATTTTTGCCATCGTTTTAAGCGCTTCGATAGGATAAGCTCCCGCAGCACTTTCTCCGGAAAGCATAATCGCTGTTGTTCCGTCATAAATTGCATTTGCCACGTCTGCAGTCTCTGCTCGCGTCGGTCTCGGATTTGTAATCATGGATTCCAGCATCTGTGTCGCCGTGATTACATGTTTTCCGAGTGCAACTGCCTTTTTGATCATCATTTTCTGGAGAACCGGAACTTCCTCAAGCGGAACCTCCACACCCATGTCTCCTCTGGCTACCATGATTCCGTCGGAAACTTCTAATATTTCATCCAGATTTTCAATACCCTGCATATTTTCAATCTTAGCAATAATCTGGGCTTTGCTGTTGTTATCGTCCAAAATCTTACGGACAGCAAGTACATCTTCTTTGCTTCTTACAAAAGAAGCCGCCAGGAAATCATAGCCCATCTGCGCACAAAATTCGATGTCCGCACGATCCACATCAGAAATATAAGGCATGGAAAGTATGGCGCCCGGTGCATTGATTCCTTTATGATTGGATACTTTACCACCATTGACAACCCGACAATGGATTTCTTCGTCTTCTATTTTTTCCACTGTCATTTCGATTTTTCCGTCATCAATAAGAATCGTACTTCCTACTTGAATATCATTTTTTAAATTTTTATACGTAATAGAAGCCTTCTCCTTTGTTCCGAGCATATCTTCCGTCGTCAAAACAAAGATCTGACCGCTTTCCAATTCCGCCTTTCCGCCTTCAAAATCGCACAGACGAATTTCCGGTCCTTTCGTATCTAATAAAGTAGCTACCGGTAAGTTTAATTCATTGCTGACCTTAATTACTTTTGCAAGCTTTATCTTTTGCTCTTCATGTGTACCATGCGAAAAATTAAATCGCGCCACATTCATTCCAGCAAGCATCAATTCTCTTAATATTTCTTCGCTTTCACTTGCAGGTCCGATGGTACAAATTATTTTTGTTTTTCTCATTTTTTCCGCCTTTCCTAGATGTCTATTATTTTTATTATCGCACTTTCAATGGGTGATTGCAACGGATATTTACTTCTGTATATTATTACCTTTTTTTACAATCGTAAACTGTTCCCAATTATCATCTGCAGGCCCCAAAACATTCAAACCCTGCTTTTTATAATTATCGATTTCCTTTTGTATCTGCGATGTGATTTTTTCGCCGGGAACAAGGATCGGTGATCCCGGCGGATAAAGATAAACATATTCCGCACTGATACTTTCGACACAATCGGCCCACTTCTTTTTTTCTTTATTACCGTTCAAAGCCTGTTTTATCGTCATGAACGCCTGCGCTTTCACTCCGTCTCCGGTTCCTGTATCCGCAAGCTCTTTTGTACTTTCAAGTAAATCTTTTCTTTTTAATGTTTTATCGATTTCTTTTAAAGCCTGCGTTAATCTACGAAATCCTTCCTGCGAATCATAGATGCTGGTCATTGCAAGAACATATTTTTCCGAAATCATTTCCATTTGAAGCCCATAAGTTTTTAAAAGAATCTCTCCTAACTGCTTTCCTCCGAAATTCTTTCCTTTTTCGTCTACAAGATTTTCTGCACAGATTACAATCTTAGACGGATCGGTTTGCGCCTGAAAAAACTTCTGTGCATCTGTCGGATGCATGACAGATAAACAAGTAAGCCCGCGCGTACATTCATAAAAGCTGTCCAATTTTTGCCGATACTGCGAAAAATAAATTTCCGCTTTCTCCGAAATCTCATGTAAGCACCGACTCATAGATGCCATTAAGACATAGGAAGGACTGCTTGTCTGAAAAATGCTCAGCCATCTTGCAACTTCCTGCTCATTTATGCGATTGCTGCATATATGCAAAAGTGCGGTCTGGGTCAGACTCGGTAACGTTTTATGCAAACTTTGAATCACAATATCTGCTCCCTGCCCTATCGCACTTTTCGGAAAATAGGAATGAAATCCAAAATGTGCACCATGTGCTTCATCCACGATCAAAATACCATTTCTTTTATGCACGACTTCTGCAATGGATGAAATATCCGAAACGATTCCCTCATACGTAGGTGATGTGACAAAAACAACTTTTGCACCGCTGCGTTCCATTTGCTTTTCCACATCTTCAGGTAAAATTCTGCCTTGTATATACTTCTTTTCTTTTCCTTGCTGCGGATAAATGTAGTATGCTGACAGATCTTTCAAGTAGAGCGCATGATACGCCGACTTGTGGGCATTTCTTGAAAAAACAATGTTTTCCGAATCCGAAGTCGTTCCGCAGATTGCTGCAAGAATACCCGCTGTGCTACCATTCACCAAAAAAAAGGTTTTTTTCGCACCGTAAAGTTTTGCTGCAAATTCCTGTTCCTCTTTTATAATTTCTTCCGGATGATGCAGATTATCAAACCCATCTATTTCCGTAATATCCATTTTCATTACTTCCGCAAAAGGTCCTTCGTCTTCATTTCTCTTATGACCCGGCATATGAAATGCATATTCATCGGAAAGCTTCAATTTATCCAATTTGTCGTACAATGTTTCTTTCATATTTTCACCTTTTCCCGTTACAGTATATCATAGGAAAAGTGAAACAAAAAGCACTTTCCTTTGCAATAAGACTTCCTAAATGGAGATCTTAGCACAAAGAAAAATGCTCTTTTTTTAATAGTTACTGTGAAGCTTTTACTTTCTCCAGCAACTCTGCATTATTTTTCAACAATCCTTCTTTTTTATCGCTCAAAACTATATTTCCGTCTTTATCGTATGCTATATCATACTCAAAAACTTTTCCGCTCTCAATATCATCTGTCTGATACAAGACAAAATATATCGTGTCCTGCCCTCTTTCATCAATAACAAATCCATATTTCTGTATATAGGTGTCGCTAAAAAGATCGTTACTGAATTCCGTTGCAGACTCCGTCAGATTATTTTCCTTGGTAAAATATAACCATTCATATTGCTTGGATTGATCTGCCTTTAATTCCGCTTCCACTCGTTTTCCATTTTCACTCACAACAACCTTTATTGAGGTAGTACCTTCTGTTGAACATCCTTGCAAAAAAAGAATACTTATTAACATAACCATTGCTATTATTCTTATTTTTTTCATATTTTTCCCCCTTCCGAAAGAGTTGCCTTCTGTTTTTATAATATGCGTCTCCTTCTGAAAAATCAAGTATCTGCTATTTCTCTTTTTGAAAAAATATTTCTGCATAAAAAAAGACGGCTTCTCACCGTCTTGTAAATGAGCCACCGGGGACTCGAACCCCGGACAACTTGATTAAAAGTCAAGTGCTCTACCACCTGAGCTAGTGGCCCATATCATCTGCATACATTACAGAATGCCCAGAACCGGAATCGAACCAGTGACACGAGGATTTTCAGTCCTCTGCTCTACCAACTGAGCTATCTGGGCAAAGAGTAGCGGGGACAGGATTTGAACCTGTGACCTCCGGGTTATGAGCCCGGCGAGCTTCCAGACTGCTCCACCCCGCGTTAATATAATATTGTGTTTCATAAAGAAACAAATGGGCGGAGAAGGATTCGAACCTTCGAAGGCATTGCCAGCAGATTTACAGTCTGTCCCCTTTGGCCACTCGGGAATCCACCCATATCAAATATAAAATTTGAAAAGCCGATGATCGGACTCGAACCGATAACCTGCTGATTACAAATCAGCTGCTCTGCCAATTGAGCCACATCGGCAAATTTATTGTCAAAGAAAAGATTCTTTAACAATAAAATGGGACCTACAGGGCTCGAACCTGTGACCCTCTGCTTGTAAGGCAGATGCTCTCCCAGCTGAGCTAAGATCCCTCATTCGTAGCGACCCAGATCGGACTCGAACCGACGACCTCCGCCGTGACAGGGCGGCGCTCTAACCAACTGAGCCACTGGGCCAATATAAAGGCCATGCCTTCAAAACCGAATACTGAAATCTCTCTTTTACATCCAACCTATCTCCTTCAGGATAAGCCCTCGACCGATTAGTACTTATCAGCTCAACGTATTGCTACGCTTACACCTTAAGCCTATCTACCTCATACTCTCTAAGGGGTCTTACTTACTGGGATATCTCATCTTGAGGGGGGCTTCACGCTTAGATGCCTTCAGCGTTTATCCCTGCCAGACTTGGCTACTCTGCCATGGTGTTGGTCACCAACAGATACACCAGCGGTCTGTCCATCCCGGTCCTCTCGTACTAAGGACAGCTCCTCTCAAATATCCTACGCCTGCGCCGGATAGGGACCGAACTGTCTCACGACGTTCTGAACCCAGCTCGCGTACCGCTTTAATGGGCGAACAGCCCAACCCTTGGGACCT
>JAZSMO010000002.1:0-51829 GCA_045535935.1 Lachnospiraceae bacterium | reverse complement strand
CCCCAAAAGAAAAAAGTAATAGCAACAAATGCTTCAGAAATCAACCAGTAAATTATTCTGGATTTTCTTATTGTGAGAGGACGAATATAATAAATCAGTATGACTATTATCTGCAAAAGGATAAATAAGATAGTTTCTTCTACTGCCGGAGATACCAAAAAATCAGCAGCACCCTTAGCGCTTCCTTTCCCTATAAGCCAAAGGTTTGCAGTCAAAAAAGCTGCAAATGAAAGAATCAGCTTAACACTCAGTTTTCTCATATTACTCATCTCCATAAATTCCAATTTATCTAACTGTTTTACAAATTGGAATTTATCAATCCAATTCCTTTTGGTAATAAACAAATCCCTCATCCCGTTTAACTTCAGAATAGCCCAGCTTTTTATAAAAAGCATTCGTTCTTACATTCCAAATCGGTGTATCAAGTACGATTTTCTTCACACCGGGATAGTAACTTTCTACCAGTTCCATCAAGGAAATACCATATCCCTTTCTATGGTGAATTGGGTCTACAAAAATCCGTCCAATATACAGCATTTTCCCATCCTCAATCAAAAAGAGAAGTGCACCGCCGACAATTTCACCATCTTTTTCTACTTGAAACAAATGTCTCTCATTGAACATCTGCTCATGCCATGCAACAGAATCATACTCAGGTGGACCCTCCACAGAGGAAGCACCAACAGCAATATCACTATCGAAAGCAGCTTTTGATATATCTACAATTCTTTCTATTTGTTTTTGTTCGGCTTGTACTAATTTCATAAACATTACCTCATCAAATTCAAATTTGCTTTTCTTTTATTATTTTTTATCTGCTCGTTAGTTTCCTTTAAATGTTTTTTCTACATAACAATGTTCGCACTTACCGACGAAATCATTTCCCTCAAAATCTAATTCTATAATATAGGGCATCCAATCGATAATTCTTAAAAAATCTTCACACCCAAAACTATTATCATAAAAATTCAGTATCGAACTTAGAGCTGTACCATGTGTTCCTATAACAATTTCCTTATCGAGATTAGTAGCTAAAATTTCATTCAATACTTCTATATTTCTCTTTTGAACCATTGCAATGGACTCGCCCTTTTCCTCATGATAATTATGATCATCCCAACGCTTTTTGAACATTCCATGATTATTACCACCCGGTCCATTTTCTCGCTCTCTAAGTCGTTCATCTATAATTATTTCTTTTTTAAAATAAGAGGCTGCATCCGCAATCGTATCTAAACTTCTCTTATAAGGGCTACAATAAAATGTATCTATTTTTTTATTTTTAAAGAAATCCAAAACCATAACCGAATCTTTCTTTCCCTCTTCTGTTAATGGTCTTGTCCTATCTTCTTCCCATTCATGTTCCGGTTGCGCATGACGCACAAAATATACTTTTGTCATAGTACCTTTACACTCCGTCTCTTTGTAAACCTCAATTTACCTCTATCTCTATTCTATGTACCGACACTATTTTCGTCAATGTAAGTCTTTTGTTGCGTTTTATTATTAAACTATCCGAAATTTCCGGATAGTTGGCAATTCTTCCACTACATAAAAAGGGCAGGGTAAATCCCTGCCAGCCGGTGGACCAGGACCATTCGGTCAGCCCAATTGTAATGCATGTTGTGCAACAAATACATACTTTTCCTATCCGATTATATCATCTACCCATTTGTATAATTTGTGGCAGCTCATATCACTTTCCCGGACAAATGTACTCATATCATCCTCAAACTCTTCATAACTGTTCCGCTCGTGATATAAATGATATCACCTAAATATATCTTTTTATCTCCATCTTCGGCAATTTTTACCCTTTGAAAATCACTATGTACAGCGAGATAATTGATATTTACAGAGCCACCCATAGGAGTATATATTTTCTCTTCTCCAACCGTTTCTAACAGATCAACTCTCCCCACTTCTATGTTATAAAATCCGATAATAAAATCAGATTCATCTGACAGCAAAATATAAGTAATGCCTTGGTTTTCATCCAAGGATTCTGTTTACCCTTTGGATAAATTGACTCGATCGTGTTTGCTCCAATTCGCAAAGTTATTCCCTTAATACATATTTCATTTGTTTCCAGCGTAATTGCATTTTTCCACTCGCCCCAGTCCAAAACTCCTTCAGATAAAGTATTCTTACCTTGACATAACACATAACAAACACCTTGTACCGTTGGTGTCAGACAAACAGTACTTTTGCAGCTTGTTCTAATGCTTTACGTTCTTCTACATCATCATAAGAAGTTTGTTTATCATCTATTCCTTTAACAGGTGTAACAGAAAACAACCCATCTCTGTTGCAATAAAAAAGAATTTTTCTAACTCCATTTATCTTTAGTCTTGCCTCTGCATTGCCCTCCGGATATAACTTTACCATCTGAACTTTATCTGATGAAACTCCGGCAATAAAAGAAATATAATGCTGTTTCGTCATATCATGCTCAACACGAATATAATACTCATCTTCCATTCGTTCGATAAAAACCATATGGTTTTCATCTGTTTCTTCCGCCTGACACGGCTTAAGCATGATTCCGTGACACTGAATAACAGCTTCTCCCATGCTATGAATGCTATTCCCACAAACCGGACACACATAAAACTTTGAACGCATCACATTAGCTGAAACATTCATATTGCTGACTGCATTCCCTGAAAGCAATTCGGTAACGGAAATACCGAAAACTTTTGCTATTGATTCAAGCAAAGAAATATCGGGGTAGCCCTTTGCCGTTTCTCATTTAGACACTGTTTTATCTGAAACATTCAATTTCTCAGCAAGTTCAGCCTGTGTTAAATGACATTTTTCCCGCAGTTCTTTAATCACTGCTCCTGTTACATATTGATTCATCCTTATGTACCTCCTATGAAAATATCATAAACGCTGCAACTCTACTTTACTACCTACGCAAAGTAGAGAAAACAAACTGAAGTTTCACATACCTATCATAAGTTAACCTTAGAATTCCTTTTTCTCTGTACTATCGATTCTGTCTATTGAATAATCAATGACTACTTTTTTACAATAAGGACATTCCATAGATCCGCACCTCCAATTCCACAAAATCCCCAAATCGAAACTCTGTTTACTATTTCATCGTGAAATACTCTACAGCAAATATTACACCCAGTCCAACTAACACGCTTCCCAAAACATATAAAAATGATATCATAACGTTTCCGTTTTTCATTAAATCTACGGATTCCAGCGCAAAGGTAGAAAATGTAGTAAAACCACCACACAATCCAACTTTTAAAAACAATAGCATATGTGGATTCAGGGAAGAATTTTCTGCTGCCACAACTGTAACAACACCAATTACAATACATCCTATTACATTGATGGCAAATGTTTTTATCGGAAAAGCTGTAATTTCATTTATTGGTATCAAACCGATCAGATACCTACATACTGCTCCTATAAATCCACCCAGTCCCACAGATAGAATATTTAACATTTAGCGATTCACTCCTATTCATTTTGATATAATCCATTATAATGTTCCTTTATATTAAGTTTCATTTTTCCTAACCGAATACTTCTCTCTAAACGCTTCATAATCCGCTTTTGCAATTTTATATTGCTCTCCTGCCTGCTCCTCTTTCATAGAATACTCCGTTTTCTGTTCGTTTCCTTGCAGCGCATCCGAAATAATCTTTTTCAAATATTCTTTTCGTTCATAATTTGCCATGACAAGAGAATCCCTTACATACATCGGATTATTCCGAAGCAATGCCACTTGAAAATCTATACCTTTTCCCTGCAGATAATGCCACAGAAATGTGATGCATGTTCTGGTGTTTCCTTCTCTGAAAGGATGAATACTCCACAAGGACAGCAAGAAGTCAACCACGACCCCGCTTACGTTTTCCATTGTTGTCCAATCGATTTTTTCATATTTTGACAACAATGTGCTTAATCTGTTTTCTATTTCGTGATAGTCTGCATACTCTGCCGAACCACCGGACAAAACACGCTCACTCTTGTATAAATTCTCATCTCGAAACACACCTGCCCATTCATAAATATCTCCGAATAAATACTTATGAATATTTATAAGATGCTCCGCATCGTAGGTATAAGCAATCCTTGTCGGCCTCACATCCAATCCCAACAATTTTGCAAACACTTTTTGTATTTCAAATTTTTCTAAAACTTCTTTATCCCGAATGTTATATTTGTTGATAAGAACATCTCTTCCCGGATAACAATTTTTTCCACCGCTCATAGCCTACACTCCCAAATACTCGAATCTGTCAATTCTCACTTCCATCTCTTCCAATGTTATTTTTCCGAAGATATAAGAATCTAAAACTTCCAAAAACAGTTCATCCGGACCATTTGTAGCGCTTAGCATAATAGCCATAGCATTTTCCACACTTTTCCTTCGCTTTTCGCATGCTTCCACATAACTTGGACTAATCAGCATCCCTTTATATTGCAAAATGGTTCTCATCATGTTAATCACATACACCGGAGGATTTCTTCTTTCCTGTTCCCAATCTTTCAAAGTAGCAACCGGTACATCAAACATTTTGGCAAATTTACTTTGGCTTAATCCTGTTTGCAAACGCAATTCTTTTACTTCCACGGTCATTGCCTCCTAATACTCTTTATATATAGTATACGGCATTGCCTACCAATATACAATGATTTTTTCTTTCTCCCAAACAAAAAAGTGACGGGAAATTCTTCCCGCCTGCGGTGGTCCAAAGCCCCAGCCCAGACCAAATTTGTATTCCAAATCCCCCAAGTCTACTACACCATTTACTACACCATTTTTGTGAGAACTTATGAGAAGTTTTAAAAAGCGCAGGAACAGGGTTCAACAAATTCCTGTTTGTATGCTTGCATCTTGTTAAAACCTCCTGTACTTTCCATGTTTTGGAAAGGTTTTCGGATACTTGTTTATTTTACCACAAACCTTTGCCTTTATCAATTAAAAGACCGCCACATAATTGCAACGGTCTTTTTGCTGTTTTTATCCGGATTAAATTGGGTAAAAAAGGTGAAAACTGAAAGTTTCAAGTGTCTAATCGTCTTCAGAAAAAGTATTAATTCTCATTCTATATTTGCTCTTCAAATTAGCACTAGACTTAACAATAACTATAAAATCAGATAAAGCGTTAGGACTAATTTCACCATTCTCCAAATATGCTCCCGGTTCTTCATCCCAAGCTAGAAGATATATTTTTACGCTGTAACACCCTTCCTTCAAATCCATTTCTATCACACCATCCGAAGAGAGCTTCTGATTAATCTCATCAATACCAGATACAACAACCTTTCCTGTTGATTTCAATAGATACTCTTCTGACTGTACACATACATATCTTTTTTCTCTTTCCGATAACTCTTCATCAACTCTGACTGTAAATGAACGACAACCATCTTCAAATATATAAATCGGAACAAAACTATGACTTTTTATTTGCTTAACAATATCCTCGTCTTCACAAAATAACGGTTCCCATTTGTCATAATTATCAATGTGCTTATATGTATCGTAATTCCATAGTCCCCACATGCCACTTGCTGTATGTAAATCCTTTTTATACATATTTTAATCCTCCGTAGAATTCAAAGTTTTTGTTTTATATGATTCAAACTACCCCTCTATATGGTTTTCAATATAAGAAAGCAGTTCTGCACATCTTTCCATTGTCATCTCTGCCAGTGTATCCATATAAATAACCGGCCCAAGGGTTCCCTGCCCCCATTCTTCCTCTACGGCAGCAGCTGTTTCTTCCTTTTTCTGAATCCACTCCCGCTGCTGCGTAAGAATTTCGTCATATTCCGCACCTTCCACATTATAGCGGATAATCTGCCACAAATAATTCAGACATTCATCGCTGACCTCATACATTTGCGAAGCACTTTCACGCATCTCCAAAGTTGTCATTCCCTCTGATGCTTTTTTTGAATAATAGTCATAAGATTCTTTGTAGGAATCATAATTCATTCTGGCATCTTCCACCGGCGACATCCGTTCATAGGAACATATTCCGTGACCGTTTTTTTCATCAACAATCGCTATCATAGTAAGCTCCGTCTCACTTTCGTTACCGCTGCGAAGCCACATCCAAACCTCCTCTGAAAAATTACTGACCGGTGTTCCCGGCATATACACATAAAACATATCATTTTCACCCAGGGCGAAGGATTTTGTATATACATAACGGGTTCCGTCCACGATTTCTTCCGTACCAATCTCATTCTTATATTCCATATCGGCAAGTTTCATCCGATACGTATATTCATCCACCTTTTCCACTTCCGTAAAACGACCGGAATAATCGGCGAAATAAGTCGTTCCGTTCTCGTATCCTTCCCCGTTATCCCCCATATCATTGTCATGGCATTTCCCTCGGAGACAGCCGTCCTTTTCGATTACAAACTCTTCGCCCCAACCGCCGGCACCGCTGCTATACCAAAACTGGCATTTTGAAAGCTCTTCAAAGATGCTCAGGTCATCAACCTGTTCCGGCTCTGCGGAATCTTTCTCATCCTGCTTCGGCAAATCTTCCTCCGGCGTCACTTGTTCTTCCGCCTCTTGCGAAGAAATCGTCTCCTCCCGGATCTCTTCAACGGCTTCCTCCGACACAACAGATTCTTCCTGTTGCACCTCCGGCTCCTTTGCACCGCATCCTGCACATACAATGCCAAGCCACATGGCACCAATCAGTAACTTTCGTTTCATTTTTCCGTTTATCATTCTCCATCTCCCTTAATGATGACTGTCAAAATTACCCCGGACAAACTCGTCCGGGGCAACAATATTTACTCTGTTTTCTATTTTGTTCCCAGTGCTCCTGCGATATCGTCAATCATATCGAGAACCGCTGCTCTGGATGCATCCGCATAGTTTTCCGGTGCAAACTTTTCTTTGTATGCATCGCTCTGGTATGCAGCGATGATACCTCTGGAGGAATTCACGATTGCTCCGAGACCATCCTTGTTGAAGAAATGAACAAGGTCTTTTCCTTTACCGCCCTGTGCGCCGTATCCGGGCACAAGAATATATGCCTTCGGCATAATATCACGAAGAACTTTTCCCATCTCCGGATAGGTCGCACCGACCACTGCCCCCACGTAGCTGTAAGCATCTCCCATGTGATCTGCACCCCAGGCATCTACCTGCTGTCCAACCCACTCGTAAAGCGGTTTTCCGTCAATCAGACGATCCTGGAACTCGCCGCTGCTCGGATTGGATGTCTTTACAAGAACAAAAATACCTTTCTTTTCTTCTTTACAAACATCGATGAACGGTTTCACGCCATCACTTCCGAGATATGGATTTACTGTTACAAAATCCTCATCGAAGCCATAGAAGGAATTAGATCCAACCTGCACTTTTCCGAGATGTCCTGTCGCATAGGCTGCGGAGGTAGATCCGATATCACCTCTCTTGATATCACCGATTACAACAAGTCCTTTTTCTTTACAATATTTCACTGTCTTGTCGAATGCAACAAGTCCCGGAATACCGAACTGCTCATACATGGCAATCTGTGGTTTTACCGCCGGAATCAAGTCATAAACCGCATCCACAATCCCTTTGTTGTACTGCCAGATTGCTTCCGCTGCACCTTCCAGCGTCTCACCATACTCGGCAAACGCTTTTTTCACAATATGCTCCGGAATAAATTTCATCATCGGATCGAGTCCGACAACGATCGGCGCATTTGTTTTCTGAATCTTTGCTACAAGTGTATTAATCATTTGCGTTATCTCCCATCGCTTTTTTTATGTCTTTCAGTACGTTTAAATTGTCGATATAAATCGGCAATTCCTCTTCCGTAATCCATTCAAATCCGCTGTATTCCTCACTGAGCATCAGTGAGCCTTCATCTATGGAAAGCCTGCACAGATATGACACACCGACACACTGCAATTCGCCGATCATCTGTGACCATGTATAGAGCGGTTTGACAATCTCACCGTCCACACCGGTCGCTTCATGAATCCCCCTAAGAACCGCCTGATCCGGGCTCTCTCCTTTTTCAAGCTCACAGTCAATAAACTCCCAAACGAATGGTTCCACGATACGATCGTCCATCCAGCGCTTAAGCACCAAATACTTGTCATTCTGTTTTATGATACCCTTAACTCGAATAAATAAATCGTGCATCGCCGTCTCCTATACCATCTCATGAACAAAACTGTCTGCATACTTTTTGATATTGGAAGCATTGACATATTTTTTATGGGAATCACCGTCTACCACAACAAGTGTCGGCGCCTGCATCACGCCGTAGCGAACTGCAAGTTCCATATTTTCTTCTGCATCAATCGGTACATAAGCAATATTCTTTAAATATTCTTTGGCCAATTTGCAATTCGGACAAGTCTTTGTGGTAAATAAATACTTCACATTTTCAGGCGCTGTAACCGATACGGTCACATCCTGATCATAATCGGAAAGTGTCACAACACTTGTCACCGGCTTCTTCAATGTGGAGGACGCAATATTGTACTCGGTACGATTCTGGTATTCCTGAAGCTTACCGTCGTTCCAGTTCTGAACCGGTCTGTAGTAACCTGTAATACGGCTGTATACCTCGGTCGGTTTTCCGCAGTGCGGACACACCTTAACTTCTCCCGCAAGGTATCCGTGTTCTTTACAAATAGAGTAAGTCGGAGACAACGTATAATACGGAAGCTTGTAATTATCTGCAATCGTCTTTACAAGGTTAGCCGCTGCTTTCCAGTCCGGAAGCTTCTCCCCGATAAATCCGTGGAATACGGTTCCCGATGTATAAAGAGTCTGCAATTCATCCTGAATATCCAGCGCATCGAAAATATCGGTTGTATAGTCCACCGGAAGATGGGATGAATTGGTATAGTACGGTGTATCTCCAAGGTGTCCTGCCGTCTTGATGCCCGGCCATCTCTTGCGGTCATGCTTTGCAAGACGGAAAGATGTACTTTCTGCCGGAGTCGCCTCCAAGTTGTAAAGATCCCCGTACTGCTCCTGATAATCAGAGAGACGGTTTCTCATATGATTGAGAACTTCCTTGGTAAATTCCTGTGTTTTCTTCTCTGTCATATCTGCGCGAAGCCAGTTTGCATTGAGTCCCACCTCGTTCATTCCGAGAAGACCGATGGTGGAGAAATGATTGTCAAACTGTCCCAGATAGCGCTTTGTATATGGATACAAACCTTCATCCAAAAGCTTAGAGATAACGCCACGCTTGATCTTTAAGGATCTGGCAGCGATATCCATCATCTTGTTCAGACGACGATAGAAGTCATCCTTGCCGGAAGAAAGGTATGCGATTCTAGGCATATTGATCGTAACAACACCGATACTTCCCGTACTTTCTCCGGAACCGAAGAAACCTCCGGTTTTTTTGCGGAGTTCGCGGAGATCCAGACGGAGACGGCAACACATAGAACGCACGTCGGAAGGTTCCATATCGGAATTGATATAATTTGAGAAATACGGTGTACCATATTTTGCAGTCATTTCAAACAACAGTCTGTTGTTCTCTGTATCAGACCAGTCAAAGTCACTTGTGATGGAATACGTCGGGATCGGATACTGGAATCCGCGTCCGTTCGCGTCACCTTCGATCATCGTCTCGATGAATGCCTTGTTGATCATATCCATTTCTTTTTTACAATCTTTGTATTTGAAATCCATCTCTTTGCCGCCAACAATTGCAGGAAGCTCTGCAAGGTCGCTCGGAACCGTCCAGTCCAGTGTCACATTGGAGAACGGAGCCTGAGTACCCCAGCGGCTCGGTGTATTTACGCCGTAAATACACGCTTCAATACATTTCTTTACTTCCGGATAGGTAAGGTTGTCCACCTTAACAAACGGCGCAAGATACGTATCAAAGGAAGAAAATGCCTGTGCACCAGCCCACTCATTCTGCATGATACCGAGGAAATTGACCATCTGGTTGCAGAGTACGGAAAGATGTGCTGCCGGAGCAGATGTAATCTTACCTGTAATTCCGCCGAGGCCTTCCTTAATCAACTGCTTTAAGCTCCATCCTGCACAGTAACCTGTCAGCATGGAAAGGTCATGAATATGGATATCCGCATTGCGGTGTGCGGTTGCAATCTCTTCATCATAAATCTCAGACAACCAGTAGTTTGCCGTCACTGCGCCGGAGTTACTTAAAATAAGACCTCCGACAGAATATGTAACGGTAGAATTTTCTTTCACACGCCAGTCTTCCACCTTAACGTATCCGTTAACAACATCTTTATAATCAAGAATGGTAGACTTCATGGTACGCAGTTTTTCTCTCTGCTTTCTGTAGAGAATGTAAGCCTTGGCTACCTCTGCATAACCTGCCTGTTCCAGAACGCGCTCCACGCTGTCCTGTACATCCTCAATATGAATGCTCTCTTCTTTTACCTTGCTCTGGAAATCAGCGGTCACACGAAGAGCCAGCAGATCTACAATATCGTTGGTATACTGCATATCTGTCGCAACAAATGCCTTCATAATCGCATCGTTGATTCTCTTTAAATCAAATTCTGCACTGCTTCCATCCCTCTTTACTACGTTTAACATGAAATCTCCCTTTCCGTATATTACATTACATACCCTTTTGTTGGTTGACATAAGATTATTATTGTCAACTTTTTCGACTAAAACGCCGATTACAAATATTGTAGCATCCGCACTATATAAAGTCAACACAAAAGGCAAGAAAAAACACTATATCTTATGTTAACATTCTTATGTAAACACAAGATATAGTGTCTCATGACACTTGCGTCATATGTCGATTTTTACGCATATTTTCCGATTTTTCAAGCTTTTTTTCACATTTATCGCGTTTTCAGGAATTCATATTCTCTCACTGCCTGCGCATCATCCGGATAGCTTTCCAAATATCCGTTCATCAATGCAGACGCCTTTTCAAAATCACCGAGATATTCATAGGCAACAATCTGATTAAAGCGGAGTTGCTGTATGTAATCATTGCTTTCCTCTATCGCCAGACCGCTGTTAAAGGCATTTAATGCCGCCTCGTATTCTCCTGCGCCAAGTTTACATAATCCAAGTTGATTGTAGATAACCGGATCGCCCCCGTGATTTTCCAAATACTGGCTGTAGATACTTGCCGCATAATTGACATCCCCAAGCTGCTCATATGTCTTACCCAGCATCAACATGATATCGGTTGCATTTTTATCTTCGTCACTCTTTGCCTGCTCCAGAAAGCTTTTGGCATTTTCATAATCTTCCATATAATAATATATGGTTCCTTTTTCATAGTCGCTCATGGAATCCAGATGATCCTTCAGCGCCATTGACAAATAGCTTTTTCCTTCCTCTCCATAACCGTTATCCGCAAACACTCTGTAAATCCGGATGGTCATGGAGGTTTCTCCTTTGGACTTTGCCAATGCCATATCCAAATCAGAAACCGCACTCTCATACTCTCCGTTTTCCATCTTAATCATTCCCCGAAGATAGTATACTTCTGCCTGCTTCTCCCGCATCCCTGCAATCGCATCAAGTGTCTCCAGTGCTGCTGCATTATTTCCGTTTTTATAGTAGGCCATGGCAAGATAGTAATTGATATCAACCTCTGTGTCTGAGACAAACATCCCCGCATTCGACAACGCCTTCTCAAAAGATTCGATCGCCTGATCATAATCGGTAAGCCCAAGATAACAAAGCCCCTGCCCGCGATATGCCAGTTCCATATCTTCTTTTTCGACGATTGCCTGCTCAAACAGGGCAAGCGCACCGTTGTAATCCAGTTTTTCCACTGCAGCCATACCTTCATTGATTTTCGGTGTTTCGCTTGAGCAACCTGTCACAAACAGACACAAACTCATCCATATACCGACCGTCAGTACCGCTGTTATTTTCTTACGTATCATAATTTCCTCCGGACATTTTATAATGGTTTAAAATCAGAAGCCGGATGTTTGCAGAGCGGACAGATAAAATCCTCCGGCAAAACATCTCCCTCATAAATATATCCGCACACCGTACAGATGAATCCTTTTTTCTTTTCCGCCTTTTGCGGTGCCGGCTTGATATTTTTATGATAATAACTATAGGTAGCAGACGGATCATCCGAAAGAACCAGCGCCTGCGTCACCTGTGCCAAAAACACGGTATGCGTCGGCGTATCCGTCTCAGAGATCACTTTGCCGGAAACATATGCATTGGTTTCGCCAAGCAGGTAAGTAATTCCGTTTGCCGCACGCGAAAACTCTACTTCCACCAGCTTTTCCGTATCTCTTCCGCTCTGAAAGCCAAAATGTTTAAAGGTATCAAAGGTGGCTTTTTCAGACAAAACGGAGAGATTGAAAGCCCCCGTCTTTTTAATCATATCGTGGGTATAATTATTTTTATTTACTGAAATCATAATGTAATTCGGATTGCTTGTCACCTGCATGGCAGTATTGATAATGCATCCGTTGTCCTTTGCACCATCTCTTGCCGTCAGCACAAACAGCCCGTATGAAAAATTGTTCATCGGATTCTTCGCCATTATTTTCCTCCTTAAATTTCCATACTTTGTTTACTAACTTATATATTACATCAAACACGGCATGAAAAACAGTAGTAATTTCTCTTTTGCATACATTTTTCTCAAACTGCAGACAATTATTCCATGAAAAAATTTTTCCCACTCTTTCTATTTTTCAGCCTTTCCCTGATCTATGCCGGCTTTCAGTTCGGCTTGCTTGGTTTTTGGTTCGGCAACGCCGCCTCCCCGGACGTCATTGCACACCGGGGCGATTGCGCACACGCACCGGAAAACACCTTAATTGCGTTCCGGCTTGCGCTGCAAAAGGGCGCCGACGGCATTGAACTTGACGTTCAAAACACCAAAGACCGGATTCCTCTTGTATTCCATGACAGCACTTTAAAGCGTATATTTTCCGACAATTCCCGCGTGGATGAAATGACTGTGTTTGAGCTGAAAAAATTAGCCCCGGAAGCAGATTCCTCTCAAAGTTCCTCTGTTTCTCCCCTCTGCACGCTGGAGGAAGTGCTCCGTCTTAGACGTCTATACCCCGAAGCCCGTTTCCATCTGGACTTAAAAAGCCCGGATGCAAAAGAAAAAGTCGTATCTCTCATAGAAAAATACGACTTAAGTGATCACTGTGAAATTGCATCCCAAGATCCGTCTGTTCTGAAATGTATAAAGGAACTCAACCCTGATATCCACACTGTTTTGCTGATCTCCTCCTACAAAAATCTGGCGGCGTACAAGTACGGAGACATCTTTTCTCTCTTTCCGCACACTGGTGTCGTTCCCTCCCCAGAATACGTAGACGGAATCAGCGTCCGCTCTTCTTTGCTCTCGCTATCTCTCATCCGGTATGCGCATCAAAGAAATCAATCTGTCTATGCATGGACCGTCAACAGCGATTCTGAAATACGACGCATGTGTCAACTCGGCGCAGACAGCATTATCACTGATAATCCATCGTATGCCATGCGCTGTATCTATGCCGATCACTGAACGGTTTCTGCCTCAAAAAATGCTTTCATAAAGCGAACCATATATTCCATATCCCCGGCCCCTGCTGTCTCAAAAGCAGAATGCATGGCAAGCTGCGCCAATCCCACATCCGCCGCCGGAACTGACACACTTGTCAGTGCAATATTTCCGAGGGTGGAACCACCGGCAATATCCGAGCGGTTGTGATAAGTCTGGTACGGGATCTTCTCCCTGTCGCAAAGTGCCTTCACGTAAGCTCCGGAATAAGCACTTGTCGTATATTTCTGCGCCCCGTGGTACTTGATGACAATTCCTTTGTTCAGCACCGGGCGGTTGGTCGGATCTGCTTTGTCCGTGTAATTCGGATGCAATCCGTGGGCATTGTCCGCACTGACAAGAAAACTTCCCGCCAGAAGCGGTAGCAGGTCTGCTCCAAGAGACCCTGCGATTCTTTGAAGCACCGTCAACAGAAAATCAGAGGCCGCTCCCTGCATAGTCTGGCTGCCGACCTCCTCGTTGTCGAAAACAGCCAGCACAGCGATCTTATCCTTCGGTGCACTTTCCAATAGCGCGGTCAAACCACAGTAAACACATTCCAAATCATCCAGTCGCGGTGAACCGATGAGATCATCTTCCATTCCCATAAGCACCGGTTTCTCTGTCGGATATACATAAAGATCGCTTCCGAGAATATCTTCCGGCTGTGCCCCTGCTGTTTCTGCAATAAGCTTTGACAGCGCATTCTTATCCGTCAAAGTCCCCGCCAGCGGCAAAAGATGAAGCTGGGTGTTGATTTCCCCGTCTTTTTCCTTTCCGCGCTTCATATGCACCGCAAGAGAAGGAATGATAAAAAGCGGTTTTTTCAAATCAATCAGCTTTGTCTCAAGCTCCAATCCTTTTTTGCGGACAACGACTCTTCCTGCAAGGGACAGCGGGCGGTCAAACCAGCTTTCCTTGATCATTCCGCCGTAATTTTCCACATTTAGCTTCAGGTAACTGTCTTCCACCGTCATGCACGGATTTTCCTTCAATTTAAAGCACGGGGAATCACTGTGGGCACATACCATGTGAAACCCTTTCATTCCCTCTGCATTTTCCGGAACCGAAAATGCAATCAGCGAAGAATCGTTGCGGATGACATATTTTTTATCCCCCGGCACAACATTCCACGTATCCTGTTCCTGCAATCTTTCGTATCCTGCCTCGTCGAGACGCTTCGCCATCTGTGCAACTGCCTGAAATGCAGTTGTACTGTTTTCCATAAACTCAAAAAAATCCTTATGCATTGCTTATTTTCCTTCACTTTCTTCCCTGATTTTTTCTATCTCTTCCGCCGTCGGAAGTCCCTGCACAAAGGCACAGGCACTACCGCAGTAAACCGCAAACCGGAACGCTTCTTCAAAGCTCTGTCCCCGGTCAAGTCCGGCCAGAAATCCGGCTACCATGGAATCCCCCGCGCCCACGGAATTGATCACATTGCCCTTCGGCGCCTCCATAAGAACCGTTTTCTCCTGCTCTCCGACAAACACCGCTCCGTCCTGCGCCATGGAAACGATTACGTTGCGCGCCCCCATTTCTTTAAGCTTTCCCGCATAAAAAGCAGCATCTTCCTTTGTCTGCAAATCCACGCCAAAGATCTCACCCAATTCATGGTGGTTCGGCTTTACAAGAAACGGCCGATATTTCAGTACCCTTTCCAGCAATCGCTTCTCCGCATCCACAACGATTCTGACATCACTCCCCGAAAGGCTCATGCATATTTCCTCATAAATCGTGTCGCGTACCGTAGCCGGAATGCTTCCTGCCAAAACAACCGTATCTCCTTTTTTCAGCTTACCCAATTTTTTTATCAACTTTTCAAGAGCATCCTCCGGAATATCCGGACCGTTTCCGTTCACCTCTGTCTCACAGGCATTGGAAATACTATGCAGTTTGACGTTGACTCTGGAATTACCCTCCGGTAACCGGATGTAGTCTGTATGAATCCCCCTTTGCTGCAACATGGACTCTATTTCACTTCCGGTAAAACCTGCGGCAAAACCAAGCGCTGTACTCTCAACTCCCAGATTTTCCAATACCATGGACACGTTGTTTCCTTTTCCTCCCGGCAGAAAAAACTCATTCTGTGTGCGGTTTAATTTTCCGCTTCGAAAATCCGCAATCTGCACCACATAATCTATGGACGGATTTAATGTCACTGTGTATATCATATTCTTTTCCTCATATTTCCTGTACTGATGCTTGAAGGCATCCCACAAAAAGTATATAATTCTTTTAATTGCGATGCAAGACCAAACAAAAGGAGTGTACTATGTCTCTCTCATTACCAAAAGATTTTACCGACCGCATGCAGGATATGCTCGGCGACGAATTCCCCGCTTTTCTGCAGAGCTATGAAAATACCAATTACCAGGCATTCCGGGTAAATCGCCTGAAAGGGACCGTCGAAGATTTCTTATCCGGCTGTGCCTTTTCCGGCGAGCTTTCTCCCGTGACCTGGACCTGTGACGGTTTCTACTATCCCGAGACGCTTCGTCCGGGCAAACATCCGTATCACGAGGCCGGCGTCTACTACATTCAAGAACCGAGCGCCATGATGCCCGCTGCTCTTCTCGATGCGCAGCCGGGAGAACGCGTTCTGGACTTATGCGCTGCTCCGGGCGGCAAAAGCACACAGATTGCCTCCGCCATGCAACAGCAGGGAATTCTCATCAGCAACGAGATTCATCCTACCCGGGCAAAAATATTATCCGAAAACATGGAGCGCATGGGCGTACAAAATGCCATTGTCACAAGTGAGCCTCCGCAAACTCTCCTGGCCCGCTTCCCACTTTATTTTGACCGTATCATGGTAGACGCACCGTGTTCCGGCGAGGGCATGTTCCGCAAAAACGAAGAAGCCAGAGCGCAGTGGAGCCTTGAAAATGTGCAGATGTGCGCAGACCGCCAGGATGAAATTTTAGATTGCGCACACCACATGCTGCGCCCCGGCGGAACGCTTGTTTATTCGACCTGCACCTTCGCTGTGGCAGAAAATGAAGGAAGTATTCAGCGTTTTACCGAAAAATATCCGGAGTACGAAGTCATCGAGCAAAAAAGGCTTTGGCCGCACAAAATAAACGGCGAAGGGCATTTTGTTGCCGTGCTGAAAAAAGCCGGATCTCCTGCCCCTGTGCCACATGCAAACAACGCGTCCGGCAACGGCTGCACTTACTGCCTGCAGGATAATTGTTTGAAAACGCTGTCGTCCAATGAAAAAAAGAAAAAGAAAAAACAAAATTCCTCCGGTCTCGACTTAAGCGGACTGGAAGAATTCTTACAAAATACTCTGACCCGGACTCTCTCCGGAAATCTTGCGCTGTTCGGCGACCAGATTTATCTGCTTCCCGATCATGCACCGTCCCTTTCCGGACTTCGCGTCCTTCGTCCGGGGCTTCATCTGGGAACTCTTGTAAAGAACCGTTTCGAGCCGTCACATGCTTTAGCACTGACGCTGCGTCCGGAGGATGTTTGTCACAAAGTTATGTTAACCAGTGGCGTGGAATCAGATTATTGCACTGCCTGCAATTTCATTGCCGGTCAGACCTTTCCTTTGGACGGCGAAAAAGGCTGGTATCTCATTTGCCTCGACGGTTACAGCCTCGGCTGGGGAAAGTTAGCCGGAGGTATTATGAAAAATCATTATCCGAAAGGACTTCGGAAATTATTGTAAATAACAAAATATGGACCGACAAAAAAGGTTACGACAAAACATCGTAACCTTTTGTTTTTTCTATATCTCTGCCTTGACTGCCCAACGCATCTTGGTCGATTTCGCACGCGGATTCATGGCACATTCCTGCGCGCTCGGACGAATCACATCGTCTGCCACCTCTGCATAGACGCCCTGTTTTTTCAACTGTTTAAATGACTTCTTTACCAGTCGGTCTTCTCCGGAGTGGAACGTCAAAATCGCTGCCCTTCCTCCCGGTGCAAGTGCCTCCGGAAGTGCATCCAAAAATGCATACAGCACTTCAAATTCACTGTTCACATCAATACGGAGTGCCTGAAATGTCCGCTGGCACGATTTTTTAACCGCCTCTTTCCGCTCTTTCTCCGGAAGTTTTATCAAAGCTTTCTCTATCAGCTCCCGAAGCCGCGTCGTCGTATCCACTTTTTTGCCGCAGCGGATTTCACGCATCACCGTAGCCGCAATCTCATTCGCATACGGCTCATCGGAATTTTCTATCATCATCCATGCAAATTCCTCCTCCGTAATTTCGAGGAGCCGGTCCGCCGCACTTGTACCCTCGTGCGGGTTCAGTCTGAGATCCAGCGGTCCGTCAATTTTGTAAGAAAAACCGCGCTCCGGATTGTCGATCTGCATGGACGATACGCCGAGATCCGCCAAAATGAAATCAAACGGTCCATGCTGTTTTGCCACCTCGCCGAGATTTGCAAAGTTTGTCTTTATGACCGTCAGCACATCCTCACCGAACCCCTGCTCACGCAGGCGCTTCGTTGTCTTTTCAATCTCAATCGGATCCACATCCAGACCGTAGATATGTCCATTCCCTTCCAGGCATTTGAGCATTTCCTTTGTGTGCCCGCCGTAACCCAGCGTCGCATCCAGACCTTTTTGTCCCGGCTTAATCTGCAGGAAATCAAGAATTTCAGTGACGCAGATGGAAATGTGCATTCCCGCCGGGGTACTGCCCTTTCGGATGACTTTTTCTATGGTATCTGCGTATTTCTCCGGATTATGCTCTTTGTATTTTTCGTGAAAACTGCGCGGGTGCGTTCCCTTGTAGCGCACCCGGCGTTTGTGTGGCTTAATTTGGTTTTCCATAGCTAACTCTTTCTTTTAGTATTCTTTCTTCTCCATTATTCTGACAGAAGAAGCATAAGAAATCAAGAGGCCTGCGATGGCAACTGCAAATAATGCAATACCAACCTGCATCGGCGTAAGCTGCACCAGTTTTCCGGCCACGGCATTTACCACCTCATTTGCCTGCTCCTGATTTGCTGCTGCAATTTTTGTGCTGATTACGCTTACCACCGCAATCGCACCAGCCACGATAAAGAGTACCACTCTTGCTTTTTCTGCACCGAACTTCAACTGCAACGGTAAAATCACTTCCCACATCAGAAGCATTGCCGGGAAAATCATCAAAACAGAAAGCAATACCCTTACGATAGTTGTTGCACTTTCATTCGCCATCAGTGCCATGTATGCAATATTGATGAAAGCCGCCAGAATCCAGCTTGCAACTGCCACTATAAGTCCGAGCACATATTTCTCACGCACATAAGTTTTACGGTCAATCGGCAGTGTAAACAAAAACGCCATTCCATTGTCAAAATCATCATACGAGATCGTACTCACCGTCAAAAACAGCAAAATAATCATCGTATAGCTGACAATAAATCCCGGATCCATCTCAAGCATCGGAAAAAACAAAATAATCGCCAGCACAATCAATAACGTGGATTTGTTTCTTGTCAATAATTTAAAATCTTTTATCAGTAAACCTTTCATCTCTCTATTCCCCCTGAATCATCATTGTAAATACATCGTCAATATTTCCTTTTTCTATCGCAACATCCGGATAATTCTCCGTATAAAATGCTTTCTCTTTTGTCAGACACACATATCCGTTGTTGTCCTTCTTTGTTTTGAGAATGTATTCTTTTTCTATTTTTTCATATTGAGCATCGGTCAGTTTTAACAGTCCGTAATTTGCAAGTAAAACATCGGTTTCTTCATGCATCATAATCTTTCCGTTATCAATCATGTAAAGATCATCGCAAAGCGTTTCCAAATCGCTTGAAATGTGGGAACTGATCAGAATACTTCTGCCATCCTCCACCATATATTCCCGCAACAAATCCAAAATTTCATTTCTTGCCATCACATCCAAACCGCTCGTCGGCTCATCCATAATTAAAAACTCTGCCTTATGCGAGATTGCTACGAGCACTTTCAGTTTTGCCGCCATACCGGTAGAAAACTCTTTGATCGGCTTTTTCAGCGGAAGGTCCATCTTCTCACACTGTTCTTTGAAAAATTCCTCTTCAAACTCTGCATACATACTGCGGAGCACCGGGATGACGTCACGGATCGTAAGCCATCCGCTGAAGCTTGCATTTGAAAGGACAACTCCGATTTTTTCTTTTTCGTTGTTCGTTAAAGTTTCTACCGGCTTACCATCCAGAAGGATTTCTCCGCCTTCCGTTTTTACCAGTCCCAGTATCGACTTAAATGTCGTACTTTTTCCGGCGCCGTTCTTTCCCACCAATCCGGTGATCTGTCCCGGTTGTACCTCAATGCTTACATCCAGTCCGAATTTCCCATATGTCTTTCTTATCCCTTTTACCTGTAATTCCATATCATATCCTCCAGTTTAACACTTTCATTAATCTTCTAAAATAATTTGGAACAACTCGTTAAGCTCCTCGTCGCTCATGCCACAGCTTCTGCCTTTCCGGATGGCCATTTCCAGATCCGCTTCCACTTCCTTTTTCTTTTCTTCCAGCATCAGTTCCTGATTGGCGCTTGTCACAAAGGTTCCTTTGCCGTGAACGGTGGACACAAAGCCTTCCCGCTCCAGCTCATCGTAGGCTTTCTTAACAGTCAGTGCACTGACTCTGAGATCCTTTGCCAGAACCCTTACCGAAGGCAGCATATCTCCTTCTTTTCTCTCACCGTTCATAATCTGAGCTTTGATTTGTTCAACCATCTGTTCATAGATCGGTGTCATCGATGAATTATTGATTATAATACTCATTTTCTGCCTCCTTTGTTGTAAACAGTATAAAACAGTGTATAACTGTTGTCAACTGTTATACACTGTTTATTTTTAATTTTTTTATTTTTTTATAAAAACATTGCAAAAAAAGATGCAAAAACAACCGTACAAAGCCCTGCCACGGCAATGGCAAGTGAACTCATGGCCCCCTCAATCTCCCCTATCTGCAGCGCCTTGGCTGTACCCAGCGCATGGGATGATGTTCCGATTGCCACTCCTTTCGCTACCGGATGTTGAATACGGAACCATTTACACATCTGCTCAGCCAATGCATTTCCTGTAATTCCCGTAATTACAATCGTCACGATGGTAATCGCAACAACGCCGCCCAGTTCCTCCGAAAGACCGATTCCAATCGGCATGGTAATGGATTTCGGGAGCATCGTCACATATTGCTCATGGGTCATTCCGAATCCCAAAGCAAACAAAAAGACAGAAACAAGACTTGAGAGAACTCCTGATACAATCCCAATCAGAATGGCAGCTAAATGCTTCTTTAAAAGTTCCAGTTGCCGATAAAGCGGAATCGCAAGCGCCACCGTCGCCGGTGTCAGGAAATAGGTGATACTCTCTGTCCCCTTCTCATATTCTGCATAAGTCACTCCCGTCAGCTTTAACAGACATATGATAAGAAGCATGGAAATAATCATCGGATTGATGACTTTAAGTTTTAATTTTTTCTGGATAAAAATACCGATGCAATAAGCTCCGATGGTAAGAACGGAAGCAAAGAACATGGAATTTACAAACATGTTACTCATGATCGCCGCCTCCTTTCCCAAGGATCCACTGTGTCACTCTTCCCGTGACGAACATAACAATGAAAGTCGTCAGAAAAGAGGTGGCCACCACAGGAACCGCTATACCCGAAAGGTGCACATAGCTGTCCATAAGACTGACGCTGGCCGGCACAAGCAGAACCGGCATAATATCCAGTATCATATCTCCAGCCTCATTTACCTGTGAAAGTTTGATTACCTTCGTAAAAAGTGCAAGCAGCATAAGTACCAAGCCGTAAATACCGGCCGGAACAGGAAGAGGCAAAACTGCATGCAGTATTTCTCCCAAGAAGGAAATCGTCAATATAATAAAAAGTTGTTTTAAATATTTCATGCGTTATATTTCTCTGCCTGCTCTTTGATCAGTGCCATATCATCAAAATAATTAATCTTCATCGCCTCGCGAACTTCCGCCAAGGTCTGTGCTGCCACCGCTTCCGCCTTCTCGCTTCCCTTTTTGAGGATGTCATAAACAGCCGGAATATCCTTCTGCCACTGTGCACGTCTCTCACGAATCGGTGCAAGCTCTGACTGCATCACATTGTTGAGGAATTTCTTCACCTTAACGTCGCCGAGACCGCCTCTTGTATAATGATCCTTCAGTTCCTGAAGATTCTGATATTCCGGAAGGAACTGGGCAAAATATTCATCCTTGCAGAATGCATCCAGATAAATAAATACCGGATTGCCATCCACACGTCCCGGATCTTCCACACGAAGATGATTCGGATCCGTAAACATGGACATAATTTTCTTTCTCACATCTTCTTCGGAATCAGAAAGGTAAATACAGTTATTCAGTGACTTACTCATTTTGGCTTTACCGTCAATACCCGGAAGTCTCAGACATGCCTTGTTATCCGGAAGCATGATCTTCGGATCAACAAGTGTCTCACCGTAAACGGTGTTAAATTTATGCACGATTTCTTTGGTCTGCTCGATCATCGGCATCTGATCCTCACCAACCGGAACAATCGTCGCCTTGAATGCTGTGATATCCGCCGCCTGACTGATCGGATATGTAAAGAACCCGACCGGGATACTTGCCTCAAAATTACGCATCTGAATTTCAGCCTTCACCGTAGGATTACGCTGAAGCCTTGATACAGTCACAAGATTCATATAATAGAACGAAAGCTCTGTCAGCTGCGGAACCATCGACTGGATAAACAGCGTGGAAACTTCCGGATTCAGTCCACATGCAAGATAATCAAGAGCCACTTCAATAATATTCTGACGTACCTTCTCCGGATTGTCCGCATTGTCTGTCAGTGCCTGTGCATCTGCGATCATAATAAAAATATCATCAAACTCTCCGGTATTCTGGAGCTCCACACGTCTCCTGAGGGAACCCACATAATGTCCCACATGTAATTTACCGGTTGGTCTGTCACCTGTTAAAATAATTTTACTCATAATTTTTGCTCCATATCTATAGATTTACATACAAAATACATGATAAAAACAATTACGGTTTTTGTCAACTCCGCCACATGCATATCAACGGGTTTCAATAAAAAATCTTATCCTTTTCCAATACACGACTTTCTCCGTTTTTGATTTCCACCATCGTCACCGCACAGTTCTTCGGAACACCGCCCCGCCAAATATCATCCTTATCTTCATAAAACTGTGTCAAAAGACATCGGCTGGCTGCTCCGTGGGTCGAGATCAAAATACACTTATCCTCATAATCAGGATTGTCCAGCAGGCTTTGATAAAACGCACCGGTACGTCTGCGTACCTCATCAAATGTTTCACCATTCGGCGGACAAATGCAATGCAATGGATCCTCATAAAAAAGTCTGCGAAAATCCGAAGGCAACACATCACTGTCAAAAATACACTCACCTTCCCAGTCGCCAAAGGAAATCTCAATCATCCTATCATCTGTCAGAATCGGAACGTCACGCCCCTCGATCAATAACTCCGCTGTCTGCACGGCTCTTGTCAGAGGGCTGGAAATCACCAGATCGATTGGAAGGTCTTTCATTCCTTTTCCGGTTTCCCGCGCTAACCGAATTCCTTCTTCTGCCAGCGGAATGTCGGTCTGCCCCTGCAGTCTTTTCACCTTATTCCATTCCGTCTCGCCGTGACGGATAATATATAAAATCATCTCCACCAAACTCCTTCTTCTGCCTCTGAATCAAGCACGACATTTACCTCTTCCCCGAGATCGACTCCCTGGGATATGGAATTGTCTCCGCACCATACAATCTCAAGGCGAGTGAGTTTTTGTAACGGCCGAAGATCTGTAATATAGTTATCTGTCACATCCAGTTTTTTTAGCAGTGGCAAACTTTCTGTAAAGGTAACATCCGTCAATTTATTGCCCTGCAAATAAAGTTCCTCCAAATTCGGAAATTTACTCACAAATGAAATATGGTCTGCTACCGGCAATTCATCGTAATCCAGATAGGTTATAAACCCATCTTGTAGCACCTGAATATTTTCCCAAAGACTGATGCGGCTCATATAAAGCCGCTTCAAGCTTTTATTTTCCGGTATATTGTCGAAATCAAGTCCGAAGCTGCAATCACTGATATCGAGTTCCTCAAGTCCCGGAATGGCAAAAATATCTTCTACATTTCCATAAACCGTCATGGAACTGATATCCAGCTTCCTTAAGTTTGTAAGAGAAGTCAGCGAATCCAGCTGACTCAAATTCCCGTAAATTCTTTCGATGGTAAGTTCTGTAAGCTCCGTAAGATGGGCAAACACTTCAAAATCTTCGCTGTCTCCGCCGGCCAGGGAAAGCTTTTTCAGCGTCGGAAGCTGCGCAAGAAACTGCAGACTGTCTGCACCGCTGACAGACAGTTCTGTCAGTGATGTCCACCCGGAAGCCTCCGGCATTTCTCCGTAAGAACAAAGGTCCAGATGCAGCGTTTCAAGTGCCGCAAGTCCGCTGAGCACACTGTAATCCCTTATCTCATAGTTATCTTCCAATTTCAAATAAGTAAGCGATGTCTTACCAGAAAGCGGAGATAAATCAAGCACTGCAGAATCCATCAACGTAAATTCACGCAGGTTATCCATTCCTCTGACAAACGAAATATCTTTCAACTGTTCCGATTCCAGATACAGCACTTCCAACTGCGCCAAGTTGTATAACGCACCGAAATCCGTAATCTCATCTCCGCCCTTTATAATCAATGTTTTAAGATTTTTTAATGCAGCAATGGCACGAACATCTTTGACGTCATAATAATCTGTTTCAAAATATTCCAGATTTGCAAAGGTATGGATCCCTTCCATCGAGTAATTTCTGTGTATGATATATTTTTTCAGTTTTCTCGGCGAAGGCAGTTTCCGTTCCAGTTCTTCCGGTGAGTTTTCACTTTCCAACTCTTCCAACTTTGAAAATACACCGAGAATACTTTCCGGTATGTAGCCGTATTGCAGATAAATCCCTTTCAAATTCGGAAAATTAGCCAAATCAATATAATCTCTGGATAAACCAGAGGAAAGAAACAGCGTCTCTGTCTCCCCTTCCTCTAACCGATAATCAACACAATCCACACCATCCCCTGTGTAGATGCGGATATAGGTAAGTTTTTTCAGTTGCTCTGCAGTAACATTCTCACAGGATGTCCCGTACACCTTTGAAACAAATTCCTTAAAAAAAGAAGACTGAAATACTTCTTTTTTCACTGATACCGAAGTCGGCTGCGGCTTTGTATTGTCTCCGGAAAATGCCGCTATTAAAATAATCGCAACAAGCAATGCCAAAATGGCAAGCACTGCCAGTGCTGCCATCGCTGCACCTGCTGATGACCTATGCACTGCCTCATGAATATGAACCACATTCTCCGGTTGTCCTTCGTCAATCAAAAACTCCGTCTCGCAGTGGGGACACCTTGCCACATCTGCATCAATTCTATTTACTTTTCCGCCGCAATTCGGGCATACAAGTTGTACTAATTTCACCATAATATATCCTTTGCATCATAGGCACAAACAAGACCGGAACAGAACCCGTTCCGGTCTTATTATTATCTTATATTATACATACTGCATAAGTTCCTTCGGATTGGAAGAATACTGAATCGCAGTTTCTCTCGTAATCTTACCGTGCATAACAAGCATCTTGAGATCATTGTTGAGTGTGTGCATTCCTGCTGCCACATTAGACTGCATCGTGCTTTCCAACTGATGCATCTTGTTCTCACGAATCAGGTTACCAACCGCCTCATTATTCAAAAGAATCTCTGTCGCAACCACACGTCCCTCATCTCCTGCAATCGGGAGAAGCTGCTGTGTGATAACACCCTTCAGCACGCTCGCAAGCTGCATACGCATCTGATTCTGTCCGTGTGGCGGACAGGCATCTACGATACGCTCAATCGTCTGCGGAGCACTTGTCGTATGTAAGGTAGAAAGAACGAGATGTCCTGTCTCTGCTGCAGTAACCGCTGCGGAGATTGTCTCGTAGTCACGCATCTCACCTACCAGAATGATATCCGGATCTTCACGAAGCGCAGAACGAAGTGCTGTAGCAAATGTATCCACATCACGTCCGACCTCTCTCTGATGGATCATCGCTTTTCCATGCGGATAAATATATTCAATCGGATCTTCGATCGTCAAAACGTGTTTTTTCTGTGTCTTGTTAATATGATCAATCATCGCTGCAAGAGTTGTCGTCTTACCACTACCTGTCGGTCCTGTTACAAGTATAAGACCTCTCGGCTCCTCTGCCAGTTTGCGTACCGTATCCGGAAGACCGAGAGTCGCAAACGTCGGTGTTGTATTTTCAAGAAGACGGATACTTGCTGCAAGGTTGTTACGCTGATGATAGACATTGACACGCATACGCGCACCGTCCGGTGTAATCCCGGAGAAGTCCAGATCCTTTCCTGACAACACTCTTGCCTTTTGATCCTCGTTCAAAATAGAAAGAATCATATCCTCCACTTCTTTCGGATCCGGAATCGGCTCAAGCAGCTCCAGTTCACCGAAACGACGAACCGCCGTATGAGTTCCGACCGTAAGATGAATGTCAGAACAGGTATTGCGTCTTGCATAATCCATTAAATCTAAAAAAGTCATTGTTTGGTTACCCCCTTATAATAATAGAATTTTAATACCCACATTACTCTTCTATGTTACCGCAACAAAGCTTTCCGGTCAATCTTTCTTTTTGAACACCCATTCCCTCTGAATCTGGAAACTGATTAGGAAAAGTATAGTATCCACCACGATTTTTATCAGTGTCTCGCTACCTCCAAGTATACCGAAAACTGCCCACACACCAAAGGCTGACATCGACATCTGCACGACAGCCAGTACATAATAGCGCACCATCGTCTTCGCCAGACCGGACTCGCTCTTGAAAACACCCTGACGATTCACGAAAAAATTGTAAAGAGAAGAAATGACTCGTGCAAACACGGTACTAACCACAATATAATATACAGGCATTACGGTTTTCAGCAGAAAAGCCCCCAATGCAAACAGTCCGAGATCAATAGCCGCAGATGACAAAGATGCCACAATAAACCGCAAAAACAATCCATACACAAGAAGCGAATCCTGTAGCGGACGGAAATGGGTACTTTTATTCCCCTCGTAGTAGATTGTCCGAATAGGAACTTCCTCAATGGTGATATCCTCATCCTTGCAGCATAAAAGCATATTGGTCTCATATTCAAAACGCTCTCCGGAAACAGACAGGAATTTCTTCATATGTTCCAGCGACATGGCCCGCAAACCGGTCTGCGTATCGGAAACCTTAATCCCCACCAAAAGTTGCATAACCTTGGATGTCAATATATTCCCGAAACTGCTTTTAAACGGAACATCCTCCTGTCCAAAATTCCGACATCCCATCACAAGACAATCCGGGTGTTCCAATAACTTCTCACAACAGTGAATGATATCCTGCACCGCATGTTGTCCGTCTGAGTCAATGGTTACTGCACCTACGCAGAAATCCATATGCTCCAGTATGTAATGAAATGCTGTCTTTAACGATCTTCCCTTGCCTTGATTCACCACATGGCGCAAAACCACTGCTCCCATCTCCTGCACACCGGCAAATATGGCATCATACTCCTGACTGCTTCCGTCATTGACCACAACAATATGTTCAAATCCGTGTGTCTTTAACTCCCGCACAAGCACGGTCAACCTTTCGTCCGGCGACAGACTCGGAATGATAATACTAAGCTTCTTCCTGTAAGCCATAAATTACTCCTCTTGAAATGCATTATCAATGATGTCTTCCACCATGTTTTTTTGCTGAAGATCACTGATAATATTATTTTCTACCCTGCTGATCACATAGGATCTGGTCGGCGTCTCGCTGACCTCGATGTAAAAAACAATCCAGCCAAGCGGTTCCAACAGCTCTTCCAGCTGTTCCAAAAAATAAGACGTAATATTTTCCAGTGTAGGATTCATCGCATCGAACGGCTCGAATTCATTAATGTACTGATTTTGATAAGTACCAAGAAACTGCTCAATCTTATTTTCCACTTCATTGAACATGACGAACTCTTTCTGGCTTTTGATCGTCCGGATAATAATCTCCCAAGTATGCGGATGGGATGCCCCCAGCTTACCATCAATATAGATCGCATGACTGGCGTTTAAATAAAAATTAAATTTGTACTGACTGTATCTCATATTTCACCAACTTACTGATTCGTTACCATTCCTCAATGGAAATCTGAATATCCTTTGCATCCCGCCTGAACATTTTCTGATATTGAAGAAGAAAATGCTTAATATAATTATTTGCGCCCTGCTCATCCGTATTTAAGAGCAACACCAGGAAAAGATCCTCCTCCCACAGACAGCAGACACATTTACTTATCTTCATGCGCTCCAATAATACACTGTATTGTACAATCGCCTGAGGAGCAGTTTCTTTCATGCGAATGGATATTTTTCGGGATTTTTCTTTTTGCTCCGGAGTCAGTCTTTCCATAATCTGTACAATCACTTCCTTTGTACAGAACCCGTTTTCTCTCTGATAGTCCATTTCCGACTGCGCTTCCAGTCTCTCTCCGAGACGTTCAATCAGCCTGCGATTTTCCCGAAGCTGCTCTGTCAATTTGGTTTCCATCAACTGATTCTCTTTCTCACGGCTGGACAAAAACACAATACTGACAATGAATGCAATCGAAAACAGCACCATATAAATCACGCTGTGCTGTAAAAGTATATCGAAATCGCCGGTTGCGATCAAATGATCATTCCGAACACATATTCCAAGTGTGAGCGTGTGCTCCTCCAACTTTATGTTCTGACAGATCAGACTCCATACACCACCGTCCGCCGCTATGACGTAGGCCTCCTGACAACCTTCCACCACTTTGGTTCGATTGCTGAGATCGAAATGTTTTTTCATTTTTGTTTCTTTCAGACTTCTGGTATAATTCTCGTCCCGGACAAAAACAAGTTCACCATCCACTGCAACAAAACAATAGTCGCTGGCAGACGTCATATATTGTTCTTCAATATACGAAATAATCTCTTCCGTCTCATAATTGCCGCTGTACGCCATGGCCTTCAGATATCTTTCCTTTTCAAGACAGATATTGACCAGATTGGTCTCTCTGCAGCTGATCACGTCGAACACCATCAGGCAGATACATAAAACAGAAAGCACCACAGACATAATAATCAAATATTTACTTGGTCTTTGTTTTTTCTTCGTCTGATTCATATATGTTCTCTTTCACCTTATCAATGGCTTTCTTCAAAAAAGCAAAATCCTTCGCAATGATATCGCGACAAACCTTCATTTCCTCATCAAACCCTCTGGTCCTCCATGTACTGGTACCTTTGATACTGTTGATAATCCCCGCAAAGCGGAACCAATAGACCATGAAATTAAAAATCGGAAGAAGAAGGATGTACCCTATTTTCCATGCATAAAAACGTATGAGCGCCTTGTCCCATTTCAAATAAATGCAGACATGGATATAATACAAAAAAGCAGACAGCACATACAGCACGTAGATCAGTATCAGAGAAATTCCTATGTAGCGGAACGGATAACCGATAAACGCAAGGCAGAGCAACGCAAAATACCAGATCATGCGCGGGAATGCAAAGGTGTGATCATAGATCAGCACCCGTGACATGAAATTAGTGATGATCGATGTCACCCCGCCCTTTCGTTCCGGAAACATATGGATCACTTCAATCTCTCCTCGCTGCCAGCGCTGTCTCTGTACATACAATCGATTGACGCTGTCTATCGGATCTACAAAAAACAAGGCATTTTCACATATATCAATCCTGCGATTGAGAAGATATCTGATTTGAAAAGTTACCTGTGTATCCTCACACACCGTCTCCGTATTGTACAGCTGTGTTTTCAAAATAGTTGATTTTCGGAAGGCCGAAAATGCCCCGGAAAGGGTAAAAATACTGTTAAGTTCTGCCTCGTAATTGCGCCCCGCCAGAAAAGCCTGGGCATACTCATAAAACTCTGTCTTTTGGACAATACGCATAAACAGATTTTTTTCTTCCTTGATCATATCCGGATTGGTTAATACTGCGCCTGTCATACAATGCACATTGTCATTTGCCTCAAAGCGACGAATCATGTTCATCAACGCATCGGGATGCAGTATCCCGTCACTGTCAATGTGGATGATATATTTTCCCTCGCTGTTGAAGAGCGCCATATTGAGTGCTTTGGATTTCCCCTGCTTGGAGTTGAGCCACTTGGCATTCATATCCAGATGGGTCTTCTGATACTCTATAAAAATTTCGAAGCTGTTATCTTTACTTCCGTTGTCTACCAGCATCAGAGAAATGTTTTTATTTGGATAAGTAGACTTGTCCACTGATTCAAGACATGCCCACAAAGAGTCCGCCGAATTGTAAACCGGAATGATTAACGTGATATCCGGATAATACGTAAGCGGAGCCTCTTCCTTGTAGGTCATACGCTTTTTAATCAAAATAAAAATGCCCAAAAATCCCGGAATAATCTCCATGACGAGCGGAATGATCACCCATGCCATCCAGAAAAATATGTCATTGGTCAGAAGGTTTACTATTGTCTGCATAACTGAATCCTCCTACTTTCTGACGAATAATCTGTGCATGCGTAAAGACATAATAATAGAGAAGTACCGCCAATATATAAAACACGATTCTTCCCACAATGGTATGCGCAATGTAATAAGCGCTGTTTCCCCAGATCATAATAATAATGCAAATGGTGGTAATACGGATCACGTTGGAGAAAAAGATGGCAATACATCCCAAAATCCCAATCACAAATCTCTGCCATACATCGTACACCTGAAAAAATGCCAACAAGGAAATAAACGCCATCATCTCGATCACGCCGGAACATTCATAGTCGATATAAAGTGACAGCGACTCGCGGGTAGACTCACAGGTTACAAACAAAATACTGTAATCATGATAGGACTCAAACCAGCCTGTCACATCCCCGACAATTCCGGTCGCCGATGTCACCAGACTGACCAAAGGCTTGACCAGCACCGGTTCCAAAAAGATCATCATAAAGACAAACAAGCCGACACTTCCGACAATAAACCGGAAAAAATCCAATTTGCCTCTCTTAAAAACGCTCAGGGCGTACACCCATATAAACACGCAGATGACTGCAAATACATTCATGAATATGCCTGCTTTCTTTTTTGTCCTGCCAAAGCAGACAATACCACTGCAAGGCAGAGCAAGATTCCTATGTACGTTCCGGTGGAACTTCCCGCAACAGTCACCATCTCAGGACCGATGTTCGGACTGTAGAATTGTAACGTCGCACCGTTTTCAATCGTTCCCGATTCCAGACCGTACAGCGCTTCCAAATCCGATATCTTCATACGGAACTCAAAACCATCATTCGGCGAAGCTTCCGCAATGGTGATTGCTCCCTCGCCCAGTGCCACGGATGCACCGTCACGGTAAAAAATACCGATATCCGTATGAATACCGGAACCGAGACTGTATATCTCGTCACTCCAATTGACCGTATTATCCGCATTGCGTTTTCTCAAGATAAAGCTTCTCGCCTGTCCATTGATGGTAAGCACCAGTTCATCCACCGGGATCTGTTGCTGATAAAGATCACTCATACGCACTTTTACATACACATAGCCATCGCTGACAAGCAAAGAACCGCCGTGATATTCATAAATCTGTCCGCCTGCATTGTGACTTCCGTATGTAATCATAGTCTCCGGTATACCGGACCAATCGTCATAATATCCGTCCACAGTAGCAGCCTCGGCTCCGAAGCCAAACAGACCGCTATATCCGAAAAACAGATATACTGCAAAAAATACTATTGTTTTCATCCATTTGTTTTTCATAAAACATCGCTCCTTTTGCGCTTATGAAAATAGAACATCATCGCAACTAACATACATAGCCCTGCGCAGGACACCCAAAATCCCTGCCAAAAATACGGATATTTCATTTCTATGACCGTTTTTCCTGCTGAAACCGTGATCATGTGACTGCTCTGCATATATTCTCTGTCGGAACGGAAAATATCACTGATATCCGCAAGTGATGTATTGACATCGTCCTGCTCACTTCTGATCACAATCCTATCGTTATCGAATTCTATCTCGAGAGGCACGATTTGTCGCTCCGGCTTTTCGTTTTGCTCTATACCGAATACTTCACTGACCAGATTTCTTGCCGCCTCATCGTTTGTAAGCTGTGTATAATATATAAAATTATAACCCAAAAAAGTGATATTGTCATTGCCATTTGTTCCGGAAAATGCAAGTTCTCTATTGTTTATATCGCCTTTTCCGGTTATTTTTTGAAGTCCGATGAGATAATTTGCCTTCCATTCCTTATATTCCCCCGGAAAACCGGATGTTTTATAGCTCTCATTCTCATAATCGATCACCGGAAAACCGTTATTAAACGTAATCGTCTGCACCGATACCCCAAACATCTCCTGCACATTGGTTCCTCTGTCTACCGGTGCTTTATTCATATCAATGTATATCCTCACGCCGCTGTCAGCCAGATCGGAAAGCATTTGTTCCGCCTGCACTTTATCGTCATAGGTAAAAGCATTGAGATAAATACACTCATAACCGGAAAGTTCCTCCCGGTTGTAATCGCTCAGATTATCTGATTTTCCCTCCTCAAAACCAGGATAAAGCAATGCGATATCCTTCGCAGCACTTCCGATAGCCAAATACGGATACTCCGTCACAGTACCATAGCATTCCGGCGTTTCCTTGTGCATAAGAATATTCTGTTCATTCCGGGCATCTACTTCATATCCGAATTCCTCTCCGGCAGATATCAGTCTCTGAAGATCGGCTTCTTTGTTCTGCAGTTTACCGATGACAAACAGGATGGTATCCGTTCCCATCTCGATACAGCGATCAAACACATACTCATACTTTCCCGTCTCCACCGCCGTGTTGAGCATCACAATATTATCCGCTGTGCGGGCACCTTCCCAGCCGGCCCCGAACATATAAAGTACTTTGCGCCCCGTCCCAGCCGCATAATATGGTGCGAAAGCACCGTAGCCGCTCAAATCAAACACCGTCATTCTCTGCGCTGTAATCTCTTTGGCCCGGTTAAACAGTATCTTCTCACCGTAGACTTCATTTTTCTCCTCCACCGACATGACATTTTCTGCACCACTGTGCAGATAGCGTAATACCGGAATACAGTCAATCACAAGAAGAACACATAAAAATATAAGAAAATGCCTTTTGAGTCCTTTCCACAAAAGCAAGGACGCCATGACAAACGCCAGCGCCAGTGACACAAAACGTATCATCCACAAAACGGAGCTGAACGGCAGTTTACTCAAAATATCATATGCCGAATTGCTGGTCAGCAGAAAAATGATTAACCCCACCGCAAATCCCGGCAACGTTTCTTTCCTTCCGAAAACAAGTCCCAACACACACAAAACAAAAAGGGATAAACCGAAATAAAACAGTGTCTGGCCATTCCATGCAGGAAACGGATTCAGAGACAAAAGCGCATCCTGGAAAAATCCTTCCATAACCTGATTGTTGGCTCCACCCGCACGGCTTCCATGAAGAGAGGGAATCATCCAAATACCGCTGAGCAGCATTCCGACTCCCACACACAAAACAACTTGTCCCATCGTCGCAAAATCTTTATTTGTTTTTCCGTAGATCAGCAAATAAATCAAAAGAACCGCCACAAGCATGATCGTGGTACCGATATGACACAATGAAATCAAACAAAACAACACCGTAAGTTTCAGAAT
Source organism: Lachnospiraceae bacterium (assembly GCA_045535935.1). GTDB lineage: Bacteria > Bacillota > Clostridia > Lachnospirales > Lachnospiraceae > SVFI01. Next base: position 18,597 of record JAZSMO010000002.1, on the reverse strand, counting down.
ATTGCCTGCTTTTTTCTCATTGATCAAATCATAAACAAAACAAATAAGGTATGGTAGCAGCGCATTAATCAGTGCACGCGGAAGATTGCCGTCATAAAACAGGACGCTCATGTTTTCCGGCAGAAAAAACCAGATACAACCCACAAACAGTCCCATCCTGATGCGATCCTGTCTGTATCCGAACAAAATCCAGCCCACTGCACCGAGCACAAACAAAAAACCTACATAACCTATGTATCCCGCAAACATATTTCCGCCGATCCACTGCATAAATGCCAGCACATAGAGCGGTACCGGTCCCCAATATCGCATGATCTCCACTCCGTTATACCAGTACGGATCATAAAGCGGAAACAGAGTCCCCTCACGTATACTCTGTAAAATCACATCTGCTCTGTACAGGTGACAGTAAGTATCTGACCCCGCCGGATAACTGCCCCAGCCCTGCAGCAGATACATGATAAACCACGCCCCGAAACAGACTGCAGCGAGCAGTCCTGCCACCGTCGCAAGCTTTCTTCCAACGCCCGGTTCATACTCGACCACAGAAAGCTTTAATATGTTATCGTCCCATTGCTTCTCTTTGGTTTCTCTCGCCTCAGAAACTTCTGCAACCTCCGGCTGTCTCTTTTCGGCTTCCTCTTTCTCTGCTTTATGTTCCGGCCTCTGCACCACAGGTTTTTTAAACTCAATAGCATCATAAAATGCCTGCGGAAGTGTTCCCAGTTCGTTGACATCTGCGTCCAAAATCCGGTCGGACACAGAATACATACGGATTGGATTCTCAAACACATCCAGTCGCACAAGATCAAATTCCAACTTTCTCAGCATCGGTGACAGCGCATCAAAAAACGTATCTCCGATGCTCTCCAGCGTCGTGGATTTTCCACGAAACAACTCAGTTTCATGTAGGTAACAATCCTGAAAAGAAGTGAGCCATTCGTGAATACTCTTTTCGATATCAAAGAAATAATCCATCTGTTCATTCAGATCATGCAGATATAGTACAATGGTAAATGTATGAAAATGTGCATTTTCCACATTGTTTTCCAAATTGGAATGAGCCGCATTAAATTCAAACTTCAGCTTATAACCGCGAAACACGAAATCTCCTCCTTTCCGACATAATAATCCAATTTTATTTTATTCTTTTTTCGGCCGTTTTTCAATCGTTATATCCCGGTATACTGTCCGCCACACAAAGCGCTCCCCAGCCCACCATATCATTGGGCCAGCTTTCAAACCCTCGCAACTGTCTCGCCCCCGCAATCAGATAAGCTTTCACCTTCTCGCCGTACAGATACGCATCATTTCCTTTCACGATACCCCACTCCATCAGAAGTGCCGATGCCGCAGTCACAAAAGGAGTTGCATAGGACGTTCCGCTGACCGTCTCCTCCCCCTGCGTTCCCTGCACCCGGATTTCAACTCCGGGCGCAGCAATATCCGGCTTTGCAAGTCCTTCACTGATATCCGCAGCATTCATCACATATCCGCGCCCGGAAAAGTCAGCATATGCACCAAAAAAAGTCTGATAAGCTCCGACTGTGATCACTTTTTCCGCCGTGGAAGGAACCGTCAATGTCGCTTCGGGATTCGGCAGTAAAAATCTGGTTCCCCCGCTCCTCACCACTTCGGACGGCATATACATCTGTACATTTCCGCTGACAACTCTCTGCGGTGTCAGCCTTATCTGCCACACTCCCCGGTTAATATAATTCCCCATGGGTTGGAAATCGATATATATTTCCTCTTTGGTGCGATATGGCTGAGGTCCTCCGTGAAATATCAAAAGTCTGCTCTCCTCCAATACCACATCCTGCACATCCTCCCGGCGTTGAATCACATACCCCTCTCCCGAAGGCGCGAAGATTTCTATCTCATACCTGTCTGCATACATCTTCCATATTTGCAGTGACAGAGACGCTTCATAATCGCCCACTGCGAACTCAACCCGTTCCTCCTGCACGACTCTTCTTGAAAAGTGACCGGCTGATGCCCCCTCATTTCCGCTTCCGACACAAATCACATTTCGTCCGATCTCAGACAGATTATCCAGAAACCGCTCTGTCAGGGAGGTCCCGTCATGCGGTCCGTAGGTGTTTCCGTAGCTCAAATTTACAGCCACGGGACGTCCCAGTGCATCTGCTTTTCTCGCAACATAAGTAAATGCACGTAACAGACTGGTTGTCGACGGGTAACTAACCTGATTGGTCACGTCCAGTTTTACAATAATAAATCTACTCCCCGGTGCCCCCTGCGCAACAATGGAAGAAACCGCAGTTCCATGGCCCGTGACATCTACAGAAAGTCTCGGCGCTTCCTCTCCCTGTACCAGATTTGCATTAATCTGTTCCTTCGTATACTCCACCCCCACGGCAAACCCTTCCGGTGGTTGTTCCGAAAACGCACTGTCAACCTGTTTCCCCTGATCCCAAAGAAAATCAATTCTCGTTGTTCCGTCTGCATTGAGGAATACAGGAAGCGTATAATCAATTCCCGAATCAATAACCGCAACATAAACCCCTTCTCCGGAAAGAGCCCCTCCGTCCATCTGTGTCTCGGAAAACACCGGTTCAAAGCATGATGCGCTGAGTGCAGCCTGTATCTGCGGGAATATCCGCTTCGGTTTCTCGATATATTCCACCTCCTCCAGCTGCGAAAACGCCGGAATCAATCTTTCCGGAAGTGTTACGATCGCATATCCTGCGATTAATTCCTCCACCGTGATCCCTTCTCCTGAAAGACGCGCAAGATCGCCGGAATATTTGACAATCAGTTCCCACCTCCTCTCTTCGCTGTCATAGCCCGTGCCGAGTTCCTCCGAACCCTCCCGAAGCTGCTGCGATACACCGAGTGCCACATTCAGCTGATTATCTAATTTTTGATTCTCCACCCTAACACCTCATAAAAACTATTGTAACTATCTTATTCAAAAAACTTAGATTTTATGGTACGATAACCATACACAAATACAAATGAAAGGAAATGTGCAGATTGCATTTGTTACCCTATGATTACTGAAGACCAAAATTTATCTATAAATGTGCGTGAGGATCTTTATGAACTGAAGCAGCACGGAAATATTGACTATCCCATTGCTTTTTACTATGTAGACTCTGCCCAGACTCATCTCGAGCTTGTCCACTGGCACTGGCACGAAGAAATCGAATATATTATCGTCGAAAAGGGCAAGGCACTCTTTTTTGTCGGTGACACATGCCATGTACTCTCGGCGGGACAGGGCATGATTTTAAATGCCAATGTCCTGCATCGTACGAAAACCTTTGAAAACGAGGAATGTATTTACCATTGTGTAGTCTTTCATCCATCCTATATTACCGGACGGCAGAACCGTTCCCTGGCTATCAATTACCTGATTCCGGTCACCCATAATATCCATTTGCCATATATATTGATTGATCATTCTGATGAAAAAACCGGACAACTTTTTGATACGCTGAAAAAAACAATCGACGTGAACTATAGCAAGCCATATGGATACGAGCTCATGACAAAAAGTCTTCTGATCGAAGCTTGGCTCCATGTATTAACCGAAGTAAAGAGTCGTGTCGAGCTCTCCCCTACCCAGAATGATAACTATGTTGTTCACGATGAGGAGCGGATCAAACAGGCTCTGACATATATCTCCTCTCATTATGCAGAACCGATTACTCTACAGGACATTGCACGCTCCATGCACATCAGCAAAAGCGAATGCTGCCGCTGTTTCAAGCGTTGCCTCCAAACAACTCCGTTCGAATATTTAACCAAATACAGAATATACTCTTCTGTTCGCTTATTTATGCTTACCAACGACTCCGTTTCGGATATAGCCGCTAAAACCGGATTTAATTCCAGTAGCTATTTCAATAAAATGTTTAAAAAATATATGGATTCTACCCCTTCCGATTTCCGCAAGAAAGCTGCAGTTACTCCGCAAAATATCTCGCAGCTCCTGGAAGGACACATACATCCGAACAATGCTATGTTCCTCAGTGAATTTCTGTAAAACACATAGGCGACAGGCCATAAAAAGAAGACCGGATCAAATCCGGTCTTCTTTTCTTGACTTAGTTCCATATTTTTTCGTAGCAATACCAGTTATGATCGTACAGTAATACTTCTCCCTTGTTTTCAAAATTAAGCTTTTGATAACTGGCAAGTGCCGCCGGATTATCCGGGCTGACAAGAAAATGTATCCCGTCATATCCTCTTTCTTTCAGCACATCCATCAGCCAAAGAAGCATCTTTCTTGCAATTCCCCGGCTTTGCATATCGGTCCTGACCCCGAGTCTGGCAGCCTCTTTCGTGTTGGCTTCTGTCCAGTTGGAAAGCACATCCACCTGCTCATCCGAATCGATGGAAATCGTCGCAACAATCCCTTTTTCGTCTCTGACAAGAAACAAATTTTCCTTCCCGATATCCATCTGCACATGCTCCATTGCAGGGTAATCCATACTCCATGTACAGCCATTCTGTCCGATGAATGTGCGGTAAAATTCTAATATCTCCTGCGCATCCTTTGGTCCTGCCAAAACAAACATCTCTTTCGTCACTTCTGCCCTCATCGTTTCACCTACTGCTCGATTACAGCTGCATAGAAACAAAGATCACTGTCACTGTCATTGATCAGTGTGTGGGAATGATCCTTCGGACAAAACAGTGCCATCCCTGCATTCACTGCATGTTCCTGCCCATCGTCAATCACTTTCCCTTTTCCCTCTGTAAGGAAGATTACTTCACAGTCTGTTTCATGCGTATGAAGACCGATGGATGCTCCCGGAATCAATCTTCCCTGCATAATTTTGTGGTTACCTTCTATAAACATTTTGACATCATACTGTTTTTCGCCGCCCTTAAAATTAGGCAACGCTTTTTCTTCCATTTTTGCAAATTCGATAATCATCTATATTTCTCCTCCTAAAATTATTTTATTTTAAATATCCCAAACTAACTTTCTACCCGATTTCTTCCCAAATCCTTCGCTTGTTGTAATTTGCTCACGACTAACTCTATGTTTTCATCGGAAGAATTTTTGAACAAAAGCTCACTGATTCCAAAGGACATCGTCACATGCAGTTCATGTTCTCCGTAGGCAAAACGAGTTGCTTCCACTGAATTGCGTAGCTTCTCTGCGAAATCGGCGGCCTCTGCCACACCTTTGCCCGGTAAAAGTATGAGAAAACGATCATTTTCCCATCGGATAACTTCATCGTTTAATTGGATATTATATACAATCAGATCTGCGATTTCTTTCAGGACAACGTCGCCGCCGCTCTTCCCATGTATTCGGTTGACCACACTGAAAAAATCGATATCTCCCATGACAGCTGCCACTTTTTCGGTATAGAGATACGGAAGAATACGCTTGTTATAGTAATCGTAAAAGCCTTTCCTGTTGCGAAGCTTTGTCACCGGATCCATCTGACTTTCATTGTAAAGAAGGTGGGATTCCAGCATTTTTCCGCAATAAATTGCAGCAAGCGCCAGCCGCTTCTTGTCCGTTTCCGAAAACGCTCCGTACATACCATTCTCGTCCAATTTGTTGATTGCCTGATACGCTCCGATTACTGCCCCGCCAGAGTCGGTCACCGGCATACAGAGAATGGATCTGGTCACATAGCCGGTATCCTTGTCCACATCTCCGTGAAACCGGTAATCCCGCGAAGTATCATTGATCAGTATCGTCTCATTTTTCATAATGGAGGCTCCGACAATTCCTTTCCCCTCCGGAACCGTAATCATACCGTTATCCAATGCCACAATCGTAAAATGTTGCTTGTTTCTGCGATCCCATACCCAAAAAGAGGCCCTGTCGGCATTGACAATGGTACGTCCCATCTCCGTAAGGATATGTATCGTTGATGCAAAATCCTTCTCATCTGCCAGCATATTCATATACCCAAAAATCTTCTCCAGCATCTCTTCTGCCGAAAGCACTTTACTCTCTGCCATAAGGACTCCTCCCATCCGTTTCTCAGGATATATTTATTATACATCTTTTGCGTAGCAATGAAAAGAAAAACAGCTCTGCTTTTTATGGCAGAGCTGCCTATTATTTCCTCGCATTTACCTACAAACAGATACGACAACTTCCTTCAGCCTCTGTGCTAAAACAGCGTGTCCTTCCGGTCCGAGATGTACGCAGTCTTCCTGTGACGGTTCAATATATTCCGCTGCATCCAAGAAAAAGCAGTTCTTCCTCTTCGCCACCTCGCAGTAATACTGCGCTAACTTTCGGGATTCCGTGACCGCACGCATACCAAAAGAATGACAAAATGCAGAGTCGCAGACACCTTCACCTATCAACGGTGGTGATACAAGGATTACCTCAGGTACATATCCCTGCTTTTCCGCCGTAAAAGTCTGAATGGTTTCAACCAGTGTCTCCGCTCCCTGCGCAACCATCTGTGCATCTGCGCCAAACAATTCTTTCAAGTCATTGGTTCCCAGCATCAGGATTACCATATCCACCGGTTTGTGTGTATTGAGACATGGCTTCAAATAGTCCAAACCTCTTTTCCAGCCCTCCACCGGATCTTCAAAAACTGTCGTTCTTCCGTTGCACCCTTCTTCTATCACAAGATACTCCTCTCCGAGAAGCGTCTGCAATCTTCCGGTCCAGCGGACCGTTTTCGGATAGCGAAGACCGCTTACCGGATCAAATCCATATGTATTGGAATCTCCGTAACACAAAATTGTTTTCATGTGTTTCCCTTCCTTCTGCCGCCTTACAAAGCCTACAGGCTATAATATTTTGTCGATGGCATTTCCTTTCAGATCTTCTGTAAGCAGCTTGAGTTCCTCCAGCACCTTGTCAATTTCTGCCTGTATCTGTTGCTGCACCAGCGCAATATCCTCCGGCGTGGCCGGCTCCTGCACCTTCTCAGTCCGTTCCTTGACTTCGGCTTTCTGCTCCGCCTGCTTTTCCGCCTCCTCGACTTTTTCGGAAAGTTCCTCCTGCACATGGTCAAGGGCGTCACCGACCAATGCTCCTTTGAGCGCCTCACTCTCAGCCTCCAAAACCTTTTCGGCCGCCTTCTCGGCATCTCCGATCGGATTTGTCTTCAGACGCTCCCCGTTGATGAATCGGATGGCAGAACCATTGGCCTGAATCGCCATCAGATTTTCTTCCGCCTCCCGTTGCAAACGGCTACTCTCTTCATAGCGTTCCATCATGCGGGATTGATACTCCGTCGGTCCCTGCGCCAAAATTTCCTGATAGCGCTTTTGCTCTTCCTCAGTCAAACGCACAGAAGGATCATACAGTGAATCATTTTTCTTCATCAAAATCTCCAGATCCTTTTGCTGCTCGCTGTCCTCCGCAACACCGTACGTCTTCTTCAGCTCGGCCATCTCCGTATTGTTCTGACTTATCTGATCCAGTTTTTCTTTGTTCTCCTGCGTCAATCGGGCCGAAAGATCACGCAGTTCCTGAAGCTCGGCATCTATCTTCTGTTCGCCCGCAAAGGCATCCGATACAATTTTCCGCGCTTTCTCAAAGGCCTGCTCCTTCCGCTCTGCAATCGGGTCTTTCGCCTTGTGTGCAAGCGAAAATGACTTTGTTTTCCCATCACCGGCGTCAACATTAAAACCGCCACCCGTCTGCTGCACATTTGTATTTATATTTGTACTTACATTTAAGTTTATTGTCATAAGACCGCCCCTTTTCGTCAGCCCCTGAAATCAATATGCTGACCGACCGCCATCTCCTGCTCCGTCATCACCATATCGCTTCGCGTCAGGAACATATAATCGTCGACCTTCTGCATCAATTCCTCTATGGAATCTGCTGTAATAACTTCATATCGCTCGTCTGTTTTTTGCGGAGCATCATCTCCGTGGAGTTTCTCCGCCAACTTTTCGTCCAGCTTTTCCTTCATCTCAGCCTTGGCTTCCTTCTTCGCTGCTGCCTTGGCATCTGCCTTTTTCTGTGCACGCTTTTCGGCAATGCGTTCATTCAAATCCTGAAACGACTTGTCTACTACCGCAAAAAACTGCGCACGGTTGTCCTTGGTAAACTGCATTCCCACCTGCGTAATCGCACTGTTTTTCTGCATCATCTGCGTAAGCTGCGGCATCTGATTTCTTGCCGCCATAATCTTTCCTTCAATTTCCTGACGGAATTTCGGATCGGTTGCCATCCGCTCAAGTTTGTCCTCGTCAATCAGCACAACCATCTTGTTAGGATTCCCCATGCCCGGTGCCATCTGCTTGGCCATCCCGATCATGTCTCTTGAAACAAGCGTAAAATCCATATCGGAATACTTGTTTTTCAGTTCATCATACAATTTAGCCGCCTGTTCCGACAACTCCGGTTTTCCGATGGTCTTACCGTAATTTCTTTGTTTTTCCGTTCCCGCTGTTTTTTCCTGTGACACATTCTGTGCCTGCTGCGCATAAGTTGCCCCGTAAGACTTGGACATACCGTACGCTGATTCTGATACATTTCTCATATACATTCCTCCTTGAATTAATTGTTGCGAAATCCGTTTCGCTCTTTAGACATAGTGTATCAATATCTATATCGGCTTAATGTGTAACTTTTATAACCCTTTCTACCTGTCTGATTTATTTAACAAAAATACCGCACACGAGAAACTCTCCTGTGCGGCCTTATCCTCATATTTATCGGTTCAACCACCATATACCGAAATTCAGGTAAGCTGCTGCCGTAAGCCATACGATATACGGAACATTCAGCCATCCGGCAATTATGTTTAGATTTAAAAACTGTTTTATCATGTCCCAAACCAGAATCCAAAGCAATACGATCCAGAAAAAAGAGAACAAATACCAGCCGAAATTAAAGAAAAAAATCGGCCAGAGAAAATTCACAATGAGCTGATAGAAATAAACTACAAGTGCATCTTCCTTTCCCTTTCCCGGTGCTTTTGCTTCCGAAATCAGATAAGACGAAATTCCCATCAGCGTATACAGAATCGTCCACACAATCGGAAACAACCACGCCGGCGGCGCTAACGGCGGCTTTTCAAGCACGGCAAAGCTTTTTACCGCATCCTGCGTCAAAAAAGCCGAAACCCCTCCCACCAATAACGGAATGGCGATGCATACGACTAACTTTTTTATATCTGTCTTCATGAAAACACCTCCCTTACAGAGTATGCTTTCTTTAAAAAAACTATGTCGATTTCTGCCTGTCCGTTATTTTTTACAATATTTCTTCTCAATCACAAGCACATAAACTGCCATGAGCGCCACTACCTCTGCCAGCGTTCCGAGCAATGTGATCACGATAAGAGGCGAGTCGTCCCCTGCTAACAGCGGAAGCCCAAGCAACATGAGAACCACCGCAAAACCAATCCACAAAATACCGACCGCCCTATTATATGCTTTCAAATTTTCTCCACTCACCGGAGGTCTTTTTCCATTGGACCAAAAGCCCACCACTTCCTCTGCCCGCAAATCGTAGATGCCGATTCCGACAAAAATGAGACTGACTAATATCCAAATGATAAACGCTATGATTCCTTCTGTCATAGTGATACCTCCCGACTTTTACACCAGTTACTTATCCCTGCACAAAACAATCACCGCAACAATCAGTGCCGGTATCATACCGATGATACCAATCGGAGCCGGTCCAAGAATCATCTGATCTATGTATTCCGGTTTTGTCAGATATATTGCCAAAGAAGCCGTACCGTTAATTGCTCCGTGCGCCAAAGAAGGCACCCAGATACAATTCGTCTTCTCATATAATACATCCAAAAGGGTTCCGCCGACAACACAAAAAACACAAAATGCTATTAAACCGGAAATCGGTGCCCCCGGATACTCTTTTCCGTATTCGTATCCTGCAAGAAGCATCACCGGCCAATGCCATGCGCCCCAGATAGCTCCGCCGAGGATACGCCCTTTTGTCTTTCCGAAAAAGCTTTTCAGCTGCGGATACAGCATTCCGCGCCAGCCCACCTCTTCACCCAGGGCTGCAAACATATTGATAAATGGTGCATAAAGCGGAGCCGATACAATCTGAATGATCAAAAGTTGCTGCAGGGTAAGTCCCTCAGCTTCAATCTGTGCAAGTCCTTCCTCTCCGAGCGCCATCGCAAAATAAGCCCCTGTCAAATCAAACCGGTCCGGAAAGATGACAAAATATACAACCGCTCCAAGCACGGTAAAAAGTAACGGCCCGAGCCAAGCCAAAACCATCCAACCGATATTCCCTTTCAACTTCGGAATCCACCCCATGCCCTTGAGCGGGTATTTTGCTAATAAAACAGCAAAGAACGGGGCATACATGGAAACAGCAAGCACTCCCGTGAAAATCAGGTTACCAAGCGAATTTGTCATACCCGTTGTGTTTGCTACAATATTTGCTGCCGCACTGGCAATCACCTGCAAAATCCATGCAATTACAAATGCCCAGATTAAATATATGATTGTTTTCTTTTTATCTTTCAACATAAATCAGCCCTCCTTCACTTCTTCCGGCGCCACACCGTAAGTTTCAACGCAGAAACTTTTCTTTCCGCAACATGTGCAAGTCAGTTTTCTCGTCTTCGGCGTATGGTTTGCCCAGAAAAATTCTGATTTTTTCGGCTTAAATACCGTGTGACATTCCGGACAAATATAGACCGTATACTTATGATAGTAAGTAATAATAGGGAAAAGTACAATCAGCATAAGCAAAAGCACTCCCGCAAACAGCCACCAGTTCCCCGTCTTTAAGGCATAAATAAATGCACCGATCTCCAATCCGTCCAGAACAAGGCCGACACCGAGTATCACTGAGTAGACTTTTTTTAATTTCTTTTTGTTCTCCATAACATATGCTATATCACCTAAGTTTTCAACAGAGAAATCTGCAATGCTTTTCATTTCTTTTTGAATGTCTTCAATTCTTTCTACCTGCTCTTTTCGCTCCGCAACTTCCGTCTCCAGCGTTTTCTTTTGTTCTTCCAAAAGAAGTTCAATGACACTTGTCGCATTGTCTGCCTCAAGAATATCGCCCACATGATTGAGACTGAGACCGAGGTCACGCAAAAAACAAATGACACGCAGTTTCTTAAGATCATCGTCCGTATAAAGACGTCTTCCGCCTTCGCTGAAATCACTCGGAATCAGAATTCCCCGCGAATCATAATATTGAACAGTCCGTACCGTTACGCCTGCTGCCTTTGCAAGTTCTCCTGTCGTATAATTTGACATAGCGTTTCACCACCTTTCATGGCTATTATGGTATATAACGCTGCGTCACAAGCAATACCTGACGCTGCGTCGTCTTTCAAATTTATTCAATTATAGCATAAAACAAACCCTCTTGCGACCGATGTCGTTCTCCCGTATACTAATCGTAGTAAAACAATCCCTGACAGCAGATAGGAGTTTGCCATGAGTAATCTAATCGAAATTACCGATTTTTCCCATCCGGATCTTGATATCTACGCGCGCCTTTCCGAAAACCAGCTGCGCACTTATAACGAACCGGCTCCGGGAATTTTTATTGCAGAGAGCCCGAATGTCATTGAGCGCGCACTGAACGGCGGCTATGAACCGGTTTCTCTGCTCATAGACAGAAACGAAATAAGCGGCCCCTCCAAAAATATCATTGACCGTTGTGGTCAGATCCCTATTTTTGTTGCCGACACAACAATTATATCACAACTCACCGGTTTTGCCATGACCAGAGGCCTTCTCTGCGCCATGCGTAGACCCCTTTTGCCGGATGCCGCCACGGTCTGTGAAGGTGCCGGGCGCATCGCCGTACTTGAAAATGTCATGAATCCAACCAATGTAGGTGCCATTTTCCGAAGTGCTGCTGCCCTCGGTATTGACGCTGTTCTTCTCACGGAAGGTTGCAGTGATCCGCTTTATCGCAGATCCGCAAGAGTCAGCATGGGAACCGTATTTCAAGTTCCATGGACGTTTATCCCGTCGAACCCAAAAGAAACCACGGGCAACACAAATGACAGTCGTGTCGCTTATTGTCATTACACAGAATCTCTAAAAAATCTCGGTTTTCGCACTGCTGCCATGGCACTGGATGACAAAGCTGTCAGTATCGATTATCCGCCTCTCATGGCAGAGGACAAACTGGCTATTGTGCTCGGTTCCGAAGGATACGGACTTTGCGACGAGACAATCGCAGCCTGCGATTACACCGTATGCATCCCGATGTCACACGGCGTAGATTCCTTGAATGTGGCTGCGGCCAGCGCAGTTGCTTTCTGGCAACTTTGCCGTCCTACCCCTTAGCAATTTCCTCCGCATCCTTTTTGTAATCATAAAACGCATGCACCAGATTGCGGTACCCCCATGCCTTCATCTGCTCATAGGTGATGCGGTAGTTTCCTTTGTAGTGGCGTCCTGTCACTGCATAGCGGATATACTCCTGCATATGGCTGTCAATTTCACGGAGTCCGCAATCTACGGTCAAATTCGGAAAGAACCAACGGCTCCACGTGAAATCATCGGTCCCCTCACCACCGTAAAATTTTCGATTCATTGCATGAATAAATCCAATGGCCGCCTTGTCCGGCGCAAGTCCCTTTTTTCTCTGCCAACGGCGCAAAGCCTCCGCTTTCCGCTTAATCTTAGCTTTCATTTTGCGCTTGGTATTGTCTGAAAGATCAAATTCTCCCTGTTTGTAGGAAAACCCCAGAAATTCCCATGACTGTCCCGGCCCGGAGACGCTTTCTTTTGATTTGTTGATTGTCAGCTTGTATTCCCGCAATCTCCGGGTCAATTCTTCCTTCCGCTCAGTAAGCCGCGACTCACTCTCAGCAAAAATCAGGATATCATCGGAATACCGGTAATATTCAATTCCTTGCTGTTCAAAACAGTGATCCACCTCGTTTAAATACATATTGGCCCAAAACGGTGCAATTGGAAGCCCTGCCATGGCACCGTGCTTATCCTGTATCAGCTTTCCGTGATACCATACACTGTCTTGCATAAGAATTTTTTCCATCAGCTCATACAGCCGCGCATCCCGCTCCTTCAGCGGCCCAAGTGCCTCCAAAAGAAGCCGTATATCAATGGAATTGAAATAATTGCTGATATCTGCCTTGTAGCAGTACATTTCTTTTACTTTCGGGTTCCGTCTCAGCCGCTGCAATGCCTGCGACACGCCTCTTGTCTTTCGAAACGCATAACAGGAATCCGCCAGCACATCCTCCATAAAATCCATATGAAATGCAATGAATTTCAGCGTAATACTCACATCATCCCCAAAAGAATAGACCACTCTCTTTTTGGTCGTCCCTTCCTTATTGATGATCTTTTTGACCGGATACTCTCCGGGAAACGCTCCCTCTCGAATAAGCTCCGCCATTTTTTCATACGTACGATTTTCAATATAACTACGGATTTTATTCTCCTCTTCCTTGCGAAGATGCTGTTTTTTCAGCTTATCGTCCAGGAACTGCTGCCAGATTGCCTCATCCGTAAGCCGGTCCAGAACAGAGCTTTGCTTCTCCATATCCCACCTCAATAGTTGCACAAAATATCGGCATAAAAAAAGAAAGAGAAAACGCTTTCAAAGTGATAAAGCCGTGCTTATCACACTGGGCTGAACATATCCCCGTTACCCACAAAACCTCTATGGAATATGCTTTGCCCGCCGTGGGTGCAACATTTGTCACATTTCTCTTTCTTTTTGACAATATAGTTAACGAATGTTTTCTTTTAATCTCTTGGAAATATAGTCTTCTCTGTTTGGCAGATATGTCATGAAATTCATGTAGCCAACTCCCATGGCGCCGCACGCCCTCTGAGAAAGAAGTACTTCTTTTTTCTTGTAATGATTGCGGTCATCAAGAATCATGATCATCGCTTTCGGAATTCCATCCTGATAAATACCATAGCTGTATGTACGTGCACCGCTCTCCGCATTCATCTCAAAAGCCGGTACATTTTCGCGCAGTTCGTATCCACTCCACTCATCTGCGATAATCTGCTCCAGCCTTGATCTGAGCACTCTCTCGCCGGATTCTCGGGCATCATCTTTGTTTGCACTGTGTGAAACACTCCGTGACGACACTCGCTGTCCTTTCTTAGAAGGAATCACCTGGTCCAGTGCACCTTCCACGACATCTCCCACTGCATCGCCTACTGCATTGGCTACCGCATTCATTGCCCTTCTCTTAATCATATCCATCAAACCCATGTCGAACCTCCTCCTTATACACGCCATAAAATCTTCACATATCTTCCTGAGATATTACAATTATATCAAATTTCTTTCACTTTACAATACACTTCTCACCCTAAAATTGCTTTACTTTTTCTTTAATTCTGCGTATACTTTCTTTGGCTGTATTGCTCAGCCCAAACTAAGAAAACAAAGGAAACAAACATGACACCAACCATTGGAACATTTTTATTTGTATGCCCGCTCTTGTTTTTAGCAGGGCTCGTGGACGCCATCGGCGGAGGCGGCGGTTTGATTTCACTTCCGGCGTACTTAATTGCCGGACTCCCGATGCATCAGGCCGTTGCTACCAACAAACTTTCTTCCACCTGCGGGACTACCCTCGCCACCGTACGTTTTATCAAAAACGGACTGGTCAACTTTAAGTTAGCCATCCCTTCCGTCATCAGTGCTGTCATCGGTTCTTCCGTCGGGGCAAAGCTGTCACTGGCCATGGACGAAAAAATTATGGAATATATCTTATTTGCAGTCCTCCCCCTTGCAGCCTTCATTGTGTTGAACAAAAAGTTGTTTAAAGACAATCCGGAGGCGGAGCTTGTTTTGAATGCCAAAACCTACATCACCGCAGTCATTGCAGCTCTTATCATCGGAATGTATGACGGATTTTACGGTCCGGGAACCGGAACTTTTCTGATTATTGCATTTACCGTCTTTGCAAAAGTCAGCGTCGGTTGCGCCAATGCGCAGGCCAAGGTCATTAATCTCACGACCAACATTACCTCTCTGATTATTTTTATCTTAAACGGACAGGTATTATTTTCCCTGGGCATCGCCGCCGCACTCTCCAACATGCTCGGCGGCTATATCGGTGCGGGGCTTGTCATAAAAAAAGGGAGCAGAATCGTAAAACCTGCGATCCTGCTCGTCCTTGTTCTTTTATTTTTGAAAATACTGGGCATCCTTTAAGATGCGTTAAATATATCTCTCTTAACGGCTTTTTCCTGGTGCGCAACAATGGTAGTACATACCGCATCACCTGTAATGTTAACCGCTGTTCTGAGCATATCAAGAATACGGTCGATACCCATGATAAGCGCAATACCTTCTGTCGGAAGCCCTACGGAATTAAGCACCATAGCCAGCGTTACGAGACCCACACTCGGAACTCCCGCTGTACCGATGGAAGCAAGCGTTGCCGTCAGTACAACCGTCGCCAGATTCCCAATTGTCAAATCAATTCCATATACCTGTGCGATAAACACAACCGCCACGCCCTGCATAATGGAAGTACCATCCATGTTGATGGTTGCTCCCAGCGGAACTGTAAAGGATGAAATCTGCTTAGATACTCCCATCTTTTTATTGAGGGTATCGATAGACATCGGAATCGTCGCATTGGATGTCGCTGTCGAGAACGCAAATCCCATAACCGGCAAAAATTTCTTAATGAATTTGATCGGATTAAGTCTTGTAAAGATAAAGAGCAATACTTGATATACGACAAAACACTGAATCACAAGTGCCAGCGTTACACTTCCCATATATTTGAGCATCGGAGCGAAAGCCGAGAATCCGACCGTTGCAAACGTTCTCGCAATCAGGCAGAATACACCGATCGGTGCGATACTCATGATCGCCATGGTCATCTCCATCATCACATCATTAAACTGACTGAAAAAGTTAGCCACCGTACTCGCTTTACTTCCAAGTTTTGCCAACATAATACCGACAAACAATGCAAAGACAATAATCGGAAGCATATCTCCGCTTGCCATTGCCCCAATCGGATTTTTCGGAATGATATTGAGAAGCGTGTCTACAATACTTGTACTGCTTGTCGCAGCAGCCACTTCACTCTTTTCCACCGCATCCATATTCAGACCGATTCCCGGATTGATAAAATACGCAATTGAAAGTGCGGTTACAACCGCTATTGCAGTCGTTGCAATGTAGAAACCGACTGTTTTCAATCCGACTTTTCCCAGTGTCTTCGTGTCACCGATCGCCATACTTCCGCATACGAGAGAACAGAATACGAGCGGAACAACAAGCATCTGCATCAGGCGGATAAATCCCTGGCCGATTACATACAGAACGCCCTCAACAATAAACTCATTTTTAAAGTTGCTGTCCGGAATCACATAGTGAATCACAACTCCGGCCAACGCACCTACGATAAGTGCAATAAATATTTTGGTTGAAAGGCCCAACCCTTTCTTTTCTTTTTTTTTCTTATTTTCCGACATTATTCCAGCCCTCCTGTCTCATCCAAATATTCTTTGAGAGCTGCTCTCCATTCTGCCGGTTCCTCAATTCCCGTCAGGCGGAGCATCATATTGTCAAGCACACAGTAATCCGGTCGAAGAACGTCTGTCTTGTCTACCGGTATCAGTCTTATTTTGTCTGTATTTCCCGTGTATTCCAAAATCGCCTGCGCATATTCGTAGCGGTTACAGCTTCCCTTGCAGACTGCATGGTAAATACCATACTCATCACTATCTATGAAATGTTGAATGACCTTTGCCACTTCTTTTGTACTGGTCGGAACACCATAGCGGTTCTGTGCCACTTCAAAGGTCTCCTGCTTTCCGACTGCCGAAAGCAGTTCATCGACAAAATCTTTTCCGATACCATAGTTCCATGAACTTCGAATAATCACAAAGCGACGGCAAAGCTGCGTAACAATCTTTTCTCCCGCAAGCTTTGACTTTCCGTAAACAGACTTTGGACTTGTTTCATCGAACTCATTATATGGTCGGTCCACTTTTGAATTAAATACATCATCCGTGGAAATCTGAATGAACTTCGCATTAATTTCCTCTGCGGCTTCAGCGAGATTGCGAACACCGATGGCATTGACAAGATATGCCCTGTCCGGATCCGCCTCACACCTCTCTACATCTGTAAATCCGGCACAATTAATGATAACATCCGGACGATTGATTTTCATATACTGCGCTACCTGATCATGATTGGTAATATCCATCTCGTCCATGTCCGTGGTTAAAATCCGATACTCTCTGCTGTCCAGCAGCTGTTGAAGGGCCGAACCCACATGTCCCTGAGCCCCTGTAATCAACACATTTAACATTGCTATACCTCCTATTTTTTCTGCAAAGCCCCCACTTTGCAAAGCCTAAAAAAAGGGCAACCAAAAAGCGTTGCCCTTTAATCATATACATCTTATCAAATATTTCAAGTTTGCGCAAGCGCTTCAATCTTGTCCGCCGCACCTTTGGCACCGATACAGTTTTTGAATCCTCCGGAAATCTTCTTTGCATTCTCTTTGTAAGACGCATTGTTCATCACTTTTTCAACTGTTTCAAAAATTTCTTCCGCATTCGCTTTTCGCAATCTTTCACCTGCACCGAGCATCTCTACACGTGTCGCAACACCGCCCTGTTCCGAAGTCTGCGGATAGGTCACAAGCGGCACTTCATAGTAGAGACTTTCGTTGACACTGTTCATACCGCAGTGTGACAAGAACACATCTGCCTGCTGCAACACCGCAATCTGATCCACATACTCCTGCACGGAAATATTCGCCGGAATTTCTCCCAACTCTTTGACATCCACCAGATTGCCCACGGACATAATCACCTGATAATCCGTGTCCTTGAATGCTTTGACACAGTTTTTGAAAAACTTCTCATTGTCATTGATGACCGTTCCGAGAGAGATATAAATGAGTTTCTCCTTCTCTTTTTCGATTGCTCCTTCTGCCGGTCTGACCGAAGGTCCAACGAATGCATACTTTTCGCCAAACGTCTCGGAACACGGTTGAAACTCCGGTGAGGTATAGACAACCGTTTCTGTATTTTCATCGTTTGAAATCAGATCAAGCACCGTTTGCACCGGGTAACCCGCATCCTGCAGACGCTTGATGTCTTTATTAATCTTCGGCATAGAAAAAATCATACCGAACAGCTCTCCGATGCTCTGTTTTAAAATCTTTGCGGAATGCCGGTTAAACGCAAAGGTCGTCGTAGAAGACACGAACGGAATTCCCATCTTCAGTGCAACCGCTTTTCCCCAGACTGCCATGGAATCTGCCACAATACAATCCGGCTTTAAACGCTGCATTTCCTTACAAACCATATCATCCAAAGCTAGTGTGGTATCCACCAATATCCGAGTCGAAAATGCCAAATCCTTACCCACTCTGGCCGCATCCTCAGGCTTTAAATTCTGTTCCACATCATAATCATCGCAAGGAATAAACTTAGCACCCGCACCTTCAATCTTTTCCCGAAAAGCTTCATAGGAATAATACAGAACCTCATGGCCGCGACAAAGTCGGATCGTAGCCATGTCGTTCTGTGAGCCAAGGAGTTGGGAGCTCTAATTGTCTTCCTAAGACCGCTTGGCCTCCGACTTACATCATAATCATCGCAAGGAATAAACTTAGCACCCGCACCTTCAATCTTTTCCCGAAAAGCTTCATAGGAATAATACAGAACCTCATGGCCGCGACA
>JAZSMO010000031.1:0-6002 GCA_045535935.1 Lachnospiraceae bacterium | reverse complement strand
GTATTTATCAGAAAATGTCTCGGAAAAAGGCTGAAACTCCGGCGAGGTATAGACGATGGTGTGGGTATCATTGTCATTTGAGATAAGCTCCAGAACGCTCTTTATCGGGTAGCCGCATTTTTGCAGGCGCCTTACTTCCCGGTTTAGCTTCGGCATTGAGAGCAGCATGGACAAAAGCTCCCGCCCGCTCTGCTTCATTATACGGGCTGAATGTTTATTGAAGGCAAAGGTTGTAGTGGAGGATACAAAAGGTATCTTCAGCTTTATCGCCGCAGCCTTGCCCCAGACCGCCATGGAATCTGCCACGATGCAGTCCGGCTGCAGGCGTTCCATTTCTTGGCAGACACTGTCATTGAGCGCCAAAGTAGTGTCAACTAACAATTTCGTAGAAAAAGCAAGATCTTTTCCGACTCTCACCGCATCCTTCGGATCCACCTTTTGCTCTGCATCAAACTCGTCGCACGCTACAAACGTTGCTCCCGTGGATTCTATTTTTTTACGAAACGACTCATACGAATAATATAAAACCTCATGACCTCTTGCAATCAGTTCTTTTACCACTCCGAGCGTCGGGTTGGTATGTCCGTGCGCCGGGATACAAAAAAATACTATTTTACTCATATTTCCTCCTGCAATTTGCGGTTCATTCTACTGATGGACGGGCGAATGGCAAAGAAATAAATCATCGACCAAATCACAATATAGCCCGCCACAAAGCATGCGGTAAAGATTAAAATTACACGTAGCTCACTTTTCAGCCATCCATTGAGCAGGTAAATCAACAAATAATCAAAATAAAGTACTATTGCCTGAATAAAGTTAGCCCACATCAGCGGAAGTTTCTCTATCTGATGTACCACGCTGATTCCTGCTGCGATAAATGCAAGAAGTGCGGACGTTAAAATCCCAATTACCACCTCATCGACCGTAAGTGCTGTCATCGCTCCACATGACTGCTCGCATATATATATAATTGCCAATATTACCGGTCCTCCGACCGATGCCATCAGACCTCTATGCATAAATTCTTTCACGTGTTTTTTCATTTTACGTCCAGCCTCCTCTTAATATCCGCAAAACATCTTCTGGAAACATATTCCGTGTAACCACTTTTGAACACTACATCCACGGCTCCGGTATACATTCCGGTGAATCTTTCGATTCTGCTCTGATTTGCCAAAGAAGATTTGTTGATCTTGATAAAACATTCCGGAAGGAGCTCTTCCATTTCGTAAAGCCGCTGTTTTAAACGGAACTGCTCTTTCCCCTCGCATATCGCATACGTTTTTCCGTCAATTACCGTAATGCACTCAATCTCCTTCAGTTTCAGAACTTTGATATCATCTTCCGTGTAAGCTGTGATTTTATCCGATCCGTCGTATTGCATGACCATCTCCTCTATCCTGTCTGTCAGCTCCGACTTGTTATGGACCGTCGCCACGATTTCCTCTTCCTTTGACTTATCAATCACTAATCGAAAGTTCATTTCGCCACCTCCTGAGTGCATTATAACGCCGCCTAAAATAAAATGTTGGTTTTTGCGGTAAGCGGTATTTTTTTTGCGGTAAGCGGTAGGTTACCGACATTTTTCTCCCCATGTCAATCTCATCTATATCCATGGGGGGAGATTTTTAGCTATTTTTGATGCAAATATCTCCCCATATCACTAGTATATAAAGCCATGGGGAGACAATAAGAATTCGTGCAAACGATACTTCAACCAACCATCTGGCTATTCCATGTACTCCTCACCTATCGACCACATTCCTTGCCGCCCAGTTACCATATGTATTCAAATACAAATTGCGGTACTCCTCAAAACTGACCGCGCAGTTGCATCCGAGAAGTTCCATATCCACGCCGAACAACTTCACGTTTACGCCCATCTCCTGCATTCCGTTTGCCAGATAAAACTTTTTTCTTCTTAGGCGTTCCGGAAGTTTCGGTGAAGGCTTGTCCACGCTTTCTATCTCAAGAAAGAAACGCCTGTCACTGTATTTCTCCTGCAGGGACTTCAGTGCCTCGCCGCCGATTCCGCCGCTGCGCTTGTCCGCACAGACTGCAAAATAGTCAAGCAACACAAGATCACCGCCGTTCATTGTGATTGCCATACCCGCAAACGAGTTTTCTTTCTCAATCACCCACACATCGGCCTGACCTTTCTCATATTTACTTTTTATAAGCCAAAACGGCTTTTTTTCATTTAACGGAAAAGCCGACCGATAAAGCTGTTTTATAGCTTTCCAGTCTGCTTTTGTATCCGGATTTCTCAGTTTCATTTTATCTCTTCCTTTATGACTTATTCTTAGCATGTCGATACAACTTTCATTATAACGAAGCCAAATGCACAACGCAACCGGACAAAAGCGCCACTACAAGTCCGAGTAAACATCCGATTCCCGCGCCTTTTGCATGAAACAACTTATCCGTATATTCTTTATCCATATCTTCCGTTCCCGGAATTCTGAGCTTTTTACTGTGGCAAAAAACACCCCAGTCCAAAACAACCATGTCATATAAATTTACGACAAAAAATATAGTAAACACATGCAAAAATGTCTCAGAAAAACTTCTGCATCCGGAAAAATATGCCAGCGCCGCCAAAACAATTGCAAAGAAAAACACACCAAACAATTTCTTCCCCAAATGCTTTTTCTCTTTTTTCACAATCACATCTTTATACTGCGGAAGTTCCGCCACACGCTTTCTGACCGCAGGCGGATACGACGCAATCATGCAGAGCGGATCTTTATACTGCGCCGGCAAAATAATCAGAGTAAAAAGAATACAACATACTACACACTGTATAAACAATATCATCCCGGTTACCTCCCACTAATTCTTTTCAGCTATCATACAACAAATCGGGGCTACCTTGCTACCGATTCTGTCACACTCCAACACATCAAATCCTTTTTCACCGATAAACTGCGCAAATTCTTCGTTGGTCGGTTTGATAAAGGCTTTAAATCCAAACAGCTCAATCAACCCGGTCCGAAAAGCAAACGCAGCACCTTCCCCGTGTACAAATGTCGGTGCGTACAAAAGACCGTCCTTTTTCAAAACACGTCTGATTTCTGCAAGCGCCTTTTCCGGTTCCGGCATAATGTGAAGGGCATTTGCAATCATCACCGCATCAAAGCTTTCGTCCGCATACGGAAGACTGGTCGCATCCTGCACCGAAAAGCTAAGCCCTTCCATCGGTTTGGTTCTTTTCTCATACGCTGCCTTTGCTTCTTTCACCATATTTTCTGCAAAATCCGTTGCCTCCCAGCTCTGCACTTTATCTGCCAACCGGAATGTAAACATCCCCGTTCCGCATGCAAGTTCAAGCACCTTCATGTCTTTCTTCAAATATCGGTCCACCTTTTTGCATATTTCGTCGTAGCTCTTATCTGCGCCCTTCATGAACATAGAATAAATCGGGGCATATCTCTGCCAGAATTTCTTATTATCGTTCATCTAATCACATCCTTTTCATCTGTTTATATGAACATATAATCATGTGTTTAACCATTTGTCAATACAAAATAAAAAAGTCAATCAGTATTCCCTCTACCGATTGACTTTTCATACTTATTTATAGCAGTTTCCGCACCTTCTTTTATCCAGCTCCGGCGCAATCTGTATGGAGTAAGCCTCCGCTTCCTCATAGGTTGCAAAGTAAACCGGATTTTTCATTGCTTTATCTCCCGTCCCTGTCGCCGTACACTCGCCTACAATATGTATCTTTCCGTTTCTGTCATTTACAGCATAGTTACCGCCGGCCGACAAATCGGAAGTTTGTCCGGAATCTGTTTCCTGCTCTTCTTCACCATTTTCATCCGTAACAGTGTTCTCTTCATCGCTTTCTTCCTGCATGCTGCCCGTCGGCTCACCTGCTATCCAGCTTTCCGAAGGCGCACAATTCCATGTAATTTGTTTGCCGTCGGAAACTGCAACCACCGAACCCTGTTCATCTGTACGGAATACCTGCACATTCATGGCGCGCAGATTATTCAACACTTCTGCATGCGGATGTCCGTAGGAATTGTTTGTTTCGCAACTGATTACCGCATAAGCAGGTGTCGCAACGGATAACAATGCTTTAGAGTTCGAAGTCCGGCTTCCATGATGTCCCGCCTTCAAAACGTCGCAGTCTATATCAAACCCGGCTGCTAATATATCCTGCTCTGCTTCCTCTTCTGCGTCACCGGTGAACAAGAATCCGTTTTCACCGTTTTGCAGAAGTAATCCGATCGAAAAATTATTTGCGTTATCATATTCCCTGTTCGGGGCTACTGTCGTGAAAAAAGCATCTCCCAAAGCATAAGTACTTCCCGCCTCCGGCGTGGAATAGGTCAATCCTTTCATTTGCAACGCCTGCATAAGGTCTCGATATACCGTATTATCTTTCGGAAAATCTCCGATAAAAACGTTAGCAATGTCAAATTTGCTTATGATAACATCTGCGCCGCCGATATGGTCGGCATCCGTATGTGTCAGCACGAGGTAATCCAACTTTTCTATTCCCTGATTTTTCAAGTAAAGCTGTACTTTCGTACCCTTGCTGTCATCACCGGCATCAATCAGCATCGCGTGCTCTCCGGAAATAACCAGGGTTGCATCACCTTGTCCGACATCGATAAAGTGGACTTGAAGTTCTGTATCAACCTCTTCCTCATCATCTTCTGATACAACCGGTAACTCTGTCTCTATCTCCTCTGCCGGCGCAGTTTCTTCCGGCGTTTCTATTTCGACGTCCCCCTGCTCCCCGGACTCTTCTTCTGCTATTGCAACCGCAGTATTTCCTTCCGGCAAATCACTCTCTGCGCTCTGCTCTGTCACAGTTACGGTTTCTTGCAGATTACTTTCCGGCGCAATTTCCGTTCCGGCATCTGCCAAAGAACCGAAGGAAACTAAAAAAAGACATGTCAGTGCGATAAAACTTACCTTCGAAGACATGTTGAATGCTGTTGCCATCTTTCTTCCCGGCGGTGTAATCCCAAAACCGAACAGCAGTGATGCAACTCCGCCGACAATGCTTCCGTAAAAAAACAAGCCCAACGACAAGACAATAAAACAAACTCCGAAGAACCACCCGACAAGGTCTTTTAATACTTGAAATAAACTACTCATTTTCTCCCCTTCTTTAAACTATCATACTATCTGTAAAGCAAATTGTAGAAGAACCATTTGTTTTTGTTTTATTTGTAACCACAATCATTGATGGATTTCCACCTTGCATTTTAATTGCTTCATCAACCATTACTCTGACATACTGTTCAAGGTCAAGAAAATCTCTGTTGAATAACCCGCCAAAAATGGTGCATCGTTCAACTGCTCATGCCGAAGGACAAATCCGCGTATGCTTCGTCAATCGCAGCAGAAACAGTCCGTCATTTTGACCGCACCTACCATGAAGAAGGTCTGCTGAAGGGCCTGACCGCAGATGATTGATACAAAGAACGTCTGGTAAAAATCAAGCCTTTCTTAATTGTTATGCTGTGAGTATTATATAGCCTAAATATTATAAAAGCAAAAAAATATTATAGTAAGTTTGTCAAGTCCTGCGCGAAAGATGTCGCGGTGCTCTCGAAAATAGAATAGGGGTACGAGTAAGGGGGACGGCTGATTATGAGTGGTTGGCAGGTGTATTTTTTCTTATTTTGTTCCGGCAGCAATTGCATTTTCCGCAGGAATATGATAAAACAGGGAATATGATTGCTGATTTCATGATAAAATCAGAAAGTGAGGAACGATATATGTATAGTAAAATCGTATCATTTGTGCTGTGTGCGGTGTCAGTTGCGATAATGGTCGTGGTCTATCGCACGATTACGGGGATGCCTGCCGATGAAATGGGCGGCCCGCGTGCAAGAGCGGTCGGCATAGTTGGCATTGTTTCATCACTATCTGCAATAGGGTTCTTTTTTCAGTTTGTCTGCGCGGTCAGAGGGGAAACGATAATTGAATTCCTGAACAGGCGTCCGAACCGTTATGGTGCGCCGCTTCCGGTGCCG
>JAZSMO010000045.1:0-61230 GCA_045535935.1 Lachnospiraceae bacterium | reverse complement strand
CGGTGTTTATTGTGTCCCAGAGAACGAATGCAATCATGGACGCCGATCAGATTATTGTCTTGGATGACGGTCGGATTGAGGGAATCGGAACCCATGAAGAGCTTCTTTCGGATTGTGTGGTTTACAAAGAGATTTACGAATCACAGTTTAAGAAGGAGGTGACAGCATAATGAAACAGGGAAAAGTATTAAAGAAAGTATTTTCTTATCTGAAACGCTACAACTGGCTTATGCTGCTCTCCATTTTGTTTGCGGCTGTGATCGTGGCGCTGACATTGTATGTACCGATTCTGATCGGTGATGCCATCGATGCGATTGTGGAAGGTGCAGTGAATTTTGAACTTATTATGTTTTATCTGAAGCGTGTGGTGGCCGTCGTACTTGTGACTGCGCTGCTGCAGTGGCTGATGAATGTCATTAACAATCATGTGACCTATCACGTGGTACGGGATATCCGAAAAGAAGCGTTTGATAAGCTGCAGATACTTCCTCTCAAATATGTGGATCGTCATCCGTACGGCGAGATTGTAAGCCGGATTATCACGGATGTGGACACGTTTGCAGACGGACTTTTGATGGGATTTACACAGCTGTTTACCGGTATAGTGACCATTCTCGGTACGCTGGTGATTATGCTTACGCTCAATCCTATGATTACGCTGGTAGTTGTTGTAATTACGCCGCTTTCGTTGTTTGTAGCTAATTTTATTGCCACACATACTTATGCTATGTTTAAGACGCAGTCCCAGACGCGGGGAGAGCAGACCGCTTTTGTGGAGGAGATGATCGGAAATGCCAAGGTGGTAAAAGCGTTCGGCCGCGAGGACGAGTCCATGGAAGTGTTTGATGATATTAATGACCGCTTGCAAAAATGTTCCCTCAAGGCAATTTTTTATTCCTCGCTGACCAATCCGTGTACCCGTTTTGTCAACAGTATCGTCTATGCCTGTGTGGCATTGACCGGTGCGTTTACGGTGCTGTCCGGAAATATGACGGTCGGTATTCTGTCATGCTTTTTAAACTATGCCAATCAGTATACCAAGCCGTTTAACGAGGTGTCCGGCGTGGTGACGGAACTTCAGAATGCCATTGCCTGTGCAGGGCGTATTTTTGAACTGATTGAGGAGATACCTCAGGTTCCGGACGAGGAGGGGGCAGTGGTGCTTTCGGATGCATCGGGAGAGATTGTCTGTGAGAATGTCAGCTTTTCTTATACACCGGAGCAGAAGCTGATTGAGGATTTCAATGTCCGGGTGAAGCCGGGACAGAAGGTGGCTATCGTCGGTCCGACCGGTTGCGGAAAGACAACGGTGATCAATCTGCTCATGCGTTTCTATGACGTCAGAAGCGGTGAGATTAAGGTGGACGGCAATGAGATACGTCATGTCACGAGAAAGAGTCTGAGACAGAATTACGGAATGGTTCTGCAGGAGACCTGGCTGAAGTCGGGAACAATCCGTGACAATATTAAGATGGGTAAGCCACAGGCAACCGATGAGGAGATGATCGAGGCGGCAAAAGCAGCCTATGCCCATTCCTTTATTAAGAGACTTCCAAAAGGTTATGACACGGTGATCGGGGAGGACGGAGGAATGCTTTCCCAGGGACAGAAACAGCTTCTTTGTATTTCGAGAATTATGCTGTCACTTCCGCCGATGCTCATTCTGGACGAGGCGACATCGTCCATCGATACCCGAACGGAGATGAAGATTCAGAGCGCCTTCACGCGACTGATGCAGGGCAGAACCAGCTTTATTGTTGCTCACCGCTTATCGACGATCCGTGATGCGGATATTATTCTCGTCATGAAGGACGGAAATATTATTGAGCAGGGAAATCATGAGCAGCTCTTGGCTGCAGGCGGTTTCTACGCACAGCTGTACAACAGCTGATCATTTGTGAGTCAGAGGTTTTGAAATGTTATATACCATACCGGATTATTATAATGAATTTGCATGCGTAGCCGGAGAATGTCCGGACACATGCTGCGCAGGCTGGCAGATTGTCATTGATGAAAAAAGTAAGAAGAAATATAAGAAATATCCCGGCGATTTTGGCAAGCGTCTACAAACTTCCGTCGACTGGAAGGAAGGTGTCTTTCATCAGACAGAAGGTCGATGCACCTTTCTGAACGACGAGAATTTGTGCGACTTGTATCTGGAAGGCGGCGAGAAGCTGTTTTGCAAAACCTGTCGTAATTATCCGAGACATATAGAAGAGTATGAAGATCTGCGGGAAATTTCTTTGTCTCTTTCCTGTCCGGAAGTCGCAAGGATGCTCATGGAAAGAAAGCAGACCGTTACATTTGTCACAAGGGAGAAGTCTGCGCCGCCGGAGGAGTACGAAGAGTTTGATTATATGCTGTTTACCAAGCTCTGCGATGCCAGAGAGGTGATGTTTGCCATATTGCAGGATAGAAAACATGATGTATTTACACGTATGGCGATGGTGCTTTCGCTCGGACATGATTTGCAGCGAAGAGTTAGCAGTAGGCAACTTTTTGAGGTGGATGAACTTTTGGAACGATACAGCGCGGAAGGTGCTGCAAAGCGGTTTGAAAAGAAAAGAGAAGATTTCAGGACATCCTGTCAGGAAAAGAAAAAACTACTCTTCCGGATGAGTGATATGTTTTCGCAGTTGGAAGTGCTGAAGGCGGATTTTCCGGCGTATGTGTCGGAACGGATGCGGGATGTTTGTGATGGGGAAGACATATCCGGACATTGTGAATTAAGTCCGATGACAGTATCACAGGAGGAGCAGATCTGGCTGGAACAGCTGGCCGTATATTTTATCTATACGTATTTCTGCGGGGCTGTGTACGATGAACAGCCGTATGCAAAGGTAAAGTTTGCACTGCTGTCCGTTTTGATGATACGTCAGTTGTATCGGGGAGATGAAAGAAGTCGTGATGGATTTTGCAAGCCTGCGGCCATAGAAGCGGCTTACCGTTATTCCAAGGAAGTGGAACATTCTGACAACAATCTCCTCCGCGTGGAAGAGATTGTCAGACAGGAAAGTTTGTATAGTCTTAAAAACTTTTTACGATTGCTTTGGTGAGATTTCGTTCCAAAGCGTGAAGCCCAGGATCAGTGCACCTCCCACAATCTGAAGGAGAGTCATGGACTCGCCGAGGAGCAGAACAGATACAAGAACTGCCACCAGCGGATCTATGTAGCTTAAGATGGCTGCTTTCTGTCCCGGAAGTTCTTTCAGGGAAGAGAAATATAAGCAGTAGGTAACGCCTGTGTGGATGATACCGACTGTCAGGAGGCAGATCCATCCGGTACCGGACAAGGTAGAAAGTGTAACACCGCTTGTCAGCGCCACATATGGCACAAGAACGAGAATTGCGGCCAAAAACTGCAGGAAGGTTCGGTGAATACCGGCCACATTTTTGATAAACTTATTCAGTAATATGACGGTGGCATACAGACACGCTGCACCCAGACCGAACAGGATACCGATGAAGTGGTTGCTTCCGGTACTCAGATCGCCGAGACCAGTGATTAATACGATTCCAAGTGTGGACATTCCAAAGCAGATCCACTGCTTGGCTCCCATTTTTTCCTTGAACAGAATCGGACATACGAGCGTAACAATCACCGGTGCAAAATAGTAGCTGAGCGTTGCTACGGAAACCGTGGTGTGCTTGTAAGCTTCAAACAATAAGATCCAGTTAAATCCCATTGCGATACCTGAAAGCAGAAGCAACGGGATTTCTTTTTTTATATCTTTGAATGGGATTTTTTGCTTTGTCACTACCAGATACCCTGCAATGAGAAGTGCGGCCAGCACGGCGCGGTAGAGAGCCAGTTCTCCGGAGGAGACGGTGATATTTCGTACAAAAAGACCGAGTGTACCGAATACGGTCATAGATATAATCAGCATAATTCTTGCATTGTTTGTTTTTTTCATGATAACTCCTTGTGACTTTGTTGTTTTTCTTTTGGTATAGACACCCACGTAATAGAATACAAAAAAAGGAAAGGGATTGCAAGCTATATGAGAGTTGTGATATAGTAATCGGGTAAATAACAGATCAGAGGTTGATATTATGTCATGGAAAATGATAAATCTCCAACTGAAAAAAGGTTACATTTTTTCCCTTTACGGGGATAGTGCGCCCTTTTTTCGTTGATTTGTTATGAAAAAATGCGCATTATCTCCTTGACGAAGTTTTATTAAAATTTGTTAAGGAGATTTTTTATGTTTAAAATTAAGAACCAATTATCAAAATTATATACATCATCTATACTTGGTAACCTGTCGCTAACCGGTGCATGGGTAGCGATTCTGGCGTCAAGAGGCTATAGTCTTGTGGAAATCGGCATTGCGGAAACCGTATTTCACATAGTCAGTCTTATGTTTGAAATCCCGTCCGGTGTTCTTGCGGATGTGTTCGGGAGAAAGAAGATGCTCGTTGTCAGTACGATTATGGGAATGATTTCAGACGTTGTCATGATTCTTTCCGCCAATCTTTTTATGGTATGTTTGTCCATTGCGTTTCGTGCTTTGAGTTACAATTTTTCCTCCGGTTCGGGGGATGCGCTCGCCTATGATTCTCTCAAACTTGTCAGGATGGAAGACAGGTTTGAAAGGTATGAGTCGAATCAGCTGATGATTTATCGTCTGTGTAGCGGTATTTCAACTCTGTGTGCGGGGTTTGCACTTGCAATCGGCTATAAAATTGCATATGGAACAGGCCTGGTTACCGGCGTGATACAGATTATGATTCTTTTGGCTCTGCGGGAAGTATATGCAGGAGAGCATCCGGTGAAGAAAGAAGACAAAATAGGAAGAAAACTGATTGCGTGCTTTAAGGAAAGTTTTGCCTATTTAAAAGAAGTGCGCAAAGCGCTGCGGTTAATGTTTTGTAACTCCTTGGTCGGTGCGGTGGATATTTTGCTGTTGTTCTTTTTGCAGGCAAAACTTCCGGAAAAAGGAATGCCTTTGTGGTGGCTTGGGTTAGCGCTTTTGTTTATGGAAATGGGCGGTATTGTCGGATCGCGACTGATATTAAAAATACCGAAGATCCGATACCGGTGGATTTTTGCTATATCGACGTTATTTGTGCTGACAGGAGTTTTGGCGGAGCACTCACCGGTGTGTTGGGTAATGGTGCTGGGCGGTTTTATCGCAGCAGTCGGCGATGATGCTTTGCAGGTGCGCACCAACGCCCTGTTGCAGGATATGTTTCCGTCAGAGCAGCGGGCAACACTCACGTCGGTGGAGTCCTTTACCTTTTCAGTGATTATGATTGTGTTGTCACCGCTTGCGGGAATCGTGTTTACCTATTGGTAAGAATTTGTATACGAGCATTTCTACGGCAAAGAACAGTGCAATATTCAGCGGAGGCATAATAAAGCGTGCAATTTGCTCCGGGAACATAGAAAATGGATCCTGCAATACGAAAAACCAGTTAAAATAAAAGGTTTGTCCGTGTGCGGTGCCGGTATATAAAGCGTTTCCAAGAAGTGCCCATAAGGTCATCAGGACAATGATAAGGAGATCTTTGCGGTAATGTTTCCGGCCGGATTTTACATCATCGTAAATGAGGACAAGCAGCCCGTATACGGTCATTAAACCGTGGAACAGCAGGGTCTGGATTACGCGGTAGGAAAGCGGATGGATCTGATACCACATAACGCCTGCAGGGTATATGAAATAAACCAGATTGGAGATAAATCCCAATACGGCAAATTGTTGTTTGAATTTTTCCAAAAAGGAGTTATGCCTGCTCCAGAAACACATGACACACATGGCAGTGCAAATGTGAAACGGAAGTTTTTCGACATCCATTTTTCCGTAAGCAAACGGCATAAAGAAAAAGTCCGCTATGTATACAGTGAAAGCACAATGGATAAAAAAGTGAATTGCTTTTTGCCTTGTGCTTTCATTTTTGTTTTTTAAATAGAAAATCAGGGCGAAAAGAACCGCCGCAAGAACAAGGATATAGCATATATGCCATGCCCCGAAACATGTAAAAACCACGCTTCCTTTTTTATCACTCAATAGATTGCTTAATTCTGCATACATTTTATCCACCGCCTTTCTAATACCATAGCATATTCCGGTAGGAGAAGGCAAGGAGGGGCGGAGGTGCTGACTTTAGGTGTGTAAAAATTGTACAACATTCACAAAAATAGCCCTTCAAAAACCCCGAAAGAGGGGAATTGAATTAGACAAACGTCTATATTAAGATTTCTATATGGAGTAACCGTGTACAAGGTGGTAGCCTCCCGTACTGAATCAGAAGGGAGGCGGTGCGTATGAGTACATATGAAGCAATATCATTGATGATAGCGTTTGGAATGTTCATTGTTGCACTGCTTGCCTACATAGATAGGAACAACAAGCGAAAATAAAAAAGCCACTCTTGTCTTGGCCGACGAGTGGCTTTTTTATAAAACCCTAAGAGGCTAACCACTTTGGGCGGTTGCTCCTTTTTACATTTATAGTGTAGCATATGATTTGGAGGGGTGCAAGGGAAAAAGTTTATATAGCCCCCCTTGAACATTTTCAAGTATCTTTTTTGACACACCCAAACACAAAAAATACGATAAATACTGCATTTCGTAGTATTTATCGCATTTGAAATTTCCTGCGGAAGATGGGACTTGAACCCACACAAGCGCAATGCTTACAAGATCCTTAGTCTTGCTCGTCTGCCAGTTCCGACACTTCCGCGTTTCTTATGAGCGGTCGTGTTTGTCACGCCGCAATTAGCATATTACCATTTTGGGTCGGTCATGTCAACATGAAAAAACAAATTTTTGAAAAAATATTTTATCTTTCATGAAAAATATACCTAAAACCACTTGCCAATTCCTGTAAAATAGGCGATAATTTAAATAACAACATGACTAACTATGCACAGAAATCAAGGAAGATTTCTTTTTCAAATCAAGGAGTGATGGGTATGGCAATTAATATTTCGGCAAAGAATGACTATTCGATGTTGTTCTCGAGCCTGCAGACAAACAGGAATAATGTGACGAGCAGTATATTCGGCAATGCATCTTCGTCATCGTTTTCGTTATCGGATTATGCATTGATTAAGAGCGGAAGCTATGGCAAGTTGATGAAGGCTTATTATGCGCAGGGGGATTCTAAGAGCAATACGGCGCTGAATAAGCTTGCAACGGGCAGTGCGACGGATTCGGCTGCTACTATTACAGCTCTTAAGAGCAGCAGCGATTCGCTCAATAAAGCGGCAGCAGCGCTGACGGAGACCGGTAAGAAATCAGTATTTGAAAAGAAAGATGTCACGACCAAGGATGAATTCGGAATCGAGACGACCACACAGGAATACGATAAAGATGCGATTTACGATAAGGTTGCAGAGTTTGCGAAGGCTTACAACAGTGTAGTGAGCAGTTCTCAGAAGTCTGATAATACCAAGGTGCTTTCCACAGCAGCCAATATGGTGACACAGACACTTACATATGAGGATCTTCTGAACAAAGTCGGCATTACCATCGGTGAGGACAACAAGCTTTCCGTGGATGAGGATAAATTCAAAGAATCCGATATGTCGACTGTTAAGTCGCTGATGAACGGGGTGACATCCTTTGCATACAATGTGCAGTCCAAGGCTTCTTTCATCAATATGTATGCGCAGGCAGATGCTACTAAGACAAGTGGTATTTACGCGCAGAATGCACTTTATAACAATTCGTATTCGTCCAGCGGATATATGTTTGACAGTATGTTCTAGTAAAGAGTATGAAAGCTTTTGCACGTCGGATGCTTTCCGGCGGCAAAATCTTTTTTTATTGTAAAATACAGCAGATAAAGAGGGAAATTATGAAACATAGAGTTCAGTGGATCGACGCGGCGAAGGGGATCGCGATGCTCGGAATTATAGCAGGGCATCTGGCAAATCCGAGAATTTGCAGCATTGTTTTTACTTTTCACGTGCCGCTTTTTTATTTTGTATCCGGTTACTTTTTGGATTTGAATCTGAATATGTCGGAATTTTTAAAGAAAAAAATCAGGGCGTTACTGGTGCCTTATTTGTTTACCTGTGTGCTTGTGTGCATATTGTCGGTTCCGCTCAATATCCTGCAGGGAAATGACTGGAAGAAGCTGCTCGGAGAGTGGATGTTTGCGTCTGTCTACGGGGCTGGAAATACGTTTACGGAACCTTTTTTCATCCCGCAGATCGGGGCGGTATGGTTTTTGCTGGCGCTGTTTTGGGGCGAATTCATGATGCGTTTGCTGATGCAGGTGAAGAAGGGGACAAGGATATGTTTTGTGCTTATGATGTTCGGACTGAGCATTTGGAGTGCGTCTTATGTATGGCTTCCGTTTAGTGTGCAGGCGGGCGGATGTGCATTGTTGTTTGTCTATCTGGGGCATTTGGGCAGACAAATACAGCCACATATCTCGCGTCTGCTGGCGGTTTCTCCGGAAGTAAATTTTGTTCTGGGACTGTTCTTTGTTGCAAACTGGATAGGCGCCGTGAGACGCTATGAAGGGTTTTATTTGGCCAGGGCAATTTTTTCAAATGGGGTATTGGATTTGTGGGGAGCTGTCTGCGGAACAATCGTTGTTTTAAGCTTTGCCAAAATACTGTCTGAAAAAAGCGCATGCATTACAAATGGTCTGGCTTTTGTCGGACGTTATAGTTTGTTGGTTCTTTGTGTGCATGTATTGGAATTGAACCTGCTGCCGTGGGAGAAAATTTTCGGTGTGTTTCAAGAATGGTTCAAGCTTTCGGGAGATATGTTTGTCTCATTTGTGGTGGCAGGAAAAGCAATTTTTATCGCCGCGCTGTGCTGTGTTGCAATGCAGATTCCGCAGGTGATGACTTTGTTTGGTTATAGGAAGCGAGGGGTGACAAATGATAAGAACCGATGAGGCCAAAGGGCTTATCCTTTTGGTTTTGATTGTTGTAAATATAGCGGCAATTCCGCTTTTGCTCCGGGCCTTCATCTATTCGGTTTCGATCCCGCTGTTTTTTGTGTCCTGCGGATATGAGCGGGCAGAGCGTGCGGATATTGCGGGGGCAAAGAACAAAGCTCTGCGCACGCTTTTTTGTTGGGGAATAACGGTGCTTTGTTCTTTTGGATACGGTATTGCCGACAAACAGACAATTCGCCCCGCTGAGATGTTCGGCGACATCGGGCCGCTGTGGATTGTACTTGCGCTGAGTCTTGTACCTTGCGTGTATGAACTTATATGTGTGGCTGTGCGGAGGATATCTGTATTTTTTGCAGTTTTACCGGTTGGCGCACTTGCGGTGGCAGGGGTGTTATTGGGATACAAAAAAATCTATCTTCCTTTCGGCACGGACATTATGCTTGTTGCTTTGTTTTTTGTTTGTTTCGGAGATATGGTCCGGAGAATGGACGACAAGTTTTTGAAAAATAAAGTAGTATGGGGATTGTTGTGTTTTGTAATCTGGATCGCTTTCGTGTATTTCGGAAGATGGATGGAACTTCCGATTCGGGCGTACCGCGGAAACGTTTTTTGCTTTGTTTCAAGCTGTGCGGGATGTGTTTGTATATTGTATGCAACAATGCTTCCGAAACAATGGAAAAGCGGGAAGGCATTTCTGGTCTGGTGCGGGGAGCGGAGCGTTTTGTTTCTTTGTGTCATGGGCTTTATGCAGTTTAATGTACCTTGGACAGATTTGTATGCATATATCCCGGTTACTTGGGTGGAAGATGCGCTGGTCCGAGTTTGCATGACGGTATTTATTGTTTTTTGTATCGACGTGTGGAAAGAGAAGTTGCTTGCGCTAAATTGTGAGTGAAAAAATGAAAAATAGCATTGACATAAAGAGGAAAAAACGATAGAATATGTTTTGCGCGCAGGAGTGGCGGAATTGGCAGACGCGCAGGCTTCAGGTGCCTGTGGTAGCAATATCGTGTGGGTTCAAGTCCCATCTCCTGCATAACACAAAAGGAGTAGACGATGTCTGCTCCTTTTTTTGTTTTAAATTGGTTTTGGAGATGTGACAATAGAGACCGAGATTTTGATGTAAAATTCAAAAATAAAAAAGGAAACCGGAAGGAAACGCAGAAAATTAATAACAGAGGGATTGTTTACAGGGCGGTGAAAGCTGTCCTTTGTGTCTGTGGAAGAAAGGAAAAGCACATGACAATCAGAGAAAATTTAGAACAAATGGAATGTACCAATTTAAGTCCCTATGCATGTCTTAGTAAGAATTCAAAAGGCAGACTTCGCGAGGAACCGCAGTGTGATATTCGTCCGGTATTTCAGAGAGACCGTGACCGAATTCTGCACAGCAAGAGTTTCCGGAGGCTGAAGGATAAGACGCAGGTATTTCTTACACCGGACGGGGACCATTACCGGACAAGACTTACACATACGCTTGAGGTGTCGCAGAATGCGAGGACGATCGCAAAAGCGCTCCGTCTGAACGAGGATCTGGTAGAGGCGATTGCTCTCGGCCATGATCTTGGGCATACGCCGTTTGGACATGCAGGTGAGAGAGCGCTGAATATGGTGTCTCCGTATGGCTTTGTACATAGTGAGCAAAGCGTGAGAACCGTGGATGTTTTAGAGAAGAACGGAATCGGACTGAATCTGACCCATGAGGTGCGAAATGGTATTCTCAATCACCAGACAAGTAGTGAACCATCTACTTTGGAAGGAAAGATTGTACGACTTTCGGACAAGATTGCTTATATCCATCATGATATGGACGATGCAATCCGGGCAGGGCTGCTGACGGACGATGATGTTCCGAAGAGCATCGGCGATGTGATCGGTTATACCCATGGGGAACGGCTGGATCACTTCATTCACGACATTGTGACCAACAGTGCGGGGAAGGATGACGTTTCCATGTCACCGCCGGTAGCGCAGGCCATGAAAGAGCTGCGCGCCTTTATGTTTGAAAATATTTATCAGAATCCGGTTGCCAAGGGAGAAGAGAGCAAGGCGGAAAATCTGATGATCACCTTATATGAGTATTATTTGAAAAATATGGATCTGATTCCGCGTCATATGCTCGATCTGATGGATCGGGACGGGACACCGAAGGAACAGATTGTTTGCGACTATGTAGGAGCCATGACGGACCGGTTTGCCATCTCCAAGTATGAGGAGATTTACATACCGAAGACATGGCATGGTTAAGATGGAGAGAACATGTATTATCCGGAAGAAATAGTAGAAGAAGTCAGACAAAAAAATGATATTGTAGACGTGATTTCCGGCTATGTGAGTCTGAAGAAAAAGGGTGGCAATTATTTCGGGCTTTGCCCGTTTCACAATGAAAAATCCGCATCCTTTTCCGTTAGCCAGGGGAAACAGATGTATTACTGCTTCGGCTGCGGTGCGGGAGGCAATGTTTTTACGTTCATTATGAATTATGAGAATTACAGCTTCGGTGAAGCAATCAAGATGCTGGCAGATAAAGCGGGTGTGACGCTTCCGGAGTATGAAGATTCCAAAGAAAACAGAGCCAAGGAGAATCGCAGGCAGAAGCTTTTGGACATCAATAAGGAATCGGCCAATTATTTTTACTATCAGTTGCGCAGCCCGCAGGGGCGGGTCGGCTATGATTATTTTAAAAATCGTATGCTGACGGAAGAAACCATGAAAAAGTTTGCCCTGGGTTACTCTAATAAGACGAGCAATGACCTGTGCAATTACTTAAAACACAAAGGGTTTTCCGATGAGCTGATCCGGGAGTCCGGTGTGGCCGTGTTCAATGAAAAATACGGAATGAGTGACAAATTCTGGAACCGCGTGATGTTTCCGATTCAGGACAGCAACCACCGAGTGATTGGCTTTGGAGGCCGCGTGATGGGCGAGGGCGAGCCGAAGTATTTGAACTCGCCGGAAACGCCTGTTTTTGATAAGAGCCGCAATCTGTACGGACTCAATTATGCCAGGACGTCACGAAAAAATAATATGATCCTCTGCGAGGGTTATATGGATGTCATCGCAATGCATCAGGCAGGATTTACACAGGCGGTCGCCTCCCTCGGAACATCTTTTACGAGCGGACAAGCCAATCTGATCCGCCGGTATGCAGAAAACGTGATTCTGTCTTACGACAGCGACGGTGCTGGCGTCAAGGCGGCGCTTCGAGCCATCGGCATTTTGAAGGAAGCCGGGATATCGGGGAAGGTGCTAAATCTGGAACCGTACAAAGACCCGGATGAATTTATTAAAAATCTGGGACCGGAGGAGTTTCAGAAACGTCTCGACAATGCGGAAAACAGTTTCTTTTATGAAATCCGTATGTTGCAGCGTGACTATGATCTGGGAGATCCGGAGAGCAAGACGAAGTTTTACAATGAGATTGCAAAAAAGCTTTGTCATTTTTCCGAGGAGGTGGAGCGGGATAATTATCTCGATGCCATTGCACGCAAGTACAGCATTGCGCCGGAGAGTATGAAAAAGCTTGTGATCAGTCATGCGTCCAGAGAAGGTATGGGAAGCGGTATCGTGCGCCCGAAATCCACAGTGCAAAAAAAGGTGACGCCGCAGGAAAACGGTGAGAAGATGCAGCGGCTGTTGCTTACGTGGATTTCCGATTATCCGGGGGTTTACGGACAGATCAAGCAATATATATCGCCGCAGGATTTCACCACGGAGCTATACCGCAAGGTAGCGGAAATCATGTTCCGTGAATTGGAGAATGACACGTTAAATCCGGCGGCAATCATCAGTCTGTTCACCGATGAGGAGCAGCAAAGGGAAGTGGCCAGACTGTTTAATACGAAGCTGGATCATATCGGAAAGGATATGGAGGAGGATACACCCCAGAGTCACAGTGATTTGGAAAAGGCATTTCATGATATTGTAATGCAGGTAAAGAAAAATTCTTACGATTACAATATGGCTCAGATGGGAAGTGATATTGAGGCCGGAATGCGCGCTATACAGGCGAAGAAAGAGCTTGAAGTGCTTGCAAAAACGCATATTTCCCTTGAATAAGGACAAAATAGATACATAAATGGAGGATAGAAAAAGAATGGACGAAAACACACAGGTAAAATTTGACGAGAAGCTGAAGGAAATCGTAGCGCTCGCCAAAAAGAAGAAAAACGTACTGGAATATCAGGAAGTGGTAGATTTTTTTCATGACCTTCCGATGGAAGATGACCAGCTGGACAAGGTGGTAGAATTCCTTGAGCACAGCGGTGTCGACGTGCTCAGAATCACAGAGGAGGAAGAACCGGATGAGGAACTTCTTCTTGCGGAGGAGGAAGAAGTCGATGTCGAAAACATTGATCTTTCTGTTCCGGATGGTGTCAGCATTGAAGATCCGGTGCGTATGTATTTGAAAGAAATCGGAAAAGTGCCTCTTTTGAGCGCTGAAGAGGAAATTGAACTGGCACAGAAAATGGAGGCCGGAGATGAGGAAGCCAAGAAAAAACTGGCAGAAGCCAATCTCAGGCTTGTAGTTAGTATTGCCAAAAGATACGTGGGACGAGGTATGCTGTTCCTTGATCTCATTCAGGAAGGTAACCTTGGACTGATTAAAGCGGTAGAAAAGTTCGATTATCGCAAGGGATATAAATTCTCTACCTATGCCACATGGTGGATTCGACAGGCGATTACAAGAGCCATTGCCGATCAGGCGAGAACTATCCGTATTCCGGTGCATATGGTGGAGACCATCAATAAACTGATCCGTGTCAGCAGACAGCTTCTGCAGGAACTCGGCCGTGAACCGCTTCCGGAAGAAATCGCAGCAGAGATGAATATGCCTGTGGACAGAGTGCGTGAAATTCTCAAAATATCTCAGGAGCCGGTGTCACTTGAAACTCCGATCGGTGAGGAGGAAGATTCTCATCTCGGTGACTTTATTCAGGATGATAATGTACCGGTACCTGCGGATGCGGCGGCATTTACCTTGCTTCGTGAACAGCTCAATGAAGTGCTTGATACATTGACAGAGAGAGAGCAGAAAGTATTGAAGCTTCGTTTCGGACTGGATGACGGAAGAGCGAGAACACTGGAGGAAGTGGGACGCGAGTTCAATGTTACCCGTGAGCGTATCCGCCAGATTGAGGCGAAGGCGCTCCGTAAGCTTCGTCATCCGAGCAGAAGCCGCAAGTTAAAGGATTATTTGGACTAATGACAGGACATAAAAAAAGAGTGGAGCTTTCAGAGAGACTCTCGGCTGTAGCGGGCATGGTGTCCGGGGGCGATTGCGTCGCCGATGTAGGGTGCGACCATGGGTTTGTATCTATTTACCTGATACAAAATAAGGTTGCAAAGCACGTGATTGCAATGGATGTCAATGAAGGACCTCTTGCGAGGGCGAGAGAACATGTGAGTGCATATGGTTTGGAAGCTTACATAGAATTGAGACTGGCGGACGGGCTGTCCATGGTGACGCAGCAGGACAAAGTGGACACGGCTGTCTTGGCAGGAATGGGCGGGAAGCTCATGGAAAAGATCATTTCCGAGACATGGGACAGAAATCTGATTATTCCGGAATATGTGTTGCAA
The DNA here is from genome assembly GCA_045535935.1 of Lachnospiraceae bacterium. Lineage (GTDB taxonomy): Bacteria > Bacillota > Clostridia > Lachnospirales > Lachnospiraceae > SVFI01. The sequence goes on along the minus strand of JAZSMO010000045.1, from coordinate 46,783 downwards.
CCTCAGTCGGATCATGCTTCTCTTCGCAAGTTTTTACGAGATATGCAATATACTGTCACAGAAGAAAAAATGATCTGCGAGGATGGTAAGTTTTATCCGATGATGAAGGTATGCTACAAGGCAGAGCGTCTGCAGGGTATCGATTACGACAGTGATCTTGCCGATTCGTTCGGACCGCTGCTTTTGGCAGAAAAAAATCCGATATTGCTTCGGTATCTGCAAAAGGAAATTTTGAAATTTGAGGGCATTTTACAAGGAATGCGGGAGCGTGGACATATAGATTCATCCGTGTCGGAAAAAATTGAATTGCTGAAAAGGGCAGAAGCTCTTTTTTAGGAGGAAAAGGGTATGCGTTGTGAAGAAGTCATCCGTAAACTGGAGGAGCTGTCGCCGGTATCCTATGCGGAGGGCTGGGATAATCCGGGACTTCTGGCAGGACGGAAAGAAAAGGAAATCAAAAAGATATACATCGCACTGGATGCAACGACCGATGTGATCGAGGAGGCGATTCGTCAGGGGGCGGATATGCTCCTGACCCATCATCCACTGATCTTTAAAGGCATTAAAAAAGTGAATACAGACGATTTTGTGGGGAGAAGAATTCTGCGATTGATCCAGAAGGATATTTGTTATTACGCCATGCATACGAATTTCGATGTGATGGGGATGGCGGATGCAGCGGCGGATGTATTGCATTTGAAAAAAAGAGAAGTGCTTGAAATCACATTTGAGGATGAGATTGCAAAGGAAGGCTTCGGGCGCATCGGTAAAATGCCGCAGATTATGACGCTGGATGAATGTGCAGCTTATGTGAAAAAGGTGTTCGGAATCGAATGGGTGAAGGTGTTCGGTGACGGGGATATGGAAATCGAGACTGCAGCTGTTTTGCCGGGATCAGGAAAATCTATGATCGAATCAGCGATTTCCAAAGGAGCCGACGTACTTATCACAGGCGATATCGATCATCATGACGGTATCGACGCATGGGAACGCAAAATGGCGGTCATTGATGCGGGGCATTATGGATTGGAGCAGATTTTTGTTTCCTATATGGAAGAATATATAAAGCGTGAACTGGGCGGATTGGAGATTTGTGTGCAACAACCGAAAAGTCCGTTCCGTATCGTATAAAGGAGGAGAGATATGTTCAGTATTGGGGTAAATGGTATTACAAAACAATATGTACAGGGAACCACCTACGAGCAGGTTGCGACGGATGTGCAGAAAGATTATAACAGTCGCATCGCACTTGCGGTAGTGAACGGAAAGTTCCGAGAGTTGTCAAGAACGATAGAGGACAGCGCAGAAGTTACTTTTTTGACCTATGCGGACAGTGCGGGACATAAATGCTATGTGCGTACGGCGACGATGATTATGATGAAGGCAATCAATGATGTGATGGTCAGCGATAAGCCGGAGAAAGTAAAAGTCGAATTTGCCATTGGTAAAGGATATTATATCAGCATTGCGAGTAAGCATCCGGTAACAAAGGAGACGGCTGAACGTGTGGAAAAACGTATGCGTGAGATCGTAGAAGAAGCTATGCCGGTAGAAAAGCAGGCTATGCAGAAGGATGATGCGGTGCGACTTTTTGCGGAGCATGGAATGACGGATAAGGTGAATCTGTTCCGTTATCGCAGAAGCTCTCTGATCAATGTTTACAATATCGGAGATTATTATGATTATTACTATGGATACATGTTACCGAATACCGGATACATATCCTATTTTGCGGTAGAGTGTTATGAGGATGGACTGATTCTCAATCTTCCGGGAAGAAAAGAACCGGAGGTAATCTCCGCCTTTGAGCCGCGTGAGAAACTGTTTCACACCCTTCTGACGGCGGATGAATGGGGCGATAAGATGGGAATCGACACAGTAGGAGATCTCAATAATCAGATCTGCGCAGGTAAGCTTAATGATTTGATTCTTGTACAGGAGGCTTTTCAGGAGAAGCGTATCGCAGAGATTGCTCACGATATCGCAGCGCGCGGCGGTGTAAAATTTGTTATGATTGCAGGGCCGTCTTCCAGCGGAAAGACGACTTTTTCGCACAGATTATCCATTCAGCTACGGGCGCAGGGATTGACACCGCATCCGATTGCACTGGATGATTACTTTGTCAATCGTGAGGATACGCCGCTGGATGAAAACGGTGATTACAATTTTGAGTGTCTGGAAGCTTTGGACGTTGAACTTTTCAATCGTGATATGAGTGCGCTTCTTGCAGGAGAAGAAGTGGAACTGCCGACGTTCAACTTCAAGACGGGGCATCGTGAGTATAAAGGAAATAAAAAGAAACTGGGACCGGATGATATTCTCGTACTGGAGGGAATCCACGGATTAAATGACAAAATGTCCTATTCGCTGCCAAACAGCAGCAAATACAAAATATATATCAGTGCGCTTACCAGTCTGAATGTGGATGATCACAACCGTATTCCGACGACAGACGGACGCCTTCTCCGCCGTATGGTGAGAGATGCCCGCACAAGAGGAGCCAGTGCAAAACGCACGATTCAGATGTGGCCGTCGGTGCGCCGGGGTGAGGAGGAAAATATTTTCCCATTCCAGGAAAAGGCGGATGCATTTTTTAACAGTGCGCTGATTTACGAACTGGCAGTCCTCAAGCAGTTTGCAGAGCCGCTTCTGTTCAGTATTACCCCGGAGGATCCGGAGTATCACGAGGCAAAACGTTTGCTCAAATTCTTGGAATATTTTCTGGGGGTTAGCAGCGAGCACCTTCCGAACAACTCTATTGTGAGAGAATTTGTGGGTGGAAGTTGTTTCCCGGTGTAGGATAAAGTAAAATGAATAGGAGAGTAAGTAGGACAAATGATCGCGGCTGCAATGCCGAAAGGCAGCAGGCGAGGAAAGTCCGGGCTTCACAGGGCAGGATGCCGGATAACGTCCGGTGGAGGTGACTCCAAGGCCAGTGCAACAGAAATATACCGCCGGCAATGCCGGTAAGGGTGGAAAGGCAGTGTAAGAGACTACCGCCCCGATGGTAACAGCGGGGGCACATGTAAACCCCATCCGAAGCAAGACCGAGTAGAAAGCGATACAGTTGCCCGCTGTGCTTTCAGGTGGGTCGCTCGAGTCTGTCGGTAACGACAGGCCTAGATAGATGATCATTCAACGACATAACCCGGCTTATCGTCCTGCTTACTTTTTTATATGACAAGGGATAATGCCCGTCTTTGGCGGGGGAATTACTTCGGAGGAAGGCTCCATGTTATTCAATTCATTGGCGTTTGCCGTTTTTTTGCCCATCGTATTTTTGTTGTATTGGGCATTGCCAAATAAATACCGTCCGATTTTAATATTAATCGCCAGCTACTATTTTTACATGAGCTGGAATGCAAAGTATGTCGTGCTGATTTTGTTTACGACTGTCGTTTCCTATGTGTGTGCGATTCTTATTGAAATGTGGGAAAAGAAAAAAACAGTTCTTCTGTGCAGTGCGCTGATCGCATCGCTGGGAGTATTGTTTTTCTTTAAGTATTTTGACTTTTTTCAGTGGAACATCGTCCGCATTCTGTCACGATTTGCGATTCCGGTCCATCCGGTCACGCTTTCGCTGATGCTGCCGGTCGGAATTTCATTTTATACATTTCAGACGCTTTCCTATGTGATTGATGTATACCGGGGCAATGTAAAAGCGGAGCGCAGTTTCATTACATATGCGGCGTTTGTTTCCTTTTTTCCCCAGCTTGTGGCAGGACCGATTGAGAGAACGAAGAATCTTCTTCCGCAGATAAAGGGAGAGCATCACTTTGACAAGGAACAGGCGATTTACGGTCTTCTTCTCATGGCGTGGGGATTTTTCAAGAAGCTGGTAGTGGCTGACAATCTGGCAGTTTATGCGGATCAGATTTTTGATGATGTGCATTATTACGGCGGTTTTTCCATGCTCTTGGCTGCGTTCTTTTTTACATTTCAGATTTACTGTGATTTTTCTGGGTATTCGGATATTGCCATCGGTACGGCAAAGCTGTTTGATATTCGTCTGATGACGAATTTCAGAAGTCCGTATTTTGCTGTGTCCGTGAAAGATTTTTGGAATCGGTGGCATATTTCGCTGTCCACTTGGTTCCGAGATTATGTGTATATTCCTCTGGGCGGAAACCGTGTCGGGAAAATAAGACGCAGCCTGAATTTGCTTGTGACATTTCTTGTGAGCGGTCTGTGGCACGGAAGTGCATGGCATTTTGTTGTCTGGGGAGGAATCCATGGTGCACTTCAGGTGGTGGAAAACAGTATTCCTTTTATGAATAAAATAAATCGCAGGCAGAAGGAGCAGGGAAATGTGCAGAGCGGTCCGGTCATATGGTGCCTGCGTGTTCTGACATTTTTTGTTGCGATGCTGGCATGGGTATTTTTCCGTGCGGAAAGTGTATCAGACGCCTGTTATGTCCTGGTGCATATGTGGGACGGATTATCGATGCCCCTTGCCTATATCGGGAAAGGATTTACGGATTTCGGAATGGGCGCACAGGATATTATGTCCCTTGCATTTGTGCTTTTGATTTTGACAGTATATGACTACATATCACTGAAAGAAAGTCCGATCGATAAGATCCGAAGGTTATCCAAACCGGTACGGTGGGTGATTTACTATGGGTTTATTTTTCTTGTGCTGATGCTTGCATCGTTCAATGCGCAGGAGTTTGTATATTTTCAGTTTTAGCTGTGATACAAAAGATGAGGGAAGATTATGTGGAGAGATATTCGTGAAATCATTATAAAGCTTGTCGCTTTAATTCTTCCGTTTTTTGTTCTGCTTCCGTTATATTGTAAGTTTTTTCCTATGTACTACATGGATGATGAGTATGCGATGTATAAGCAGCAGGATGACTATGTGACAGATTCGCAAAGCAGTGATGCGCAGATTCTTATTTTGGGTGATTCCAGAACGAAGGCAGGATTTGATCCGGCGCAGCTTTGGGAAGGAAGCTACAATGTTGCATTGGGAGGGGCGACGCCGATCGAGGGATACTATAGTTTGAAAAAGTATCTTGCACATCATAAGAAGCCGGATACAGTGATTATGGCTTATGCACCGATGCATTATATGGATGTGGATACGCTTTGGACAAGAAGTATATATTTTCATACATTGTCCGGAGAGGATTTTGAACATCTTACAGCGATGGCAAAACAGTTTGAGGATACGGACAATATTTTGATTGATAATTATAAACGGGAATATTGGATGTATCGCTTCTATATGCCGAATAAATATGCGACGGCGCTGAAAAAGTCGGCATTTGTCATGCGATATAAAAAGACGAAAGAAAAGTATACCCTAATGGAAGAGTTTAAAGGGCATAGCTTTTACGGTACGGCAACGCAATCCGGTGATATTAACGGAGAGGCCAAGGTCACTGATTTTGTTGCATCAGATATTATTACATGGTATTTACAGGAGACCATTGATCTGTGCAAGGCGCAGGGGATTACCGTAGTGCTGGAGCAGACTCCGATGAATGAGACATCCTATGGGATTCTGACAAGAGATTTTAAGGACCATTATCGCGCATATATGTACGATTTGGCGGTGAAAAATCCGGATGTACGCATGTATCCCGACTTTTACTGTTATCCGAATGATTGTTTTGGGGATGCGGATCACCTGAATGTTCACGGGGTTGAAATTTTTGATTCGTTTATGTTGGAAAAGTATGCAGATTTATAGAAAATAAATTTTGATAAAAAATGCTTGCATTCCTCAGAGACATATGCTATGATACACATACGCTTTAAAGCGTTACACTTTAAAGCGATAAAGCAAAGGCAAAAGGCGCCGGGAAAGGAAGGAACAGTCATGGCACAAAAAGGTAATTTGATGACCGTCCGTTCAGATATTAAGATTCTGGATGCGACGATCCGTGACGGTGGACTTGTAAACAACTTTAATTTTTCAGATGAATTTGTAAATGATCTCTATCGGGCAAATGTAAAGTCCGGTGTTGACTATATGGAATTTGGATATAAGGCTTCCAAGGAAATGTTTGATGTTAACCGCTTCGGCAAATGGAAATTCTGTGATGAGGCGGATATCAGAGGGATTGTCGGAGATAACAACTCAGACCTCAAGATTGCAGTTATGGCGGATGTGGGACGCTGCGATTACAAGAAGGACATCGTGGACAGCGATCTCAGTGTAATCGATATGATTCGTGTGGCTACCTACATTCATACAATGCCGGCTGCACTCCACATGATTGAAGACGCTAAGGCAAAAGGATATGAAGTGACCTGTAATATTATGGCGATTTCCAATGCGCAGGAATCAGACCTTGACATGGCACTCGACATGCTTGCAAAGAGCCCGGTGGATGGTATTTACTTGGTGGATAGCTACGGCTCACTTTACCCGGAACAGATTCGCTCACTTGCAGATAAGTATGTTGCGGTTGCAGAATCGGCAGATAAGTATGTGGGTATCCATGCCCATGACAACCAACAGCTTGCATTTGCAAATACCATCGAAGCTGCAGCGAGAGGCGTGAGTCTTTTGGATGCGACGATGAGTTGTCTCGGAAGAGGAGCAGGAAACTGTGCCATGGAGCTGCTGCTTGGTTTCTTGAAAAATCCGAAGTATAACATGTACCCGGCACTGAAGTTTATCGAAGATCAGGTTACTAAGTTAAAAGCGGAAGGTATGGTTTGGGGATATGACATCCCATACTTCCTGACAGGACGTTTGAATCTTCATCCTTCGGCAGCAATTGACTGTGTGAAGGAAGGCAGAACGGATTACACAGAATTTTATACAGAGCTTTTGGATCGTTCATAGAAATGATTCCCCATCTTTTCGGATTGTCGAAAAGATGGGGATTTTTTTACGGAAATTTCATTGTTTTCAGAGTCGGAATTGTTTATACTAACCTTTAGTGGAAAAGAATGGAGAAATTTATGGACAAAGTTTTACTGGTCGGTGTCAATACAGGGGCGGATGATAATTTTGAGCATTCCATGGAGGAGCTGGCGCTGCTTGCAGAGGCTTGCGAGATGGAAGTGGTCGGAAGCATCACCCAGAATATGCCTTATGTGAATAAGGGGTTGTATGTCGGCACCGGAAAAATAGAAGAAATCAAAGAAGAGGCAGCGTGGACAAAGGCGGACATGCTTCTTTTTAATGACAGCCTGACACCGTCTCAGATTCGTAATATCAAGGATGAGACAGGCATTGCGGTTATGGATCGCACGACGCTGATCCTGGAGATTTTTGCATCGCGTGCCAAGTCGCGGGAGGCGATGCTGCAGGTGGAGGTGGCAAGGCTTCAATATATGCTTCCGAGGCTTGTCGGCCTTCATGAAGCACTTTCCAGACAAGGCGGCGGAAGCGGTGCCATGAGCAATAAAGGAGCCGGCGAAAAGAAACTGGAGCTTGACCGGCGAAAGATAGAGAATCGTTTGACGGAGCTTAGAAAAGAATTGGCACAGGTCGAGACTGAGCGCATCACCCAGCAAAAAAAGAGGGAGAAGTCAGCGATTCCGCGTGTAGCGCTTGTGGGATATACCAATGCAGGGAAATCGACCATCATGAATGCCATGGTGGAACGCTATATCGGCGACGAGGAGAAAAAAGTACTTGAGCAGGATATGCTGTTTGCGACACTGGACACATCGGTTCGCAATATCACGCCGAAAGAAAATAAGACAATATTATTGTCGGATACGGTCGGATTTATCGATAAACTTCCTCACGGACTGGTGAAGGCATTCCGCTCAACACTCTCGGAAGCTGTTTCTGCCCATTTGATTCTGCATGTGGTGGACTTTTCGGATCCCCATTACAAAGAGCAGATGGAAGTGACGAAAGAAACCTTGAAGGAAATCGGAGCGGCGGATGTACCGGTGTTTTACGTGTTTAACAAGGCGGATCTTCTTGCGGGAGAAGACAGGATAGCGATTCCGAAGATTACGGAGCAGGCGATTTATATGTCGGCAAAGCAACGGATCGGAATGGATGAGCTGATTGACGAAATTCTAAAGCGTGTGTACAGCGGACACAGAGAGTGCAGACTGCTTCTTCCTTATGAGAGAGGTGATTTGTTCTCCTATCTGAAAGAACACGCCAATGTGATGGAGAGCAGCTATGAGGCGGACGGTATTCATGTGACGGCGGAATGCGGCGAGGCCGATCTCGGACGTCTGGCCCCGTTTATAAAAGAGGATTGACAAAGGTGTTATACTATTTTTAGGAAAAAGAAAGAGGCGATAGAAATGACAAAGATTGATATTGTATCCGGTTTTTTGGGAGCCGGTAAAACGACACTGATCAAAAAGTTATTAAAGGAAGCACTGGCAGGAGAGCAGGTGGTTCTCATTGAAAATGAGTTTGGCGAAATCGGTATTGACGGCGGTTTTCTGAAGGAAGCCGGTATTGAGATCAAAGAGATGAATTCCGGATGTATCTGCTGCTCACTGGTTGGTGATTTCGGTACATCGTTAAAGGAAGTGCTTGACAAATATACACCGGACCGTATTCTGATTGAACCGTCCGGCGTCGGAAAGCTTTCCGACGTTATGAAGGCAGTGGAAGAGGCCACAGAGAGCGCAGATGTGCAGCTCGGCAGCGCAGTTGCGGTTGTTGATGCCAAGAAGTGCAAAGTATATCTGAAAAATTTCGGAGAGTTCTTTGCCAATCAGATTGAGCATGCGGGCACAATTATCTTAAGCCGTACCGGCGAGATGAAAGAAGAAAAAATCAATCAGTGTATCGAACTGATTCGTGAGCATAATGAGAAAGCAGCGATTATCACGACGCCATGGGAGGAGTTGGAAGGTGTCAAGATTCTCGAGGCGATGGAAAATGCCAAAGATCTGGAGGCAGAACTGATGGCTGAAGTGATGGCAGAGCATGATGAGCACTGCACCTGTGGATGTCACGATCATGAGCATCATCACGACCATGAGCATTGCCATCATGATCACGAGCATCATCATGACCATGAACACCATCATGATCACGAACATGAACACGGCGAACACTGTAACTGCGGATGTCATGATCATGACCATCACGGACATCATCATGCGGATGAAGTGTTTACAAGCTGGGGATATGAGACACCGGATAAATTTGCGAAGGAGCAGATTACCGAGATTCTCGAGATGCTGGAAGATAAAGATACTTACGGATTTGTACTTCGCGCCAAAGGTATGGTGGCAGATCAGAATGGCGGATTTATTCATTTTGACTATGTGCCGGGTGAGAGCGAGGTTCGAAGCGGCGGCGCTGAGTATACGGGTAAAGTCTGCGTCATCGGTTCGGAATTGAAGGAAGATAATCTGAAGCAGTTGTTCGGACAGAAGTAAGCTGCGGATAACGGAGAGGTAATGGTATGATTCCTGTTTATATGATCAATGGTTTTCTGGACAGCGGGAAGACCGAGTTTATACAGTATACGCTGTCACAGCCATATTTTCAGTCGAAGGCAAAGACGCTTTTGATTGTATGCGAAGAGGGAGAGGTCGAGTATGATGATTCGATTCTCAAACACAGCAACACCATCATGGAGGTGGTGGATGAGGAAGAGGATTTCACTTCACAGAAGCTGATTGCGCTTGAGAAAAAACACCGTCCGGCCCGTATTATTGTGGAGTACAACGGTATGTGGGGCGCAAAAAGCATGAAGCTTCCGTGGCATTGGAAAATTGAACAGCAGATTACCTGTGTGGACGGCTCTACGTTCTCCACCTATTTTACCAATATGAAGTCCCTTCTTGCCGATATGCTGCGCAAGTCGGAGCTGATCATTGTGAACCGCTGTGACGATGTTCTTGCGGATCTTCCGTCTTACAAGCGCAACATCAAGGCGATTAATCAAAAGGCAGAAATTATCTTCGAGGACAAAAACGGAGAGGTCAATGCGACACTGGAGGAAGATCTTCCATACGATGTGAATGCAGACGTGATTTCGCTGGACGATATGGGATACGGAATCTGGTATCTGGATGTGCTGGATAATATGGAGCGTTACCGCGGTAAGACCGTGGAATTCCTTGCTATGGTTCTGATTCCGGAAAAGTTTCCGAAGGGTTACTTTGTACCGGGAAGAATGGCGATGACATGCTGTGCCGATGACATGGCGTTTTTGGGATATGCATGTAAATATGCAGGTCCGACGGATTTGAAGGCAAAAGAATGGATTAAAGTAAAGGCAAAAGTGAATATCGAATATTTTGCGGATTACGGAAAAGAAGGCCCCGTCCTTGAAGCAATCTCCGTGGAGAAGACAAAGGCTCCGAAGGACGAGGTTATCAGTTTCGTATAGTCAGTAAATTTTTACTTATAATCCTGATGCATCTGTTTTTTGCGGGTGGTCAGGCTGCGGGAACGTCCGGTGAGACAGTGTGTACGTGCTTTGAGCAGTTTTTTACGGCCTTCCGGTGTTCTTGTGTAGACAAGTTCATATTTACCGAGTACTTTTTGAAGATGCCCATGAAATATTTGGGCATTTTCTTTTTTTGTGCCGAGACATTCCGGTATGCTCATGCAGGAGAAAACCGACAGCGGATTTAACGTCTTTGCAAACAGCAGATAGCGCGGATTGTCAATCTCTGCAAACAGCTCGCCCAGTGCTTTCGCAAAATCGGACTTTTCGCGGGCGGTTCCGCCGGTGAGACAGGTGCTTGTATTTCCCTTGCGGGTCACTTTGGTCTGCACCTTGGTGTCTGTAGATGTAATGTAACCGGTCTGTTTTAATGTTTTTAAAAGTGCCTTTCCGATGGCCTGCATGCGACGCCGAGGCGAAGCGAGCATAAGCACTTTGTTTCCGACACCGAAAGTTTTGAAAAGAACAATCAGCAGTGCGACAAAGGCGATAAAACCGAGGAAAGAGAGACCGGCCTTTTTCATGGCTGTCCAAAGAAGGATAAGGCCGATGACAAGGACAAGATACATGACAAGTTTTGCAACGGCGGAGCCGAGGACAAATCCCGGTGCGGAAGCTTCAGGTGTAAGTTCTGTTACTTCCTCGACGGCCATGCTCTTGCCGGATGTCATAAAAGCTTTGTCCCATTTTTCCTTCAGGGCACTGCGGTCAGCAGCGAGTGCAAGCATTTCGCCGTTCATGGCAGCAATGTTAGCCTGGGTAAACGGTTCTTTGATCACGGAAAGCCGGTCCAGACCATTTTCGATCCGGTCGGAATCATAGCCGACACCGAGGAACGATTCAAAACGGCGTTTCAGCGTTTCGTAATCAGAAGATTCGCCTTGGTCATCGACGCATACCAAGTGCCAAATGTTGCTGATTTTCCCCGGATCCTTGGATGAAACGCGGATGGCGCGGCCTCGCATCTGATTGCTCAGCATGAAAGAGCCGACAAAGGAAGCGAGAATCAATGTGTTGATACTCGGAGAATCCCAACCTTCGCCCAGGAGCGATTTGGTACCGATCATAATCTGCATCTGACCGTCCTCAAAGAGTGCGGTAATGAGTTTGACGACCAGACTCTTGTTTCCGGAAATAGTTACCTGCTGATAACCGGTATCGCCGAGCGGTGTGAATTTTCCGGAGGTGTTGTTTTCCACAAACAGATATTCCAGAGCACCGATGGCAGAATCCGGGATGATCACCACAGATCCGCACAGTACGCCGAGCTTGATGTTTTCCATGTTTTCACGGCGCAGGCGCTCGAAAATCGGAAGAACTCCGTTGTCCTCAATGGTGCGGTCCGGGTCGCCGATGGCGGACATGTATTCTTTTTTGATATAGTCACAGAGAATCAGCTCCCGCAGAGAAGTGCCGAGGGCTCCGGCCTCCGCCTTGGTGATGTCAATAATACTGTTTAATTTTCCTTTGCTCGATAACAGCATTTTGCGAATGGAATCATCTTCGCCGAGGGTAACTTTTTTGCGGACGATACAGCGATGCTGCTTTAAGTAGTCCATCAGCTTTCCGCGAAGCTCCTCGCTGTTTTCATAAGACTCTGTATCATCATATAAAAAGCCCTGCAGAAGAATTTCCATCCATTCCGGTGTCAATGCAGGAAGCTTTCCTTTGGTTCCGATCAGATTGCGCAGGTATCCGGACAGCGGAACCTTATGCGAATTTAAGTAGATCAGAATAGAAGAGAAATAAGCCGGCCGGTCAAGGAAAAATTCGCTGTATTCTTTTTCGGCGGTAAGACCTTTGTGCGAACGGATCATGGTAAGAAGCTGTGTATCACTGCGCAAAAAGTCAAAGACATCCTTGATGTTTTGGCGGAATTTATGTACGGTATCAAGTTCCTCCTGTGTCGGATAGTTAAAATATACATAATCCTGGTGCGGGCAAAGGTTGTCGGCTTTGACCAGCTCCGGTGTGAAAATTTCTTCGTCAATCGGACCGCACAAGTCGGTGTAGCGTTTCCACTGCGCCGGCGTAGAATCATACGGCGGTGTGGCAGTCAGACAGATGAGAGTGATGTCCTCGGAAAGCTCCTTAATCACCTGTTCTAAGACCTTCCACCACTCACTGCGCAGATGGTGTGCTTCGTCCAGACAAATCGTGCGGATTCCGGCGTCGCGGATTGTTTTTATGAGATCGAAATCAGAATAATCCACATCCTCTGTTTCAGCGACGTTTGCGGATGTATCGTTATCCGGTGCCTCGTTGCCGACCAGATCATCGGTGTCTTCTCCGTCATCTTCCGGAAGCGGTCCATGGTGACGGGTGTAGGCACTGTGGAGTGCCTGATAGGTGATTGTGGTGATCGGAAGGGGTGCTTTGATCGTGGAAGAAATCCACTGCGCTGCATCTTCCTCTTCGTTTAAAAAAGAAGATGCAATCCGTCCTCCCCACTGTTCCCGGATGGTAATACTCGGTGTCAGAATGAGACACGGGTCGCCGAGACGCGTAATCAGCTCAATGCCGAGAGTTGTTTTGCCGGATCCCGGCGCCGCAACAATATGCAGCCTTTTGTCAGCCAGATAGGTGCGGCTGTTGTCCAGCACCCGCTGCTGGTAAGGCCGGAATGTTCCCTTGAATTTCATGTGATTTTCAAAAATATTGGTTTGTTTTGTTTTTGTTGCCATATTTCCCCCGAATTTGTCGTTTCTTTTTCTTATTTCAAAATATATCATACTTGGCAAAATAGAGCAAAAGAATTATAATTTACCATAGTGACAGAAAGGTGAATGAAATGGAAGAGACGTTAGAAAAGAAAAAAATAGATAAAAAAGAAGTGATCAAGGAGATTTTTTCCTGGATCCGCGTGATTGTATTTGCGTTTTTGGTGGCACTTGTACTGAACAAGTTTGTGATTGTAAACGCCAATGTACCGACCGGTTCCATGGAGTCAACCATACTTCCGGGCGACCGTTTGATCGGGTTTCGGCTTTCCTACCTGTTTGACGAGCCGAAGCGCGGAGATATTATCATCTTTGAGTATCCGGTCAATCCGGAGGAGATTTACATCAAGCGCATCATCGGACTTCCGGGTGAGACCATTGAGATTAAGGATGCCAAGGTGTACATTGATGAGAGCGATACGCCGCTTGATGAGACATATCTGAAAGAAGACTGGATCATAGAAAATGATGGATTATCACTTGAGATTCCGCAGGGGTATTACTTCGTTATGGGCGATAACCGTAACAACTCTCTGGACGGAAGATACTGGGCCTCGGAAGCGGTCATGACCGGGCAGGTTTCCACAGTGGTGGCGGCCGTAGAACAAAAATATTGTTTTGTATCAGAGGATGCAATCCTGGGGAAAGCGATTTTCCGTTATTACCCATCGATAACAAAATTAAACACCTCCCCATATTAGGGAGGTGCTATTTTTACCAGCGCATGAAGGACTGTGATCTTTCGTTATATTTTTCTTCACAATATTTACAGCGGTAGATTTCCTTTTTCTCATCGGAGAGGACGAATCTGTGCGGAAGCTCCTGCTCAATGGATGTGATACATCTCGGGTTTTTGCACTGGATAATGTTTTTGATTTCTTTTGGTAAAACCAGTTCTTTTTTGTCGACGATTTCGCCGTCCTTAATCACGTTTACGGTGATGTTTTTGTCAATCAGGGCGAGCACATCCAAATCCAGCTGTGTAATGTCACATTCCACTTTTAAAATATCTTTTTTTCCCATTTTATTACTTTTGGCATTTTTGATGATTGCCACCGTGTGATCCATCTTGTCGAGCTGCAGCAGATGGTAGATAGCGAGACTTTTGCCGGCTTTGATATGGTCAAGTACAAAGCCTTCTTCAATTTGTCCTACATTTAACATAGATTTTCTCCTTTATATTGGGTGTAGATTTATACAAGTTCCAGAAGGGTGAGGATCAGGGCCATACGTACATAGACACCGTACTGTACCTGTTTGAAGTATACGGCTCTTGGGTCGTCATCCACTTCCACGGATATTTCGTTGACACGCGGCAATGGATGAAGTACCAGCATGTCCGGTTTTGCAAGACTCATTTTTTTCTTGTCCAAAATGTAGAAATCCTTCAAGCGGATATAATCTTCTTCATTGAAGAAACGCTCTCTCTGGACTCTTGTCATGTAGAGAAGATCCAGCTGATCGATCGTGTCCTCGAGACTGATGTGTTCCTCGTAAGGGATTTCCAGTTCGGTGAGCATTTCGGTAATGTAGTCCGGTACACGGAGTTCTTCCGGCGAAATAAATACGAATTTGATGTTGTCATAGCGTTTCAGTGCCTCGATAAGAGAGTGAACCGTACGACCGAATTTCAGGTCACCGCAAAGACCGATGGTAAAGTTGTTAAGACGTCCTTTTAAAGAGCGGATGGTCAGAAGATCGGTCAGGGTCTGGGTCGGGTGCTGATGTCCGCCGTCCCCGGCATTGATGACAGGAATGCGGGAATGTGTGGCAGCAACCATCGGGGCACCTTCCTTCGGATGTCTCATGGCACAGATATCTGCAAAGCAGGAGACGGTGCGGATCGTGTCGGATACACTTTCTCCTTTTGCTGCGGAGGAGGAACCTGCATCGGAAAATCCGAGAACGCTTCCGCCGAGCCCGAGCATGGCACTTTCAAAGCTTAAGCGGGTGCGGGTACTCGGTTCGTAAAAGCAGGTGGCAAGCTTTTTGCCGTCGCATTTGTGTGCGTAAGTGTCAGGATGCTTTTCAATGTCTGCAGCCAGATCAAAGAGTGCGTCCAGTTCCTCAGTGGTAAAGTCCATAGGACTCATAAGATGTCTCATAGCGGTAATCTCCTTTGGTTTTATTTTACAGAAAAGGAATCGAAGAAAACTCCTTCGATTCCTTTGTATTATTTATAGGTTAATAAATCGGAAACCGGTTTTCTGCGAGGTGCTGCCGGAGCCTCATCTGCATAGCCGACAGGAATGAGAGCAACAAGTTCACGGTCCTCCGGGATTTCCAAAAGTGTCTCAATTTCAGCACGGTCAAAAATACCCATGATTACAGTGCCGAGACCGGCTTCGTGTGCAGCGAGACAGAAGGTCTGGCTTGCAACACCGGCATCGTACATCTGCCAGGTATCTTTGCGGTCGGTCGTATAGGAACCGTCGCGTTCAAAACCGCATCTGTTTTTGATGATGGTGACAGCGATTAAAAGAGGTGCGTTTTCGATAATTCTGCCGTTGCCCGGGAAAGAGGTCGTACATTCACGGCCGATTTTGTCTTTCAGATCACCTTCCACTGCAATATAGCGGACAATCTGGGTATGTTTCCAGCTCGGCGCATAAGACGCTGTCTCAACAACAGATTCCAAAAGTGCGTGATCTACCGGATCTGCTTTAAATTTGCGAATGCTTCTTCTGCCCAAAATACATTCTTTTGCTGTCATAGAATCCTCCTTTTTGGCATCGGCCAAACATTTTCCTAATGATAACACAAAATATTGTGTCTTTCAATTGCATTTCGCACAATAAATAGGTATAATAAGAAAAAAATATTGGGAGGGATTCGACATGGAATTCAGAGAACGTAAAAGAATCTTATTTTTCGGTCTGCCATGGACCTTTACGGTGTACACAATCAAAGAAGATATACTCAATATTCAGAGAGGTCTTTTGAAAACCGTGGAAGACGACTGTTATATGTACAAAATCCAGGATGTCCAGCTGGAGACCAGCCTTATGGAGCGCATGTTCAAACTCGGTACAGTGATTTGCCATACCGGGGATACCACATCTCCGATTTTGAAGATTGAGCATGTAAAAAATGCGAGAGCCATCAAGGATTTCATTTTGGAAGCATCCGAGCAGGCGAGAATCAAGCGCAGAACGTTAAATACGCTTGACATCGGAAGCGGACAGATGACAGATGTCGATTTGGACGGAGTATAATTCCGCAGACGGGCATATTTCGACAATATGTCCCTAAAATCTTGACAATTGTACCTTTGCAAAGGTATATTTGTAAGTGTATATAATACATCATATATTTTATGAAGGGAGATTTTGTGATGGAAAAGTTACAAGCATTTGTAGACAAGTTACCTGACATTTTAAAACCATGGGGAGAGGAAATTTTACTCCGCTACGTTGATTTCCAGGGAACAACAGACAGAAAAACATTCTGGACCGTATTTTTAACCAATTTCGTGATCGGATGTATCTTCGGGGTGTTAGCTTTGATTCCGGTTATCGGCGTAATCGCCGGTATTCTGTCATGGGTGTACTCATTAGGAACTCTTGTTCCGGGTGTTGCAATCACAGTTCGTAGATTGAACGACATCGGCAAGTCTTGGCCGTACATCTTCTTTAGCTTTATCCCATGTGTAGGATCTATTATTCTGATCGTATTCCTGGCTCAGCCGACAGCAGAATAATCATTTGGATTACATAGGAAATAAAAACTGCCACGGGCGCTTAGCTCCGTGGCAATTTTTTTGCTTTGGCGATGCCTAGGAAACATCGCCGGGGTTAGGGGAGGATAATTGCAGCGGTTTCGCCGCTTTTTTGGAACTGCGACTAAGCAAAAACTCATATAGGAGTCCGGTGCCAAACCAGAATGGGGCATAGTCCAGGCGGATTACGCCGTGGATATTTAAGGGAGCATCCTCGTAGTTCCAAGGACAGGCGTGTCTCTTTTTCAAAAACTCGCCTGTCACAAATTCGGTAATGAAAATACATATGGTATATACCGTTCCCCGAAGAAAGAGGGGCTTTCCTTTTAGGAGAATGGTCAGGGGCTTTAAAAAAGCAGCCAGACCATAGATGGGGAACATCCAAAGAGAGGTATTTCCTTTTAACCGAATGTCATGATTTTTCAATGAGCATGCGGCCGTGTACAGGATCTCGAGGCACCAACCGAGAAGACCGCAGGTAAAGAAATTTTTAATCATATTTGAAGTGTGCCCGAAAGGGGTTTATTTATTCATGAAAAATAGGTATAATTTGAATTTGAAATAAGTTTGAGTTCGTGTCACAACTATATTTCACGCCGGACGCGCTTTCGCTCCGGTAAAGACGTAGCAGTACTAGGCTCGGCGACGCCTCGCCAAGGACTGACGTCTTTAACGGGTCCGGGATGACATATAGTTGTGACATGCACTAATCTTTTGCAGATTCAAAAGAGATGCGCGAGGTGTGAGATGAATTACAAAGAAGCGATGGAGTATATCGAGTTTTTGCAGGTGCTGGGAAGTGTACCGGGACTTGATAATATGATAAATTTGTGCGGAAAGCTTGGAAATCCGCAGGATGGGCTTTCTTTTTTGCATATTGCGGGAACGAACGGAAAAGGGTCGGTGTCGGCGTATCTTTCATCGGTGCTCAAAGAGGCCGGTTACCGTGTCGGGTCATACAATTCCCCGACCATCCGGGAGTATAGAGAGCGGATCTGTATCGGGGGACGGATGATTTCAAAGAACTCATTTTGCGAGCTGCTCACTGTGGTGAAAGAGGCGTGCGATGCATTGGTTAGCGAAGGGAAACCGCATCCGACACCTTTCGAGGTGGAGACAGCGCTTGGATTTCTTTATTTTGCACAAAAGCACTGTGACTATGTGATTTTGGAATGCGGTATGGGCGGTAAGCTGGATGCAACCAATCTGATTAAGAATACGAAGGTGGCGGTTTTGACGCCGATCAGCAAGGATCATATGTCTTTTCTGGGAAGCACCCTTTCACAGATTGCGGAAAACAAAGCAGGAATCATCAAGCCGGGATGTTTGGTGGTCAGTGCACAGCAGTCGGAGGAAGCTGCGGAGGTGATTGAGCGTGTCTGCGGTGAACACAACACCCGTCCGGTGTGGGTTTCCACGGAGGAGGCAGCCAAAATCCGCTATGGTCTGAAGCGGCAGTCGTTTGTGTATCAGGATAAGCTTGAGGTAACGATTTCTCTGGCAGGAAAATATCAGATTGAAAATGCGTTATTGGCTCTGAAGGTGATTGATGTGCTGCGGGGCGAGGGCGTGAACATTTCTGAGAAAGCGGTCTTAAAGGGCTTTGCCGGGGCGAAATGGAGCGGACGTTTTGAGGTGCTTTCCGAGAAGCCTTTCTTTGTGGCGGACGGTGCACACAACGAGGCGGGGGCCAGAAAACTGGCGCAGTCTATACAGTTTTATTTTACAAATAAGAAGATTATCTATATAATGGGAGTGTTGAAGGACAAGGAGTATGATAAAATCATTGCCCTGACAGCTCCTTTCGCACAGCAGATTATTACAGTGAAGACGCCGGACAATCCGCGGGCGCTGGATGCGTATGAACTGGCACAGGCGGTTTCGAAGCATCACGGGAGCGTAACAGCAGCGGGAAGCCTTGAGGAGGCCGTGGAGATGAGCTATCTGCTTGCAGATAAGGACAGTGTGATTGTTGCTTTCGGCTCACTTTCGTATCTCGGAAGGCTGATGGATATATTGGAAAAACGTCAAAGGAAAGTGTAAAGACATGGTAGATAAAAAGAAAATAGAAACAGCGGTGCAGATGCTTCTGGAGGGAATCGGTGAGGATCCGACAAGAGAAGGCCTGGTGGAGACACCGGCGCGAATCGCCCGCATGTATGAAGAGATTTTTGCAGGGATGCAGGAGAATGCAGCAGATCATCTGCAGAAGACATTTACATCGTCAAATACGGGAATTGTGCTGGAGAAGGATATCACCTTCTACTCCATGTGCGAGCATCATATGCTTCCGTTTTACGGGAAGGCGCATGTGGCTTACATACCGAACGGAAAAGTGGTGGGCCTGAGTAAGCTGGCGCGAACGGTGGATGTGTTTGCCAAGCGTCTGCAGCTGCAGGAGCAGATGACGGACCAGATTGCGGACGCACTGATGGAGGATCTGGGCGTGGCCGGAGCCATGGTGATGACGGAGGCGGAGCACATGTGCATGACCATGCGCGGCATCAAAAAGCCGGGAAGTTCGACGGTCAGCATCGCCGTGCGCGGAAAGTTTGAGGAGGATGAAGCACTCCGCAATACGTTTTTTGAAATGCTTCGGGGAAGTAAGTAGAGAAGTTAGGGACGAAGGATCTTAATTTTTAACAATTTGAAATATGATTATAATAATTAGGGAACTTTTTTGTGCGGATAAAAGAAAAAAGTTCCCTAAAACAATACCGGAGATAAAAAAGAACGATTGGAAGAAATTTAAAGTTAGGACAAGAAAAATGAAAGCAATGGACAAACTAAACCAAATCATAACCCATCCGCAGTATCAGGACTACATCCGCCAAATTGCGGAGTGGGAAAAGAAAAGAGAATTTTGCCGCCACGACATGGTGCATTTTACGGATGTGGCGCGCATTGCCATGCTGCTGAATTTGCAGGAAGGCTACGGGCTCGGACAGGAGCTGATTTACGCCGCTGCAATGCTGCATGACATCGGAAGATGGCAGCAGTACGAGACGGGAGAAGATCACGCCCTTGTCAGCGCAAGGTTAGCACCGGCTATTTTGAAGGATTGCGGTTTTTCGGAGGCAGACAGTGAGCAGATCGTGTCGGCGATCTCCACACACAGAGAAAGCCGGGTGAAGGATGAAAAGAACCTAAACGGTCTTTTGTACCGGGCGGACAAGCTCAGCCGTCCCTGCTATTTTTGCGAGCAGGAGAAAAATTGCAATTGGAAAAATGACAAGAAGAACATGACACTAGAGATTTAATTACATGAAGATGTTCAAAAAGAATATTCGATAACAATGTTCGGGAGAAAGTTAGCGGAGGGTAACTGTGAAAATAGGGAACAGAGAATTTGACACGGCAAATAATGCATATATAATGGGTATATTAAATGTCACTCCAGACTCCTTCTCGGACGGAGGCAAATATGACAGTCCGGACAAGGCGCTTTTCCGGGTGGAGGAAATGATAAAGGACGGTGCGGATATTATTGATATCGGCGGGGAGTCCACAAGGCCCGGCTATACACCGCTTGGGGCGGAGGAAGAGACTGCGCGCGTGGTTCCAGTTATAGAGGCGGTCAAAAAAGAGTTTAACATTCCGATATCGCTGGATACAAGCAAGGCGTCTGTGGCACGGGCCGGAATTTCGGCCGGAGCAGATATGATCAATGACGTTTGGGGGCTCAAAAAAGATCCGGATATAGCGAAGGTAATCGCCGAAGCTTCGGTGTCCTGCTGTCTGATGCACAATCGCACAGAACCGGTGTATCATGATTTTGTCAATGATGTGATTTCCGACCTTGCGCAGTCCCTGGAACTGGCCCGCGGAGCCGGAATTTCGGCAGATAAGATTATGATTGATCCGGGGATCGGCTTTGCCAAGACCTATGAGCAGAACATGGAGATGCTGGCATCTTTGGACATGCTTCACAGTTTCGGACTTCCGATTCTGCTGGCGGCGTCCCGTAAGTCGGTAATCGGGCTGACACTTGATCTTCCGAAGGAGGAGCGCATGGAGGGAACATTGGCGACATCGGTGATCGGCGTCATGAAAGGTTGCAGCTTTTTCAGAGTACACGATGTCAAAGAAAATGTCCGTGCGGTAAAAATGGCATTGGCCATACGAAATATGAATTTACAGAGGTGATTTCATGGATTATATTACAATTTCGGGATTGAAAATATTTGCCCATCACGGAGTACTGGAAGAAGAAACCAGAAATGGACAGGATTTTTTTGTGAATGCAAAGCTGTATTACGACATGAACAAGGCGGCGCAGACCGATGAAGTGACCGATGCGGTACACTACGGCGAGGTGTGTCAGTTTATAACGGATTTTTTGCAGCAAAATACATACAAGCTTTTGGAGCGTGCGGTAGCGGAAACCTTGCGGGAAGTACTTCTTGCATTTCCGATGCTCCAGGGTATCGAAATGGAATTATGTAAACCGCAAGCGCCGATTTCGCTGCCGTTTGAAAATGTGTCGGTTACCCGCAGCTTACGTTGGAACAGAGTGTATCTGTCCGTCGGTTCCAACATGGGGGACAAGGAAGCATATTTAAGTCAGGCGGTAGAGCAGCTGAAAGCAGACCGGGATATGAAGCAGGTCAGAGCATCCGGGTGGATGGTGACAAAGCCTTACGGCGGTGTGGAGCAGGATGATTTTTTGAACGGTGCAATTGAACTTATGACATTGCTTTCGCCGCAGCAACTTTTGGAACGCCTGCATGAGATAGAAGCCTTGGCAGGACGCGAGCGCCTCATTCACTGGGGACCTCGGACGCTGGATCTGGATATTTTGTTTTATGAGGATGAGGTTATAAGTGAGCCGGATTTGTGCATACCGCATATTGATATGCAAAACCGCAATTTTGTGCTTGCTCCGTTGTGTGAGCTTGCGCCGCATTTCAGACATCCGGTGCTTGGCAGGACCGTCCGTCAGATGCTGGAGGAGTTGGAAGAGTAGTCATTGCTTCATGGCGGAAGGATTTTGTGATAGAAGGGCATATAGAGAATGGATAATGTTCTATGCCCCGGATATGTGCTAGAATACTGTGTTATGTAAACTGATTGGGCATGTGTGAGATTTGTTTCCCCTGGTGCCCCGTTTTTTAAAAAAATCGGGGCACTGATTCGAGCAAATTTTCTATATGCCCATTTGGTTTACATAAAACTGATTTTCGCATGAGAACAGGGCATGACGAAACAAAGAATGTGTATATGCCCCGACAATGTGCAGGTTAAAAGGCCATGACGATATATCAAAATCATCATGGCCTTTTATATGCAATGAAATTACTCACTCATCTCCTCAAACGCTGCCTGGCTGGCGCCGTCAAAGGCGGAGACTGCCACAGGACCGTCGGCCGGTGTGTGGTACATCGGAACATCCGCCGCATAGGAGTGGAAGTAAACATATTGGGAAGTAACGCTGATGTCGCTGTAGGTACCTTCCGCAACAATCTCAGGACTGCTTCCGTCGGTTCTCACGCGCCAAAGGGCAGGGGAGTCAGTGTCAAAGGTTTGGTAATAAACATATTGAGCCGAGAGGTTAAAGGCTTCCACTTTGTCGGAAACAAGTACTGTAATGCTGTCGTCAATCATGTCATAGCGGCATAAGCGGTAATCGCCCTCTAAATCGATAAAGTAAATGGACTGACCCTGCAACGTCGGATTCCACATGTCATATTCTTTGACAATGTTTTCCTGTCCGGTTGCGGTGTCGTAGCTGAGCAGATGATGGTTTTCCACGGTTCCGTTGTAGTAAATGATACCGTCGGAAACATTGGCAGGATTCATAAGATAATCCGCCACGAGCTTCGGATTTTTCTTGTCGGTTCCGATGGAAAAAAGCTGCAGCGTCTTTGCACCGTCCACCGGCTTGGTGTAATAAACGGTATTGTCGATCAGAGAGACGGTTCCGCAATCTGATTTGTCGAGACAGTAAAGACTGCGACCGTTCTTTTTGCAGCGGTAAAGACCGTAGGTGCGGATCAGGAAACTGAAATCCGGGTAAGAGGAAGAATTTTTCTGGTAATAATACAGATATTTTCCTGCTGCGTTGAGTCCGGATACCTCCGAGCGGTTTAACTTTTCAATCGACGTCTCATCAGCATTCATGCAGTACAGAGTACCGCCGTCGTAGGCGTTGGCAAAATAGACTACGCCGTCAGATTCGCAAAAGTAACCGCCGTTGTTGAGATTACCGGCGGTATTGCCGATGGTTCCGGCCGGATTATCCGGGACGCGATTCATGAGATGATTCACGATCCAGACAACAACAATGAGTATGATAATAAGGACGACAAATAAAGTGACCTTTGCTTTATTTTTCATAAAGAACCTCCTAACACTTGGACGAAAAGTATCACTGAAAAATGGACTTTCCGAACTATACTCAGTATAGCACACCCGGTATGAAAAATAGAATACTTTTTACATTGTTTTTCCTGTCCTTTGCCTTGCCTATTAAGTGGAATTGGTATAAGATATTTATGGTAGAAAATGCTGTGCGCAGCGAAGATATGACAGATATAAAACAGCAGGATGAGAGGAAAAAGTGATGGACCTTAGTGTACTTCGAAATGAAATTGATGACATTGATCAGCAGATTGTAGATTTGTATGAGCGAAGAATGGATATTTGCTCTAAAGTGGCAGAATATAAAATAGAGACCGGAAAAAAGGTCTTTGACAAGACGAGGGAGGAAGAGAAAATCCGCAAGGTGAAATCCCTGACCCACAATGAATTTAACAGCCACGGCGTGGAAGAATTGTTTGAGCAGATTATGTCTATGAGCCGCAAGCTCCAGTATCAGATGCTTGCGGAGCATGGAAGCCTCGGCAAACTTCCGTTTATCGGCGTGGACGAATTGGACACAAAGAAGGCCCGCGTCGTATTCCAAGGGGCAGAAGGTGCGTATTCCCAGGCGGCGATGGAAAAGTATTTCGGCGATCGGATTAACAGCTTTCATGTGAGTACCTTCCGTGAGGCGATGAGCGCCATTGATGAGGGAAGTGCTGATTTTGCGGTGCTTCCGATCGAGAATTCCACAGCCGGAATTGTGAGCGAAATCTATGACCTTATGGTAGAGTTTGAGAATTATATTGTCGGCGAGCAGATTATAAAAGTCGAACATTGTCTGCTGGGACTTCCGGGAACAGACCTTGAGAACATCGAGAGAGTGTATTCCCATCCGCAGTCACTGATGCAGAGTGCAAGATTCCTTGGCAGCTACAACTGGCAGCAGATCAGTATGCAGAACAATGCGTTTGCGGCACAGAAGGTGAAGGAGGACGGCGACACATCCCAGGTGGCCATCGCCAGTGCATATGCGGCCAAGGCGTACGGACTGGAAATTTTGAAACAAGGCGTGAATCAGTCAGAAACCAACTCTACGAGATTCATTATTGTCACCAATCAGAAAGTTTTCAAAAAGGACGCCAAAAAGATCAGCATCTGTTTCGAGGTACCGCATGAGAGCGGTTCTCTTTATCACATGCTTTCTCATTTTATTTACAACAATCTCAACATGTGTAAGATTGAGAGCAGACCGATTGAAGATCGGAACTGGGAATATCGTTTCTTTATTGATTTTGAGGGGAATCTTGCGGACAGCGCAGTGAAAAATGCTCTTCGCGGTCTCAGGGATGAGGCGCGTAACATGAAGATTCTCGGCAATTATTAGGAGGCAGTCGGATGGCAATTCGGACATTTGCAGCAATCGATGTCGGTTCCTATGAACTGGCAATGAAAATATTTGAGATTTCCCCAAAGGTCGGACTGAAGGAAATCGACCACATCCGTCACAAAATAGAATTGGGAACGGAAAGTTATGGGCAGGGTAAAATCAGCATTGAACGTGTCAACGAGCTCTGTGACGTACTCGGAGATTTTAAGAAAATTATGGATTCCTACAAGGTGGACGCCTATAAGGCCTATGCAACAAGTGCAGTGCGTGAGGCAAAGAATACGATCCTTGTGCTAGATACCATTGAGAGCAGAACCGGGCTGAAAGTAAATGTTATCAGTAACTCGGAACAGCGTTTTTTGGACTATAAGGCAATCGCATCCAAGGGAGAGGGTTTTCGCAAAATCATCGAAAAGGGAACCGCCATTGTGGACCTTGGCGGCGGAAGTCTTCAGGTGTCGTTGTTTGACAAGGATTCTCTTGTGATTACCCAGAATATCCGTCTCGGCGTACTGCGTATCCGCGACCGTCTTATGGCGATGCAGGCCAAACCGTCCCGTTATGCGGAGCTTGTGGGAGAGCTTGTGGACAATCAGCTTGAGGTGCTAAAAAAGATGCATTTCAAGGGCCGTGAGATTGAAAATATTATTTTTGTGGATGACTATTTTTCACCGGTGATTCAGAGTACGTCTGTCAGCGGGGACAAAAAAGGCTATCTTTCCAGAGAAGGCTGTATGGAGTTTGTAAAAAGACTGCAGACAAAGAGTCGACAGGAGATTGCTGTTTCTCTCGGTATGGAGGAGGAAAAGGTATCGCTTCTGTTCTGCAGTGCAATCCTTGTAAAGCGTATGCTTGAGGTGATGGATGCCAAGCTTTTGTGGGCGCCGGGCGTGACGCTCTGTGACGGAATGGCCTATGAATATGCCGAGAAAAATAAACTGATCACGATAGATCATGATTTTGAAAAGGATATTCTTGCATGCTGTGAGACAATCAGCAAGCGCTATATGGGAAGCCGCAAACGAAGCGAGTCGGTGGAAAATATTTCGCTGATGATTTTTGACAGTATCAAAAAAATTCACGGTCTCAAGAAAAGAGACCGGTTTCTGCTGCAGCTGGCGGCCCGTCTGTATGACTGCGGAAAATATATCAGCATGCTCAATGCAGGGGAGTGTTCCTACAATATCATCATGTCCACGGAAATCATCGGACTTTCCCATTTGGAAAGAGAGATGGTGGCCAATATTGTCAAGTATAACCGGCTTGATTTTGAATACTACGGTGAGATGGCGCGTCGCATGAATATTGATCAGAATGCTTATGTGACGGTGGCTAAGCTGACTGCCATCCTGAAGCTGGCCAACGGACTGGACAGAAGTCATAAACAGAAATTTAAAAAGGTAAAAGCAGTTCTGAAGGACAATGAACTGATTCTGAATGTAGATACGGCGGAGGATATCACGCTGGAAAAAAGTCTGATCGGACCGAAGGCGGATTTTTTTGAAGAAGTCTACAGCATAAAGCCTGTCATTCGTCAGAAAAAAAGAGTTTAAACAGAGACAGAACGGAGCATTATAAATGAGTGAAAAGACAGAAAAAATAAATTACAGAGATCCTGCGCTTTATACGAACCGGGAGCTTTCCTGGTTGCAGTTTGATCATCGTATTCTGAGTGAGGCGAGGGATAAAAATATTCCTTTGTTTGAGCGGTTGAAATTTTTAAGTATTTCGGCGTCCAATCTGGATGAATTTTTCATGGTCCGCGTTGCGTCTTTAAAGGACATGGTCAATGCGGGATATACAAAAAAGGATATCGCAGGTCTCAGTCCGGAGAAGCAGCTTTCTTTGGTAAAGAAAGCCACCCATGAACTGGTAAGTTTGCAGTATGCAACTTATAACAGGACATTGCTTCCGCAGCTTCTGGCAAACGGTATGCATGTGGTAACCCATCATGAAAACCTGACGGAAAAGCAGGCAGAATATCTCGATCGCTATTTTGAGGATAATATTTACCCGGTGCTTACTCCGATGGCGGTGGATTCCTCCAGACCGTTTCCGCTGATCCGCAATAAATCCCTCAATCTCGGTGCGCTTCTTAAGAAGAAGGGAGAGAAGGATGCGGAGATTGAATTTGCAACGGTGCAGGTTCCTTCCGTGCTTCCTCGTATCATACAGCTTCCGGCGGAGCTTTTTGAGGATGATGCCAAGACTCATGTGATTTTGTTGGAGGAAGTGATTGAGCATAACATGGATAAGTTGTTTCTCAATTACGATGTCATTTGTGCACATCCGTTCCGAATTATGCGAAATGCGGATCTTTCCATCGATGAAGATGAGGCAGAGGATTTGTTAAAAGAAATTGAAAAGCAGCTGAAGAAACGCCAGTGGGGAGAAGCGATCCGTCTGGAAGTAGAAGAGGGCGTTGACAAGCGTCTTCTCAAGATAATCAACAAAGAATTGGAACTGGTAAATGAAGATATTTATTATATCAACGGACCTCTTGATTTGACTTTCCTTATGAAAATGTACGGAATGGAAGGCTTTGACGGATTGAAAGTGAAATCCTACAAGCCGCAGCCGGTCAAAGAGCTTCCGGCCGATTGCGATATTTTTGCGGAGATTGCAAAAGGGGACATCTTATTGCACCATCCGTACCAGACCTTTGAACCGGTGGTTTCTTTCATTCAGAAAGCAGCCAAAGATCCGCAGGTTTTGGCGATCAAGCAGACGCTGTACCGTGTCAGCGGAAATTCGCCGATTATCCGTGCGCTTGCACAGGCGGCGGAGAACGGTAAGCAGGTTTCGGTTCTCGTGGAGCTGAAGGCGCGTTTTGACGAGGAAAACAATATTGTCTGGGCAAAGATGCTGGAAAAAGCAGGTTGCCACGTTATTTACGGATTGGTCGGTCTCAAGACACATTCCAAGATCACGCTTGTCGTGCGACGGGAAGAGGACGGAATCCGCCGTTACGTACATTTAGGCACAGGTAACTATAATGATGCGACAGCAAAATTGTACACGGACCTTGGACTTTTGACCTGTCAGGAGGAGATCGGTGAGGATGCGACTGCGGTCTTTAACATGCTTTCCGGATATTCGGAGCCAAAGAGCTGGAACCGTCTTTCGGTGGCTCCTCTCTGGTTGAAAGACAAATTCTTATATTTGATCGGCCGCGAGGAGGAAAATGCGAGAGCAGGTGCACCGGCCCGTATCATTGCAAAGATGAATTCACTCTGTGATATCGATATTATAGAAGCACTGTATAAGGCGAGTTCTGCCGGGGTCAAGATTGATTTGATTGTGAGGGGGATTTGCTGTCTGAAGGTTGGCGTTCCGGGTGTGAGCGAAAACATCACGGTACGTTCCATTGTAGGCAATTTCCTGGAGCATGCGCGTGTGTTCTATTTTGAAAATAATGCAAATCCGGAAGTGTATATGGCCAGTGCAGACTGGATGCCGAGAAATCTGGAACGCCGCGTGGAAATTTTGTTCCCGATTTTGCAGGAAGATCTGAAAAAGAAAGCCATCCATATTTTGCAGGTGCAGCTGGATGACACGAAAAAAGCCCATGTGCTTTTGACGGATGATTCCTATGCCAAGGTGGATCGCCGCGGCAAAAAGCTTTGCTGCGCACAGGATACCTTCTGCGAGGAGGCAGGTGCAGAGGCAAAAGAGACGAGAAAAGAGGAGGCTGTTTCCGGAAGAGTATTTAGACCGGAGACTGCACAGCATTTGGAGTAGGCATGAAAAAACTTGTTATTTTTGATCTGGACGGAACACTTACCAACACACTCAAATCCATACAGAAATCTGCAAATATGGCGCTGGAAGCCTTTGGCTTTGCACCTTATGAGGTGGACCGTTATCGCTATTTTGTGGGCAACGGCTCGGCGGAACTGATTCGTCAGTGTCTGATCCATGACGGTGATGAGCAGCTTTTGCATTTTGATGAGGTTATGGGCAAATACGAAGAAGTGTTTGAAAAATATTGCATGTATGAAGTAAAGCCTTATGAAGGCATTTTGGATTTGCTTGCATCTTTAAAGAAAAAAGGGTTTTTGCTTGCAGTTAACTCCAACAAACCCCAGGCGCAGACGGAGGATGTGATTTCTTCCGTGTTTGGGGACGATGTGTTTGATGCGGTGGTCGGTCAGGTGGATGACAGACCGCGGAAACCGGCACCGGACGGCGTGAAATATATCTTAAGTAAGCTTGGGGTAACTTGTGACGAGGCAGTTTATCTGGGTGATACAAGCATTGATATGCAGACCGGCAAATCGGCCGGTGTATTTACCGTCGGTGCACTGTGGGGATTCCGCGACCGGGAAGAACTGGAGCGGTATCATGCGGATGCGATTATCGGTACGCCGACAGAGCTTCTTGCTTATGTTGATGATGGGGCGGAAGTGATTGAGAACTGTGGCGCAAACAGAACTATCCGTCTGATTGCTACTGATGTGGACGGGACACTGGTCAAGGATTCATCCCGCGAGGTCGGTGACGAGATAATCGAGGCGATTCGGAAGCTGACAGATCAGGGAATATATTTTACCATAGCAAGCGGAAGACAGTACGGAAGTATCCGGCGCATGTTTGAACGTGCGGACCGCAATCTTTTGTTTATTGCAGAAAACGGAGCCCATATCGTCAAGGACGGTCAAACCTACGGCCTTACCAAGATGACAAGAGAGCACGTGGAAGAAATTATGGCAGATTTGCGGAGTTTGTATGAAAAGGACTGTCATGTGGTGGCTTCCACCAGCAAGGGCTGTTTTCTAGAGAGCAAGGACGAAGATTTCATCCGCTTGATTAGCGAAAGCTATCGGAACGACGTAACGCTGACCGATGATATTCTTGCGGAGGACGCCGAGTTTGTGAAACTGGCGATATATCACAAAGGAAGCATCCGGGAAATCGGAGAAAGTTTCCTGCTTCCGAAGTGGAAGGATAAAGTAAAAACCTGCATGGCAGGAGAAGAGTGGGTCGATTTCATGGACTTCTCCGTGGACAAAGGAAATGCACTGAAGGTCTTGCAGGAAGGGCTCGGGATTTTGCCGGAGGAAACGATGGTGTTCGGTGACAATGAAAATGATATCGGGCTTCTTCGGGCCGGCGGCGAAAGCTATGCGGTCGGAAATGCTCTTCCGGTCGTAAAGGAAGCGGCAAAATATGTGTGCGCCCCTTACTGGGAGCAGGGAGTGTATCAGGTTTTGAAGACGTTGTATCGTTGAAAATATTGTATATTTAAAGACATCGTAAAAAGGAGGATGTGGCTATGATGCAGTTTGACGAAAAAGTTTTGGATGCCTTTTTAAAACAACAGGAAAAATTGTTTCCGGAAGTGGTTGCCGAGACGCCGGAGGAAGCAGATGATTTCCTCGCGGAATGTATGGCAGTGGTCGTAAACAGCAAAAAGGAAGTCTGGGATTACTTTGAGGAAGAAGGAATTGACATTGCAGAGATCGATGAGGATGAGATTCTGGAGGCGGACGAGGTGTTCGCTGTCGGAGACGGAAGATATTTGATCGTAGAGTGTTAAATAGAAGCTGCGGAGCATCAGTGCTCACGCAGCTTTTCTAATACTTCATATGGTACAAACAATTTTCCGTAGCCGTTGCCCATTTCGAGCCCCGGTTTTGTTCTGCCGTGGAAATCCGAACCGCCGGAAATGCGGAGGTCGTATTTGTCTGCAAGCTTGCGGATCTGGCGTTCTTCCGCATGGTTGTAGGTGGAGTAGATGGCCTCGATGCCGACAAGTCCGTCTTCTTTTAAGGTGGCAACGAGTTTGTCTAAGCGTGCATCCGACATATGATAAAGAATCGGATGGGCCAAAATCGGAATTCCGCCGCTTTCCAAAATCAGGGAAACCGCTTGGGACGGCGTCACTTTCTCACGAGGCAAAAAGCATGGTGCACGGTCGCCGATATAGCGGTCAAACGCTTCGGACATACTTTTTACAACGCCGTGTTCCAACATATATTTCGCATAATGCGCACGTGTTAAAACAGAGTCCGGATATTCGGCGCGCAGTTTCTCATACGTAATGTCAACGCCGTGCTCGGCGAGCTTTATACACATCTTACGATTGCGGTTATCCCGCGATTCCTGAAAGTCTTTTAAATACTTCTGAAACGCATCGCTTTTGTAATCAATATCAATTCCGACAATATGAATATCTTTTCCTTCGTATTCCGTGGAAAATTCAATGCCCGGAATCACTTCAATCTCTGCTCCTTTAGCACGGGCCGCGGATGCAGCAGCGAGAGCTTCTTCGATGCCTTCGGTGGTATCGTGGTCGGTCAGCGCAAAAGCAGCCAGACCTTTGGAAAGTGCTAAGTCAACTAAATCCGATGGAGCAAGTGTTCCATCGGATTTGTTAGAATGCACATGTAAATCAACAGATTTCATGATTAGTTTTCGTCCTCTTCTTTTTTTGCTGTGTAGATGGTACGTTTACGAGCCATCTCATCGCTTGCGAGATATTCGTCGTATGTGGTGATCTTGTCTACCAAACTTCCGTCCGGAAGAATTTCCATGATACGGTTAGCCGTAGTTTGTACGAACTGGTGGTCATGGCAGGAGAAGAGCTCCACACCTTTGAATTTGATCAGACCATTGTTCAGCGCTGTGATAGATTCCATGTCAAGGTGGTTGGTCGGCTCATCGAGGATGAGACAGTTTGCACCGGAAATCATCATCTTGGAAAGGAGACAACGGACCTTTTCTCCTCCGGATAAAACGCGCACTTTCTTTACGCCGTCTTCGCCTGCAAACAGCATACGGCCGAGGAATCCGCGTACATAAGTTACGTCTTTGACCGGGGAGTAACCGGTCAGCCAGTCAACGATTGTGAGGTCATTGTCGAATTCTTCGGTGTTGTCCTTCGGGAAGTAAGCCTGAGATGTGGTAACACCCCATTTTACGGTACCTTCGTCCGGCTCAAGTTCACCCACAAGAATCTTGAATAAAGTAGTCTTTGCTAACTCGTTGCTTCCGACAAAAGCAATCTTGTCGTCGTGTCCGACATTGAAAGAAATGTTGTCGAGCACTTTTTCGCCGTTGATTGTCTTGGAAACATTTTCAACGAACAAGACTTCGTTTCCGATTTCGCGGTCCGGGCGGAAATCGATGTACGGATATTTACGGCTGGATGGTTTGATTTCATCAAGCTCGATTTTTTCCAAAGCTTTCTTTCTGGAAGTCGCCTGTTTGGATTTGGAAGCGTTGGCGGAGAAACGGGAGATGAATTCCTGTAACTCTTTGATTTTTTCTTCCTTCTTTTTGTTTGCTTCCTTCATCTGTTTGATGAGAAGCTGGCTGGACTCAAACCAGAAGTCATAGTTACCTGCGTATAACTGAATTTTGCCGTAGTCGATGTCGGCAATGTGCGTACAAACTTTGTTTAAGAAATAACGGTCATGGGATACGACGATGACCGTGTTTTCAAAGTCGATCAAAAAGTCCTCAAGCCACGCGATGGCATCAAGGTCAAGGTGGTTGGTCGGCTCGTCGAGAAGCAGGATGTCCGGATTACCGAACAGCGCTTTTGCAAGAAGAACCTTCACCTTTTCGTTACCGTCGAGGTCGCTCATTGTGCTGTAGTGGAGCTCTGTTGCGATACCGAGACCGTTAAGAAGCATCGCTGCGTTTGTCTCAGCATCCCAGCCATCCATCTCAGCAAATTCTGCTTCCAGCTCACTGGCGCGGATTCCGTCCTCGTCCGTGAAATCTTCCTTGGCGTAGATGGCATCCTTTTCCTTCATGATTTCATACAATCTTGCGTTACCCATGATAACCACATCCATAACGTTGTGGCTGTCATATTTGAAGTGGTCCTGTTCCAGCACGGAGAGACGCTGACCCGGTGTGATGATGACCTCGCCGTTGGTTGTCTCAAGTGCTCCGGAAAGGATTTTGAGGAATGTGGACTTTCCGGCTCCGTTGGCACCGATCAGACCATAACAGTTTCCTTCCGTGAATTTAATATTAACGTCCTCGAAAAGAGCTTTCTTTCCGATACGCAAAGTTACATTACTTGCCTGAATCATTATAAAACCTCCTGATACTACAACTAAAATTACTCACACTTTTTCTATTCTATCGGAAAAAATGCGATTTGTACAGCCTAATGTGAATTTACTTGCACACAAAAATCCTTTCTCGGATGTTTGTTTTTTAGTATGTCTTTCTGCTTTGAGGTAGTAACATGGGTGTAAATTTCGGTAATGTTGATGGAACTGTGACCGAGCATTTCCTGGATGTAGCGGATGTCTACGTCGGATTCGAGCAAACTGGTGGCAAATGTGTGACGGAACATATGCGGCGTTATATTTAGTTCAATTCCGGCCAATGCTGCGTATTTCTTTATCATCCGACGGACGGCTTGGTCCGAGACGGGAGTTCCGCGCCCGCTGACAAAAAAATAGTTGCTGTTTCGTATTTCCTCCCGATAGCTGTCATAATACTGCTTAAGAATACTTATGACATCATCATTTGCAATCTGGAGCCGCCGCTGTTTCGCTCCCTTTCCGTTAATGAGGATAGTGTTGTCAAAAAGATTCACATCGGATGCGCGAAGAGAGCACAGTTCGGAGATTCGGATTCCGGTGGAAAACAACAGCTCTATGATGGCGATATCCTGTAATGTTTTTCTCTGTTGATAGCAACCGGAAGCCCTGTTGTGTCGGGAATAGACGGTTTTAAAAAAGGATTCCAGCGTGGGAAGCGGAATGACCTTCGGAAGAATGACAGGCTCACGAAAGCGTAACTGCATTTTGTTAAATGGATTTGTTGCAATGATATCCCTGTACTCCAAAAAATGAAAAAAAGCCTTTACGGAAGCAATCTTGCGCTTGACGGTCTTGGGTCTGTAGGTTTGATGAAGTGTGGCAATAAAAGATTCCAAAGAACTGACAGTAATTTCGGAGATGTCTGTTTCTGAAATCGTGCGGGAAAACTGTGCCAGATCATTTTGATAGGCTTTCAGGGTTTTAGGATCGAGACGTTTCTGTGATTCACAGAAAAAAAGATAATGTTGAAT
Source organism: Lachnospiraceae bacterium (assembly GCA_045535935.1). Lineage (GTDB taxonomy): Bacteria > Bacillota > Clostridia > Lachnospirales > Lachnospiraceae > SVFI01. The sequence goes on along the minus strand of JAZSMO010000045.1, from coordinate 13,266 downwards.
GTGACTTTCTAATTGATTCATGTTCGCACTCCTTTTTTCTTTGATTTTATCAAAAATTTGACAATTCGAAATTGACAAATGAAAACAATAAAACTATAGTTATTATACATTGGGACGTCCCTAATCCCGTGTTTTGGATTTATGCGAACAAACAATACAATAGAAAAAGAGCAAGCATGGCAGAGGTCATGTCTGTTTTGTATGGTGAGTTTGCGTAAAGGAGAAGGACGGGTTATGAAAAAAATGAAGAGCGATATGTTGAAAAAAGTGAGACAGAGCGTTTGCGCAGCAGCAACGTTTCTGTCTTTTTTGCTTGCCTGCGGAGCGGTGGAAGCATCGGCGGATACTTACGAGTACGACGACCTAAACCGTGTGACCAAGGTAATCTATGAGGACGGAAGCAGCACCGCGTATGAGTACGATGCAAACGGCAACATAAAAAGCCAGACCTACCGGGAAAAAGATGAGGAAGAAACCGGCGGATCCGGCGTGACAGGAGGTCAGAACGGCGGCGGACAGGGCTCTGCAACCGGTCAGACCGGCGGGCAAAACCGGCAGGAAGGCAGTACGCAGGGGAAAAGCAACCACAAAGAGGGAATGAAAGCCAACAGCCAAAATTCGACCTACATCATTACCTCCGTATCGGAAAAAACAGCGACCTTTTACGGGCTGACAAACAAAAAGAAAAAAAGCTACTCGGTTCCGAATCAGGTGGAGATCGACGGCATTACATATACGGTGACAAAGATCGAAACAAAGGCATTTAAAAACAACAAGAAACTCAAAAAAGTCACCATCGGAAAGAACATCACGAGCATCGGGAAACAGGCATTTTACGGATGCAAGAATCTAAAGACCATTACGATTAAATCGACGAAACTGAAATCGGTGGGCAAACAGGCATTCAAGGGAATCCATAAGAAAGCAACCATCAAGGTTCCGAAAAAGAAATACAAGAAGTACAAAAAGCTGCTCAAGGGAAAAGGGCAGAAAAAGACAGTGAAGATTAAGAAGATGTGAAAAGAGAACTAAAAATATGAAAACAAAAAAATATTTCAATGAGGGACTACGGTATCTGCTGTTTTTTTCTGTTACAGCAGTGGTTTGCCTATTATTAGAAGTATTGGTTGCCATGATACCGCAGACGGTTATACAGAAAAATATGGAGAAATCAGCTTTGTTTTATTACGAGAGACAAAGCCGGGAATTTCTGATTAGAGATATAGACAGTACGATACTGGATTATTATGCGGATACTATTCTGCTAAATGTGGTATATGGAATCGATGAAGATTCTCCGTGGGAATCGATAATAGCAGATATGTATTTTGATGTGGAGCAAACCAATGCCAATATAGATTTAATGGAAGTTGTATTTCAGGACAAAGAGCCTAATGTCAGTTATGGAAGATATTGGCACGGAAGCATGGTGTGGTTGAGACCTTTGCTATGTATTATGAGCGTAGCAGGAATATATAATTTGTATGCTTTTTTGACTGTGACGACGGTTACCGGACTTGTAATTTGGTCAATCAGGCAAAAAAAATATAAAGCTGCGATTAGTTTTTTGGGTGCATTTATATTATCCGGAGGATTGGTAACATGGCATTGTCTTGAGTATGGAAATACCATATTGCTGATGCTTGTTATGGTACCGTTATTTATAATATGCAACCAAAAAGGGGACAGACAGTTATACAAAATAAGCATAATATGCGGTGTGTTAACCTGCTTTACTGACTTTTTGACAGCAGAGTTGCTGACAATAACCGTTCCTTTGCTGTTTCTATGTATATGGACACATGATGAAAATAAAGGACGGATGTATGAGAAAAAATATATAAAAGCAACCATTTTGTGGGGAATATCTTATGTGGGAATGTTTTTAGCAAAATGGTTTTTGCTGGCAATGCATTTTGGCTATGAGGGATTTGCGGATAATTTTTTGCGGACAAAAGACCATATACAGGGGAATCCCTTACTTGCAATCATACGGAATATAGGGATTCTGGCCTTTGGAGAGAAGTATGACTCAGTAAATATAAAAATAGTGACTGTGATTTTGCTGGGAATTATTATCTTGGGAATCTTTATGTGGAGAATAAAAGATATTGAAACGGGCAGAAAAATGAATATGTTGCTATTGGCATTGCTCCCATATGTTCGATATGCATGTATCAGCAGTCATTCTATGACACATTATTTTTTTACATACAGGGCGCAAATGGTGACAGTTATGTTACTGTTTTTTGGAATATTAAATATAAATTTGAATAAAAAACAGGGGATAATAGGATGAAAGAGAAATATAGATTATTGAGATGGAAAAAAGAGATAAAAAGATTTGTGGCAGTGCTTCTTGCAGTGGCTATAGTAATGTGCAATATACCGATGCAGTCAACGAATGTCAAAGCTAATGTGCTGGAAGACTGGGAAATTGCAGAGGTTGAGATTGGCATGCCTATAGCAGCAGCCTATGGAAACGGAATCTTTCTTGCAATGAACAGAGAAGGACAAGTTTTTTCGTCGGAAAACGGAATGGAATGGTCATTGCAGGGACAGATAGATACAGACAATGTTTTCGGCATGTATCAAAGCATATACGAATTGAAAATGTCTTATTGTGGTGAGCGATTTTATTTGTATGGTGCAATGGGGGTACTTTTACAGTCGGTAGATGGTGTTGCATGGGAGACAATAGATTTCGGATACGATACGGTCAAAGACGTTGTATACACCGGCTTGGATTATTATGCACTGACCGGAAGGATGGTGGAGGATTCAGGAATCGTATATATACATGAAAAGGCCCAACTATATACCTCAAAAAATGGACAAGATTGGGATATTTTAAAAAACCGGGAAGAATTAGAACTTCTGGTTTGCGGCGATGCGTGTTATGCAGAAGATAAGCTTGTGGTAGTGGATGAAGCGGATTACAAAATTTACACCTATGATTTACAAGGAGAGTTATTAAATATACATGGGGAAAGTGATATAAGATGGGGAAATTATGCAAATGTATCCTATGCAAACGGTGGTTTTGTAGTGGTAGTCGGAAACGGTGTTTTTTATTCCGATGACGGAATAGACTGGAGATATTCTGAATACAAAAAATATATTTCAAGTACTTCAAATCAATCACTACAATACTGGAACGGTTCGCTTTGGATGCTTAGCGACAGGAATGGCTCCTGTTATCAGTTCGCACTTCCGTCACTGGGGGAGACAGAAAGCAATAACTACAAATTCAATCAGAGAAGCGAAATTCGTGTACTTGCGGCAAGTGAAGAAATACTGTTGGCATTAGGGGAAAATACAGTATTATACCGCCGGTGCGGAACACAGGAGGAAGACTATAATATCAAGCTGTCAGAAGATACCGTTGTTGACGGAGATTATGAGCTATTATGGAAATCTCTGGACTTGAATGGATATACTTTGACCGTCAGCGGCAATTTGCTGCATAAGGGCGGTGATATTGCAGCAAACGGAGGAAAGGTAGTTGTTACCGGCGATTACATAGTCGATGAAAAATCAAAAGTTTCGGGAGATATGGAAATAGGAGGCTCTCTTTTGATTCATGATGACTATTTAGAATGTGATAAGGCGAATATCAGTGTGTTCGGGAATTTTGTCGCAGAGAACGGAAAATATAATCATGGTATATCCATGACGCACGATGAAGATTATATTTTCGTGCAGGGTAATATGATTTATAATGTTCCGTATTCTGTTTCAAAAACTGCAGGAACAATAGCAGTAAAGGGAGATGTTCAATTACTTGATGGTTATATTACGGATCAGACGCACAAATTGCGTTTGGAAGGAAACGAAACACAAGCAGTAACGGTGAAGGAAACGCATAAAATAGCGAATCTTGAACTTGCAAATACAAGTGAAGGCGGCGTTGTCTGCAATGGGTTTATAGATTGTAAGGAATGTGTGAACAATGGAGGATCTTTTAGTTACGGTTCAAGTATAAAACAGGGAATATGGGGATATACGCTGCAACAGGACACGGTTGTGGAAGGCGACTTGTATGTTGCGGACGGAGTAATGGATCTGAATGGATATCAGCTGACCGTTACCGGAAATTATCTGCAACATAAAGGAGAACTGTATATCAATGGCGGAACGCTGGAGGTTGGCGGAGACTTTGACTTAAACTATAAATCTGATATTCCGTCAAATGTATGCTTGCGCATGCAAAATGAACGTGATTACGTGAAAATCGGTGGGGATTTTAGTTTTGACAGCGATATATCCACGGAAGGTTTTTTGACGGATGGAACATTGGAAATCGGCGGCAATTTCATACAGTCGAGTTATACGAATTTTGTTGCGACGGGTAATCATCGTGTGTATTTGGCATCACAAAATGCGGATCAAAAATTTACAGTAAGATTCCTGTCGTATGGAGGAAAAACCAAATTCCACACATTACAGCTCTGTAAGAACTATAAAAACTACTATAATCTTCCGAGCAATTTTAAAACGATGTGTGATGAAGTTGTTTATACCGATGATACAGAGATTCCAAGTACCATCAGTAATTTATCAGTTTGGCGGATAACAGGAACAGCCCTTGGAATCAAATGGTCAGCGGCGACAGATAATTCCGAAGTGACAGGGTATCGCATTTATCGAAATGGAGAACTGATCAAGGATGAATATACATCCTTAAGTTATTTGGACGAAGAGGTAGAACTTGGAGAAGAGTATACATATAATGTGACAGCAATTGACCCTTTTCATCAGGAATCGGAAATAAGCAATTCTGTTACAGTTTCGCCGCGCCTTCCGGAAATCATAGCGGTTTATCCGGTGGAGGGGACAATTTTAGGGACAAGCGCGTCTGTTTCGGTATATCAAAAAAACTATATTGATGCCGCAAATAATAAATTGCAAGTATCCTATTATGATGAGGAAAAACAGGCATATGTAGATGTCATATCTACAAAAGTAAGCAGCGGAACAACATACACATATACATGGGATTTAACCGGATTTACAAAAGATGGGGATATGAAAGTAAAATATGTGCTTCGTGATATTTATGGCAGCGAAACAGAACAGGTGGTGACCTATCATTTGGACAGAACTGCGCCTGAAATACCGACTGATGTCGCGGTTGCGGACGCAGAGAAGAGAGCGGTTATTACATGGACGAAGAGTACAAGTGCGGATTGCAGTAGATATATAATTTATAGGAAAGAAGCGGGTGCGGAAAAGTATTTACAGATTGCGGCGGTAAACAGTTCGTATGCCACTTACACAGATTCAGAAGTGGAGGACGGAAAAACATATGAATATATCATTAAAGCCGAGGATACAAACGGAAATATAAGCTCCGCCACAGAACCTGTAGAAATATATATTCAGCCGGATGAAACCGCACCGGTTATCAGTTTTATGTCGTATGATTTTGCCGAGCGTGTAAAATTACCGGAATATGGAACCGGTACATATTATATTGATGCAACGGATAACAGAAAAGTGGTTCGATATGAATTATATGTAAAAAAAGACGGAGCTATCGTTTATACGGGTGACTATACAAAAGAAGATTATTATCCATCCTATAAATGGGATGGAACACACGCTTCTATTGAAATAAATTATTCACAGATTACAGACGGCGTATACGAATTTATCGCCTATGCTTTTGATGAGGCGGGAAACCGGGGCGAAGCTTCCTGCATCGTAGAATTTGATAGAACCGGACCTGCTAAACCAATCATCGTAAAGCAGGAAATAGACTGTACATCTGCGTATCTGGAATGGGAAAAATCAACGGAAAGTGATTTTTCCGGATATTATGTAAAAAAATTAAATGGTACACAGTGGAGTACCGTAGTATATTCTACCGCCAATTATCTGGAAATTACGGGATTACAGCCGGAAACGACTTACCAATATAAAATTTACGGAGTAGATAACCTGCACAATGATGGAGAAGAGACAGAGATAACCTTAACAACACCGAAGGACACAGAAGTGCCGTCAAAGGTGACAGGAACACTTGTCACGTACCGAACGGGATCAAAGGTGAAACTTAAGTGGACAGCTTCAACGGATAATGTAAAGGTAACGTCCTATAATGTATACCGGAACGGGGAAAAGATCGCAGAAAATATAACCGGTTGCATTTATACAGATGAAAATCTTGAAAACGAGACAAAATATATGTATTACATTACGGCTTCGGACGCAGCAGGAAATGAATCAGAAGCGGGAAATGGAGTAGAAATCACAACGTTCCTTCCGGTGATAAAGGGGATTACTCCGCAGCAGGACAGCGCAATCGGCGGAGAAATTACGCCGTATGAAGTGCTGATTGCAAATGACAGTTTAGCCGGAGTGCGCAAGATAAAAGTAGATTATTATGATGAGGCAAGTGATGCATGGAAAGAGATAGTTCCGGAAAGTGATCTTTCGTCAGTTAGCGGAGTTGGAAATACGCTGTATATGTTCAAGTGGAATCACTCTGCGATTTTGGAAGATCAGATGGTGGATGTCAAAATTACTGTCACAGATGCGGATGATAACTCGACGGAAAAAATCTTATCTTATCATTTAGACAGAACTGCACCGAAGCTTCCGGGGAAATTTGAAGTAACACCAAAGGATGATCAGGCTATACTGGCATGGAGTATGAGTGAGAGTGAAGACTGTGAAGGATATCGACTCTATGGAAGAATGCAGGGAGAAGAGACATATAGCTGCATCGCGAATATTTCTGCTACGAGCGCAGAATCTTATAGCTACGTACATAAGAATCTCACACAGATGGCGACTTATGAGTATTACCTTGTGTTATATGACAGCGTAAATAATGAGAACACCACAGAAACAAAGACAGTTTTCATTGATTTGGATACAATACCGCCTTCGCCGCCTACAGATGTTTCCGTTCGAACAAGAAGCGGATCCGCCATTACACTTGGATGGAATGGAGCAACGGATAATGTGGGAGTGACAAGCTACAATGTGTATCGGAACGGTGCGCTTGTCGGAGAAAATATCAGCGGTTATACATATAAAGACACAGGATTGGAAGAGAATACACTGTACACCTATCAGATAACGGCTCTCGATGAGGAAGGAAATGAGTCGGAAAAAACAGATGGGCTGGACAGTGCAGTTGCTATGCCTGAAATTATAGAGATGTCTCCGGGAGACTATGAGACAATCGGTGGCGAGCAAATCAAAGTTTGCGTTTATTTCAAAGATCCCGGAAACAGTGTAGGAAATACAGTACAGTTGTTTTGGTACGATGAAGAAACGCAGGTGTGGACCAAAATAACGGAAGAACCGCTGGAGCAGAAGAACTACCAAAGAGGTAAATTACAGGCATATTCCACATGGATATTACCGGTTTTGGAAACAGAATATGATGTGGATGTTGATGTGAAGGCAGTTTTGACAGATATAGACGGAAATACAGATGAAAAAACAGTCACATATACCATTGACAAAACGGCGCCGAATCCTCCGGGAGAATTAAAAGCCGAAGAAAACAATGGTGTAGTTATTGTGTCCTATACACCGAGCAGCAGTGTAGATACAGAAGGATATTGTGTTTATCGGAAAAAGCTTGAGGGGGATACATTTACAAAGATAGATGAAGTCAGCGGGAGAGCAACGAATTGGTATCAGGACAAAACGGTGGATACCGGTGTGACCTATGTATATCGCGTGACATCTTACGATACATACGGACAGGAGGGAACATATACCGAAAGCGCTGCAGTATACGTAACAGAAGATGAAGACCCGCCGAAGATAAAGAGCATGACGCCTGATCCGGGAACGGTAAATAAAGCAATCCGCGTGAAAGTGGAGGGTAGTGATAACAGAGCAGTTACAAAGGTAAAATTTTATATCAGACTGGATGAAGAGATTGAATGGACAATGCTTGGAGAAGAAACAGCAGAAAACAATGTTGCTGAGTATGTGTGGGACACTACCGGATATGAGGAGGCCGTATACTACATAAAAGCAGTTGCAATCGATGCTGCCGGAAACGAAAATGAGAATCTTTATCAGAGAAGATATGAAGTTGATAATACAGGAATCCGCAAAATACAACTCGCAGACTGCGTTGCCGGAAGTACAATGATTCAGCTGGAATGGGAGGATGTGACAGAAGAAGATTTCTCTTATTTCTGCGTGGAGCAACAGATTGGAGATGCATGGATTTCAAGAGCAAAAGTAACCGACAAATTGGGATATGTTGCGAAGGAACTGAAACCGGAGACAACCTATACATTCCGCGTAGTCGGATATGATGCGCTCGGAAATCGTGGAGAAGAATCGGATGTGGTCACACTTACCACCAATGCGGACAATATCGGTCCGTCTATAACCAAAATAGATCCGGTTTCATCCTATTATGGAGAAGAAATTGCATTGTCCATGCAGGTGAAAGACAATGCGGAAATCGAAAAAGGTATATTTTCTTACACGATAGACGGAGAAACTTACACTATAATAAAAGAAATTACTGCGAAAGGCGAGAATTCACAACAGACATTTTCCTATACATGGAACACAGCAGAAATGCCGGAGGGAGAAATCATCATCCGGTTTGAGGCATATGACAGCGCAGGAAATCACAATCAGCTTCTTTCTGACGGGAACCAGGTGGAAAACAAATATACCATTGACCATATAGCACCGGGCAAAATTACGCGACTTGTCGCAACCGATGCAGAAGGTTATGTGGAGCTGACTTGGGAACAGGCGCAGGAAGACGATATAAAAGCATATCGTATCTATCGTGCGGATTCTGCAGATGGACAGTATACACTGCTGGCAGAGAAGAAAACAAAAAATCACTATGATACAAGAGTTGTGAGAGGAAAGAGTTACTACTATAAGATCAGTGCGGTGGACATTGCAAAGAATGAGGGAGAGATATCCGATTATGCAGTGGGAAGTGCGCTACCGGATACTACGTCGCCGACAGTTGTGGGAATCGCTCCGTCGGAAGGAGAAAAACTCGGAAAAAACACGAGTTTTTCTGTGTTGGCAACAGATAATGCAGAGCTTGCAGAGATTCGAATGGAATACAGAGAAAAAGAGAGTGATGATGTATGGCAGGAGTTTTCCGCAGAAGAAGTGGTTGGACGCCAGAAGTATGTCCGTATTCCGTTTGCAGCCGAAGAACTGGCAGAGGATACATTGTATGAAATGCGTGCAGTCGCATATGATCAGGCTGGAAATGCAAGTGAATATGTGACATCTTCCTATACCTTTGATCTGACAGCGCCGAGTGCTCCGGAAGTCGAGACGGAGTCAATGAGCTACCGCATCGGTATCCGGGTGAGTGAGAATACAGACTCAGATTTCGACAAATTTGAAATTTATCGAAAAGCACTGGGAGAATCTGACTATAAATGTATCCAGAGCATGACGGAAACATATTACGAGGACACGACAACAAAAGTGGATACCATATACTACTATAAGGTGCGTGCGTATGACATATATGGAAACTACAGTGAAAGTGCCGTTGTTCATAACTATGCAAACAGCGTCGATACCATTGCACCGGTTGCAGAATTGTCCGAGACCTATATGATGGTTACTGGTTTTTCGGCGCAATTTGACGGAACACAGTCCACAGACAATGTCCGTATCGTAAAATACGAATGGAATTTCGGTGACGGAACTAAAAAGACAGGGGCAAAACCGACACATACCTACAAGGAGGCGAGTACATATACGATATCGCTGACAGTTACGGATGCGGCGGGAAATCAGGATAGTACGATTGCAACGGTCACTGTTTTAGACAGCAGCAATAACGGACAGGGTGTGCTTAAAATTATTGATGAAAACGGCGCACCGGTCAGCGGAGCACATGTGTATATCAAAACAGGAAATAGTGATGATGAGGTAATCCGGACAAGAGCGGATGGTGACGGAGAGGTAAATGTTGTTACAAAAGCGGGCGTTTACGAATTTGCAGCATATGCAGAAGGCTACCTCCCGAAAGAAGACACGATTCGCATCAGCAATTATGAGAAACTGTCAAAAGAGCTGGTACTTCAGAAGGGCGAAGTGGTAAGCGGAAAGTTGACGGCAACACGTATGTCGTTGGAAGAGCTGGTTGAATACGGAGTTGATTTGTCGGATCCTGAAAATTACAATACGTTCACGTTCCGTGTAGAATTGAAGTTTGAGGATAGCCCTATCCCGGTCGTATATGAATACGCCGACATACCGATGCCGGTTTCTTCGACCCGCAATGAGGAGAGTAATGGTGGCAACTATTATGTGAGTGAAGGAAAAAGGGGAGGCCGTCAGATTCAGACAATCTGCAAAGAAAATGAAGAAGGAGAGCTGGAAGTAGAAAAGATTGTAGTCCTGTCAACAACACAGTCTGTTTCATGGCTGAAAGACATGTACAACGTCAAGCTGACAGTCATTAACAATGCAGACAGCAGTTTTCCGATTGAGGAGGCCAGTGCAACACTTTCGCTTCCGGAAGGACTTTCTTTGGCAAAAACGAAGTCAGGGCAGACATTGACGACGCAGATGGGAACAATTGAAGGACAGACAAGCGCCGATGCGAATTGGATTGTGCGCGGTGATGAAAGTGGAACGTATTCCCTCAGCGCGGCTTTCCATGGAATACTGATGCCGTTTGAGGTTCCGATCGACAACGTCTTTGCAACGGAACAGGATTTTGAAGTGAAGGCCGGAGAAGGCTTACGAATTACCATACAACCGGAAGATTCGATGTATTTAAGTTCAAAATACTATATTCAATTTAAAATACAAAACGTTTCAGACCGGGAATTTTATAATTTGCGCACGACATTGGGAGAATACATCAAACCGGCACAAACCGTGCAGCATGTAATAAAGGATCGGACTACCGGCGCGATGCTCGGATTCCAGTCCAGAACCCAGGGACAAACCTATCATAGCAGCAGCGCAGCGAAATGCAAGACGATACCGGTGCTTTACGAAGGAGATACTGTAGAAATCGGAGTGTTTTCACCGGGAGAAGAAATTTGCTGCACCTATGTGACAGATGTTGCTGGAAGTGTGAGTGCAGACTATTACTATCGTCTGGTGGATAGCCTTGTACAAGTATTGGAAGGAGCAAATCTCGGTGTGGAGGTGCAGGTTGACGCTATTGCGAGTCATCTTTCCAGATACATATATTATACAGCAGGAACTTATCCGGGTTCGGGAGAAGTGGAAGAGGAAGAAGAGACTTACGGTGACCCGGTAGATGTGGCATCCGGTGCATTTACACAGCAGATTAACGCCCTGTCCGTGACAGGGGCAAGTACGCTGGAATATGCGCTTAATTACAATTCCCTGCTGGCAGATTCCGTCGGAGAGAACGGTTATGGCTGGAGCCACAGCTACGAGCAGAGCATAAAAGATATCGGTGGTGTAATCGAGCTCCACAGCACGCCGTACAGCGTAGCTTCCTTTGTCAATGAAGAGTTAAACAGCGGTGTTGTGTACGGATATCAGAGCGGAGGCACAGTGGTTTTGGATGACGAGGCGGATTACCTTGGTACATACGTGGCGACCGGAACAGCGATGAAGGGTGCAACTATCGAAAAGAAAAAGGAAAACGACACCTACCGTTATGTGCTGACAGATATGGCGGGAACCGTCACCACCTTTGATGCGGACGGGAAACTGCTTAAAATCGAAGATAAAAGCGGAAAAAGTGTGTCCTTTGGCCGTAAGGATGACAAACTTACGGTGACGGATGATATTTCCGGAGAAAAGCTGGTGATTGCTTATAAAGACGGCAAGGTCAGTTCTGTTTCTGATGCTCACGATCGTAAATGCAGCTTTACATACGATGAAGAGGGAAATCTGACAGCCTATCAGGATCCGCTTGGTAATCAGACAAGGTTTGTTTATGATGATACGCACCATATGACCAAATGTACAAACCCGGATGGTGTTGTTGTCGTAGAGAATACTTACGATGAAAAAGGACGCACCCTGTCACAGGTAGAAGTTGGAAGTGACAAGAAGTCTGTTTTCACATACGAAGAAAAAGAAAACGGCGGATTTGTGACAAAAATCAAAAAACGTGACGGAAATAAGATTGCCTACGAGACGGATAGAAAAGGCAATATTATCAAAGAAACCGATGAGATCGGCGAAGTGACGGAATATATCTTCGATCAAGAGGGAAATGTGCTCGATGAGATTGCACCGGACGGAAGTCGTACCATGTATGAATACGACGAAGCCGGAAATATGACAGCAGCCTATGATACCGCCGGTAATGTTACAACATACACCTATGATCCGAATTGTAATCCGGTTGCGGTTACTTCTGCGGATGGATTGACTTCAAAATATGAGTATGACGAGAAAAACCGGATGGTTGGCTACACCTCGCCGCTCGGGGTAAAAACGACCTATGAATACGATGAGGACGGAAACCTGACAAGGGAATTCACGCCGGGACTCGGTGCGAAGACATACACCTATCAACAGGGTAGAAAAGTAAGTGCTACCGACTATAATGGCAACAAGACAACCTTTACTTACGATGCATACGGAAATATTACCTCTACCACCGATGCTCTCGGAAATACAGTGACCTGCGTCTATGATGCGACAGGAAAAGTCCTGTCTGAGACGGATGCAAACGGAGTAACCACAGCATATACATACGATAAGAACGGAAATAAGAAGACAGAAACCATCGGGGAGCGGACCATACATTACAGCTACGATGAGGCCGGGCGCCTGACAAAGCTGACCAATGCTATGGGAGACGAAACGTTGTATACTTATGACACGGAAGGGAATCTGACGTCGATCACCTATCCGGATAAAACAAAGAGCAGCTATGTCTACGATGCCAAAGGTAGAGTGACGAAAGAGACGGATCCGGACGGAAGTGTCCATACCTATGTGTACGACAAGATGGGATTCCTGACGCAGGAGACACATGCGGGTATCGTAACGGATTATACCTACTATCCGAACGGAAAACTGCACAAGGAAATCTATGCGGACGGTACAAGCAATACATACACCTACGATGTGAACTGGAATGTCATTTCGGTTATGGATCAGGACGACAATACGACAACGTACACCTATGATGCGATGTCACACGTGACATCCGTCACCGATGCGCTCGGCAATCAGGTGACCTATACCTATGACACAAACGGCAGAAGAATTAAGGAGACCGATGCACGCGGTTACGAGACAACGTATGCATATGACGGCAACGGAAACTGTGTGAAGACGACG
>JAZSMO010000003.1:0-26629 GCA_045535935.1 Lachnospiraceae bacterium | reverse complement strand
GTGGTGCCCCGCTTGAGCTCGTTTTTCTTGTGTTATGTAAACTAATTGGGCATATACAAAAAAATATCCTTGCCACACCCCGCTTTTTCAAAAAAAACGGGGTCCCAGACAATATTTTTCTTCTATATACCCCGCTGGTTTACATAATTCGATGCCAAGACACAAAAACGGGGCATACAGGGTATCTCACTACCCTATATGCCCTATACACCTACCCGAAATTTTGCTTTTTCACAAATGACATAAATTCATGCTGCGGAAGCGGTTTGGAATAATAATAGCCTTGGATATAGTCGATCTTTTCTCTGAACATACCGTCGATTTCGTCCTTGGTTTCTATTCCTTCGGCAACAAGCTTAAGGTCAATTCCGTGCGCCATATGAACAACCGCACGCACAACATGCTGCGCCTTTGCCGATGCAAAAAATGCCTTTGACATATCGTAATCCAGTTTAATCAGATCCACAGGCATTTCTACCACATACATAAGATTGGATTCCCCTTTTCCGAAATCATCCAGCGAAAAACTGAATCCGTAATCCACCAGCCGATTCATATTTTTCAAAAGAATACTTCGGGCCGTTACCGATGCTGTTTCCGTAATTTCAAGGTTGATATGCTTTGGAGATACCTGATACTTTTCAATCAATGAAATCAACCGGTCTGCCAAATCTTCCATCTCACACTGGACAACAGAAAGATTGATTTCCACATATTCAATTCCATGAGCAATGACGTCGGAAGTCTTCAAAAATTCGCAGACCTTCTCAAAGACTCTCTCACCGAGCTGTACAATCTGTCCGCTCTGTTCTGCCACAGAAATAAACATTCCCGGCGGCATCAGGCCGCCATCCTTTTCACGGATACGCACCAGTGCTTCCGCCGATGTAAACCGGCTTTCTTTGTTGGAATAAATCGGTTGAAAGAACACCTCCACGCGGTCTTCAGCCAAAGCAGCCTCTATCTTGTGCTGTATTATATTGTGTTCTCTGTACTTTCCGACCACATTTTCATCTGTGACAAACAGTCGCGCCGCCCCGTCTTCCATATAGTTGTCTTCTACAAAAGACAGAAAATGCATCAATTCATTCAAACCTGAAAAATCATCTGCATTTTGTACCACAATCATTTGAATGTTGTTATACAGATATGCACTGCGCGCAAATATCTGCCGTATCTCATCTCCGACCTGCTCCAGCTTTTGGACATCATTTCCCAAAATCAGGAACTCCGAATTCACATTCCGGAACACTTTGATATCACTGTATTTGTCCGTCAGAAGAAGCATCTGCTCTATGATGGCATCAAAATCCGCCACATACTTTTCAATCCCTTCCAAATCTTCGATTGTAATTTCCAAAAGGGAAAATTTTTCTTTTCGGGCAAACAACTGTTTCGCATATTCCGAAAGCGCATAAGCATTGAAGCATCCGAATTTACGTTCAATATTCGCCTGTGGATTTTCCACGACCACAAATAAAATCAGTACACCGATCACACTGGCAAATCCTACCACAAGAAGGGCGCTGTTAAAGTATTGGAGCAATGCTGCCGAAACCCAGACTGTCATCCAAACTCCAACGGCAAATCTTCTTCGTTTATTTAATCTCTTGCCGAAAATAGCAAGCACAACTATCGTCGCTAAAATATATATCAGTGTAAATGCATATACAAACAACGTCGAAGGCCCGTAGGTATACGTCACCCCGTCTCCGTGATGAATGTAAATCGGTAACATTGAGACTACAATACTTTCCGCAAAAGTCAGACACCCCAGATAAACCTTCCACTTTCGGTGGGATTTCTCCGAGAGAATATCCACAAGTATATAATGTAGGGCAAACGCCGCCTCCCAGACAAGAGATATAATATACAGCTTGCACACGCCTCTCACAGCAACATCCGGAAACAGCGCCCGATACTCAATAAAAAGAATAGAGAGAATATCCAACGCCAAATTAATAATCGCCATGCAAAAAGTCATGTAAAAGGATTTTTCCGTATAAAGTTGTAAGGATTTCTGGCTTCTGTAAAACACAAACAACAGAACCAGAATAATCATTCCGCAAACTTGAATCTGTATATTCATAAAACTCCTTATCGCAATCCCTTGCAAATCTGTACCGCTTCCCTATACTGACTGCAAATAACCCGGTACTGCTCTTCAAATTTCTTCTGCAAAGAATCTATCTCTTCCGGCAATTTTTCCTTTGTCAGCTTTTCCATCTCATAAGCCAAGTCGGAAAGCTCCACTGCTCCAACCAGATAAGCACTGTTTTTGAATCCATGGATTCGCACATGGTAACCATTATGGTCCTTCTTTTCAATCTGCTCGCGCAGTTCCTCAACAATCGGAAGCTGCGTAAAATCCTGTAACAACTCCACATAAAATTCAGCAGCATTGTCACAGTAAGTAAGCGCCGTTTTTTGATCCAGCTGCGGAAGTTTTTTTGCCAAAATCTCTAACACCTCTGCCGGATCTGCTTCCTTTTCTTCCGTATCTGCAACCGTATCTGTTTCATCAAAAAATACCAATTCATCCGGAAGGTGATTGATTATCATGCGATCCAGCTTCTCGCACATTATCGGCTTGGTAAGAAAATCATCAAACCCTTCTGCCAGATATTTCTCTTTGTCACCGACAATGGCATTGGCCGTCAGCATAATCACCGGAACATTTTCGCACAGTTTTTCTTCCCGCATGGCATGAAACGTCTCGATGCCATCCATCTCCGGCATCATATGGTCGAGGAAAATCAAATCATACGTATTTTCGCGAAGCATTGTCAGACATTCCTCACCGCTGACAGCTTCATAAATCTGCATCTGCGTATCTTTCAGAAGAGATTTAAACACCTTAAGGTTAATTTTGTTGTCATCCACTACAAGTACGCGCGCCTGCGGAGCGGTATAGCATATCCGTCCGTCCGGATCTTTTTTGGCTTTTGCTAACCTTCCCCGGAAATCTCCCAGAGAATCCGGTTTCACAACCTGCTGCACCAAATCGAAAGAAAACTCCGTTCCCTTCCCATACTCACTTTTAATCTGCAATTCACTTCCCATGAGAAGCAACAACTGCTGTACAATATTCATCCCGAGACCGGTTCCCTCCACCGTACGGTTGCGCGATACATCAAACCGCGAAAAAGCATCGTATATCTTTCCGATATCCTCCTGCTTAATACCGATTCCGGTGTCTTTCACCACGTAATGCAAAATCGCCTGATCATTCACTCTGACACAATTCACCTTCAGCGTTACCTTGCCTTTTTCCGTGTACTTCACCGCATTCGTCAGAAGATTAAGCAAAACCTGTCGAATGCGCTTATCATCGCCGCAGTATCCCGCCGGAATGGTCGGATCCACATCAAATTCCAGTTCCAAATTTTTTTCTTTTGCTTTGACGCTGATCATGTTGTAAAGGTCATTGAGCAGGCTTCCGATTTCATAATTATTCAGAACGAGTTCCATCTTGCCGGACTCGATTTTGGACGAATCCAATATTTCATTGATAATATTTAAAAGGACAAAAGATGAATCCTTCACATCCTCCGCATACTTTCGGATTGCTTCCTCATTGCTTTCCCGCAAAATCATTTCATTCATACCGATAACAGCGTTAATCGGTGTACGGATCTCATGCGAAACCCGTGCCAGAAATTGGGATTTGGCACGGTTGGCATTTTCTGCTTCGTTTTTCGCCAGTTCCAGTTCTTCCGTAAGCCTTGCCTTCTCCAGACTTCCGCTGACAATACGGAAAATACTGTTACAAATAGACAGAAACGCAATGTAAATCAAGCATCGCGGCAACACAAAAAATAAGCCAAGGTTAACCGCCGGATTATCGTTAATCTGCGTCTGCACAAACTGCCCGTTCACCGCATAAGCATCCAGGCTTCCTGTCGTCAAAAGTGTCATATTGGCATCACAAAGACCGAAATAATATCCGCCGTACACTATGATAATCGTACTGACCACCGTCAGGCCATACACAAACCACATCATCTTCTTGGACGAATACAGCATCGCATAAAGAAACGGCAAAAGCGTCACAAGAACAACATGATATGTAATAAATACGCCCATGATTGTAAAAACCGATACGATACTGAACAAAATTAAATATTTTTTCATCGGATTGGCCGAAGACATCTTTTTTTCCACAAAATATACAATGAAATAAATGACGAGCGACGGAACATATGCCCGCATCATAAGTGTTTGATCCACTACAAATATCCGCATCAGATTCAGCACAAATGTGATGGTGAATACAAACATGGTTACCGAAAAACAGCGCATCACATATGCGTTTGCGACGAGTTCCCGGTCTTTTATATATACTGCTATATCATCTGTTTTTTCTCTCATTATTTTACCAATACTCCAACTGCTTTTTTCACAAGTTTCTCACTGCACGGCATAATCACTCCCGCCACCGGACCCACCAGGCAGGCACATATGATTGTTCCGATACCGACTACACCGCCCATCAAAAATCCGGCCGCCACAAAACTGACATCAACAATAATTCGCACGATACCGAATTTCTTTTTGGACTTATCGCTGATGACAACCGCCACGAGATCGTTCGGTCCGGTTCCCGCGTCCGATTTAATCACAATCGTCATACCGCAGGCCAAAATCACACAGCCGAGGGCCAGCATAATTATCTTTAACAAAAACGCCATCTCTTCAAACACCGGCGCCAGAATCAGACTGAAAAAGTCAATGATCGGTCCGCCACACACCATACAGAGAATGGTTCCGATTTTGATGTAACTTCTGTCCACAATTAAAAGCACAAGAATAATCAAAAAACAGATGGCGATGTGCGTATATCCGTGTGTCAAAAAAGCGAGCACCGGCACCTTGGAAATCGTACGGAAAATTCCCTGTACAAGCACGTTAAACGGGTCTGCTCCCAAATCCGCAAGCAGAAACAACGTAACTCCCAAATGTGCAATGGTAAGTCCGATCAGAAGAATAATCACTCTGACAATAAGTTCTTTTATGTTCAATTTCATATGTATAACTCCTCTTTCCCACTATATTATAAAATATTTTTTCTATGAATTCCACATTTTCTTGGTATTTCTTAACATCTTTTATCATCCATTTTTTTATGCTATAATGTGCTGGATATTGAACCGAGGAGAAATTTACATGACAGCTCTGTTAAAGACACATAAGAAAAAGATAATGAAATTTTGCACTCTCTGTCTGCTTATAGCAGTTCAGGTCTGCATTCTCTATTTTGCAAAAAACATATATACAACGACCGAGTATCACGGCCTGACGGACAACCGGCAGGACACAATCGCAACGGTCTCGCCGTCAACCCCGTATCAATATACGGTTTCCGTTCCCGAAAGAAATGTTAACCGCTATGCCATCCTTCTCATGATTACTCCGGCAAAGGACGACAGCGTGGAAGTTACGGTCTCGGACAAAAACGGAACGATTCTTCAAAGCTTCCGGCATGAATTTATGCACGACTTTTCCACCAAACTGGAGCTTATCATCGGTGATATCGCGCTGAAGCACGGGGAACCTTACACCTTTACCATCTCCTATAACGGAAGCGATGCGAACGATGTAAAAATTGTCGGTGATCCGACAAACGCCACACCGTCCATCACTTTTTTCTATCCTAAGATTTTGAAAAAAAATCTCGGATTACTTTTGATGCTGTTCTTTTTCAACGTACTGCTCTTTATGTTCAGTGAAAAAATACGAAACTTTTTATCCCGAAGAAACAAAATTTTTGTAGGAGCCATTGACATCCTTGCTCTGCTTTTGTTTGCCCTTGTCTCCTATATCGGCTGCGAATATACGTCCACTGCCACTCTGCCGTCCGGTTCATGGATTGTCGGCAATACGGTGCTTCTGTTTTTCATCTATGCAGCGCTGTTTTTGCTTTTGAAATCTCCGGCGGTTTCCTTGCGGATCGGCGCCGTATTTTTCTATTTTGCAGGTATTCTGAATCATTTCATCATTATGTACCGCAAAAAACCGTTTACCTTTTCGGACATCAAAGCTTTTAAGACTGTTATGGGCGTGGCTGACAAATATGAGTTTCCGGTCGCCGATGAATTTTATGTGTGGGCGCTGCTCACGCTGACCTTACTTGCACTTGCCGGCTGCATTCCGCACCGGACTGTGACAAAAAAAGGATATTTGATATCTCTCGGAAGCTTTGCTGCTTTCGCAACCGGTATGTTACTCATCTTCACCTCCGCCTCTTTCGTGGAGCGCTCCGGTATCGAAATCAATACGCTGGATATGGTCGAGAGCTACGAAACTTACGGTATGGGGATTTTTACGGTGTACAGCAGTTCCAATATGCAACGCATGACCTCCGACTATGATTTTGAAAAAACGCTGTCTGTCTTGGAGGAGGCATCCGATATCACCATTCCGTACAACGACAAAATCACACCGAAAAACCTGATTGTAGTTATGAACGAAAGTCTTACGGACTTTGCAGCGCTCGGCCTTGACAACGTGAGCGAAGATCCGCTTTCTTATATACACAGTCTGGACAAAAACACGCAGAAGGGAACCTTATATGTTTCTACCTTCGGCGGCGGAACAAGCAATACTGAATTTGAGGTTCTGACCGGAAACAGCATGCTTTTCGAAGGCGGAAGTACCCCGTATCAGGATACGCTGGGCGAAGATACACTCTCCATGCCACGCTCCCTGAAAAAACACGGTTTCACCACACACTCGTTCCATCCGTACAACAAAGATTTTTACGGAAGAGATTACGTCTATGATTACATGCAGTTTGACAGCTATATCGCACTGGAAGACATGAAGGAAGATTTTGAAACCATCCGCCATTTATGTTCGGACTCGGCGGATTATAAAAAGCTGATTTCCATCTACGAAGAAGCCAGATCTGCTTCCGCAGATGCGCCGTTCTTTCTGTTTAATATTACCATCCAAAATCATGGCGGTTATGGTGATGCCGATTACAACTCTACCATTACAGTAGACAATGGCAGTCATCCGTTGGCACAACAGTATTTGTCTCTTGCCAAGGAATCCGACCGGGCTTTTGGGGAGCTGCTCTCCTATTTTGAGCAGGTGGACGAGCCTACAATGATTGTTATGTTCGGCGACCATCATCCGAGTCTGGAGCCTGATATCTATGAGATGATTTTAGGAAAACCGGCGGATCAGTTTACCCCGGAGGAAAAGCTTATTCAGTATCAGACACCGCTGATTATATGGACCAACTATGACAGCGAGTCCAAGGACATCGGAAATATCAGCACCAATTTCCTGCAAAGCTACATTTTAAAAGAGGCCAATCTTCCGATGACCTCTTATCAAAAATATTTATATCGTTTGCATGAAGAAATTCCTGTCATCAGCGCCTACGGATGCATAGATGCGGAAGGAACCGTATTCACCTACGAAGAAGGCGGACCTCACTATGACCGTTTGAAAGAATATGAGCATATTCAATACACCAATATGCGCAATTTTTCTCCGGAATGCGAAGCGTATTTTTATTGATTCACTAACCGCTCTACCCGCCTCGCCATCAGTTTGTCGTTTGTCCAGTTTTTCTTCTTGGTTTTATAATCTCTGCTCACTTCGACATTCCAGGTACCCTGTGCAAAATCGTACAGCTCGCCCATGGAATCGCCGTAGTTGTTTGACTTGCAGACCTGACCTGCCATAATACCATATGCAAAACAAACGCCGACAACAACACTTAAAATAATCGCCAACACTAACATCATTATCCCTCCTGTCTGTCTTTCACAAAGTGATCCATTGCAGATTCTTTGGTGCGCTCGATGCTGTTTTTTAGATTCTTCATTTTTTTGACACCGTCCGCACAGTAAAGTACGGCAAAACCTACAATTCCCACTATAATCTTCACAACCTCACTGTCAGTGTCCTGTGACGCCAACACAAGCCCATACATAATCGGCAAGCATATGAGAGTAATCAAGGCGGCAAGCAAGCCGAAACGGCTTCTTGCTTTTGCTTTGTCATACGGAACCGCACCTACCACCTTCCGCGTCTGGCCGTTGACCAAAATCGTATATGGCACATTTTCATAACGGAATGTCATAAACCAGGCCGGAAGCATAGCATATTTCGAACCCTTGATATTGCTGTACGGGTTGCTTTCTTCCACCCGGATTTTATCCGCCCGGACGGTTTTTTTCACTTCGGTGTCAAAAAGATTTCTGCACCGGAAGGTAGCGTAACCTTCCATATCCTCTGATTTATAATCAAAGCAATCTGCATAAAATCCGGACAAATAGGCGCTGTGGAACTGCACGAGCCCTCTTGCATCATACGGCTCCAGGCGCTGGGAAACGCCGTCATTCAACTGCACGGACGCATCCAACGGCAAATCATGAAATACTACTTTTGCTTTTCTCATGAAATACTCTGTATGAGAATTTTTTCCGCTTCCGACTTCCCCGGAAAGAAACTGACAATCGGAATACTCCACATCGTACAGCCAAAACGGTATGTAAATTCCTCTGACTCGTTCAACCTCAAAATCCTTAATTTCTTTCGGAACAAAATTACCTCTCTCTATGTAGTTACGGATCAACCCAACTGCCTCTTCCTTCGAAACGCTGAACGGAATAATATATTCCGGTCGCTTCGCCGAAGAAACCCGGTCAAAGACTACCGTCGGCTGTCCGCAGTAAGAACAGAACGTGGAACTTTCTACTCCGTTGACCGCAAGCTGCGCTCCGCACGCCGTACAGGAATAATAATCCACCTGCATTTCATTTTCCCCTGTTGTCTCCTCCTCAAACTGCGACGGCCAGTAAGCCGTACTACAGGCATCACATTCTAACATTCCGCTCTTAGGCTTAAAAAAAAGCGGCGACGAACAATTTTCACATTTGCAAATCACTATCGTTTCCTCCTCTGTATATCAATTAGCACAACTTATTTTCATAATCCTGTAACTCATGAAAAATATCATCCACAAATATTATATCACCTATAATGCGGTACAACATAAAATATCTGTGATTCAAGAAGTTAATGCGACGATATTCTAGCTGCAGCAACTTGGGATTATCACACAATTTCAAACTCCCTGCTACATGTTTCAAACTCTCGATTGTCGCATCAAAATCATTCAGTAGATTTTGCGCCGCTTGTACACTCTCTTTCTCATAAACAAGATATCTGATAAAACGCTCTAAATCTTCCTCTGCGTCTTTTGTAACCACAACTTTATAATCCATACTTTTCCCTCATATTGCGCGAAACTTCTGTTGCATCTTTGTACATTCCCTGCTTTGCGTGCTCACGTGCTGTGCCTAACTTATTTAATAATTCATGTTCTGCTAATGCATCATATGGATTTGCAGCAGCTCTCTTAATTTCAAAAGGAAAACCATTTGCCGCCAAAGCCTGCGTTAAAAACATGCGAATTGCTGTTGTAGTATCCGTACCTAAATCTTTAAATAACTCATCCGATTTTGCTTTTAAATCATCATCTACTCTTACCTGGATTGTACTGGCCATTCCTGACACCTCCTATGTTTTTATAATATAAGAATAGCAAGAAAAAAATGCTAGGTCAATACATTTGCAATGACCTAGCACTATTATTTGTGTTTTTTTTATTAATATACTACCATAATTTCATCTTTTGGTTTTTTGGTTTTTAACCTTTTTTAAACTTCGCTTTCTTGTTTACACCTTTCTTTATCAGCATGGTTTTGTACGTTTTGAATTTCTTCTTCGGTACTGTTACTTTCATGCTCTTCGATGTTTTTGAAAATGCTTTGCTGCCGATCTTCTTCGCTGTAAGTTTCGTTGTCTTAATTTTCAGAGTTTTCAACTTACTGCATCCGTAGAAGGCTTTGGCACCAATCTTGCTGACATTCTTTCCGATCGTAACCGTTTTCACTTTCTTGTTGTTCTTGAATGCATTCTTCTCAATAGAAGTAACTTTGAAAGTCACACCGTCAATTTCTACTGTCGCCGGAATTGTAACTTTCGTTGCCTTCTTATCAAGCGGACCGACATAAGCAACTGTTCCGTTTTTCAGATCGGACTCCGTCACTTTATATGTCGCTTTGTCACTCTTTGCAACAACACCTTTCTTCGGTGCTCCGAGTGCTGCGATTGCTTCCTTCTTAGTTGCCTTACAAACCTTACATGTATAAGTCTTTTCACCCTTTTCGGTAGCAGTTGCTGCTTTGGTTACAACGCCATTATCCCATGCATGTCCGGTTGCTTTCACAGTCACATTTGTCTGCATAACTTTATGACATTTTTCACACTCTGTATGACCGACGCC
The DNA here is from genome assembly GCA_045535935.1 of Lachnospiraceae bacterium. Taxonomy (GTDB): domain Bacteria; phylum Bacillota; class Clostridia; order Lachnospirales; family Lachnospiraceae; genus SVFI01. Next base: position 16,320 of record JAZSMO010000003.1, on the reverse strand, counting down.
TCCCTCTGTACAGGTCGGTGCCTTTTCACCGTCTAATGTAAAGAAAACGTCTTTTCCTTCTACATGATCCGGCTTTGTCTCCTGCGCATCCGATTGATTGGAATATTCAGGCTGCGCATTCTCACTACAAGAAATATATCCATAATATACCGTACCATGCTTGCTATCCGGTACAGGATAGATATCTGTTTCCAATGTCTGATACCAACTCTGTGTGCCATCTGTCTTCTCGCCGTTTAAGAGATATGCAACCTCACCGCTTGCAAACGCTTCTGCTGTCTTTGCAGTTGCTACTGTATCTGATACTGTGGCATCTGTATAATAATAGCAATTAACAGGAGCATTACCGCTTTCAACAGTTGCATACAAATTAGGCGAATTGCTGAATGTACATCCGTAACTGAAACAGTTGCTTACTATGCCACTATTATCCTCTACAACAGCACCTATTGCAAAAGTGTTACTATTTGCAGCACTATATCTTCTCTGCAAGAAACAATTCACTACTCCGCAATCTTTAACAGTTCCGGTATTTGTTCCTGCTATCGCCGCAAGACCATGACTTGCTCCAAGCATTATTGATGAATCTTTCACTATACACTTTGAAATTGTACCATTATTTACAGCTACAATTGCACCTGCACTGTTTTCAGACCACAATTGTGCTCCTGATATTGTAAGATTGGTAACTGTACCCCCTACTGACAATGTCTGGAACAATCCGCATCTGCTTCCATCTGCAATATCGTCATCTCCGCCATTTTCATCTGCACACAAATATAAAATCGTATGTCCACCACCATCAAAAGTACCGGCAAAGCTACTCATAATCGTCCAGTCGATATCTTTCATATCAATATCCGCTGTAAGCTTTGCGTTGATAGTAGTCTTTCCTTCATTTACCTGCTGGGCAAACCACATCAAATTCTCGGCATTTGCAATCAGATAATAGTCACAATTCTCACATATTCCATCCTCTCCAACCAACGTATGTGGACACTCAGCAATTTCGAATGTCCAACTCTCATCTGTAATACCTTCCTGTGCACCAAACTTATCACCGGCAGAAACATCAATTTTCACATGGTAAGTACCTGCCTTTGTAGGAACATCAACCAAATTGTCCTGCTCATCATAATACTTCACTGATATAGTACCTATTCCGGATACAGTCCCTATACCTGTTGTTTTAGAAACAACAATATCATCCGGTATTTCAGCCGCTTCACCTGTATATACGAATCCTGTCGGCTGTGTATATATAAAATTCCACGCAGCCAAAGCCGGTATAAATTGTGTATTCTCCTCGTTCCATTTATATAATACTTTAGAGTCTCCGTTTACCACAGTGTGGTCAGTTGCGGACAGATAAACATAGAGTTTATTCTCTTTAAAATGTTTTACCGGATATGCTTGCTCATCAATAGTGACATTGCTTTCTCCATCCACCTCAAGTTCAAAAAGATATACCGGTGTTGTGCCATCTGCAAGGGTAGGGCATACCGCTTCGCGATTATATCCGCCACCGATACTATTTGCATCTGTTCCTGCAACAGCTTTCACTGAACCACCAGTAATTTTTATCTCTGAGCCTACTGAATAAGCTCCTCCGCCGATTCCGGCTCCGTCATTGCCACCCTGTGCTGTTACGGTTCCGCCGCTTATCGTAATATTTGAAGCATACCCATAATTTGTATATGATTGTACATCGGCTCCTCCGCCGATTCCGGCTCCGTCATTGCCTCCCTGTGCTGTTACGGTTCCTCCGCTTATCGTAATATTCGTTCCGGGTCCATGAGTGCCTCCGCCGATTCCGGCTCCGTTACGGCCGCCTGTTGCTTCTACGACTCCTCCGCTTATCGTAATATTCGTTCCGGCTACGCCACTGCCTCCGCCGATTCCGGCTCCGTCATAGTCTCCCTGTGCTGTTACGGTTCCTCCGCTTATCCTAATATTCGTACCGGCTCCGCCATCGCCTCCGCCGATTCCGGCTCCGTGATAGCCACCCTGTGCTGTTACGACTCCTCCGCTTATCCTAATATTCGTACCGGCTCCGCCATTGCCTCCGCCGATTCCGGCTCCTTCACTGTTGCTTGTTGCTTCTACGACTCCTCCGCTTATCGTAATATTCGTTCCGGCTCCGCCATTGCCTCCGCCGATTCCGGCTCCTTGAAGGTTTCCTTTAGCTATAAGGGTTCCTTCACCAGTTATTGTAAGAGAGCCATTTTTTCCATTTTTCTGCAGTCCTGCACAATACAAACTACTGTATAATGTGTTTTTTGTATCTTTTTTAAGAGTAATAATTATTTGCCCATTACTATCATCCTCTATTTTAAATGCACAAACATTTTCTACTCCGGCTCCTGCTACTTTTATATTGACTCCTGCCAGGGTAATATTGGCTGAAACGTCTTTTTTAACAACAATTCTATCTTTTGTTGGTGTCTCCGGGTCTTTGTTTGCAATCGTTATAGGTGTTGATGATAAAACGGTCAGCACACCATCTTCATAGGTGTAATCTGTACCTAAAGCACCCCCTGTTACAATGAAAGCAGGAACAATTTCATATTCAAACTCACATCCTGCTTTATTTCCATCTGCGCCGGTTATAGACACTTCTGCTTTGTATGTTCCGACATTTACAGGCTTACCGTCCGTCAGGGAACCTTCTATCGCTGTATAAGTAATTGTAATTTCTTCTGTCAGTGTGTTGGAATCCACCACCAATTCAATCGGACTTCCCGTACGGATTATTTCTTCCGCAACAGAGAATGTTGCTTCTCTTGTACAACCGCCTACTGTACAGGTTGCGACTATTTTATTATTCACCTCACTGCCTTCGGTTTTCTCCGAAGAATATATCCACTCATGAACATGGTTTATATATGACCCGTTTTGATACACTACAGTATCGCCGGAAAACTTAGGCATTTCATCTGTTTCAAGTGTCTGATACCAGATTAAATCACCATCACTTGTAGAACCGTTGAGCTTATATGTCACTTCACCGGACGCAAAAGCAGATGCATCCTTTACTTCACAATTTGTTATCTTAGTGCTGTCGTTCTGCGTACTTACGACTCTTTCTGCATTTGTATAACAATTTGTTACAGTTCCTGCATCAGCGTTGCCGTCATCCTGACAATCACCAACTACACCACCACATCGGGTATCATGTCCTACAACCTCACCCTTATACGCATAGCAGTTACGGATTGTACCGCCGTAATTACATCCTGCGATACCTCCTGCTATATTGCCATTCGTTGTGACAGAATGTCCTATGGAATAACAGTTCTCAATGGTTCCGCCTGTTAACACCTGACCTGCAACAGCTCCGGCTCTCGCATCGCTTGCACTGCCCATAGCAAATTTAAATCCATCCATACCAAGGTGTTTTACTGTTCCGCTTACTGTACCAAAAAGTCCATAAGAATAGATATCACCGGATATTCCTGATACTGTAAGTCCGGTAATTACATGACCATTACCATTAAAGGTTCCGGTGTATCCTGTATCAGTCACTTCTGCTCCGGACACATGGAAAGAAATGGTCTGACCGATTGGTGTCCAGTCTTTAACATCTGACATATCAATATTATCTTCCAATTCTGCGTTTGTATTTTTGTTTCCTTCACTGACATACTGTGCAAACGCTTCAAGCTGTGCAGAATTCTTAATATGGAATGTTCCTTGTTCGTCTATGCCGCAAAGTGTGCAGACACCATTTTCATAAGTATGATTGCCTCTTTCACCCTCTGATTCACCACATACGGAACAATGCTTTGCTTCCATACATGTTGCATCTATCCAGCTGTGATTTCCCGTTGGCTCACCTTCTGTCTTGCCACAACCTTTACATGTCTTTGGCACAGCACATGTTGCATCTACCCAGCTGTGGTTTCCTGTTGGCTCACCTTCTGTCTTACCACACGCTTTACAAGTCTTTGGCGCACCGCATGTTGCATCTTCCCAATCATGGTCAGTGTAACATGTTCCGTCCTCACTACGGCAAGTATAAGTTGTATTATCTACAGTGATAGATGTTACATTGCTGCCTTCCGGAAGATATAATTTTAAATAACCCTCATTTTCACTACCTCCGTCCAAAGTAACAACATCATTAAAATTGTACTCATAATTATTACCATCTAACGTAATAGCAGATACTGTTTTCCCTGCCATATCCACACTGTCACTTAAGAATTTAAATGTATAACAAGCCACTGCACTAGTGCCATTTGTAGGCGCACTCACAGAGGAACAGTTAATATTACCACCCGTGATAGTAACTGTTACACCAATACTATTATTAGAATTACCAATTCCGGCTCCATATGTTGAAGTAGCATTTATGGTTCCACCATTGATGATAATTGTTCCGCTACTATTTTTCTCACCGTCACCAGCACCGATTCCGGCTCCTAGGGTTGAAGTAGTATTTACGGTTCCACCGTTGATGGTAATTGTTCCGTTCTCAGTATTCCAAGCACCTCCACCGATTCCGGCTCCTGACATCCATCCGCCGTTAGCATTTATGGTTCCACCATTGATGGTAATTGTACCGCAACTACCATTATAACCACCACCGATTCCGGCTCCGCCGCCATTTGCGCCATTTGCAGTAAGAGTACCCGTAGAGCTTTCCGTGATAACAAGCTCAGCTCCCACCGGCACACCAAGAGCAGCTGTTTGTTGTGTAGTCAAAGTATCCTTATAATCCAGAGTGCAAGCCGTCAAAACATTATCACCTATCAGTGTCAGATTCAATGTAGCACCTGATTCTACCATAATTGGCGTAATTCCTGTATTAGAACAATCAATTTTTACACCATTAAGTGTCACATTCGCTGTAACACCACTTTTAACTGTAACCGTATTGCTTGTTGTGCTACCGGTAATTGTATAATCACCATTACTACTAATCTCAAGCGACCCTGTACTGATGTCATGCGCAGTTGTTGCCGCACGAACCGTCAGTACATTATTAGGCATTAGTCCTACCACCAGGGCGACTGTCAGTACAATGCTTAGTATTCTCCTTGCAAGTTTCCTTCCTTTTTTCATAATCTTTCTCTCCTTTTAAATTCCCTCTTATGTTTCCATAAGCAAACTGTTTTTACACTTCTGTCTATTTGCTCGGTGCTTTTTTCCCCATGCGCCGCTGTTTAACCCTAATATGCTTCCTGTTTTTCGCATAATATTATAATGGTTTTTCCTGCTCCGCGCAAGAAAAACAAAAAACAATCCATGGTTCTTATATAACTGTCACGCTTTATTTCATACCCATACCTCTCGTTGAAAATCTCCTCCCAAATGGGTCGATTTTTTCATTTTACAGCAAAAAAAGCCCGCAAACCTGAGTTTACGGGCAATCTTTCTCTTCGTATATATTTAAATACTTTTGTATTTCGCCAATTATATATTCTGCAGCTTCCAGCTGCTTTTCTGTTTCTTCTAATGAAGCCACAAAGAAATCATCATAATCACTATTTTCCCGCTTACGCTGCAAATTTGCCAGTTTCTTTCTTCTCTTTCTTTATTCTCCACTTATTAAAACCCCCTCTTTTTTAACATTCTGATAAAATGGCAACACATCCACCCAATACTCAAACTGTTCTTCATTTTTTATAATCGGTGAAATATGGATTCCATGATCCATCTCAATATCAAAAGCCACATCAAAAACAGCCTCTTCTACCTTCTCAATTTCTTCTTGAGAAAGCTTTACCAAAACCATTACATCCACATCGGATTCCGCCTCAAAATCACCTCTGGCGTAAGAGCCATATAAAATAACTTTCGACAAATCATTTCCCAATAACCGCCTAAGCTGTACAGAAAATCCAAATATTATATCTCGTATTGTATTTGGCACTTTAACACTTTCTTTCTAAATATACTTATAGTATAACACTTTTTTATATTAAGTTATCGGACTTTCAAAAAGATTTCTTACCATTCGTAAGGCGTCATCTGATAAACGTAATAATTGAGCCAATTGCTGTACAGATTGTTGCTGTGTGCGCGCCACTGAAGATGCGGGCGCTGCGTGTCATCATCCTCCGGGAAATAATTGACCGGAAGTGAAATCGGAAGACCTTTTTTTAGGTCACGCTCGTACTCATTTTGCAGCGTGATCCGGTCATATTCCAGATGTCCCATAACAAAAATCTGCTTTCCGTCCGGCGTCATACAAAGAAGTACACCCGCCTCCGGAGACTCGGCAAGCACCATGAGGTCATCGCAGGCATGAATTGCTTCCACAGCAACCGTCGTGTGGCGGCTGTGCGGCGCAAGAAAATAATCATCGAACCCGCGCACCAGCGGTTCTTTCCGGTTCATCACCTTGTGCTCAAACACCCCGAACATTTTTTCGCGAAGCTGAATCTTCGGAAGTCCGAAATGGTAATAAAGTCCCGCCTGGGCACCCCAGCAAATGTGGAACGTGGAAGTTACATTTTCCTTGGACCACTCCATAATACTGCAAAGCTCTTCCCAGTAATCTACTTCCTCAAACTCCATCTGCTCTACCGGTGCTCCGGTAATAATCAGACCGTCGTATCTCTTTTCCTTCAATTCTTCAAACGTGTTATAAAAACGATTCAGATGGTTGGCTGACGTGTTCTGGGACACATGTGTGCTCGTCTTCATAAAGTCCACATCCACCTGAAGCGGTGTATTGGAAAGTGCACGCAGAAGCTGCAGCTCCGTATCCTCTTTGAGCGGCATCAGATTTAAGATACAAATCTTCAGCGGTCGTATCTCCTGTCCCAGCGCTCTTTTTTCATCCATCACGAATATATTTTCATTTTCAAGAATCTCCTTTACCGGGAGATCACTCTGTATCTTGATCGGCATTTCATTATCCTCTGCTTCTTAAATTTTTACACTATTACACGGTCAAGGCTCATTATACCATATTTTAGTAAATAAACAACCGATAGATATTGTCCGTCCCGTGTTATGTTAACCAATCTCAATCCCCGACATTGCAAGGAAACTGTCCTCATCAATAATTGCAACTCCCAATTCTTTTGCTTTTTTATTTTTCCCGGAAGTGGATGCAATGTCGTTATTAATCAGGTAATCCGTTTTTGAAGTAACGCTTCCCGTCACTTTTCCGCCCCGCTGCTCGATCAGTTCTTTGAGTTCATTGCGGTTGCCGAAATGATTGAGGGAACCGGTAATGACGAAAACCTTGCCCTCCAGATTTTGCTCGCTCTCGTTCATCTGCGGCTTTTCTGTCTCAAGTTCCGCCATCAACCTGTTAAGCACATCGTTTGCTTCCTCATCCGCAAAATATTCACAGATTCCCGCTGCAAGTACCTCTCCGATACCGTCCACCGACGCCAGTTCTTCCTTATCGGCTGTCCGGATTTTTTCAAGATCATAGTCGAAAAACTTACATAAAACTTTAGCATTGGCTAATCCGATTCCCGGAATTCCCAAAGAGTAAATTACCTTTGGCAAACTTGTTTTTCTCGCTTTGTCGGCATTGTCTATCATATTTTGGAATGACTTTTCACCGAATCCTTCCATCTGCGTAATTTCATCTTTATAGTTATCCAAATGAAACAAATCTGCATATTCCCGGATGAAGCCTTTTGCAATCAGTTTCTCCAAAGTTGCTTCTGACAAACCATCGATGTTGATGGCATCTCTGCTCACAAACAGCGCAAAAGACTTGAGTTTCTTGGCCGGACACGCAGGGTTGACACAACACAAAACCTCCGCTTCGTTGGCCGCCGAAACCTCTGTCTTGCCTCCGCAGGCCGGACACGCATCCGGAAGCTCCATCATTCCGCTGCGGGTGAGATTCTCCGCAATCTGCGGAATAATCATATTGGCTTTATATACAGTTACCCGGTCACCGATTCCGAGCTTAAGTGCCTTCATGTAGCTGATGTTGTGAAGGCTTGCACGGCTGACCGTCGTTCCCTCCAGTTCCACATCATCAAAAATCGCCACCGGGTTGATAAGTCCCGTACGGCTCGGACTCCACTCCACGCTGCGAAGCGTCGTTTCCGCAATCTCGTCCGCCCATTTGAACGCAATGGAATGGCGCGGGAATTTGGCGGTCAGACCAAGCGACGCCGAATAAGCCAGATCACAATAAGAAAGCACCAATCCGTCCGACGGAACATCGTACGTCTTCACCTTATCGGCGTAGGTTTCAATCGCCTCCCCGACATTTTTCGCATTTACCCTGATGTAATCCACCACATCAAATCCCTGCTCCTTCAGGAATTTAAAGTGGTTTTCTCTGTCATTTGCGAAGTCCGGTTCTTTTTCTCCGTCCGCACTGTTCTCTGTCGCCAGCACATAGGAAAACGCATAGAAATATACATTTCGCTCTGCTGTCACCTGGTTGTTGAGCTGTCTTACGGACCCGCTGCACAGATTTCGCGGATTTTTATATTTGGCTCCCACATCCTCGATAGCAGCATTGATTTTTTCAAACTCCGAATAAGGTATGACTGCTTCTCCGCGCAGCGTCAGTGTTCCTTTGTACGGAATAACCGCCGGAAGATTTTTAAACACTCTGGCATTGTTTGTAACAACCTCTCCCACCTCGCCGTTTCCGCGGGTGACGGCCTTTAACAGCTTTCCTTTTTCATAGGTCACCACAATGGTGAGCCCGTCCAATTTCCATGAGAGAAGTCCTTCTTTCTCTCCGAGCCAATCTGCAAGCTCCTCCCGGCTTTTTGTTTTTGCCAGGGAAAGCATCGGCTTTTCATGACGCTCCTTCGGAAGTGCATCAACCGCTTCATAACCAACGGTTACCGTCGGCGAACCGGACAACGTAATTCCGGTCGTCTCCTCCAATGCAACAAGTTCATCGTAAAGCTTATCATATTCATAATTGCTCATAATCTCGGTATCCTCGGCATAATATGCTTTGGATGCCTTATTTAAAAGAGCAATCAATTCTTTCATTCTCTCAGTCTGATTCATTGTTACTTCACTCCTGTTTTTATTTCAAAAATTCACCCGGAACCTGCATTCCCACAGCCCGATACAGCCGCGCGCATTCCTGCGGCGTAAGCACTCTGGACTCTCCGCTTTTCAGTGTCCCCAGTTCCACGCTCATAATACGCACTCTCTTCAGCGCTTTCACTTTATATCCGAACGTCTCGCACATACGGCGGATCTGCCGGTTCATTCCCTGCGTCAATACGATGCGGAACGTGTACTTTCCTTCCATGGTAACCTGACACGGCTTGGTCGTCCGCTTCAGCTCCTCCAGATAAACCCCTTGACCCATATCGCGGATAAATCCTTCCGTCAGCTCCTTGTGCACCTTGACTACATATTCTTTTTCGTGGACTTCGGACCCCTTCATCATGCGCTGAATCAAATCTCCGTCGTTTGTCAGAAGCATAAGCCCCTCCGACTCCTTATCCAGGCGTCCTGCATAGGTCACTCTGGTCCTTGCCTTCACGTAATCCAGCACTTTTTTGTCCGCAAATTTATCTTTCTCCGTGCAGGTCACACCGACCGGCTTATTAAACGCAAGCACAAGCTTTTGTGCACTGCCTTTTATTTCTTTTTTTGCCTTCTGTTCTTTTCCGCCGACGAGCTCCACCTTATCTCCCGGCTGTACCTTCATTCCGCTTTCGGCCTTTTGTCCGTTCACAAGCACTTTTCCCTGCTCCACAAGCACATCTGCCTGTCTGCGGGAACAAATCCCCGCCTGCGCCAAATATTTATTTATTCTCTCCGCTTTTTGCTCTGTCATTGCTCATTCCTTATATCTATATGGTAACCGAGTTGGCCCAACATCCATCTTTTTCAAGTTAATATTATACCTCATTTATACCTTATTTTGTACCCTATTTATACCTTATTTTGTACCGCCGCCCTTCTGACCACGCAAAAAACCGGCCCGCCGTAAGCGAGCCGGATCTTACATCTTATAAATTGTTCAGACTATTCTGTGATGGTCTGTTTTTTTGATGCAAAGTAGTCGTCAAATTTCTGCTGTACTGCATCGTATGTTTTCTGGGAGATTTCAGGAAGCTCTCCGCCCCATTTCTTCTCAGCCAGTTTAAATCCTTTTTCAAATGCTGATTTCATCTCCTGCATCTTGTCTTCGTCATCACCTGCAAGAGCCATGGCAAAATCAAAAATACGGCTGGATGTCTGATTTACACCCCAGTATCCGTCCTCAGCGATATCTGCCTGCGCCTGTGCTTTTGTCTGTGGATCCACGGTGAAATCACCGCTTGCTAAGAATTTCCAAATATCATTGGCTTGGCCATATGCATTTCCCTGTTTGGAAATCATTTGGTGTACCAGCTGCGTCAACTGATTGGTGCGCGCTTCCATATCAGCATTAAGCTGTTTTACAAGTGCTGCTCTCTCGCTGTCTGACATCTTGCCAACAGATGACGGCTCGTATACAACGCCTGTATCCGCTGCTTTTGCAGTCGCAGCTGCCTCTGTACTCTGTGCTGGCTTTGCACTTGCCGCTGCATATGACTGATATGCATTTGCGCTGCTGCTTACTCCATTTACATTCATACCTGTTCCTCCTTGATTTTTATGACGGCAAATCCATTTGCCCGGTTGACGGTTTCTAAACTCTATATCGGATATAATCCCGAAAAAGTTTAGTCATTATATAAAATTATCATATAATAATTTCTTTCGGAATACAACCATAACTTTCAGCGTTTACACCCGCACAAACTACAGCTTTTCATTCATTTTCCCTGATTGCTTCTTCGATACGGTCGTGTACGAGCTGTGCAAGTTCCACTGTATTTAAACCTTGATACTCTTCATATGGAATCTGCTTCAGAAAATGAAGCTGTACCTTCACCGGCTTACACCCTTTTTGATCAAGCACCTTGTGCGTATCTATCAATGCAATCGGTAAAATCGTACACTTAGATTTTGTTGCACTTTTAAAACTTCCGCTGTGGAATTCTAATAATTTATTTCCGTTTTTGCTTCTTGTCCCCTCCGGAAAGATTAAATAGGTACGCCCGTTTTGTACTTCTTTGGTCACCGCCTGAATCACTTTCATCGACTGTCTCAAATCATCACGATCCATCGGATAAGATTTGGTACAATCTACCATTTGTTTCATAAACGGAATTTTGTAAAGCTCTTTTTTCAACACCGCTGCCCACGGCTTTTCGCAAGCCGCTGTAATGGCCATAATATCAAACAATCCCTGATGGTTGGAAAACATCATATAACCGCTGCCTTCCGGAATGTTCTCTTTTCCGAATACCTGAAAATCAATATTTCCTGTATCCACCGCCGTCTTTAGTATATATCGAATATGCGCATACTTTTCTTCCTCCGGATACTCATCGGTGTGCTTTGCATAATGACATAATTTAAACCACGCTCCCGGTACCTTCCAGAAATTTTTTATCACCATAAACAATATGCGATTCATTGTTATCCTCCGTATGTATATCTGTTTTCTGTCAAAAAATCCCACTCGAACTATCATAACATTTCAGTGGTTTTTCGTCCAGTAGCGTTTTTCCGGCGGCGGGAATTTGCTTGTTTTTCCGACCGGCGGGGATTTGCTTGTTTTTCCGACCGGCGGGGTATATGGCGTCGCACTTGCTCTCCTGTGCCCCGCTTGAGATGGTTGTGCTTGAGTTATGTAAACCTGTGGGACATATAGAAAACTTCATCCTTTCCTATGCCCCGATTTTTTGAAAAAACGGGGCATAGGAGTATGCTTTTTTTGCATATGGCCATTTGGTTAACATAACTCCAATTCAAAGGTCACAAACGGGGCATACCGAAAAATATTTTTTCTATATGCCCCGCAAAATCCAAAAAAATCGAATATTCCGCCAAATTCAAAAAAATCGAACGCCACGCATCTTAACTAAACTGCTCTGCCTTGGCAACGGCCTCTTCTATTGTCATATCATAAAAGTCAGCGGCAGCAAACCAACGGCCGGATTTTCCGTCGTCGACAAAGGCTCCGACCACGACACCCGGAATCGCACTTGCCGGATCATTCGGCGCGTTCTCGCCGCCGAGATCGGTACGGCACCATCCCGGATCTGCCAAGCTGAGAATAATATCGGTTCCTTCATATTTGGAGCCGAGATCGACGGTAACCTTGTCAAGGGCCGCTTTGCTGGCCGAATATCCCGCCTGCTGCGGGTCAAGCTGAATACCGCTCGATGTATTTACGATTCTTCCGAATCCTCTCTCTACCATTTTCGGCAGAAAATGATAACAAATCATCATCGGCGCCATCGTATTGATTTTGAAGCTTGTTTCATAATCCGACATCGGTGTTTTCAGATATTCGTCGCGATATGCGACCTGTACCCCCGCATTATTGAGCACAATATCAATCTGCGTTCCTTTTTCATCGATAGCTGCAAGCATCTTTTCAATCTGGTCAAACTCCGAAAGCTCTGCGGTCACAACATACGCCTCCACGCCAAGCGCCAATACTTCCTCAAGAACCTTCTGACAGTGTTCCTCACTTCTTGCATGAAGTACAAGATTACAGCCCTGCTGCGCCATAAACTTAGCTGCGTGATAACCGATTCCGCGGCTGGCTCCCGTAATCAGTGCCCATTTTCCTTTTACATTTACCATAATGATGATTCCTCCCTGTTTTTACATATTATTTTTTACATACTTCTTGCCCTATTTTATCATCGGTATACAGATATCTCAATACAGTTTCCTGCGGCTAACGGATATCTTTTTTTCCGAATACAATCGTTCCGATTCCGAGGGATGCCAAAAGCCACAGAACATCCGACACAATCCAACGGACCGGACTTAAATATTTCATTTCAGAAAGCTGTGCAATCTGCCCCATTGGATTCATGTCATGGAGTAGTTCATAGCAAATGCGTTTCACTCCCGAAACATAATGCGGGTTTAATACTCCGTTCTTATACTGCGACTGTGCAAGAATCTGATTCGTATGTAAGCACAAAAACAACATGAGAAACGCCAGCCCCATGCAAACAGTAACCGCCACGGAACGATTCCCGATGCACATGGAAATTAAATAAAATAAACTTCCCATGGCAAACACAGTGAAACACCCCAAAGCGAAATAGGTAACTATTTCTCCTGCTCCTACATTCTGTTCGAACAAAGATAAGCCAACGCTAACCGTCACCAAAATCGTCAAGGTATACAATACCAGACATGCAGTCCAGACACCGATCATCTGTGACAGATATATATCACTGCGGCGGTTTCCCGTCACGATCTTATTGCGCACCGTTCCGTCACTGAAATCCTCTCCTGCAAAAAAGCCGACAAACGCTGCAATTACCAGTCCAAAAAACGTCATCGGCAGGAAAATAACGCGACTGAGCGGAACTTCATAATCCATTCCCGAATACTGCATTGCTATCATCATGCCCGCTGCTGAAAACATCGCAAGTAAAGCAAGCCATATTTTTTTGTTGTGATACATCCGAAATAAATCAGCTCTAAGCAACTTACGCACGGTCATCACCTCCTACCAGAGAGACAAAATATTCTTCCAATTTTTTATCCTTCTCCGACACAATCTCATAGGAAATGCCACGCTCCTCAAGTATCCGGAAAATTTCCTCCGCATCGGAAATCTCCGCCTTGATATGTAAACAACTGCCACATTCTTTGTTCAAATCATCGGCGCTGAATTCTCTTATCATTTTTCCATGATCGATGATGCCGTAATGCGTCGCAATTCGTGCCAGTTCATCCAAAATGTGACTGGAGATCAAAAAGGTAATCCCATGCTCATGATTCAATTTTAAAATCAGCTCACGCAGTTCTATGATACCCTGCGGATCAAGTCCGTTTGTCGGCTCATCCAGCACAAGGAGTTCCGGATTGCCGGCCATTGCCATGGCAATCCCGAGGCGCTGCTTCATTCCGAGCGAAAAGGCTTTTACTTTTTTCTTGCCTGTCTGCTCCAGACCGACCAAGGTCAAAAGTTCTTTTATTCCGTCAAAAGATGACAGTCCGAGAATCCGGTACTGCTGTCTGAGATTCTCTTCTGCCGTCATATCCGAAGAAAGCGCCGGGGTTTCCACCACTGCCCCCATCCGCTTGCGTATCTGCTGTATTTCAGAATCTGCATATTCTGTGCCATACAACGTAAAGCTTCCCGATGTCGGGTGTGAAAGTCCGCAGATCAGACGAATGAGCGTCGTCTTTCCTGCTCCGTTTTTTCCGACAAAGCCGTAGATAGAGCCTTTCGGTACATGCATACAAAGCCCGTCCAATGCCTTGCCCTTTTTATAATATTTTGACAGGGCGTCCGTCGTCAGAACATATTCCATCTTCTGTTTCCTCCTGTTTTTCTGTCACCTTGAACAGAAAAATCATTTGCACAATTCCGTAGCAAGCGCCTCAAGCTGCGCTCTGCTGTCATCATTTAAAGCAGACAAGATTTTCACCTGTGGCTGCACAAAGGTCAAATCCTTACTCTTTTCGAGCATACCTGTCATAACTCTCGCCGCTGTCGGCGCCCAGCTTCCATTCTCAATCAGTCCTACCATACGGTTCTGGAAATTGCGCTCCGTCAATTCATGAATGAACTCTCTCATGAACGGGAACACATCGCCGTTATAAGTCGTGGTAGCCAAAACTAACTTGCTGTAGCGGAACGCATCCTCCACCGCCACCGCCATATCGCATCTGGCAAGATCATTGACCACTATCTTCGGGCATCCTTTTTCCTCGAGCAAAGAAGCCAGCTCATCCACCGCTTTTTTGGTATTACCGTAAACGGAAGTATAGGCGATCATGACCCCTTCCTCCTCCGGGCGATAGCTTGACCACGTATCATAAAGATTTAAATAATATCCGAGATTTTCCGTAAGCACCGGTCCATGGAGCGGACAGATGGTCTGAATATCAAGTGTCGCCGCTTTCCCAAGCAGCGCCTGCACCTGTGCACCGTACTTTCCGACAATACCAATATAATAACGTCTTGCCTCACAGGCCCAATCTTCCTCCACATCCAATGCGCCGAATTTACCAAATCCATCCGCCGAAAATAGAACCTTATCCGCCGCATCATATGTCACAATTACCTCCGGCCAGTGCACCATCGGCGCAGTATAAAAAGTTAGCGTATGCTTACCAAGAGAAAGTGTCGCCCCCTCGGCTGTTGTTATTCTGCGATCCGCATAATCGGTACCGAAGTAATTCTGCATCATTTTAAATGCAGGAAGCGACGCCACAACCGTCACATCCGGATACGCATCTGTAAATACTTTTATATTAGCGGAATGATCCGGTTCCATATGCTGAACAATAAGATAATCCGGCTGTCTGTCTCCGATCACCTCTTTGATATTGGTAAGCCACTGCTCACCAAATGCCGCATCCACCGTATCCATAACCGCAATCTTTTCATCCATAATCACATAGGAATTATACGCCATACCGTTCGGTACAATGTACTGTCCTTCAAACAAGTCAATCTGATGGTCGTTGACTCCGACATATTTAATATCTTCTGCGATCTTCATATTTTTACCCCGCTTCTTTTTTTATTTTATTATATGTAAACAAGCCGCAAAATTCAACGTAGAATCTTGCGACTTTTACATAATATTTTACTTGAATTCCACAGTATTAAGAATACATTTAATATCATCAAAATCCTGGGTTTTCATTGTGATTGCACATACGGTATTTAAATCATTTTTTTCAAAAAATTCAATCGCATATTGATTTTTTGAACGTTCCTGCACAAACGCACATACGTCATCTCTCTCATACACATATAATTTCCGTTCCTGATATATAACTTTGCGAAGTTCAACCATCGCAACAAAAACCTGTGCTTTTCTCATACTCAAAAAATCAAAATCTTCATAATCCAACAATGTCATGCATTTCATAATATTATAATATGAGTCCGGAACCGGGTACCCCATGCTTTCATATGCATTTTCAACATTGCTTGCACCGTATCTTTTGATCAGTTTTTTCCCCTCTTCATTTGTATGCGCTTCATCCACAAGAGAAATCGTCACATCCGACATTTTGTTGATCAGAACACATTGTTTATCTCCTGTGTTATTTTTAATCACATATGCATCAAGTGACGTCTTATTTTCTGCCTGTGTCATTTCCTGCGGAAGCTTGAATTTAATATATTCATTTCCGACAGAAACTCCTTTCTCAGGTTTGGTTTCATAATCTGTAATCATCTCTCCCCCCTTAAATGATTCCATTCCCGATTTTGCCATCATCTGTAATCCGACTCTCGGCACAAGCAGAACCAAGGCCACAACAAAAATGATTGCGATACTTACTGTAACTATTTTTTTCATATGTACTCTCCTTATCTTTTTT
>JAZSMO010000017.1:0-2374 GCA_045535935.1 Lachnospiraceae bacterium | reverse complement strand
GATGGATGTTTTGCTCCGACATCATGCAATCAGTTATGCTTACAAACACCGTGAAGAAAGTACGGAAGCGTACCGGAAAAGGGATTATCTCAAAAGAAACAGTCTTGATATCAATGCAGGAAAAGATGTGCGTATCTACCGCATGGAACGCTGGTTCCACGAAATGTTTGAAGAAGTGATTCGAAAAGTAAGGAATTTTAACGTAAAAACGGAGTTTCATTGGTATTTTCCTGTTATCTCGGATCAGATATTTATCTCGGCACGAGACTTGTTATCTTATTTTGTACTGATTGGGATGGTATTGACCGGAGAGATTGATGTGGCAAGTTTTACCTTGCTGCTTGGAATGATTTCCGGATTCTCGTCTTGGATATGGTTTCTTTCGGATGCGTACAGCCGTATGAAGCAGGCAAGCTGGGAGGTTACGGATTACCGTGCAGTGATGGAGATGAAAGATTCTTTCCTGCATGAGGCAGGAGAAGCGGTACCGGACAGTCAGAGCGCCTTGAAGATAGAGTTCCGCGACGTGTCGTTCCGCTACGATGGCGCGGAAGGAGACACCTTGTCTCATGTTAGTTTTGTAATGGAAGCCGGAGAAAAGCTTGCCTTAGTGGGTCATAATGGTGCCGGAAAAACAACACTGGTGAAGTTACTTTGCGGTCTGTATCAGCCTACCGGAGGAAAGATTCTTGTCAATGACCGGGATATCTCAAAGATGCAGTTGGAGGAGTATCACCGGCTGATCAGTGTATTGTTTCAGGATGTTGCACCGATGGCGTTTTCCATTGAACAGAACGTTGCCGGTTGTGTAGAAGAAGAGATTGATCCGGAAAGACTGAAAAGCAGTCTACAGCGTGCAGGCTTGTGGGAAAAGGTCTCAGGATTAACGCAGGGAACGAAGACCTGTATTACACAGGAACTGGACGAGGGCGGTATTCAGTTTTCCGGCGGAGAGACACAGAAACTGTTGCTTGCGCGTGCAATCTACAAAGACGCACCACTTCTCGTTCTGGATGAGCCGTCATCAGCACTTGATCCGATTGCTGAGAGCAAAATGTATGAAGAATACAGTAACATGACGGATGGTAAGACTTCACTGTTTATCTCGCACCGTCTTGCAAGCACGAAGTTCTGTGACCGGATTCTTCTGTTGGAGCAAGGAATAATTCTAGAGCAGGGAAGCCACGATGCATTGATGGAGCAGCAGGGCAGATATCGCGAGGTATATGATATCCAGAGCCATTATTATCAGGAGGAGGTGACGGACGGTGAAGCATAAGGGAACGATACGAAAAGTTTATACCTTAGTAAGACAGTTGCAACCGGGATTGCTCCTGCTGATTTTGTTAACCAGAGGAATTATTGCTGCATTGCCGTTTATCAGCCTTATTTTCAGCAGCCGTATCCTTGATATGGTAATCGACCGTCAGCCAATCGACCTGATTATGCAACAGGTTCTGATTATGGTGCTTTGCAATTTTGTATTGGTGTTGATACAGCATGCGCTTGAAAAGACGGTGAATATAAAGAAACGTATTTTGGGTGAAAAGATTTACCAGATGATTTGTGAAAAAACGCTGTGTATTGATTACGAGGTTTTGGAGAAGAAAGAAACACTCGAAATGATTCAACGTGCAGAGGATGGAATGAAAAGCCGTGGCGATATCGGAGACTTCTGTGATTTGCTGGGGTGGTTCCTGCAATGTGTCTGTACTGCGGCCTATGCGATTGGTATGTTAGTGGAGCTGTTTGTTCCGGTCCAGACAGAGCAATCGACACTGCTCCTACGGATTATGAATTCACCGCTTTGTGCCTTATTGCCGGTGGTAGTTATGGCGGTGAGTCTGGTTGTGATGCTTCAGGTAAAGCGTTGGCTTCAAGATGCGGAGCAGAGATTTTTCGAGGAAAGCGTAAAGCGTAACCGGAGTATCTATTACTATTTGGGTTTTATAACGAATTATCAGCAGGGGAAATATGTACGTCTGTATCATATGAAGGATATGATTTTGCAGGCGTTTCGTAAGAACATGGACGAAAATGAACAGTTTGCCCGTGCAATGACGAAAAAGTCTCGTTTATCGGAGATTGTAGAACTGGGAGTGTTGTTTGTATTCCAATTCTGCAGTTATCTTTATGTCGGTATCAAAGCAACAATCGGCTTGATATCGCTTGGAAGTGTATTAAAATTCGTAGGCTGTTTTCGAAAGTTTTTTGATAGTGTACTGGATATCATGTTTGTCTGGGTAGAGATTGATATACGATGCAAGTATTTGTCCTATTTCTATGACTACATGGAGCTGAAAAACAAAAAATATGAAGGAACACTTCCGGTTGAAAAGCGGAATGACAACGAATTTGAAATTGAATTCCGTAA
>JAZSMO010000016.1:0-105290 GCA_045535935.1 Lachnospiraceae bacterium | reverse complement strand
CTCCGCACCTTTTTTCGGTACTCCGAGAGCTGCCATCTCTTCTTTCTTCGTTTCTTTGCACATGGTACAGGTGTAGGTCTTCTCGCCTTTTGCAAGGGCAGTCGGTTCTTTTGATACAACGCCGCCGTCCCATGTATGCTCGGACATCACTTTCCCGCAGCCACCGTCACATTTGTGGTCTTTGTTTGTGTCTGCGCAGGCGGATCTTGAAATGGTGATTGTCTTTGTTAATTTCTGTGTTTCTTTCACTTGATAAGTCGCTGTTACTTCAATCGAGCCACCTACCGGAAGTTCGTCTGTTCCTGCCTCGTATGTCCATCCTTTTAAAGCCTCGATATCGGATAATTTTGTTATCTTATGGTCTGCCTCGAAACTTGTAGGAACGTTGATTGGTTCTGAATTAATTACTACTTGCACTACCTCGTAGCCATCAAGTTTTTCAGGGATGATGATTTCTGTGGCAGTCGGAACGATAGTGTCGTCTGGGTTATAGCCATTCACACCAATATACTCTACGGAACAGGTTTTTGCAGTTTCATTGACTGTGTATCTGCCGAGATAGTCAAGCGATTCTACATCATAAAAAATATCCGTCCCAACAGATGCACCCTTAGGGTAATAAACGTATTTTAAAGAAATACAACCACCAAAACATTCTATTCCCAAAGAAGTAACCTGCCCTGGAAGGATACATTCTTTAATATAAGGGTTATTATCAAAACAATTACTTCCTATAGAACTAAGATTACTACCTTCTTCAAATATGACACTTGTCATCTGAAGACAAGATTTAAAAGCATACTCACCAATTCCTTCCACACTCGCAGGAATCACAATGCTAGTTAACCCGTTAATATTTCTAAATGCATAATTTCCAATATTTGTAACACTACTTTCTCCCTTTTCATTTCGTTCAAAAACTACTTCTTCTACTTTACTACATCCATAAAATGAACCGTCACCTATTCTCGTAACTCCATAACCGATAACTATTTTCGTAATATTGTTTCTATAATTTGTAACCCATTCTGGGTCGTTATTATCCGGAATATAATCTACCATAGCCCCTGTACCACTTATGGTAAGCGTTCCTGTTGCACTGTCAAAATTCCATGTCACATTATTTCCCGAAACACCACATTCACCCGAAGTAGGTGTTTCCTCACTCGCCGAAACACTGACAGGTGTAATGGTTATACATGAAAGCATAACTGCCACTGCCATGAAAAATGATAAGGCTTTCTTAACACTCTTTCTCATAAATTCCTCCTATTTGTTACAAATTCCCACTTTTGTTTCTTATAAGCCGTTACAATTATAGCACAGTTTTCTTTCTACTGTGTAGTATTTTTTCTGAACATAAAATACAGCGCAAAGCTTTCGGGCTCTGCGCTGCAAGAATTATTTATTGTTGATATAATTTACAAGTCCCTGTGCAGCGATGATTTTCTGCATGAACGGCGGGAACGCCTGACCTTTGAACTCGGTGCCTTTTGTCTTATTGTAAATCATACCGGTGTCGAAGTTAACTTCCACTTCGTCGCCGTTGTCGATGTTTGCAACCGCCTGCGGACACTCAATAATCGGAAGGCCGATGTTGATGGCGTTGCGGTAAAAGATGCGGGCAAAGGTCTCAGCGATAACGCAGCTTACGCCTGCAGCCTTGATGGCAATCGGTGCATGCTCTCTCGAAGATCCGCAGCCGAAGTTCTTTTCGCCGACGATGATATCACCTTTCTTTACATTTTTTACAAATTCGGTGTCAATGTCTTCCATACAGTGCATCGCCAGCTCCGCCGGATCGGAAGAATTCAAATATCTTGCCGGAATGATAACGTCTGTATCTACATTGTCTCCATATTTAAATACGGTTCCTACTGCATTTTCCATAACCGTTCTCCTTTCTACTCTAAATCAAGCGGACCTGCGATAGTTCCTGTGATGGCAGAAGCTGCTGCAACCGCCGGGGAAGCCAGGTAAATTTCGCTTGTCACATGTCCCATACGTCCGACAAAGTTACGGTTTGTTGTGGATACACATCTTTCATTTTCCGCAAGGATACCCATGTATCCGCCCAGACAAGGTCCGCATGTCGGTGTACTCACGATACCGCCGGCTTCAATGAAGATTTTGAGAAGCCCCTCTTCCATGGCCTGTAAGTAAATAGCCTGTGTCGCAGGAATTACGATAAGGCGCATTCCTTTTGCAACCTTGCGTCCTTTCAACACTTCTGCCGCCTGGCGAAGGTCATCGAGACGTCCGTTGGTACAAGAACCGATAACCACCTGATCAATCTTGATGTCTTTGTCAATCTCGTCGATGGTATGTGTATTTTCCGGAAGATGCGGGAAGGCAACGGTTGATTTTAATGTACTAAGATCAATCGTGTATTCTTCATCGTAAACAGCATCTTCATCTGCTTCGTATACTTTGAATTCTCTTGTGGAGTGCTCTTTCATGTAAGCAATCGCCTTGTCATCCACCGGGAAAATACCGTTCTTTCCGCCGGCTTCAATGGCCATATTTGCAATCGTGAAACGGTCGTCCATAGAAAGATTGGCAACGCCGTCACCGACAAACTCCATGGATTTGTAAAGGGCGCCGTCCACACCGATCATACCGATGATGTGAAGGATAATGTCTTTACCGCTCACATATTTCGGAAGCTTTCCTGTCAGGTTAAATTTGATGGCTCCCGGAACCTTGAACCAGGCCTTTCCTGTGGCCATACCTGCAGCCATATCCGTACTTCCGACACCGGTAGAGAACGCACCGAGCGCTCCGTATGTACATGTATGGGAGTCCGCACCGATGATAACATCACCGGCAACAGTCAAACCTTTTTCCGGCAAAAGCGCATGCTCGATACCCATCTGACCCACTTCAAAATAGTTGGTGATTTCATTGCGGTAAGCAAATTCACGCACGCATTTGCAATGCTCTGCGGATTTGATATCTTTATTCGGCACAAAATGGTCCGGAACGAGTGCGATTTTATCTTTATCAAACACACCGTCCACTTTCATTTTGCTCATTTCTTTGATAGCCACCGGGCTTGTGATGTCATTTCCGAGAACAAGATCAAGATCTGCCTCGATAAGCTGTCCGGCTTCTACATATTCAAGACCTGCATGTGCTGCAAGAATCTTCTGTGTCATTGTCATTCCCATTGACCAAAACCTCCTATTACTTCTATGCTACGAGTATAGCAAATTTTTTTCTATAAATAAAATACATATTGTTTATATTTACTATAAATTTTAATTATGGTATTCTGAATTTGTTATAACACTTCGGAAAGGAACCATGCTTATGGATACAAATTTAAACTTATATCATATTTTTTATACGGTGGCTCAGCACAAAAACATCTCCGGCGCCGCCAAAGAACTTTATATCAGTCAGCCGGCCATCAGTAAAGCAATCTCCAAGCTGGAACAAAGTCTCAATGTTCAGCTCTTTCATCGTTCTTCTCGCGGAGTTACACTGACCATGGAGGGCGAGCTTCTGTACGAACAGGTGCGCACGGCGTTCTCTGCAATTCGCCACGGTGAAGAACAAATCAAGCGTGTCAATGAGCTCGGGGTTTCCCAGTTATCCATCGGCGTCAGCATTACTTTATGCAAATATGTGCTTCTGCCGTACCTGGAACAGTTTGTCAAGGACAACCCACATATCAAAGTGACCATCACCTGTCATCCTTCCATGGAGACCATCCGCGATATCGATAATTCGGTGACGGACATCGGTATTGTAGGCATTCCGAGCCAACCCGGAAATTTGACATATATTCCGTTCCGCGAGATTCAGGATACTTTCGTTACCACCGATCGTTATCTTGAAAATCTACGCATCCGGGAAGGCAACGAAAAGGGCGCCATCTTGAACAACGCCACCTTTATGATGCTGAACAAAGAAAATATTTCACGTAAATATGTGGATATGTATCTGTCATCCAATCAAATTTCCATGAGCAATGTCATTGAGATCAACACGATGGATCTTCTGATTGAGCTCGCGCGCATTGATCTGGGCATCGCATGTGTCATCAAGGATTTCGTCAAGGAAGATCTGGCAAATGGCACGTTGAAGGAGCTCTCCTTCCGCCGCACGATTCCGAAGCGAAAAATCGGCCTTGTGTACAAGGATGACACTATCATGACGGATGCCATGAAAAAATTCATTTCCTATTTTACAGAGCAAACAGGAAATGAATTTTAAATTTTTTATTCGTTTTCAAATAAAGGAGTGGAGAAATATCTCTCAGCGGTATCAGGCAGGACTGTCACAACGGTCTTGCCTTTTCCTAATTTCTTGGCAAGTTTCAGTGCTGCAGCAACATTCGTTCCGCTGCTGATTCCGCACATCAGACCTTCCAGTCTTGCAAGGTCTTTCGCCGTCTGCAATGCTTCCTCATCGGAAACAATGTAAACATCATCGTAAATCTCCTGATTTAAGTTTTTCGGAATCAATCCGTCGCCGATTCCCATCTGAAGATGTGTTCCAATAGTTCCGCCTGCGAGAATAGCTGCATTTTCCGGTTCTACTGCCCAGATGACCACATCCGGGTTTTGTCTTTTTAATACTTCACCAACACCGCTGATGGTTCCGCCGGTACCGATACCCGAACAGAATCCGTCCACCGGACCTGCAACCTGTTCCAATATTTCCAACCCGGTATGGTGTTTGTGCACAAGCGGATTGGCCGGATTTTCAAACTGCTGCGGAACGTAGACATTCGGATCTTCCTCCGCCATCTTATAAGCAAGCTTCATACACTCGTCAATACAGTCGCCGATATTGCCCGCATCATGGACAAGAATCACTTCCGCACCGTAGTGGTTTACAAGCTTTCTGCGCTCCTCACTGACAGAGTCCGGCATAATAATAATCGTTTTGTATCCTTTCACTGCCCCGATCAGCGCCAGACCGATTCCCTGGTTACCACTGGTCGGCTCCACAATGATGGAATCCTTGTGAATGATACCTTCTTTTTCTGCTTTTTTAATCATGTTGTATGCAGTTCTTGTCTTGATGGAACCTCCGACATTCAGTCCTTCGTATTTTACAAGAACTTCCGCCCCTTCCGGATCTGCCATCTTATTTAAGCGGATAAGCGGTGTCTGTCCCATGCACTGCAGCACATTATCATAAATCATATCTTTTTACCTCGTATGTTTTCATTATCCTATGTAATTCGGGCGTCATATGTACCTGTTTCTCTTATGCATAGCAGCCCACAAGTAAGAGTATACCACGATTTTACAAAAAAAGAACTCCTTTTTTCAAGAAGTTCTTTTCCTTTATGCTCTCATGTCAAAACCTTCGGTCGCCTGCTCGCGTGCTTCCCGAAACATCTGGTCGAAGTTTTTCTTCTTTTCTTTCTTTTCCTTGTCCGCCGGGCGCTCACGCTTGGTTCTTCCGTTCATGGATGTAATAATCATAATCGAGTCAACCTTTAAAATACCGTAATCTCCGTATCCGACTATCCCTCCCTGGATGCATATTTTAATTGGTTTCATTATATATATCGGAAATTTTCGAATATTTCTAAACCGGCTCAAATACTATCTGTAATCAAATTGTGCAAAATCTTCGTAACAATTTAAATTTGGATCTATTTCTCTTCTCCATGCAATATTATATTTAATTATTTTGGCAGGGTACCCCGCCAAACTGCAATTAGCAGGGAATTGTTTATTTACAAAACTATTCATACCGACAATACTTCCGTTGCCTATCTCTGCACCATTAAATATAACTGCTCTTTGTCCAAGCCATACATGTTCTCCTATTTTAACTTTTCGCCCTACGGATGACAAATTCTTATCATGTTCCATGTCATATATGGAATGTCCGGATCCGGCTCTGATAAGAACATCTCTGGCCAACATGCAGTCATCTCCAATTTCAACACTACTGTTTTCATTAGCCACAAGATGTAAACCGGCTCCCGCTGAAACATTTTTCCCAAAAACTATTTCGGAACAACACACCGCCTTTATTCCTGCAAAATCTCCTCCCAAAAAAATTTTCATATAGGATGTTATTTTGAAATTATCTTCTATCTTGATATTACTGTTATCTATCGCATCCAACCTTATTTTACATTCAAAATCTAAATTTTTTTCCAAATTTATCTTACTATTCTTAGCAACGTTTATTTCACACGCGTCTTTTACCTTAATATGCTCCTTAATAATCACTTCCGAGTAATCAGAAACAGAAATGTAGGCGTTGTTAAATTCACACGCTTTTCCGATGTGCAGTTTACCGGAATTTTTTAACTTAATATGCAGGTTATAATTCTCACCTCTATATTCGTTACCATACAAATCCGAGTAATCAGCAGAACCATCCAGTATAATTTCACGATGCGGATACCAGTAATCAATAAATTCTTTGTGATTATTCTTTTCCAAACACTCTAAAACATCCTTATACGTCCGCAGCAATCCGACATACACAAAAGCAGATTTTTCACGGATGCTGTCCGTATCATATACCGGCAAAGAACGATATTCATATGTTTTATTCGGACAAACTGACGCCTTTTGATCAACATACCCAATCACATCAATACTCTGATCTTTCAAAAAATCAACAATAGAATCATTTTGCTCACAAGCACCCCAAATTAGTACCTTACTACCTTTGCTTTTAATGTTTTTTATCAAAATACTACTGTTATAAAGCATAAAATGAATCCTCCATTAAATACAACTCTATCATATCACAAATGTGTTAAATGGGCAAAAAAATCCCCCGCAGCCCGGCTGCGAGGGATATGTACTGCAATATTAGTTGTCGATGAATTTCTCTTCGCCGTTCCAGCTGTAAAGTTTACGAACTTCTTCGCCGACTTTCTCTGCTGGATGCTCAGCTGCAAGCTTTCTCATCGCTTTGAAGTGTACCTGACGTCCTGCGTTTGACATATCAAGTAAGAATTCTTTTGCGAAAGAACCATCCTGGATGTCTGCAAGAACTTTCTTCATGGCTTTCTTTGTCTCATCTGTGATGATCTTCGGTCCTGTGATGTAATCACCGTACTCCGCTGTGTTTGAGATAGAATATCTCATTCCTGCAAAACCTGACTGGTAGATAAGGTCTACGATCAGTTTCATCTCATGGATACACTCGAAGTATGCATTTCTCGGATCGTATCCTGCTTCTGTTAATGTCTCGAAACCTGCCTGCATAAGTGCACAAACACCACCACAAAGAACTGCCTGCTCACCGAAGAGGTCTGTCTCTGTCTCTGTACGGAATGTTGTCTCTAAAACTCCGGCTCTTGCGCCACCGATTGCAAGTGCATAAGCAAGTGCTTTATCAAGAGCTTTTCCTGTCGCATCCTGATGAACAGCTACGAGACAAGGAACACCTTTTCCTACCTGGTACTCGCTGCGAACTGTGTGTCCAGGTCCTTTCGGAGCAATCATGGTAACGTCAACGTCAGCCGGCGGTGTGATACATCCGAAATGAATGTTGAAACCGTGAGCGAACATTAACATATTGCCTGCTTCCAGGTTTGGCTCGATATCGTTTTTGTACATATCAGCCTGTAATTCATCATTGATAAGAATCATGATAACGTCAGCTTTTTTTGCTGCCTCTGCAGCTGTGTAAACTTCAAATCCCTGCGCTTCTGCTTTTGCCCATGATTTAGAACCTTCGTAAAGACCGATGATTACGTTGCATCCTGACTCTTTTGCGTTTAATGCATGTGCGTGACCCTGGCTTCCGTAACCGATCACTGCGATGGTCTTTCCTTCTAATTCTGCAAGATTACAGTCTTCCTGATAATAGATTTTTGCTTCCTGTGACATTTTTATTTCCTCCTAAATGTTTGTTTACTTTTATAGTTAGCTGCACAGCAGCTTTCCCTTACTCTTTATCTAAATAAATAACGCCTTCCGTTCCTCTTCCGAGGCCTGCAATACCCGTTCTCGCAAGCTCGAGAATCTCGTATCCGTCAAGCAGACTGATAAATGCATCAATCTTCTCCTGTTTACCCGTAAGCTCAACCATGAGAGAATCCTTTGCGACATCGACAATATTGGCACGATACACATTTGCAAGTGCTATCACGCCCTGTCGCTGGGAATCATCCGCTTTGACCTTTACCATGGCAAGTTCTCTGTAAACGCTGCATTCCGGCTTCAACTCTTTGATATCACGGACATCCACAAGCTTGGCCACCTGTTTCTCAATCTGATCAAGAATCGCATCATCACCGCTGGCAACAATCGTGATTCGCGTGTAGCGCGGATCAGCTGTCGTACCTGCTGTGATACTCTCAATATTGTAACCTCTGCGGCTGAAAAGTCCGGAAATACGACTTAAAACACCGGAGGTATTATCTACTAAAATCTGAAATACTTTTTTTTGCATGGATGCAACAAACCCTTTCTGTATTTTGCTTTATCAGCATTGTATCAGCAGTCTGAGTGCTTTGTCAACGTATGACCTTGTTTCATGCATTCCATAACCTTCGGTTATCGAATCCGGTTTTGTTATTCGTTTTCAGAACATTTCATAAGTGCAAGTGTTCCTGTTCTTGCCACTTCAACCACGCTGACAGAATTCATCATCTGAATTAAAAGCTTAATGCGCTCCGGTGTATCGCAGATCTGTATCATCATATAGTTTTTTGACATATCGACAATCTCTGCTTTCAGGACATCACATATTTCCATAATATCCTTCCGGTTTGTTCGATTATACTTTACTTTCATGAGCATCAGTTCTCTGGAAATACTCTGTTCTTCTTTGAACGTGCGCACCTTTATGATATCCAGCTTTTTATTGAGCTGTTTTTCAATCTGTTCCAATGTTCTCTGATTTCCGCTGCTGACAATCGTCATACAGGAAACATCCGGCTGATCGGTTTCTCCTACGGCGAGCGAATCAATATTGAAACATCTTCTCGAAAACAATCCGGCCACTTTACAGAGAACACCGGATCTGTTTTCCACAGAAATCGAATAAATCTTCTTCATCTTAAACTCCTCCTATACCAGATCCATCGGGTCAATGATACATTCCATCAAGCATGCTTTCTCTTCTTTCAGGAACGCATCAATTTTTTCTTCCATATCACGTCCGTCTTTGACGAGGAAATACGGCATATCATAAGCTGCCGCAATATTTTGAAGTTCCGGACTGCCGGAAAGATCCACCACCGAATAATTGTCTTTATAGGTAAAATGCTGGTACTGACGCACCATTCCCAAATAATTATTTCGAAGCACAATCACTTTTGACTTAATTCCGTGCTGACGCATGGTGGCAAGCTCCATCATGGACATCTGGAAGGAACCGTCACCGCAGACTGCAACCACTTCTCTCTCAGGCATACTGTATTTTGCGCCCATCGCCGCCGGAATAGAATATCCCATTGTTCCCATACCGCCGGAGGTAAGGAAATCACCCTGTTTTACAATGTGATAACCGCAGGACCAGATTTGGTTCTGACCGACGTCAGCTACATACACTGCATCGTCCGGAAGTTTGCGGGACAACATCTGGATAAATGCCGCCGGATCAACAAAATCCGTAGAAACCGTGCGTTTCTTTTCCATTGTTTTTGCATACTCGTCCAACGTCATTTTCCACTCTGTATAATCACCGTTGATCTCCTGCGCAAGCAAATCTTCAAAAATAGATTTGCAATCGCCGACAAGCGGAATATGCGGTCCGACATTCTTTCCGATCTCTGCCGGGTCTACGTCAATATGTACCAAAAGTTTGTTGCTGATAATAAGATCCGGCTGACTGATGGCACGGTCTGCCACACGGGCTCCTACCATAATCAGAAGGTCACAATCGTTCATCGCTTTGTTGGCATATGGCTTTCCGTTGTTACCAACCATACCGTAGTACATTTCATCTTCTGTCGGCATTACTCCGATTCCCATCATGGTGGAAACAACCGGAATATTAAACTTATGCGAAAAAGCAAGCAGTTCTTTTCTGGCATCTGCAAGAAGAACACCGCCGCCCGCACAGATGAGCGGACGCTTTGCATCTGCAAGCTCTTTTACCACCTTTTTAATCTGAACCATATTTCCTTTTACCGTCGGTTTATAGGTACGAAGCTTTACTTCTTCCGGATATTTGAATTTGGAAAGCGTTGCATTCTGCACATCAATCGGAACATCAATGAGAACCGGTCCTTTTCGACCTGTCGTCGCAATATGGAACGCCTCCTTGAAAATACGAGGGATATCGTCTACATCACGGACCAAATAGCTGTATTTTACAAAGCTTTCTACTGCGCCTGTAATATCTGCCTCCTGAAATACATCACTTCCGAGCAGTTCGCTGTCCACCTGTCCTGTAATACAAATCATCGGAATAGAATCTGCGAATGCTGTCGCAATTCCGGTAATCAGATTGGTCGCACCCGGACCGCTTGTCACGGCGCAAACTCCTACCTTACCGGATACGCGATAATAGCCGCTGGCTGCATGTGCTGCATTCTGCTCGGTACGAACAAGCACGCTTTCTATTTTTGAATCCAAAATACTGTTATAAAACGGGCAAATCGCTACACCCGGATATCCGAAAACAGAAGTTACACCTTCCATTTCCAGGCATTTCACCATTGCATCTGCTCCTAACATATGTTACACCTGTTCCTTTCTTGTCCTATCTTCTTTCTATCTATCAAGGTATCTGTCATAGAAATTTCATTGCAACTTTGACTGCATCTGCTGCATCCTTCGCATAGCCGTCTGCACCGATCTCATCTGCGAATTCCTGCGTGATTACAGCTCCGCCCACAAGAAACCGGGCGGTTACACCTTTTTCTCTCGCATATTCGATCACGCTTGACATCTGCTGCATGGTCGTCGTCATCAGTGCTGACAAGCCGATAAAATCTGCATTCTGTGCCAGTGCTGTTTCAACAATCGTTTCTTTGGATACATCCTTGCCGAGGTCAATAACTCTGAATCCATAATTCTTTAACATCAGAGCAACCAGGTTTTTGCCGATATCGTGAATGTCACCTTCCACCGTAGCAATAATAAAGGTGGCTTTCGGTGTTGCATCCTGATTTTCGGTCAGCATCGGCTCGATATATTCTATGGCCATTTTCATAGTTTCCGCTCCGGCGATCAGCTGCGGCAGGAAATAGATGCCCTTATCAAACAATTCACCGACTTTATTTATCGCCCGCAGTAATGTATGATCCAACAAATCTTTTGCGGCAATGCCTTCATCTATGCAAGCCTTCGTCAAAGCCACCACTTGTTTTTTGTTGCCTTTCATAACCGCCTGATACAGCTTTTCGTCCGTTTTCTGCACAACGTCTGCCACTGCGCCCGTTTCCGAAACTGCCTGCACTGCGTTTTTTCTCTCATTCATCGCTGTAATGTATGCAATATCTGCCTCCTCTTTGCAGAGAAGAAGGTCACTTGCAAGCATACTACTCGTGAGAAGATCCTGATTCGGATTGGCAATCGCCATGGTAAGACCGTTTGCAATCGCCATTGTGAGAAATGTGGCATTAATATAGCCGCGTTCCGGTAAGCCGAATGATATATTGGAAAGTCCGCACACGGTTGCAAGCCCAAGCTGTTTGCAATAGCGGATTGTCTCAAGAGTCTCCAAGGCAGCATTGGGATTAGCTCCCACTGTAGTTACCAGACCGTCGACAACAATATCTTCTTTTTCCATCCCGAGTTCTAATGCACGGTCTAAAATTTTATGTATGATTTCCTTCTTTTCTTCCAAAGACTTCGGAAGACCTTCGTCGGACAAAGGAAGCAAAATAAACATTGCTCCGTACTTTTTTGCCAAAGGAAGAAGTTTTTCAAATTTTTCTTTTTCGTAGGAAACGGAATTGATCAACGCTCTTCCCGGATAGTTGCGGAGAGCACTTTCCTGTACATCAATATAGGAAGAATCAATACAAAGCGGAAGGCTGGTCTGAAGGGAAACTTCCTCCATTACGTGCAAAAGCATTTCCTTTTCATCAATACCGCTCATTCCCATGTTGATATCGAGAACTCTTGCGCCGGCCTTCTCCTGCTGTGAAACAAAATCGTGTACCATAGACAGATCGCCGTTTCGGATCGACTCCTGAAATTTTTTCTTACCGGTCGGATTGATGCGCTCGCCGATCAGAATAAAACGATCCTCCAGCCCAAAGCTCAAACTCATGCGCTCGCTGGCCAAATGACGAAGATTTTTCTCTGCATGCTTGTTTACCGGTGAGATTTCCGCCGCATTGATTTCCTGCACAAGTGCTTTAATATGCTCCGGTGTCGTACCGCAGCAACCACCGAAAATAGTGGCTCCGGCTTCTGCCAGACGGATCATCTGACGACCGAACTCTTCGGATCCCATTTCGTATTTCGTCTTGCCGTTCTCATCCAGTGACGGAAGTCCGGCATTTGGTTTTGCAATGATCGGAACCTTCGCCACTTCACTCATAGCTGCTACGACTTTACACATTTCAAAAGGGCCGGTGGAACAATTGACACCGACGGCCACTGCACCGAGAGACTGCAATACAATCATAGCTGTTTTCGGATCCGTTCCGAACAATGTTTTGCCGTCTGATTCAAAGGTAAGGGTAACCATTACCGGAAGCTCACAGGTCTCTTTTGCTGCAATCAACGCCGCTCTTGCCTCCTGCAGACTCATCATCGTCTCAACCACAAGCAGATCTACTCCTGCGCTTACCAGCGCCTCAATCTGTTCTTTATAGACAAGGATCAAATCTTCCAATTCCATATTGCCGACCGGACGAAGCTGACGTCCTGTCATCGTGAGATCACCCGCTACCAGAGCTTTTTCGCCGGCCGCTTCCTTTGACAGTTCAACCAGCTTTTGATTTATTTTTACCAGCTGATCCTCCAGTCCGTATTCTGCCAGTTTCACACGGTTGGCTGTAAAGGTTGGCGCATATAAAATATTCGTACCTGCAGCAACATACTCTTTTTGTAAAGCAATCAGTTCCTGCGGATGATCCAGTATCCACTGTTCCGGACAAACTCCGGGAGCCAACCCTTTTTCCTGCAGGTTTGACCCTGTAGCACCGTCTAAAAATATATATTTACCGAAACAAAATTTCTTAAATTCCTCTTTATTCATTGTTACCTCGCAACTGTGTGTTTGCCTGTCAATTTGGAAGAATCTGCAGCAAATGTTCAAAATAAGCCGGAAGAGGTGCTTCTACTTCCACATATCTTCCATCCTCCGGATGCTCAAATCCAAGCGTCATAGCATGCAGACACTGCCCCTGACATTTATATTTATTCTTAGTCTTTCCGTAGGTTTCATCACCGAGAAGCGGAAACCCTTTCTGCGACATATGCACACGGATCTGATGGGTGCGCCCAGTTTCCAGAACGCATTCCACATACGTATGTTCACGGAACCGCTTAAGTACTTTATAATGTGTCACCGCATGTTTACCATCCGGTGTAACTGCCATTTTTTTTCGATCTTTTTTATCACGTCCCAAAGGTGCTTCGATCGTCCCCTCATCATCTTTCAACACGCCGCACACAATGGCACGATATTTTCTGCGGATTGTGTGATCTTTCAACTGTTGTGCAATACAGTTGTGGGCCCGGTCATTTTTACAAATCAGAAGCGATCCGGTGGTATCCATGTCGATGCGATGAACGATTCCCGGTCTGAGAACTCCGTTAATTCCGGACAGACTGTCTCCGCAATGAAACATGACGGCGTTGACCAATGTACCGCTGTAATGACCGGCCGCCGGATGAACAACCATTCCCTTGGGCTTGTCCACCACAAGAACATCGTCATCTTCATACAAAACAGAAATCGGTATATCCTCCGGTACAATATCAGGCTCTGATGCCGCCGGAATCAAAAACTCCACCCGGTCGCCTTCCTTTACTTTGTAGTTCGCTTTTACCGGTTTTTCATTTACAAAAACACTGCCATCCTTTAACAACTTTTGCAGGAATGACCTTGATAAAGTATCCATGCAGGAAGCAAGCACCTTATCAATCCGTTCATCCTCCATATCACTTGTCATATCAAGCACTACTTTTTCTTCGTTTTTTCGTTCCATAACGTTTACTACCATTTATTTCATTTCATGCACTTTGTTTTTCTTCTGAATACTGAGAGAGATAAACTTTAAATCCTCTTCTTTGCAGAAAAAGAGAATAAAGACAGCAAACAAAGCCGTTCCGACAGAAACAAAAATATCCGCAACATTGAAAATCGGAAAATTAATCAAAGAAAAATACAGGAAATCAATCACATAATCCAGTCTGAGTCTGTCGATCATATTGCCGATACCGCCCGCAGCGATCATGACAAGGAACACGTGCCATGGTCTGTATTTTCGTGAAACCGGCGCCTTTATTAAAACAAAAACAATCGCCGTCAGCATAACAATCGCCGCAAACACAAAAAATACTTTTCCGTTCTGAAGCATTCCGAATGCAGCGCCTCTGTTTTCCAGATACTGAAGTTCAAAGACATCCGGAATCAACTCAACGGAAGGCTGATCTTTCAAATGCAGAACTGCAATATATTTGGTAATCTGATCCGCCGCTACAAGTAAGATAAAAGCAACCAGATCAATTACCAGTTGTATCACTTTCTTTTTTGTACGCGAAATATTTTTCTTGTTTTTATTCATTTTTGTCCTCATCACTCACATAAATTTCGTTGATTCCGAGAAGAAGTTCTTCCTCTGTAACGGTAGTATCAATATAAGCCTTTCCGATCTTCTTCAGCAATATAAATTTAATCTTACCATCTTCGACCTTCTTGTCACTCTTTGTGAGGCGGACAATTTCCTCCGGATCAATATCCTCAATCGTAATCGGAAGATTAAACGGAACGAACATATCACGAATCTCATAATATTCATCAAAAGTAAGAAGCTGTCTCTTATATGCGATATAGGATGCAGCCACCATACCGAGCGCAATACATTCCCCGTGCAAAAGTTCAAACCCTTTGGCTTTTTCTATCGCATGACCGATGGTATGTCCGAAATTGAGAAGTGCTCTGTCAGCTTTTTCTGTCGGGTCCTTCTCAACAACCAATCTTTTAATATTACAGCAATTATAAACCATCAGACGGATTACTTCCGGATCCTTCTCATATATTTCATAGAGATTGTTGATAATCCAGCCGTAAAACATTCCGTCTTTGATGAGTGCAGACTTCAGCACCTCTCCCATTCCTGCATAAAACTGACGCTCCGGAAGTGTGGAAAGCGTACTGAGATTCATATACACCATCTTTGGCATATAGAAAGCTCCCACCATATTTTTATACTGCATAAAATCAACGCCGGTCTTGCCGCCGATACTGCTGTCTACCTGAGATAAAAGTGTGGTTGGAATCTGCACAAAATCAACACCGCGCAGGTAAGTCGCTGCGGCAAATCCGGTAAGATCACCGACAACACCTCCACCGAGTGCAACAAGCATATCTTTTCTTCCGAAATGTTTCTCAATCAGAAATTCATACAGTTTCTGTACCACATCCAGATTTTTGCTTTTTTCTCCCGCTTCAAAGCTGAATATTTCACAGCACTCACATACTTTCTCCAGTTCTGTTTTTACAGCCTGCGCATGGAGAGGTTCTACATTGGAATCTGTTACAATACAGATTTTACCGGTATTTAATTCATACTCTTTCCATCGATCTGAAAGTGCAGCAAAACTATCTTCAAAAATGATCGGATAGCAGAATTTTTTGTCTTTATTTACCGCCATCACATTGCTTTCTAATTCTGAAATCAATTTTAATCCTCCTTATTACCGAACAAAACTTCCTGCCGATGTGACAGGAAGTTTTGCAGATATATCATATGTATTTTTCTTAATCAAAAGAATGATCTGCGACTTATAATTCGGAATTGATAGACGGTACATCAAATGAACCAGCTAAAATATCCTGAAAATCGCCGGAAATATCAACGCTTGCAGGAGTAATAATGAAGATATAGTGAGATATCTTCTGAAGATTACCCGAAATAGCGAAGCATGAACCTGATGTAAAGTCAATGATTCTCTGTGCAATGTCAACATCAAGACCTTCCATATTGAGAACTACGGTTCTGTTGGCAAGCAATGTTTCTGTAATCTCTCTTGCATCTTCCACCGTCGTCGGTTTAATTACACAAACTTCCATTCCGTTCACCCCTCTCTTAGGCTGCTGTTTCATCGGTGTCACTTTCGGAGTCGGCTTCGCCTTCGGCGCCTCATCCAAATAATCATCGTCTTCCTGTTTTGCAAAAACCTTTTTCTTCGGTTTTTCCTCTACATAGTCGTCTTCTGTATCATATTCATCATCATAATCATCATATTCATCCGGATTTAACTTCATTGAACTGATTAACTTATCTAATACCATTCTTTTTCTCCTTACACATTATCCTTTTTCTGACTGTAATCTCTCTCCCCGAATATACCGGTTCCGACCCTGACATAGGTGGCACCTTCTTCTGCGGCCACAAGATAATCTCCGCTCATTCCCATGGAGAGAACACTCATAGATACATTATCAATGTTTTTACGCATTATGTCAACAGATAATTGCTTTAATTTTCGGAAATACTGTCGATTTTCTTCTGCATTTTCGACATACGGAGCTATGGTCATTAAGCCTTTGACCAAGACCCCCGGCAATTTGGAAATACTTTCCACAAGCGCCGCCGTCTCCTCCGTTTTCGTACCGAATTTCGTCTCTTCGCATGCGACATTGACCTCCACCAATATCTGCACTGTCACATTTTTCTTAACTGCCTCTTTGCTGATCTCTTCCGCCAGACGCAGAGAATCTACGCTGTGAATCATATAGACCTTATCCACAATGTATTTTACTTTATTTCGCTGAAGATGTCCGATCATATGCCAGCGGATATCCTTTGGCATAGCTTCGTACTTCTCTACCAGTTCCTGCACCTTGTTTTCACCGAAATCCAGACAGCCATGATCATAAACCTCCTGCAGCATAGCGATCGGTTTTGTCTTGCTGACTGCAATCAGACAGACTTCCTCGGGATCCCTGTCCGACTTTTTGCATGCATATTCTAAACGCTGTTTTACATCATCGTAATTTTTTGTAAGCATTTTGTTCCCTCTGATAAACTTTTATTCATAAATAAAATCATCCACACTGACGGTATCTGCATCCAACACAATATAATCATACTCCGACAGACCATATGCGGTGTTAGATTTAACAATCGAATATTCTTCGTTGGAATACATGATGGTAATTGACGTAAAATCTGCATATCCTTTGTTGATGTTATACACACCGATCAATGTTCCGATTTTGCTCACCTGCATTTTTTGCATAGAGTCTGTCATACAGATGTGATCACCGACTTGAAAATTAGCCGTATCTACATAGTAGTGTTCGTCGTCTGCATAATAAATTTTAGCCTCTACTTTTTGTGTGACCAATTTCCCTTCTTCATCATATGCTTCCCTAAGGAAAGTACCCGTGGTTCCGCCGGCGCCGTTGTCTTGCCTGTATGCAATCGGAATAAGGAAAAATTCCTGCTCTGCAATGGCACTGTTTGGGACTTTTAACCCTTTGTCCTGTCGGTAAAGAATTTCAAAATCAACATACCTGTCTGCTGCAAACGTAATCATGGAATTCGTAAAATCGAGTTTCAGATAAGTTCCGTCCGAATTATCCAAAATATTTACCTTCGCCCAAGAAGTGTACTGGTTTTTTAAAAATTTCACTTCCACATACTCTTCTTCCAACAATTCCTGTGCGCGGTCTTTTTCTATCGGAATCACAATGGACCAATCTTCGGACTTTATTAATTTAAACGCTTTGTCTTCTGTGGACACAAGCTGGTTGGCTTCCAGCTGCGTCTGAATTTTGCGCTGTTCACCGAACATTTCTTTGTTGATCTGCGCAGCATCCAGGTCTTCATAGCCATCTATACCATACACGACAACTCCGCTGCTTGGGGCATACTGGAACGAAACATTATCCGCCAAACCACCCAGTCCGCTGTTCATATTGCCGAGCATATTGTAATTGGAAAGTTTTAATGCCATTCCGTCAATCTGCCCTTTAAAATCATATACCTGTTCAAATTCAGCCGCTGAAAAAACATTTTGAAAATGAATCACATCATTTTTGATATCATTGAGATCTCTGTCAGAAAAGGAAACCTCCTCTGCCTGAGATTCCATCATCTCTGCTATTTTCCCTGAACTGTCCAATGTATAAATCAAGTCCCCGCACGCCACATGTTCGGATTCTCTTGCAAAATAATTAATGTATCCCGCTCCTTTACAGGAATACACCTCTTCGTCCCGCAGTGCAATTCCTTCATACACATTCGGAACGCTCAAAGAGCCTTCCACCACTTCATATCCGACAATATGACTCGTATTAAAATACATGATGACACAAATGATTAAATACACAAAAATAACAGCAAATATAACAATTCCCGGATTCATTTGAACCCTTCCCGGCCTGTAATCTTCTAAATTTGTAATTTTATTGTTTCTTTCTGCCACTGCCATCTCCTAATAAAAAGCCTCGGACAAAAATCCGAGGCCTAATATTCATTCTTATTTTATAAAGATACGATAACCTTTTCTTTTAATGCCTCCGGCAACTCATCTTCATTCACGCCTACACTGAGAACAAAATCAATAGCAAAAGCTTCTCCGAGTTTTTCAAGCTTATCAATAACCGGTGTAAAATCTTTATCTTCTAAATATGCGATATTTAAGAAATTGTCTAAAAACATCATCTGTAAATCGTGATCCTGAGAAATAATACCGCAAAGAAAACCAACAAATTCTTCACAAGTTGTAATCATATAATCCGAAACATTAATCAGTCTGACTTTATTATTCAGCTCATACATATGTTTGCTGCTCTTGTCAAGATAAACAATATTTCCTGTTGCTTCCAATACCTGTGCGTTTACCTTTTCTAAGAGATGTTTTGTTTTTCCTTTTCCCTTATTTCCAACTATTAACTGAACCATATGTAAGTCCTCCTATTGATATGTCATTTCGGATTTTTTGTGCAAAATGATGTCTCAATGCCCTCATCCGATATTAAATATTATAAATTATATCCTAATAAAAAACAACTATTTTCCTATTTTTTTACATAATACCACGAAATTATACATGGCCGAGCAAATCTGTCATTTCCTGATAAAGATATTGCCGTTCACTGCAATTCAAAATAACGGAAACATATGGATTTCCCGCAGAATCTTTACTGAGTAACACCAGGCAATTACGTGCTGCCATTGTCGTTCCCGTTTTGCCGCCGATGACCGTGATTCCGTCAGGCGCTGTATAATCGCCTTTCAAAAACAGGTTGGTTGTCCCACATGTATATTCTTTTGCATTCCCTTCTGCATCATGATAAATCGTCTCATAGGTGTCAAGATTGATAATCTGCGTAAATTCGGAATACTGCATCGCCTCTTTAAAAATCAGATACATATCATAAGCGCAGGAATAATGCCCATCCATCGTCAAACCATGCGGATTTTTAAAGCACGAATTGGTCGCGCCGATAGCTTTGGCTTCTGCATTCATCATCTCACAAAAAGCCTCTTCACTGCCTCCGATATTTTCTGCAATCATCACAGCAACATCGTTGGCCGATTGCATCATAAGTGCATGCAACGCCTGATCAAGCGTCATTCTGTCTCCCGGTTCAAGTCCCAAAAGGGTAGCACCACTCTCCGTAATTTTGACATTCTCGGAAGCAGTAAGCACCATATCAAGTTCTGCATTCTTAAGTGCTACAAGCGCAGTCATGACTTTTGTCAGACTTGCAGGCGGAAGCTGCATATTCTCTTCTTTTGCATAGATGATGCGATTCCCATTTAAATCACACAAAATCCCCGATAACGCTTCCGAAAGATTTGCTTCACTTCCGGTCAGAGTTGCCTCGTCTCTCAGACAGATATTCGCCGCAAAAGGAACGGCTTTTCCGTCTGCACCTGAGGATGAATTGCTTTTTTCGAACCGATATGCGCTCACACTCCCCTGCGGATCATAAGATCCGGGAAGTTCATGACTTCCACAGCCCGTCATAACGACAGAAAGCATGAGGCATAATGCGATTAATACGCTCGTTTTATTTGTACATTTCACGCCACTCAAGATCTCCTCGACTCAATGATTTAATCAACAACTCCGCAGTTGCCAGATTCGTGGCAAGCGGAATATTGTGCATGTCACAAAGACGGACTACATTGTTGATATCCGGTTCATGCACTTTCTGTGTATACGGATCACGAAGAAAGATCACAAGGTCAATCTGATTGTGTTCTATCTGTGCACCAAGCTGTTGAGCTCCGCCCAAATGCCCTGCCAGATATTTGTGAATACCGAGATTGGTCACCTCTTCAATCAATCTTCCTGTTGTGCCTGTCGCATAAAGGTCATTTTTGCTTAATATCCCTCTGTATGCAATACAAAAATTTTGCATTAATTTCTTTTTTGCATCATGTGCAATAAGTGCAATATTCATTGAAACACCCTCTCTTAAGTGTATTTTCTGATGCGCTGCAGTCTCACATTTAAAACAAACCCCATACCTATGTATAGACTGAGCAATGACGTTAATCCATAACTTACGAATGGCAACGGTATTCCTGTATTCGGCAAAAGCCCTGTCGCAACAGAAATATTGATAAAGCTTTGAAAACCTATCAATGTTGCCATTCCCGACGCAATCAGCGTCCCGGCCAGATCCTTTGCCATCTTGGCTGTCAATAGACATTCCAATGTAATAAACAAAAGCAGAACAACCACGGTACAGCTTCCGAAAAACCCAAGTTCTTCCCCGACGATTGCAAAAATAAAGTCCGTCTGCGGTTCAGATATGAAATTACCGTTCTTTACAGAACTGATTTCATTATTATCCAGTCCTTTTCCGAACAATTCACCGCTTCCGATCGCTATCTTGGAATTATCCTGCTGATATCCCTCGGTCGTTGAATATTCTTCCGGATTTAACCACGCCAGAATTCGGGTCTGCTGATACTCTTTGATCAGTTCCTGATCCGGTTGGAGAACGATTGCAAGAAAAATAATTGCAGCCGGCACAACAACGCTCAACACACCGAAAATTATCTTATAGCTCAACCCACCAATAAAAATCAAAGAGCAAAACAACACTCCGATCATGATACTTGTTGATAAATCCGGCTGTCTGTAGATTAAGTACAATGGAGGCGCCAAAAGCACAATCATCGACAAAATCGTCTTAAAGGAACTGATACTTTCCTTATGTTTCATAATAAACTGTGCATAAAATAAAATCAACATAATTTTGGCAGTTTCCGACGGTTGAAAACGTATACCCGCAATAGAAACCCAGCGCTGTGCATTGTTTGTCGATTCTCCGAATATCTCAACCAAAAGCAGCAATCCGATATTCAAAACATATATCACCCAGTAAAAACGAAGAAACATGGAATAATCAAAAATCGAAATCACTATCATCAAAAACAGACCCATAACAAAACCCAGGATCTGCTTTGACTGATAGGTTTCATTTGCGCTGCCGATTACCAATATACCGAGAACCGTTATCGCAGCCAGCATTAATATTAATTTAAAATCATAATCTCTGATTCGATATCTCTTTAGCATTTCAATCACCAAAAAACATTAATTTTCCGCTTGCTCACTTCTATCTCCATCCGTCCGGGTTCGATCTGTATATAACGTGACAATACCTTGGCAATGTCCTTTTTAATCAGTTCCATCATTTCCGGAGAACAGTTGAAGCGATCCGAAATAAGGAGAATTTTCAATCGGTCCTTTGCAATATCTTTCGATCTTTTTTTATGAAAAAAACTCTTTATGCTCATCTTCTCTCCTCCTTAATTTTTCTGAAAAATACCGGCAAAACGAAACCAGACGGATTTTTCTTTTTCAGGATCGAGAATCGGAACCTCTTCTCCGAGTATTCTGTTGCAAATATTCATGTATGCTCTTCCGGCAATACTTTGACCGCAGACAAGCGGTTCGCCGTGATTGGTCGATACAACAACTTCCTCATCATCATAGACTGCACCGATCAGATCAACCGATAGTATATCAACCACATCTGCAACACTCATCATATCGCCGCGCCTTATCATATCTGTTCGCAATCTGTTTACTACAAGATCTACTTTTCCGACTTCATATGCATGCAACAGACCGATAATCCGATCGGCATCGCGTATAGCCGAAACCTCAGGTGTCGTGACAACAATCGCTCTGTCTGCACCTGCAATAGCATTTTGGAATCCTCTTTCAATTCCGGCCGGACAATCCAGCAATATGTAATCAAACTGCTCTTTCAACTGGGTCGTCAGTTTTTTCATCTGTTCCGGATTTACCGCTGTCTTGTCCCTCGTCTGCGCACAGGGAAGTAAATATAATCCCTGATATCGCTTATCCTTAATCAGAGCCTGTTTTACCCTGCAATTCCCCTCTACCACATCAACCAAATTATAAACAATTCTGTTTTCAAGCCCCATAACCACATCAAGATTACGAAGCCCGATGTCTGTATCCACAAGTACTACTTTTTTCCCGAGACTTGCAAGTCCCGTCCCGATGTTTGCTGTCGTTGTAGTCTTTCCTACACCGCCTTTTCCAGATGTAATGACAATTACTTCACTCATAATCATTCCTCAACTTTCATGAAATATTTGTCCCCTGCATGATTTAATCTAAATTCTGCAGTAATTCTTCTGTAAATAACAAATCATCAAAAACGATTTCGTTCTCCTTTATGTATGCAACCTGCGGGCAAACTGCTTTTTTTCGTCCGAGAAGTCCTTTTGCCTTGTATTTTCCTTTGTATTCTCCGATACGGACAGATTCCGGATTCATGGAAAGTGCGGCAACAAAACGTGATTTTCCGTCAGCTCCCGCATAAGCAGAGCCGCTGAGAGTCCCCAAAATGATAATATTCTTTTTTGAGACAATACAACTTCCTTTGGGAACATCCCCCAAAATGATTACGCTCTGTTCCGACTCAAAAATCTCTTTCCCTGTCAAATTGCCGCGGTAAAACTGTGCTGTATCACTTTCCAGCATTTGATAGAGCGTACCGACTGCACGTTCATAAACATCATCGGATTCCCGTGACACTACACAAACCACATTCACACTGCTCACTTCTTTGATTGTGTCAAGCACAGCGTCTTCTTCTTCCTGAGAAAGTTTTTTCCCTTCAAAGGAAACCGCCAGTTTTGCTTTGCCGAAAAACTTTTCGGAATCTTTAAATTTTTCAGCCACTTCTTTTAAAAAGCTTTCCGGTGCAGCATTTTCTTCAATCACAATTTTGATTCCGTTTGGAAAACTTTTCAATCTGACCTGTTCTTTCATCTCATCATCCTTATCGGTCTAAATATTTAGTCACCTGCAACCTGCATTGCATTTTCATCTTCCGCCGTACCCGTAATAAGCTCGTCTTCTCTTTCCAACCCGAAATGGTACATAATTACATCTCTTGTCATCTGCGCCGCATTATCGGAGGAATAGCCGTATGCGATACGGGTTGCAATGGCAATTTCAGGACTTTCATACGGTGCATAGCAGACAAACAATGCGTGGTTCGGACGCCTTTTATTCTCCTGCGCCGTACCTGTTTTTCCTGCTACATTTACAGCCAGTCCTTCATAGTATTCTTTTCCCATAACCACCTTGCGCATTCCGTAATGAATGGAATCCCAAGTAGACTGCTTCATCTTTATCGTGTTTCGAAGCTCCGGTGTATAGTCGACAAGCAGATTCCCCTCGGAATCTGTTGTTTTATCCAAAATGCTCAAATTATAACACTTTCCGCTGTTAGCTACCGTCGTGACATAGCGTGCAAGTCCTACTGTTGAATAGTTGTTATTGCCCTGTCCGATGGAGGAACGGATCGCATCAAAATCCGATATTTTCGGTGCACTTTCCGATATTTCAATACCGGATTTATCCGACAAACCAAACTGATCCGCATAATATGCAAGTTTGGAAAGTCCGGTATCACTATCATAAACTCCGTCAAGGTAGCTCAAACGATAACCCACCTCATAGAAGTAATAGTTACAGGAATGTTCGATTGCTTCCGATATATTGACTGCTGCATGCGCTCCCGGCGCAATCCAGCATTTAGCTTCCGGTTTGATCGTATCCCATGTACCATGACAGACAATGTCTTCTCCTGTACTGACTACATTTTCTTCCAGCGCCGTTGCCGCCGAAACCATTTTAAATGTAGATCCGGGTGCCGACAACTGCTGTGTCGCATAGTTCCACATCGGCTGAGAAAGATCATTATAAATTTTGTTGTAATACTCAGAGTCAATGGAATTGGTCAACCGGTTGTTGTCATAGCCGGGATATGTCACGCATGCAAGTACCTCACCTGTATTGGTATCCGTGACAACACAGGATCCAGAACAAGGGTCCAACGCAAGCATAGCCGGTGTGATATCCAGATTTTTGATCTTGTCCATCATAAATGCATACGCCGATTGTCTTCCGCTGTATACCGCTTCCTTTTCTTCATCCGTACCGTCTATCACATTTTGTTCAAACAAAAGCAAACACACCTGGCGCCCGGTAATCTGATCACTAAGAAGCATATACTTGTATAATCTTTTATTGAAATATGAGTCATGAATCATGTTTTCTTCAATATAATCAATCAGATGACCGTATATTTCTTCCGAATCCGAATATTGCGACCGGAGATCCAGACGCGTAATATCGATCCAACCCTGGGAGATCAAATAATTCAAAAACGCTTTTAAACTGATATTTTCATCCTTTTTCCAAGCAAGATATGTCTCATCTTCCTTGTCGATTTCATCTGTCTTGATTACGCCGTTATCTTCCAGCATGGATACAACCGCAAGCTGATAAACCTGATATTCCAGCGGGAGCCGGTCATAAGTCGTCGCCTCTGTTTCCAGTTCGCTTCGGAGTTTTGCCAATACCGATTCCCGTTTCAGGCAAAATTCCTGATAAACGATGCGCTCCGTCTCTTTTGCCCCCTCTTCTTCGAAATGTCCGGTATCAATCACATTGTTTTCAAAGAGAGCAAAATAAACATCATAAATCGGTATTTTGATATTGGCAGCCGAAGCATTTTCCGGTGGTATATATTCTTTGATATTTTGAATATTGGAAACCAGTATTCCGGCAATTTTTTGTTCAAGAAGATTGTATACCGCCTTCTGAAGCTTCATATCGATGGTAAGATATACATCGTTGCCGGCCGACGGTTCTTTGCGGTCACTGGTCTCAATCACTTTTCCGACATTATCTACGAAAACGACTTCCGTTCCTTTCGTTCCCTGAAGTGCCGTTTCCATATATTGTTCAACACCTGCTTTGCCGACAATATCCGTCAACGAATAGTTCTCGTTTTCGGACGACAACTCATCGTATTCTTCATTGGAAATCTTTCCGATGTATCCGATCAAATGCGAAAAATAAATACTGTCTACATACTTTCGGACAGTGTCTTCCGTAACGGAAACACCTTCCAATTCCCGGCTGTTTTCCATT
Organism: Lachnospiraceae bacterium; assembly: GCA_045535935.1. Lineage (GTDB taxonomy): Bacteria > Bacillota > Clostridia > Lachnospirales > Lachnospiraceae > SVFI01. Next base: position 79,755 of record JAZSMO010000016.1, on the reverse strand, counting down.
ACCATGGCAACTGTCTCATCGGACACGTCCTTAGCCACGGTTGTAGCTATATACTTTTGATAGCTGTTCAGACTCATTGCATATCGTATGGTTACGATCTGAAGAAGACGCTCTTTGGTATATCCACTTCCCACAATAAAATCTGTGTCCGTATCCTCGGGATCCATATATTCACCGACGGCAAATTTTTTGGTTCCTCCAAGGTAGTTGATGACATCCTGCGCCGTGGATGTTCTCTCGGCATAAGAAAGCTTGTCCGTATAGGCGTGACCGTAAACATCAGCCAAAAAACGCAACAGCTTGGCCCCTTCCACCGTGAAAACATAATTATTATTTTCATCCAAAACGATATCGAAATCATTTTCAATACGATCACCGTTTACTTCAATCATATCGATCAATGCAGAAATCGTCTCATTCAGGCTTTTGTTTTTTCCTCTTCCCGACTCATATACGTCCTCGATTGTAACCGAATACGCCAATTCGTTGTATGCCAAAAGATTCCCGTCACGGTCGTATATATTTCCGCGGGTTCCCGGAATCGTCCGTTGTTTACGTATCGTAAGTTTAAAATTGTCCAAATATTCACTGCCGTGTACAATTTGAAGATCAAACAGACGATAAATCAATACACCGGACATGGTCATAAAAATCACAATCAAAACAAATATGCGCGATGTTATGATATTTATAACAGATTCTTTGATCAATCTAAGCAAAACTGTCTTCGCTCCTTTTTTCTCCCTCGTCCAATTTGCTCATTACCTTCCGGATAAACGGATAAAGCACAAGCGTTACCAATATGGTATACACAACTTCCGGAAGCATGATTCTTGTCAGATAGTGCAAAAAATGAAATCTTCCGCGAAGCATAAACAAAAGAACATAATAAATGAATCCGAACACAAGATCACTGCACGTGATGAGCACGATCGGAAATTTGATATCTTCTTTGTAAAATATCTGTTTAAAGTTACCGTTGATATAGCCGATGTACATATAGATCAATGCGTGAAAACACAGTACATCTCCGAAAAAAATGTCATGGAGAAGTCCGGAAAAAAAACCGACAAGAAGACCTTGTGTCTTTCCGCACATAAATCCGAATGCAGCTGTGATAATAATAAGCAGATTCGGTGCGATGCCTCCGAACGAAATAGTTTGAAAAAGCGTTGATTGAAGAACAAAGCACACTATGATCATAATTGTCATAAAAACATTACGTTTCATATCATTTTATTCCTCTTTTGAATAGTCTTTTTTCTGATCCAGAATGACAAGTACTTCCTCCAAATGTGAAAAATCAACAGCCGGCGTCAAATAACCGGAACTGGTCAAATTATTGGAGTCTGCATCGATCGTCGATATGTATCCGATCAATATACCGGGCAAGTACTTGGTACTGATATGAGATGTCACCACTTTATCCCCTTCTTTTACCGTACGATCACTGTTGATAAGTTTAGAAAATGTGATAACACCGCGGTCCATCGTTTCGAGGTTTCCCTGTACAATACAGGAATCCTCCGTAGAAAGAACCATTCCGCTGACATTGGAATTGTCATCGATTACCGAGATGACTTTTGCCCAGTCGTTTCCGACTTCCGTCACACGACCTACCAGTCCGCTTCCGGCCATTACATTCATATCCACCTGTATTCCGTCACTGCTCCCTTTGTCAATGACAAACGAATGGAACCAGTTTCCGGATTCTTTTGCAACTACGCGGGCTCCTATTTTTTCGTATTCTGCGTACTCCTGATCCAGCTTATATAACTGTCTGAGATTATTCAGTTCATACTTTTCCTGTTGCAAAGAGTTATTTTCGATTGTAAGAGCGTCTACCTGTTCCTGCAGCCGTTCATTTTCAGCAAGCACATCCTGCAACGTCTTAAATTCATCCGAACGATTCGACATCCATTCCCCGACTCTGCTGACACCGGACTGAAAAGGAACTACAATTGCCCCCGCAAAATTGCTGAGCGGTGCCGCAAAAAAGTCAGTAAAAAAGGTGATTGCCATAAAAACAACACATACAACCGTCATAATCAGCAATAAGTATTTACTTGGAATCGTAAACTTCTGCCGTTTTCGTCTCATTACTTTCCTCCGTTACCCATACCGGCAATTGAATAAGCAACTGTTTTATAATTATCATCCTTAATAACTTTACCTAATCCGATGGCTACACTTTCAATCGGATGCTCGGAAACATTGACCTTGAGTCCTGTTCCGTTGCTGAGCAGCTGACTGAGATGACTTACCTGACATGCTCCGCCTGTCAGATAAATACCCTTTCTGTAAATGTCTGCCGCAAGTTCAGGCGGGGTTCTCTCTAAAATCACTTTGATATTGTCAATGATGGTATTAAAATGCTCCGTCAGACAATCTACCACAAGGTCGGTCGGTATCTCTCTTTCCACCGGAAGTCCTGTCACGATATCTCGTCCGTATACGATGGCTCCTTCACCGCGCTCTTCGAGATCGGCAAGGGTAATTTTAACTTTCTCCGCTGTTTTTCCGCCGATAATCAGATTATATTCTTTTCGAACCGCATTGCGGATGGCATCATCAAACTTCTGACCACCCACTTTAATCAATTTACTCAACACAATTCCGCCAAGGGATAAAATAGAAATCTCCGTCGTATCATATCCGACATTGACAACCAAAACACCTTGGGAATTTTTAACATCGATATCCAAACCGAGCCCGTCGGCAATCGCCTTTTCCACAACCATAACTTTTTTTGCCTTAACATTGGCATTTTTTATCAGGTCATAAAATGCTCTCTTTTCCACCTCTGTCACATCGGTAGGCACTGCGATATAATAATCCGCCGGTTTGATTGTTCCGTCGCAAAGATCGGTAATAAAACATTTGATGAGCGTCTGCATGTTTTTGATATCTGCGATGACACCGTTGCAAAGCGGATAAGAAATGTGAATATTTGCAGGTGCTTTCTCATACATCTCAAATGCATCGTCCCCGTATGCAAACAGAAAATCCTTGTTCTCGACAGCAATTATATTTTTTTGACAGAGAACGCCCTGATCGCCTTTCTCGTAAATTTTAATGTTACAGGTACCAAGATCGATACCATATGCACTGGAAGCCATTATAAAACTCCTTTCTCCTTTAAGCTTATGTATGTATTATCCCCGATAATAATATGATCAAGCAGGGGAATTTCCATGATTTCGGACGCACTTTTCAACCGCTTTGTCAATTGTATATCCTCTGTGCTCGGCTGTGCGCTGCCGCTCGGATGGTTGTGAAGTAATATCACTGCCGCCGCATTGCACGAGAGAGCTTGTCTGAAAATCTCTCTGGCGGACATAATGGAACTGTTGAGCGTCCCCGTCGACAGAAGCGCATCCGTAATACGACTGTCTTTGCTGTCTATATATACAGCCATGCAACACTCTTTCTCCAAATGACGCATCTGTTCCATATAAGCCTGCGCCACCTGTCTCGGATGTCTGAAGCAAACATCCTCCTGCGTTTTTGACAAAGCAATACGCTTTGATAGCTCTGCGATCGCTTTTAATTTAATCGCCTTCACTTCACCGATGCCCTTAATCTGCATAAGTTCTTTTAAAGACACATGGTAAAGCCCTGAAATCCCGCGCCGGTTACCGCACATTTCAAGAACTCTGCACGCAAGCGTCACAGCGTCCTCATCCTTAGTCCCTGTACGAAGAATAATTGCAAGAAGTTCTTCCTCGCTCAAAGACTCTGCCCCGGATTTCAGAAATTTGTCATAGGGAAGTAACTGGATCTTCCCATTTTCCTTTTGTTTGTACATAGTTTAACCCATATGTTCTCCGGACAAACGGATTCCCCTATAAAAAACGATAAATAATAATTCCGATCAATATCCCGATGATACTTGCAACCGTAATTTTGATCGTCAGGCCGAAGGTCAATACCATAATTCCCAAGTCTAAAACGACCGGTGATGTCAACCCGAAACTCTGACCGTAATTAAAAAAAGAATTTGGGAACAGCGAACCGATAAAACCGCCGATTACAATTCCCGCAAGAATCATCAGAAAGCAGGCCCAATTGTTTTTTCCTCTCATCAGCATCCTCCAGATTTCTTTTGTAAAACACTAGGTATATCTTATCACACACAAAAAAGTATGTATATAAAATTCGTGGTTTTTTTTTCGACTAAATATCCTTTATTATGAGTTGTTCCGGTTTCACAACCCCATCATTTTTCATGCTCTGCAGCGTTTTCAGCATACCGTATTTCGCATGTGGAAAGGTCAACCCGCCCTGCAGGTAAACTGCATACGGCGGCTTAATCGGACCGTCTGCAGAAAGCTCTATGGAGGATCCTGCCACGAACGCTCCGGCTGCCATAATCACAGGTGCATCGTACCCCGGCATATCCCAAGGCTCAGGCGTTACATGACTGTCCACCGGCGCAGCTGCCTGTATCCCTTTACAGAAAGAGATAACTCCTTCCGGATTGCCGAAAGTAATCGCCTGAATAATATCAAAACGATCTTCTTTGCCATCCGGTACAACATCATAACCAAGCTGTTCATATATATTGGCTGCAAAAATTGCCCCTTTCAATGCGGAAGCTGTCACGGTAGGCGCCAGGAACAGCCCCTGATAGAAGGAAGAAAGCACACCGAGAGAAGCTCCGACTTCCTTACCGAGACCCGGAGAAGTCAGTCTGTATGCGGCATTTTCCACACATTCCTTTTTCCCTGCAATATATCCGCCAATCGGAGCCAGTCCGCCGCCCGGATTTTTGATCAGGGAACCAACTACCATATCTGCCCCCACATCGCTAGGTTCCATCCTCTGAACAAACTCACCGTAGCAATTATCCACCATACAGATCACTTCCGGCTTTATTTCTTTGATAAAGGAAATCAATTGACCGATCCGCTCAACGGACAGTGTTTTTCTCGGTTCGTAGCCTTTCGATCTCTGTATCGTAACCATCTTTGTCTTTTCATTGATCGCACTGCGGATTCCTTCCCAGTCAAATTCTCCGTCCGGGAGCAAATTCACCTGTCTGTAAGAAATTCCGTATTCTTTTAAAGAACCTTTCGAATCGCGGATACCGATTACTTCCTCCAGCGTATCGTATGGTTTCCCCACCGGCGAAAGAAGTTCATCCCCCGGTCTTAAGTTACTCATAAGAGCCAGCGCCAATGCATGTGTTCCGCATGTAATCTGCGGTCTCACCAGTGCATCTTCGGTGTGAAACAAATTGGCATAGACCTGTTCGAGCGTATCTCTGCCGATATCATTATAGCCATATCCGTTTGTTCCCAGAAGACACGCTTCGCTCACTCTCGCATCCTGCATGGCTTTGATTACCTTGAGCTGATTGTATTCTGCTGTCTCATCGATTTTTTCAAATCTCGCCTTACATTTCTCCAGAATTTTTTCCCCGAACATACGCACATCTTCATCAATATCTAATGCTTTGTAAATCTGATTGATTTCTGTCATCTTACTTCCTCCGTAATATGTCTCATCTCAAGCTGTCTGCACATGAATGCAAGAATTGCATCCTCGTCATATAGGTGCTGCTCTTTCTGCACCCAGACAACGTCTTTTTCCCGTTTAAACCAGGTAATCTGTCTTTTTGCAAAATGTCTGGTATCTCTCTTGATCAGATAAACCGCTCGGTCCAGATCAATGGTTCCCTGCAGGTAATCTATGATTTCTTTGTAACCGAGCCCCTGCATCGCCGTGTCATCTCTTTTACATCCCTGCGCAAGAAGTCCTTTTACTTCTTCCACAAGTCCTGCTTCCATCATCATATCCACCCGTCTCTCGATACGGTCATATAACCTGCTTCTGTCATCATTTAAGACAAAATAGCAGAAATTATAAGGAGCTTCTTTCTCTCGTTGCTCCTTGTTATGCTCGGATATTTTTTTCCCCGTCTGCCTGAAATATTCTATGGCGCGGATTACACGCTTTACATTATTTTCATGAATTTCTTCTGCGGCCTGCGGATCTGCCTGCTCCAGCATTTCGTGCAGTGCATGGGCTCCGTTTTCTCTTGCGAACTCCTCAAGTTCCAGACGAAGCTCCGGGGTTTCTTCGGAATGATCAAATGCGATATCATACAGCACCGATTGTATATAAAATCCGGTACCGCCGACAATTATCGGAATATGGCCTCTCTCATAAATTCCTTCCATAGCATCCTTTGCCATAGATTGAAAACGAAACACATCAAACTCCTCCGTCGGATCCAGCACATCAATCAAATGATGTCGGACTCCATCCATCTCCTCTGGCATAATTTTTGCAGAGCCGATATTCATATGGCGATAAACCTGCATAGAATCGGCGGAGATAATCTCTCCGCCGATCTTTTTCGCAAGCTCGATCGATAATTTTGTTTTGCCGACAGCGGTCGGCCCGGTCAAAATAACCAACTTCTTTTTTTCTGTCATATTGTTACCTTTTAAACTTTTTCTCCAATTCATACTTGGTCATAGAAATGATCGTAGGTCTTCCGTGCGGACAGTTGAATGGGTTTTCACAGGCCAACAACTCCTTCATTAATTCCTGCGCCTCCTGCATGGAAATGACCTGATTTCCTTTCACAGCAGCCTTGCAGGACATGCTGGCAATTTTGGAAAGCACTGCATCCGGCTCTCCCTTGACCGGAAACTCCACAAGTTCGTCCAAAACCGTAAGAAACAGCTGTCTCTCACTCAGTCCGTACAAATCCACAGGAACACTTCTGACCGCATAGGCGTCTTCTCCGAACTCATCCATTTCAAAACCGAGTTTTTCAAAATCTTCCATGTGCGCAAGCAGTACATTTTTTTCCTTCGGTGTAAGTGTTACCACAAGGGGCGGATTCAGAGCTTGGGTTATAATCTCCTTCTCCTTATACTGCTTCATCAGACGCTCATACATTACCTTTTCATGTGCTGCATGCTGATCCACATAATATATTTTTTCCGGCATAGACAAAATCCAATACGTATCAAACACCTGTCCGATAATCTTGAAATTCTCTATTTCCTGCTTCTGCAGATCTTCCTCATCAAAAAGACGCATCTGTTCCACTTTTTCCACCAGAACGATGTCTTTTTGTTTGATGACATTTCCACTGGAAAGAGCAATTTGCGGAGCCGTAGCATTCATATGTTTCAAAAACTCTCTATCCGGCCCGATCACTCTGGCTTCATTTTCTTTTACAGGCTCCATATAGTGATTTTCCTCATGTACCTGTATATTCTGCGCCTGATTTTCTGTCAAAGTTGTCTGACTGCGGCGTTTTTCTTCAAACGGCTGCGGGAGCTGTGCCGTCAGCTCTTTTTCTTTCATTTTCTCCGTCTTCTTATCCGATGCTTCCTCCTCATCCACAGACACAATAAAATTACGTCCGGTCAAGGCATCTTTTACTGCATCGCGGATAAATGAAAGAAACTGTCCCGGTTCATTGATACGGATATCCATTTTGGTCGGATGTACATTGACATCGATTCTGGTCGGATCAATTTCAAAATGCAGAATTACAAACGGATATTTGTGCTGCATCAAATAAGTCTTGTATCCTTCCTCCACAGCCGAAGAAATCAGGCTGCTCTTAATATATCTCTTATTTACAAAAAATGTTTCATAGCTCCGGTTTGCGCGGTTGAGAATCGGCTTGCCGAGAAATCCCGTCATGCGCACTCCGTCTGCCTGTGCATCCACAAAAGTCATCGCATCGGATACTTCTTTTCCGTAAATCCGGTAAATAATCTCTTCCATCTGTCCGTTGCCCGATGTATAAAACTTGGTCTGTCCGTTGACGATAAACTGAAACGCCACATGCGGAACCGAAAGAGCCATATGCTGCATAAAATCTGCAATATATCCCCCTTCTGTCGCCGGCGTCTTTAAAAATTTACGACGTACCGGTGTGTTAAAGAAAATATTTCGCACAAGGATTGTCGTGCCGTCCGGTGCTCCGATCTCCTCCGGCGGCTGCGCTTCCCCGCCGCTGATGCAGAGTCTCTGTCCCGTCAACGCATCCGCCGTCTTCGTGATCAATTCCACCTGACAGACCGCTGCAATACTGGAAAGAGCCTCCCCGCGGAATCCGAGACTCATCACAGTCTCAAGATCCTCCGCCACCGTAATCTTACTTGTTGCATGACGCAGAAAAGCCTTTGACAATTGACTTTTATCAATTCCGCTTCCATCGTCCGTCACACGGATAAAGCTGATACCGCCGTCCTTAATCTCCACGGTGATATGCTGCGCTCCTGCATCGATCGCATTTTCTACCAATTCCTTCACAACGGAAGCAGGTCTTTCCACCACTTCTCCCGCCGCAATCTGGTCCACTGTATTACTGTCCAGTACGTGAATTTCATTCATCGCCATTACTCCATCTGTTTTTGATCATGTTTTGAAGTTTATATAACGTATTCAGTGCATCCAGCGGTGTCAATGTCTGGATGTCCACTGCCAGAAGCTCATCGATCACATCGGAATCTTTCACTGTGTCGAAAAGAGACATCTGTGCGAGATCCACCTGATCATATTTTTTCACTTTTGCTTTCTCGTTCTTGTTTTGTGTCTGTATACACTGCACTTTCTGTGTCACATCATTGTCGGAAAGCTGCTCCGCAATCTCTTTGGCACGGTCAATGACCATGTCCGGAACCCCAGCAATCTTCGCTACCTGAATACCGTAACTGCGGTCGGCACCACCCTTCACAATCTTTCGGAGAAATACAATGTCATCGCCTTTTTCTTTTACGGCAATACAATAATTGTTTACATTGTTCATCTTCCCTTCCAGTTCCGTTAATTCATGATAGTGCGTTGCAAATAAGGTCTTTGCACCGAGAAGTTTGCGGTTACTGATATGTTCCACCACCGCCCATGCGATGGAAAGTCCGTCGAAGGTTGACGTTCCGCGTCCGATTTCGTCCAAAATCAGCAGACTCTTCGATGTGGCATTTCTCAAAATATTTGCCACCTCGTTCATCTCCACCATAAATGTCGACTGTCCGCTTGCCAGGTCATCGGAAGCCCCGACTCTCGTGAAAATGCGGTCCACAATTCCGATCTTTGCGCTCTTTGCAGGCACAAAGCTTCCGATCTGCGCCATGAGCACAATCAGTGCCGTCTGACGCATATAGGTGGATTTACCGGCCATATTCGGACCAGTAATAATGGAAATCAGATGTTTATCACTATCCAGATAAGTGTCATTGGAGATAAACATATCATTTTTGATTACCTTCTCAACCACCGGATGGCGTCCGTCTTTGATATCAATGATTCCTTTGGTATTTAATTTCGGTCTGACATAATGATTGCGTTCTGCCACATAAGCCAGAGAACAGAATACATCCAGCGCCGCGATTGCCTTGGCTGTTTTCTGTATACGCTCCATATTGGCCGCAAGAGCATCTCTGATCTCACAGAACAGATCGTATTCCAGTCCGTACAGCTTATCTTCTGCGTTGAGGATGGTATCTTCCATTTCCTTAAGCTTCGGCATCGTATATCGCTCTGCATTTGTCAGTGTCTGTTTGCGTATATAATCCTCCGGAACCATATTCTTGAAGGAATTGGTCACTTCCAGATAATAACCGAACACCTTATTGTATTTGATCTTCAAATTTTTGATTCCGGTCCGTTCTCTCTCGTCATTTTCCAACTGTGCCAACCATGCTTTTCCGTCGGTCTTCGCCTGTCGGAAATGATCCACATCCTCAGAAAATCCCGGTTTAATGATTCCGCCTTCCTTGGATGAAATCGGCGGTTCTTCCTCGATTGCATCCTCTATCAGTCCGCACAGATCTTCCAGTCCGTCCACATCATTGCAAATATTCCGAAGCAGCGTCGACTCAAAATCACTGAGCACGGTCCGAATCGGCGGAAGCATCTGAAGCGAATTGCGAAAAGCGATCAAATCGCGCGGATTGGCTGTTTTATAGCTGATTTTGCCAAGCAGACGCTCCAGGTCATAAATTGGATTTAAATACTCCCTGATTTCCTCTCTCGATACGACATGGCGATTCAGTTCCTCGATTGCATCCTGCCGCATCTCAATATCTTCCTGCTCAATCAGCGGCTGTTCAATATAGGTACGAAGCGTTCTGGCTCCCATAGCTGTTTTGGTCTTGTCGAGCACCCACAGCAGAGATCCTCGTTTCATTTTTTCGCGGAGCGTCTCTGTCAGTTCCAGATTACGCCTTGTCGAACTGTCCAGAAGCATATAGCGGCTGGCTACATACGGAACGAGCTTTGTTATATTGGAAAGTGCAGTTTTCTGTGTCTCATACAAATACTGAAGTACGGCTCCTGCTGCAATCTGTCCTGCCGAAAAATCCTCCACGCCGAGCGCTGTCATCGTACTGACATGGAAATGTTTCTGCAACAGCTCCTGGCAGCCTGTCTCATCAAAATACCATGCATCCAGCTTGTAGATCGTGATACCGAGACGTTCTTTCAGGTCATCCACCATAAAGCCACTCACAAGAAAATTATCATTGCAGATAATCTCCGACGGAGAAAACTTCATGATTTCATCCTGAAGCTTCTTCGCATCGGGAACCTCTGTCACATAATAATCTCCGGTCAATGCATCCACAACGGAAACACCTATTTTCTCTTCCATGTAGGCGACACACATAAGATAATTGTTCCGGCTTTCCTCCAAAGACTGCACATTGAGATTGGTTCCGGGCGTCACAATACGGACCACCTCACGTTTTACAATACCCTTGGTCGCCTTCGGATCCTCCACCTGCTCGCAGATAGCCACTTTATAGCCTTTACTGACCAACCTGGTCAAATAAGTATCCGCAGCATGGTATGGTACACCGCACATCGGTGCGCGTTCTTCCTGTCCGCAGCTCTTACCGGTCAGTGTGATCTCAAGCTCCTTGGAAGCCACGAGTGCATCGTCATAAAACATCTCATAAAAATCACCCAGACGATAAAACAAAATACAGTCTTTGTACTGCTCTTTTGTCTCCATATACTGTTTCATCATCGGTGTCAATTCTGCCATTTTCTGCCTCACTTCTTGTTATTTTTTACGATTCGATCACATGACCGGTATAGTAAAATCCATGACATTCGTCCAAATGAACCTTCTGAAGCGTTCCGATCATGGAAGCATCACCTTTTAAATGCACAATCGTATTGTTGGACATTCTGCCTGTCACTAACGTATCATCCTGATCATTTTTATCTTCAATCAGTACGGTCACATCCTGATTCAGGAAAGAAACCGTGCGGTTTTTCGATGTCTGCTGCACTGTTTCCAGCACACGGTTAAAATTGCGTTTCACCACATCCTCCGGAACCTGATTTTCCATGGCTGCAGCCGGTGTTCCGGTCCGCTTGGAATATATAAATGTAAACGCATTGTCGTAGCCGACCTTTTGAATCACATCGATAGTGTCATCCACATCTTCATCCGTCTCGCCCGGAAAACCTACAATAATGTCCGTCGTCAGCGAAATGTCCGGAATTTCTCTTCGGATCTTAAGTGCAAGATTAATATACTGCTCCTTCGTGTATCTGCGGTTCATTTTCTCCAAAATCCGTGTAGATCCCGATTGTAACGGAAGATGCAGATGTCTGCATATCTTTTTGGAGTCACGCATAACAGCGATCAGCTCATCCGAAAGATCCTTTGGATGTGATGTCATGAAACGGATTCGCTCCAAGCCTTCTATCTGTTCAATTCTTTGCAAAAGCTGAGCAAAGGTAATCGGGTTTTCAAGATTTTTTCCGTAGGAATTCACGTTTTGACCGAGAAGCATGATCTCAATCACCCCATCTGCCACCAGCATCTCGATCTCGCGGACAATATCCTCAGGACTTCGGCTTCTCTCCCGTCCGCGCACATACGGAACGATGCAGTAACTGCAAAAATTGTTGCACCCGAACATAATGTTGATTCCGGATTTAAACGGATACTTGCGCACAATCGGAAGATCCTCCACAATCTGATCCGTGTCCTTCCATATATCGATGAGCATATCATCGCTTTCCAGCATGTTTGCAACAAGCTCGGCAAATTTAAATATGTTATGTGTACCGAAAATCAGATCTACAAAACCATAGCTCTTTTTCATTTTTTCGATCACACTCGGCTCCTGCATCATACAGCCGCAGATACCGATACGCATATCCGGATTTTTCTTTTTATAATTTTTGAGTACCCCCAGTCGTCCGTACACTCTCTGATTGGCATTGTCGCGGACCGTACACGTATTAAAAATCACAAAATCCGAATTTTCATCGCTTCCGTTATCCGTATACCCGATTTCCTCCAGAATGCCCGCCAGTTTTTCGGAATCTCTTGCATTCATCTGACACCCGAACGTCACGACGCAGAATGTCGGCTTTCTGCCAAGCTTTGCGGTGAGATCCTTCACCATTTCCTGCGCTTTTGCCATATAAAAATATTGGCGTTCCGGCTCATGTTCCGGCGGACTCATGGAAAGATCAAACTGCTGCATTTTATATTCCAAGTCATCTTTTTTTATCATGTCAAACCTCTTTGCTATGCTCTGATCTGACCGTCTCCGACGATCGTATATTTGTAAGAATTCAGTTCGCGAAGCCCCATCGGTCCTCTCGCATGAAGCTTCTGCGTACTGATACCGATTTCTGCACCGAAACCAAATTCAAAACCATCTGTAAATCTGGTGGAAACATTGACATAAACACAGGCTGCATCCACCTGCTTTTTAAATTTGTCGGCTGCTTCCGCATTTTCGGTAATGATGCATTCCGAATGTCCGGTATTGTAACGGTTAATATGTGTAACCGCTTCCTCCACAGAGGAAACTGTCTTGATTGAGATAATATAATCCAGATATTCTTTGGCGAAATCTTCCTCCGTTGCAACGACCGCATCGACAAGAACTTCTCGTGCGCTTTCATCCGCACGGATTTCCACCCCTTTCTCGGAAAGCTTCTTTGCAAGCATCGGAAGAAGCTCTTTTTTGATATCTTCATGCACTACGAGAGACTCGCAGGCATTGCAGACACCGATTCTCTGCGTTTTTGCATTGTATATGATATTGACAGCTTTTGTGATATCCGCATCCTTATCCACGTAAATGTGGCAGTTTCCGGTTCCTGTCTCAATCACCGGAATCGTGGCATTTTCCACTACCGCACGAATCAGTCCTGCGCCACCGCGCGGAATCAGTACATCCACATACTCCTTCATTTTCATGAACTCCGCCGTCACGCTGCGGTCTGTCGCCTCAATCAGCTGAATCATATCCGGATTATAGCCGTTTTCCGACAGAGTCCTTCGAATGCTGTCCGTAATCGCTTTGTTGGAATACAGACAATCGGATCCACCCTTTAATATCACGGCATTTCCGGCCTTAAAACAAAGCCCGAACGCATCCGGTGTCACATTCGGACGGGATTCATAAATAATACCGATCACGCCCATCGGAACGCTTACTTTTTCGATTTTCATACCATTCGGACGCTCAAAGCTTTCCAGTACACATCCTACCGGATCCGGAAGATCTGCCACCTGACGGAGACCATCTGCAATGGCTTCCATGCGTTCCTGCGTCAGCAGCAGGCGGTCCAAAAGTCCCGGATGCATATTGTTATTTCGTCCGTTCTCCATATCAATGGCATTCTGTGCAATGATTACCTCCGCATCCGCAATCAGCGCATCCGCAATTTTATGTAAAAGTGAATTTTTGGTTTCCGTGTCGAGCAATGCTACTTCATATTTTGCTTCCTTTGCTCTTTTTCCCAATTCTCTCAATTCCATATTCTCATCTCTCCTTCTCAGATTCGGATAATCTCCTTCTCCGTCACAATACAATTAATTTTGCGGTCAGTATCCTCTGCAGGAATCCTTCCGATATCCACCAGCTGAAAACAAAATGCCGGCGCTGCCATATCTCCTGTAAATTCTTTGGCAAGAAAACGGTCATAAAATCCTTTTCCGTACCCGATTCGATTACCTTCCCGGTCAAAAGCAGTCCCCGGGAGAATCATGAAATCTTTCGCACCCGGAATATATCGCCTCTTTGGATCCGGAATCGGTTCTTTGATTCCCTTGTACCCGGACACAAGCTGCGCTGCCTCTTCCACGCGGTAAAACTCCATCTCATCCCCTGCCACCAATGGACAAAACACGGTCCGTCCGCTCTCCATACATTCCTGCATCAACGGGAAAATATCGACTTCAGAACCATAGGGTACAAAAAATAAAAGCTGTTTTGCTTCCTTATATTGCGAAAGCTTTGAAAGCCGACTGCAGATCTGTGCACTCATTTCTCTATGCTTTTGCAGGTCCACCGCATCTCTGAGTGCCAAAATCTCCTGTCTAATTTTTTTCTTTGTTTCCATATTTTTCACCCAGATTGGTTATGGAACCATCCGCATTTTGTATATCAATATTGTTCAGCTGATTGCGAAAATTCGCTCTTACGACTGCAATATATTCTTCCCTCAAAAGCTTCTGTTCCTTTTTCTCTTCCTCGGTCAGCCCTTCTGCCTGAGATTTGTGATATAACTCGTTGATTCTGTCAATTCTGGATTTTTCCATAATAGCTCCTTTATTTATGCATATTTTCTACATATGTGATCAGATCGAAATCCTCATCCTTATGTGCTTTAAACAAGGTTCCGTGGTTACGTCCGTCCATGATCCGATGCAAAATACGGATATCCGATGCATTGGCAATGACCATATCCGCACCGGAGCAGGTTGCAATCTTGGCCGCAGAAAGCTTTGTATTCATACCGCCGGTACCGACACTGCTTCCCGTACTTTCCTTTCCCATTCCCATAATCTTTTCATCCAGACGATCGACCACATCGATAAACTTCGCATCCGGATTTTTGTTCGGGTCATCGGTATAAAGTCCGTTGATATCCGACATCAGGATCAATAGATCCGCATCCACAAGTGACGCAACGATCGCAGAAAGCGTATCATTGTCACCAAACTCAATTTCATAGGTAGCAACCGTGTCATTTTCATTTACAACGGGGATGACACCGAGCTTCAGCAATTCATTGAATGTATTTTTTGCATTGAAACGGTTCAGATCATCCACGATTGTATTTTTGGTCATCAGAATCTGCGCAGCTACCTGATTGTACTCCGCAAATATCTTTTGATAGGTCATCATGAGTCTCGCCTGGCCAATGGCCGCACAGGCCTGTTTCACTGCAATCGGATTATCTTTTTTATCAATATGTACTGCTTTTTTGCCTGCTGCAATCGCACCGCTGGTCACGAGAATCACATCTTTTCCCTGATTGCGGAGATTGCAAAGCTCTCTCACAAGTACCTCCAGTTTGATATAATCCAGATCTCCCGTCTCCGCATGCTGAAGGGACGAGGAACCGATCTTCACAACAATTCTTTTTTTATCTTTCAAAAATTCTCTCGGATTCATGTTTTTTCTTCTTTCTGTCACTCATTTTTAAATTGAAATTCTCCTGCAATCTTCTCTGCGATGAGCAGTCCATCCATTGCAGCGGACGTAATACCGCCTGCATAACCTGCGCCTTCCCCGCACGGATAGATTCCGGTCACAGAAGAAATCCCATTGTCATCTCTGACAATTCTGACCGGAGATGATGTTCTGCTTTCCATCCCTGCAAGAATCACTTCGTCCGCATCAAAGCCTTTGATTTTTCTGCCAAACTGCTCCATCCCTTCCAGAAATGCTTCCTCGACCTCTTTTGGAAGTATTCCGCGAAGATTCGCTCCCGCATAGACACCTTTCACCCGGATGGGCAGACCTTCCAGCAAGTCGGTCGAACGGTCGTTTTTGTAATCAAGAAGCGTCTGAAGCGGAACTGCTCCGCCGGCCGCCGCATAAGCAGCCTCTTCCAACACCCTTTGAAATTCTACACCACCAAGAGGGCTTTTGTCACTATAATCCTCGGGCGAGACCGAAACAATGATTGCACTGTTTGCAACCCTGCTGTCTCTGGCACGATAACTCATACCGTTTACCGCTGTCTTTCCTGCTTCACTGGATGCATTCACCACATACCCTCCGGGACACATACAAAACGAATATACGCCGCGTCCGGAGCTTGTTTTGGCTGTCAATTTGTAGGAGGCCGCACCGAGTCTTTCATACATATCCTCTGTCTGCTCGCCGTACTGAGACAAATCAATCATCTTCTGTGCATGTTGCACGCGATAGCCGACAGCGAAAGACTTTGCCTCCATATGGATCCCTTTTTCCTGCAATACAGAAAAAGTATCTCTGGCACTGTGTCCGATGGCCAGCACCGCAAGGGATGTTTCCAATCTTTCTGTATGATTTACAATAACCGCTGTGAGTTTTCCGTCTGTAATCTCAAAATCAGTCACCCTGCTTTGAAAGCGAACCGTACCTCCCGCCGCTTCAATCGCTTTTCGGAGATTGCGCACCATCACCGTCAGACCATCGGTTCCAACGTGCGGTTTCTGTTTATATAGGATATCCGAAGGCGCACCCATTTTGACAAATAAAGAAAGCACTTCTTTACACCTTCCGTGCTTGTCCTTCACAAGCGTATTCAGCTTTCCGTCAGAAAATGTTCCTGCACCGCCCTCCCCGAACTGTACATTGGACTGCGGATTTAAAACTCCGGTTTCCCAAAAATGTTCCACATCTTTTTGACGTTCCTCCACACATTTTCCTCGTTCAAGAACCACCGGTCTAAATCCGTGCATAGCAAGATAATATGCACATACCAGTCCCGCCGGGCCCGCACCTATAATCACAGGTGCATCTTTTAATTCTGTCTGACCGCCATGCGGGAACTTATATAATATTTCGTCTGCATAACTCACATTTTTATTTTTGCATCGACCGAGTATCTTTTTTTCATGCAAGGCCGCAACATCCACGACCAACGAGCAGAAAAGATCCGGCTTTTTCCGGGCATCCAAAGACTCTTTTCGAATATGAAGTTCTGATATATCATCCACCGGAATACCCAAAAGCGATGCTGCTTTTTTGGTTACATCCGATATGGTATAACCGGGTTTTACCCTACATTGACTGATTCGTAACATTTTACTTCTCCGCTCGCACTATGACATCCTGCCACATAACCGCTGCTCCATGCCCACTGAAGATTGTAACCGCCGCATCTTCCGTCTATATCAACAATCTCACCTGCAAAATACAGACCGTCAACCTTGCGGGACATCATATTTTCATCGATCTGAGTCACACAAACACCGCCTTGCGTTGCCTGCGCTGCTTCAAAACCGGGGTAAGAACAAATTTCAAATATAAACTCTTTGGAAAGAGATGCAATCCGTCCTATTTCTTTTTCTGTCAAACCATCCATCTTTTTTTCAAAAGATACACCCGTCCTGCGCAAAACTGCGCCGCATATTTTTTTATGCAGGATTCCGCAAAGCGCTTCACTGACCGGAATGTTTTTATACAAATATTTGATATTTTTTATTTCCTTTATAATTTCCTGAACACCGAGTTGCGGAAGAAAATCAACAGAAAGTGCAACTTTTTTCTTTTGATCCAATGCACGCACTGCATCATGGCTCAACTGAAATACCGGAATACCGGACAAATTGTCTTTGTTCAGCTGAAGTTCTCCGTTTTCACTGCATACAACCTTGCCCTGCACCAAAAGAGAAATCCCGGCCGAAGCTCTGACTCCCGCCAATTCTTTCAGGCTCGTATCCTTACTTTTTAAATAAGTCAAGACCGGTAACGGCTTTACGATACTGTGACCGAAACTCTCCGCAATGCGATATCCGCTGCCGTCCGAACCGGTAGCGGGAGCTGCATTTCCGCCGCATGCAAGAATCAGCTTATCAAATCGATAGCTTTTTTCCTTTGTCTTTATGAAAAAAGCTCCTGTTTTTTCTTTTTTTACCTGCTGTATGTATTGCTCCGTCAACACATTTACGCCCAAAGCTTCCAGTTGATACCTAAGTATATTAAGTACCGTAGAAGCCTGCCCGGTCGCCGGATAATAATAGCCATCACGCTTTGACACCGTAAGCATCCCGCATTTTTCAAAAAAATCCACCGCCGCAGTCTGCGAGAATTTGGAAAGAATCGGCTCCGCAAAAGAAGGATGATCGCCGTTATAATCATCCTTCGAAAGTTTCTGATTGGTAAAATTACACTTTCCGTTTCCCGTAGATAAAATTTTCTTTCCGATTCGGTTTGTATGCTCTATCAAAGTCACGCAGGCCCCGTTTCTGGCTGCAAAAATTGCTGCCGCCATCCCGGAAGCACCGCCGCCGATTATTCCAACCTGCATGGTAGTTCCTTTCCTCAGCTTGAATAGGATTCAAGCAGATGATACAATTCTTCTTCTGTCCGGATAATTTTTCCTTCTAAAATTTCCTGTTGCTGATCCTGTGGCAGATCAAAAAGCGGTATATCCGTATACAAAATCACATGGCGCTTCTGTTCATCATACACTGTCAAAAGACCGTCCTGTGCCAAAATACATCCGTAACAGGATGTGCTGTTTTCCGATACCGAAGATTCTCCTGCACCTGAGACATAAATCTTTCCCGGTTCTTTGATTTCTTCCTCTGCAAGCTCCGCCGGGACACTTTCGATCCGTTTTCGAATGCGGATCTCTTTTTCGGAAAATGAAAGAAGTTCCATCGCCACAAGTCCCTGCTCCTTATCCTCCAGCGTCGTGTGCATCGCACGTTCATCTACCCATGTAAGGAGCTGTGCTCTCGTCATCCCGATAAAAGAGGCCGGCAACGTCTCCTGATATATTTTTTCTCTCCCGGTAGACAGATCATACTCATGAACCGTATATAACGTATTGCAATTGATCCGATCCTGCGACGCAGCCGCCAAAGCAGTTTCTGTCTGCTCTGTCTCCACCGTCTGCTCCTGTATGTTTGGCTCCGGTAAAAAATCCAAAGCAAACAACCGGCTCGCTTTCATCAAAATATATATGGCAAATATAACATTTAATCCAACACTGATACGCAACCACGATTTCATAGGAACTCCTTTGAAACATTTCTCTTGTACCAGTATTGCCTGATTTATGAATTTAATACCGACCGGTCAATTTTGCAAATTTTACCGCAACATTGGAAAACGGAACTTCGTTCCACTCATGCGCATCAAAAATCTTAACAACCGCAATCAACATATTGTAAAGAAGATATCCGCATAACACACATACTATGTAAAGTAGGATATCCGGCATTTTGGAATCCAAAAGCAAACAAATCCCAAAGGAGACAAGTGCCGCCAAAGAGGCCGAAACAAGCGGCATTACCACACTTCTTCCCAACCGGTTAAATACACGGATTTTTTTCAAAACAGCTGCGCCGACAATCAATAAATAGACCAGACATGCCATCATATATGCATACGACACACTTTCCTCCGCAGAGACCTTGTTTTTACTGAGTAATACAAAAAACAGAATTCCGGTAATCCCCAAAATAGCTGCATACACATTTCTGACATAAGGTTTTGCCAAAACCGAAAAGGTCTGTCTGAAAAAAATACCAAGTGCAAGCAACATGGATGTCACGGCTCCGATGCGCATATAAACTGCAAATTCCTGCACTTCCACATCAAAAAATATGTTTCCGTAAAGAAATGCAAGTGCAAATCCCAACGCAACAAACAAGGAAACACTGTAGGACAACAGTTTCAGATAAAATGCCATTCTCTCTTTTGCATGATGAAAATCCGACTGGCGCATAATCGATCCGAGTTGTCTTGCAAACGGCGCAGTAATCTGCGACGCAAGTATTCCGACCGGAAGCACCGATACCACAATGACCGAAAAAAGCATCCCTGCGCCTGTCTGTGCATGTCCCGTCACATGGCAATAGAGAATCAAAAGCACTGCCGCAAGTATCACTCCGATATAATCCACAAATGCTGTTTTACAATATCCGAGAACATAATTAAACATAATATCACGGGCCGAGTCTGTTTTTCTGGTTTCCTCCATTTTTGCACGCTTCTTAATCTCTTTGCCGAACACCCCTTTGACAAGCAGCAAAAAGAGAAATCCTGACAGGCAACCGAGCAACAGACCTAAGCTCCCGCTACAGGCAGAATAAGCATAGGCATAAGCGTCCTGTCTCATCAAAGCAGCCACTTTCCTGCCGTAATCAGCAAACATCGGCTGAAATAGTATGGTAACGATAAGCCCGATTAAGTGACTTAGCACATCTGCATACATTCCCGGAACCGGATTCCCGATCCCTTCCATATAACCCTTCAGACAAAATCCAATAACAGCAACAAACAATGCCGCCGCCACGAATTTAAGCATCATGGAACACAGAACCGTTCCAAACAACACTACGCTGACAGCTTCGGAACACACAAAAATCACCACCGACACAAAAAGCGATGTTGCAAGCATAATCCGGGATATCGTTTTATATACTTTTATCCCATTTTTGTAACTCCCTTTGTTGATCTGGAAGCAAATCATTTTTTTCATAACCGGGACAACAGCAAGCCCCATCATAAGATAGCCAACAATAAAAATCAGATCCGCAAGCGCATAATATGACATCCCCTGCATTCCGTTTTTGTACGACATATAAATCATCTTGACAAGAAACAAAGCAAACACCAGCCACGTGGTTATTCCTTTGATTCCACTTTGTTTTATATAATTTTTTCTTCCGTTTCTTTCACCCATGTCATTACCTCTAGTGTAATTATATTATCTGGAAATCCCCATTTGCTCCAAAACAGCTTCCTGCTTGGCAAACATGATTTTTTCTTCTTCCTCCGTCATATGATCATACCCCAGAAGATGAAGCATGCTGTGTGTGATCAAAAACGCAAATTCTCTCTTTTCGCTGTGCCCGTACTCTTTCGCCTGCGATATCACTCTGTCTGCATTCAAAATGATATCCCCCAGCATCAACTCTTGAGTATCCGGATTTATATAGGCGGAAACACCCTCTTCCACCAACGAAAAATCAGATGGTTTTTCATAATCCACAGCCGGAAACGACAAAACATCCGTCTCCTTGTCAATATCTCTGTATTCTCTGTTATACACACGAATAGCCGCCGCATCCGTAATCAAAAGATTGACCTCCGCCTCATAGGGACACTGTTCCTGCATAAGTACCTGACAGGCCACTTCCTCAAACAAATTTTCAGGCGAAAAAGAAAATGCAGTTTCCGCTTCTCTCTCAACGCAAAAAGTCATAATATAAGGTCTCCTCTGCAAACATAGTACGTATCTGCTTCATCTGTTCCATGGTCAGCTCACAATTATCTAAAATTCCGCTCTCCATCTGCTTTTTAAATACGACAGATACAATCTGATCATAGTCAAGTGCTGCATTTTTATCTTTTTCAAAAAGAAACATCACAGAAGACACCATGGCATCAGATAAAATAACAATGGCTGCTTCCTTGGAACGAAGAACTGTGTTTTTTCCGCCGTATTCCTTCAGCAATTGTACAAGCTGCGGCGGAAAATGGTATTCCTTTGCAATTTCAAGTGCATTTTTCAGGTTGTTACTGCCCCGCATCTTTCCTATTTTATGGTAATAGCCTCCGGCTTTTGCAAGCATTTCATCTGCACCGATGCGCCTTGCAATCTTCTCACTGAAATATGCCGTATGTACCGCATGATAATAGGCTCTTTGCGACGTCTTCTTTAATTCGGTCAAAAGTCTGTATTCCGGATCATTGATCTCCTGGTATTTATCCCTGTCCTTATGCAGCACCTGATAGCTCAAATATTTCAGTGAAAATGTCAGAAGCAGAAAACTGATAAACACATTGATCGACGCATAAAGAAACGAATCAAATTGTAAGTATCCGCAAGCAGAATATTCCATCGTCAAAATCGCCACAAACACCAGTATCAACGATGAAAACATCGGTACACCGAACAAAAACTCCATATCCAGATGACTGAACAAAACAATCCCGATCATTCCGATACAGATATAAGCCAGAAAAACCGATGCATCGGCCCCCGTGAGCATCATCTGCAAATACAGTAAAAGAACAAAGCCGCACACCCCGACCTGAAGACCGGAAAACAATACAAGGGAGACTGCCAAAGGCAAAAACAACCAAAGCTTGTCCGGAATAAAACTCTGTAATACGACGAGCACGATTCCTGCCACCCAAATCAACAAAAAACGTCCTAAATGACTGTTGTTTTTATAGAAAAATCCGTTTTGTGATATCGCCAGAAGCAGCACAAACATAAACACCACCGAAAACAGCAACAGGCGTATTACATTGGCAAAAAACACCTCATTGATCTGGTTTTTCATAAAACTGTACAAAAACAGACAAACTGCTGGCAACACTGCGATAACAAGCGACAGCACCACTTCTTTAATGCTGACGGTTCCTGAAATTTTTGGTTTTTTCTCTTGTTTTTCCATCACTTGATTTTCTGGTTTCTTTTCTTTCATATTCTTCATATGCCTTTACAATTTTTTGTACTAACGGATGTCTTACCACATCCTTACTTGTCAACTGACAGAATGCAATCTCATCCACCTTGGATAACACCTTGACAGCAATATCAAGACCGCTTCTCGTCCCTGCCGAAAGGTCTTTTTGCGAAGCATCACCCGTCACAACCACCTTGGATCCGAATCCGATACGGGTCAAAAACATTTTCATCTGCGCTTCTGTTGTATTCTGCGCCTCATCAAGAATAATATAGGCATTGTCCAGTGTCCTACCTCGCATATATGCAAGCGGCGCCACTTCTATCAGCCCTTTTTCCATGTTTTTTTGAAAGCTTTCCGCCCCCATAATCTGATACAGGGCATCATACAGCGGTCTTAAGTACGGATCCACTTTACTTTGCAGATCTCCCGGAAGGAATCCGAGTTTTTCTCCAGCTTCAATGGCCGGTCTGGTCAATATAATCCGCTCTACTTCATTATTTTTAAATGCAGTAATCGCCATCGCCATGGCAAGATATGTCTTTCCTGTCCCGGCCGGTCCGAGTCCGAATACAATCATGTGATCCCGCATGGCGTCCACATATTTTTTCTGTCCGAGAGTTTTTGGTTTGATCGGCTTACCGGCAATCGTATGACAAATACACATACTATCAATCTCATCCAATGCCGGATCCTCTCCTTCTTCGGAAAGCTCCAGCGCATAATTTACTCTCTGTTCTTCCAAAGGATTCCCTCTCTCCACCGATTCTGCCAATGACACGATCAGTCTTTCTGCACGATTCACATCCACCTGTCTTCCCTTAATGTGAATCGCACCGTCCCGGTCCACAACTACAACATTCATTTCTCTTTCGATCTTCGCAATATAAGAATCGTATTGACCGAAAATACTCTGCATGATATTGATATCAAGCTCAAGTTCCGTCACATATTCATTCAATTCGGATATCTCCTGTCTGCTTCTTTTCCGCAATGGGTTTTGGGTCACCGTCGGACATTTCTACCCGGATGGTTCCGTCCGCACGCAAAGTCCGCCCATTCTTTTCTATTTTAACATCTTTCGCCACTATTTGAACACCTTTTTGTTGTAAAGTTTTGCAAAATTTTTCAAATTCATAATTCAATAAGGATTTCCCCTCCGATTCTGTATAACAAAACTCTTTCATCGCATATTCACGATACGTAATCTGCCCACAATATAAGGGCAGATAAAAATCCTCAAAAAACTTTGCCTGTTTTAAATCCGTCACAATATCATATTCCTCGAAATCAGGAATCCCGGCCGTGGAAAAACTATGATTATGCACTCTGAAATAAAATGCTTTTCTCACATTTCCCGTATAAACCTTTTTTTGGTAATCCAGGGAAAGATTTTTTTGGTAGGACAATTCCGTTTCCAGACGGATATCTGCATCCGACTTTACATACATATATTCTCTGATCGTTTCATCGTCGTTATACACCGGAATTTCACCATCCACAAGCAAATCACCTTTTTTCACCTCATCCCCGGTCTGCACTTTCGGAAGTCCGCTTCTGGTAATGATGGAAACTATCGTTCCGTCCACTGTCGCATACAGTCCGGTCGGCTTTAAATTTTCCTTCTCCTCGTAGATATCTTGATTGTTTTCTTTTACATATACCTGCAATCTGGTACCTTCCACCTTAAAAGACGTCCAAATAATAAACGGATATTCGTCGCGTAGCTTTTTTTCTGCACTGTCAATATCGATTCCCCTGCGATAGCTTCCGTAATATATTCCGTTTTCCTGCAGAAACTGAAGTAACATTTCATTGGTAAGCCTTCCTTCTTCCACAAGACGAATATCCCAGATAAACAAAGAAAATAAATACAATCCGACTGCGCACAATCCGCTGCTGAAAAGAAACACCTTTCTTTTTTTCCATTTCTGCATACGAAAAGGTAGTCCCTTTTTATCGAGAAGGACTACCTTTGTCTTTGTTTTTTTCACAATCGGTCGCAGGCGAAAAAAATCCGCCACCGACATATTCATTTCATACACATTACCGTCGGATATGATATCCCACAAAGCGATTCCCTGCACACTGCATAGATTCAAAAAACGCTGGGGTGAAAATCCTTCCACACGTATTCTGACATATCCCCGGAAGGAACGAATGAGTCTGACCATATGATCTCCCTTACATAAATGTAATTTGGTGTAAAAGACCTTCTATTTTCATCTCATCATTTGTATAATAATCTACTTTCAGATCCTTTCCCGTAATCTGCACTCTGCACCGACCGGTAGCAATCACAACAGAGTTTGGGGTACATTCCAGAATTCCTTTGTAATTCTCAATATAGACTTCCTCTCTGCCGGTCAGTCCGATCAACGCTTCCCCTTTTGCAAGATCCTTCGGAAGCTTCAGCGTATCTGATACCTTATTTTTTGCATGTTCAAATAATTTTGTTTTTCCCATATTTCACTATATGAGAAAAATGTCTCCTTCATTCCATGAGGAAGGAACAATCACCTTTTTAATCAGTGTTTCTTTGTCCTTTGGCTCCTCCGCAATGGTATAAGCAGAAAGAAACCGCTCCTTCGCCTGTCTGCATTTGTCCGCATCATTGGCATAAATGGTCGCAAGACTATCGCCGACCTCCACATTATCGCCAACCTTCTTATGAAGCACAAGCCCCACCGACAAGTCAATCTCGCTCTCCTTTGTCTCTCTGCCTCCGCCGAGAATCAGAGAACAAATTCCGATCTCATCGCAGACAATGCTCTGAATATATCCGCTCGTCGGCGCCGGAATTTCTTCCTGTATACAGGCAAGTTCTAATTGAGACGGTTCATATACATAAGACGGATCGCCACCCTGTGCCTTCACAAATTCTGCCAGTTTATCCAGCGCTTTCCCGTTATCAATCACTTCCTGAAGCATCCCTCGCGCCTGCAACTCATTTTCGGCCTTGCCGCCGGCAACAAGCATATAGCTTCCCAGCGTCATACAAAGCTCAGTGAAATCCTCCGGTCCTTCTCCGCGAAGTGTTGCAATCGCCTCCTGTACTTCCAGCGCATTTCCCACTGCATAGCCAAGGGGCTGATCCATGTCTGAAATTACGGCAATGGTATTTCTTCCTGCACCGTTACCGATGCGCACCATCTCCTCGGCGAGTGCAACCGAATCCGGAAGCTTCTTCATAAAGGCTCCGCTTCCCGTCTTGACATCCAGCACAATCGCATCCGCTCCGGAAGCAAGTTTTTTACTCATAATAGAGCTGGCAATGAGAGAAAGCTGATCCACCGTCGCCGTCACATCGCGAAGCGCATATAACTTTTTATCCGCCGGCGCCAGATCTTTGGTCTGTCCCATAATCGAAATACCAATCTCGTTGACATTCTTTTCAAACGCATCCAGTTCTATCTCTGTGGAAAAACCCGGAAAACTTTCCAACTTATCAATCGTTCCTCCGGTATGTCCGAGTCCACGACCGCTCATCTTAGCTACTTTTACGCCGCACGCTGCAACCATCGGCGTCAGGGCAAGGGATGTCTTATCCCCCACACCCCCTGTGCTGTGTTTGTCCACTTTAATCCCTGCAATACCGGACAAATCAAGGGTGTCCCCGCTCTCTGCCATCGCCATGGTAAGTGCCAGAGTCTCTTCCTGTGTCATCCCCTGAAAATAAATCGCCATCATCATGGCCGACATCTGATAATCAGGAATGTCTCCCCTTGTGTAAGAGTTTATCATAAAATTAATTTCCTCTTCTGATAAAACTTCCCCGTTTCTCTTCTTCATAATCAGGTCATACATTCTCATACACATACCCTCCTGCTGTGAATTATACCTTCTGTTTTGAGTTCTTTTTCCCCATTTTACATATGTCATTCAAACAACATTTATCACAATACGGCGTCGTTCTGGCCGTACATATTTCTCTTCCGTGATTCACGAACCGGTGACACAAATCATTCCCCTCCTCAGGCGGAACAATCTTCCAAAGAGCCATCTCCACTTTCTTCGGCTCCTTGATGTCATCCACAAGTCCGATGCGATTACAAAGACGGATGCAATGGGTATCCGTCACAATCGCCGGTTTCCCGTAAACATCGCCCAGTACAAGATTAGCGCTTTTTCTTCCAACACCCGGAAGTTTCAGCAGTTCTTCCATCGTATCCGGTACTTTACCGTCATACACATCGCGTATCATTTTCATGCAGGCACTGATATCCCGCGCCTTACTGTTGCCGAGACCGCATGGGCGAACAATCTTTTCAATCTCCGAAACCTCAGCATCCGCAAGTGCAGCTACATCCGGAAACTTCTCATATAAGTCCTGCACGACCACATTGACCCGTGCATCGGTACACTGGGCTGCAAGGCGTACACTGACCAAAAGCTTCCACGGCTCTTGATACTCCAGTGAACAGCCTGTGTCCGGGTATTCTTTTTTTAATCGTTCAATTACTTCTTTTGCCAGGTCTTTTTTTCTCATAAAGGCTCCTATTTATGATACGGCTCATGACTGATGATCCGATATGCTCGGTATATCTGTTCTAACAGTATAACACGCATGAGCTGATGCGGGAAAGTCATCTTTGAAAAACTCAGTTTATAATCTGCTCTGGAAAGAACGCTTCCATGCAATCCGAGCGATCCTCCGATGATAAATTGAATATGGCTTTTTCCCTGTACGCCGAGTGTTTCCATCTTGTCGGCAAGTTCTACAGAATCCAGCTGTTTCCCTTCAATTGCAAGGGCAATCACGTACGCATCCTCGCGCACATGCTTCATAATACGCTCCGCTTCCTTTGCCTTGATCTGCCCTTCCTCTGTCTCGCTTGCCTTATCCGGCGTTTTCTCATCCGCCACCTCAACAATATCCAATTTGCAATATTTCGAAAGGCGCTTAGAGTATTCCTCTATAGCGCCTCTGAAATACGATTCTTTTACTTTTCCAACCGTAATTATTGTAATTTTCATTCTAAAATCCCTGTCCTAAGACATTTTAATCATATTGTTTGCTGTACCAGTCATCTGCCAGCTTGTCTGCAAGAGGCATATCCAAATCCGGAAATGCTTCCAGAATCTGTCTCTTCATATACTCCATACGTGCAAAATAAAGTCTGGCCTGCTCTGCGTCATCTGCTGCAGCCGCTGCGCTGATGTGCAGCGTTCCGTCTACATGCTCTTTGGTCAGACGCTCTTCCATAAACGCATTGATCTCGTCAATCAACGTATTCTCTTTGGAAGCAACACCGACATAAGTCTTGTACATCTTGATGGAATTGAAGCCCATCACAAAGAACACAAGGAACATAAATCCCATAACGCCGGTAAACATGATTTTACCCATACCGTACATGCGGAACGGAAGTACTCCCATCCAGAAAAGTACAAGAGCCACAATACCAAGCGCACCTACAACAATCAGTGCCACTGCGCTGGATTTGTATTCCTCTGCCTTAGCCGCTTTGTCTTCATAGGAGCCACCCTTTCTGCGGTCCGGCGACTTCGGTGCATTCTCATCCACCACTTCGCCTTCCACTTCTTCCACTTCAATCTGCTCCTCTGCTTCTTCTTCCGCTTTCTGCCGTAAAAATGCATTAATTATATTTTTTGCATCCTGCACTTTGTCATTCGGAACATATAATTCATGCGCCTTTTCTTTTTCATCATAGCGGGTAAACGCATCTGCAATACCATTCGCTTTTAAAAATTCGGCCATCTGATTCACAGGTTCCTCCTCACCGAAAATAATCGGCTTCGGTCCATCTTCCAGCGACTCTACCAGATCCACATCACAGTCACTGCAACGTGTATATCCTTTTACATATTCGTTTTTACAAACCGGACACCAAGGCATAATCTTTTCTCCTTATTTATTGCTCAAATATTCATCAATACCTTTGGCAGCTTCTTTTCCTGCACCCATGGCAAGAATTACGGTCGCTGCACCTGTTACCGCATCACCGCCGGCAAACACACCTTCTTTTGTGGTCTGACCGTTTTCTTCTGCCACGATACATTTGTACTTGTTGATATCAAGTCCTTTTGTGGTAGAAGAAATCAGCGGATTCGGTGATGTACCGAGTGACATAATAACCGTATCTACATCGATTACGAACTCAGAACCTTCGATAACTACCGGTCTTCTTCTTCCGGATGCATCCGGCTCACCGAGCTCCATCTTCACACATTTGATACCGCTTACCCAACCTTCCTCATTGGAAAGAATTTCAACCGGATTGGTCAGAAGGTCGAAAATGATACCTTCTTCTTTTGCGTGGTGTACTTCTTCCACTCTGGCCGGAAGTTCTTCCTCCGAACGACGATACACGATATGTACCTCTGCACCGAGGCGAAGCGCTGTTCTGGCTGCGTCCATAGCAACGTTACCACCGCCGACAACGGCCACTTTCTGTCCGCGCATAATCGGTGTTGCGGAATCTTCTTTGAACGCTTTCATAAGATTACTTCTTGTCAGATACTCGTTGGCTGAGAACACACCGTTTGCCTGTTCTCCCGGAATACCCATAAACTTCGGAAGTCCTGCTCCGGAACCGATAAATACAGCTTCAAAGCCTTCCTCTTCCATCAGTTCATCAATCGTAGTGGACTTACCGATAACAACGTTTGTCTCAATCTTCACACCGAGTGATTTTACATTTTCAATTTCTTTTGCAACAACATCGGTCTTCGGAAGACGGAACTCCGGAATACCGTAAACAAGTACACCGCCCGCTTCATGAAGCGCTTCAAAAATAGTCACATCGTACCCCATCTTCGCAAGGTCTCCTGCACAGGTAAGACCTGCAGGGCCGGAACCGATGACAGCTACTTTCTTATTTTTCTTTTCTGCATTTACTGCCGGTTTAATTCCGTTTTCGGAAGCCCAGTCAGCAACAAAACGCTCCAGTTTACCGATAGAAACCGGCTCACCTTTGATACCGCGGATACATTTTCCTTCACACTGGCTCTCCTGCGGACATACACGACCGCAAACTGCCGGAAGAGCACTCGCCTCGCTGATTACCTGATAAGCTGCTTCCATATTTCCTTCTTTTACCTGCTCGATAAATCCCGGAATATTGATGGAAACCGGACAGCCCTTTACACACTGTGCATTTTTACAGTTGATACATCTGCTTGCCTCTTCCATCGCTTCTTCTTTGTTGTATCCTAAACATACTTCGTCAAAATTCTTTGCACGAACCTGTGGATCCTGTTCTCTGTCAGGTACTTTCTTTAATACGTCCATTATTCGTCACCTCCGCAGTGTCCGCATCCGCCGTGATGCGTATCACCTTCCTGCTGTTTTAATAAAGCTCTGCCTTCTGCTGTCTTGTACATCTGCTGACGTTTCATTGCCTGGTCGAAATCAACGAGATGTCCGTCAAACTCCGGTCCGTCCACACAGGCAAATTTCACTTCACCGCCAACGGTAAGACGACATGCACCACACATACCGGTTCCGTCTACCATAATCGGATTCATGGAAACGATGGTCTTTAAGTTCATCTCTTTTGTGGTAAGGCAAACGAATTTCATCATGATCATCGGACCGATGGCAACGCAGACATCATACTGTTTGCCTTCTTTTTCCACAAGATCCTTGATTGTTGTCGTAACCATTCCGCTTCTTCCGTAAGAACTGTCATCCGTTGTCGGATATACATTCGCTGCAACTTTTTTCATATCTTCTTCATAAATGAGCAGATCTTTTGTCTTTGCACCGATGATAACATCTGCATCCACACCGTTTTCATGAAGCCATTTCACCTGTGGATATACCGGTGCGGTTCCGAGACCGCCTGCCACAAAGATAATTTTCTTTTTCTTAAGTTCTTCCGGATCTTCCATGCAGAATTCGGAAGGCTGTCCGAGCGGTCCTACGAAATCATGGAACGCATCTCCGGCTTTTAAACCGGCCATAGCCATTGTTCCTGCTCCGATCGTCTGAACTACGATTGTGATGGTTCCCTTTTCGCGGTCATAATCACTGATGGTAAGCGGAATACGCTCTGAATCCTCATCCACTCTGACAATTACAAACTGTCCCGGCAAACATGTCTTTGCTGCTCTTTTTGCTTCTACTTCAAAAAGATAAATGTTTGTCGTAAGTTCCTGGGCTCTTACAATTTTATACATTTTTATCCTCCTCGTTATACCGGAACCTTTCATCCGGCTACATCTTTTTTATAGTAATAGAATTACAGTCAAATAGCAATCTTTTTTTGAAATCCGTCACATACCGATCACTTCATATGTTCCGCCGGCATTTCTGACCGCACGGTAACACTGTCCGGTCTGCAAATCGACTGCAAAGTGATTCTCCGTCTGCTGAGAAACCCCATCCGGCGAAGTAAAGATTTCGTAAAACAGATAATAGTGATTTCCCGCAATATCTATAACGGTATCCAGACGAAACTCCGAAACTCCGTCCATACCGGTTATATGTCCGTTTGCATCCGCAAGGTAACGGGTCGACACCGCATTGACAATCAAAAGATTTCTTGCATGCTCCGCTGTCATCGGAAGCTGCATATCAAACGTATATTGCACATGGCAGGTATCGCCGAAATTTCCGTTCTCATCGCAAATCGCAAATGCAAATTTGCTTGTTCCGAGCGGTAACGGAATCGGATGCTCGTACAAAGCACTTTCGATTCCCGGTTTGGAACCGTCTGTCGTGTAATACACCTGACAATCTTCATTCGGAAGTGTCAAAGTAATGTATTGCGGCTCTGTATATGCCCCTTCCTCCAAATCAATCACCGGCACGGCAATTTCCTTGGCATTGATTCCGTATTCCAGCGAAACAATTTCACTGCTTATCTGATAGCTGTTGACATATATCGCCTTCACCACGTGGTGTCCGACATCAAGTAAAATCGGATTGATATATCTTTGCGTCTTCGCATCCGGATCATTTCCGTCCAACGTATAATATACCTCACCTTTTCCCGGTGCTAACAATTTTAAAGCAATTGCTTCCTCATAGATTCCCGGTTCTTCGCTCGGTTTCGGTACATCCACCAGATAATCTACATATTTATCCAGTACCGATTGCTGACTGCACTTTGCAAGGATAGCCGCTATCTTGTCATATGCTCCGGCCTCTTCATACATCGGAATAAGCAAATCATACGCAAGCACATATGCGCTGTCTACTGCAATCAAATCTTCCAACGCTTCGCGCTTATACTGTTCATTTCCCAATCCGCCGTAAGCTCTTGCAATCAGCATCTGGGCATCCGAGGAGTTCGGCGCAATATCTCTTGCCTTCCCTGCATGCTCCAGCATCTGCTCATAGTTTTCTACAAGACACATTTCTTCTGCTTTCTTGATGTGGTAATCATAGGATGATTCATTCCCGGCATTAAAAAACAGCACACACACTACCACAAGAAGAATGACAAAGGCAATTGCAAATGCCGTCATCCTCACGGAAGAAGAACTATTTTTCTTTTTTTCGTCTTTATTTAATTGTTCTTTTTTATGCTCCGTGGTCGGTTCTGTTTCCGGCCGTAAATCTTTCTCCACATGAACCGGCTTAATCTCCTGTGTATTTGCCAGATCTACCGCAATACCGGAAATCGCATTTTCCACCACTTCATCAATTTCGGCTTCAAATACAGGGACAAGCTGTCTCTCTTTTCCGCAGCTTTCGCAAAAAACCTGTTCATCACTCATCGGAGCATCACAATATGGACATTTCATCCGTTTATCACTCCAATTTAAAACAGACCTGTAATCTTACCGTCCTCATTTACATCAATGGAAAATGCTGCAGGCTGTTTCGGAAGACCCGGCATCGTCATGACCGCTCCCGTAAGCACTACCACAAATCCGGCTCCTGCAGACACATAAACCTCTCTCACCTGCATACGGAACCCTTCCGGTCTTCCGAGAAGCGCAGGATTGTCGGAAAGCGAATACTGTGTCTTTGCCATACAGACAGGAACATTTCCGAATCCGAGCTGTGTCAGTCTTTCCAACTGCTTTTCTGCCGACGGCGCATAATCCACTCCGTCTGCCCCGTAAATTTCTTTGGCAACTGTCTCTATCTTTTCCTTCAAAGAAGCTTCATCTTTATAAAGCGGCTTAAAATCACTCGGTTTTTCATCTAATGTTTTCAGAACCTTCTCTGCAAGGTCAATTCCGCCTTCGCCGCCTTTGCCCCACACGTCGGCAAGTGCAAATTCACATCCTCTGCTCTCACAGAATTCTTTTACAAAATTCTTTTCCGCTTCGGTATCACTCACAAAAGAATTGAGTGTCACAACAACCGGAACTTTATATTTCTGCAGATTTTCAATATGTTTTTCAAGGTTTACAATACCTTTTTTGAGCGCATCCAAGTTTTCATTAGTAAGTTCCGCCTTCGGAACACCGCCGTTGTATTTCAGTGCTTTGATGGTCGCCACAAGCACGACCGCATCCGGCTTTAAGCCCGTAAGGCGACATTTGATATCAAAGAATTTCTCTGCACCGAGATCCGCACCGAAGCCCGCCTCCGTAATGACGTAATCTGCCATGTGAAGCGCTGCCTGCGTCGCTCTCACACTGTTACAACCATGCGCAATATTGGCAAACGGACCACCGTGAATCATGGCCGGATTCCCTTCCAATGTCTGGATCATATTCGGAAGCATCGCATCCTTCAAAAGTGCTGCCATGGCGCCGACCGCCTGCAAATCCGCAGCGGTGACCGGCTGATTATCCATATTGTAAGCAACAATAATCTTACCGAGACGCTCTTTCAAATCATCCATATCCTTTGCCAGGCAAAGAATTGCCATGATTTCAGATGCCACAGTAATGACAAAATGATCTTCTCTTACGACGCCGTCCAGCTTGTTGCCGAGACCGATGACAATGTTGCGAAGTGCTCTGTCATTCATGTCCACGCAACGTTTCCATACCACCTGTCTTGTATCAATCCTCAGTTCATTTCCCTGCTGGATGTGATTGTCAAGAAGTGCAGCCAAAAGATTGTTGGCTGATGTGATCGCGTGAAAATCACCGGTAAAATGCAAATTCAAATCTTCCATCGGAACAACCTGGGCATATCCGCCGCCGGCTGCACCTCCCTTGATACCGAAACAAGGTCCCAAAGACGGCTCTCTGAGCGCAATCAATGTCTTTTTATTTAACTTGTTAAAAGCCTCGCCGAGACCGACACTTACGGTTGTCTTACCTTCTCCGGCCGGAGTCGGATTGATGGCTGTCACAAGAATCAGTTTTCCTTTCGGATTATTTTCAATCTTCTTGAGATAATCCTCCGATAATTTTGCCTTGTATTTTCCGTACAATTCAAGGTCGTCATCTGTCACTCCCAATTTTTCCGCAACCTGCGTAATCGGAAGAAGTGTTGCCTCCTGGGCGATTTGAATGTCTGTTTTCATGTCTTTCTCCTTAAAATATATCCCTGTTTAAATCTCTTCCAGCAACTGTTCAAACTCATCCATTGTCATGAGTACCTTGCGCGGCTTCGTGCCTTCTTCTTCACCGACCACTCCGTATTCACAGAGCTGATCCATAATTCGGGCCGCGCGGTTGAAACCAATCTTAAACACACGCTGAAGCATTCCGATGGATGCCTTTTCTTTTTCAATGATAAAACGTCCCGCATCGGCAAAATACATATCCTTTTCATCACCGCCGGACATTTTAGAAGCGCCGCCTTCTCCCGAAGATCCGATGGATGCAAGCTGGGCTTCCATTGCCTGGACACCTGCATCGTCCCCTGTATTCTGTGCCTTTAAAAAGTCAACCACATCGGCAACTTCCTTGTCGGAAACAAATGCTCCCTGCACACGCACCGGCTTCGGATATCCCTGCGGATAGAAAAGCATATCACCTTTACCGAGGAGCTTTTCTGCACCGTTCATATCCAGAATCGTTCTCGAATCCACACCGGAGGATACCGCGAACGCCACACGGCTCGGCATATTAGCTTTGATCAGTCCTGTAATGACATCCACGGACGGGCGCTGGGTAGCGATAACCAGATGAATTCCGGCCGCTCTCGCAAGCTGAGCCAGGCGGCAGATGGACTCTTCCACCTCACCCGGAGCTACCATCATAAGGTCCGCAAGCTCGTCGACGATAATCACAATCTGCGGTAACTTCTGCGGCAATTCTTCTCCGCCGTTTTCGGTCATTTCCTCAACCTTTTTGTTATATCCCTTCAGGTCTCTCACATGGAGATCCTCAAACTTCTTATAACGCTCCGTCATTTCATTGACGCCCCAATGAAGCGCTGCAGCAGCCTTCTTCGGGTCTGTCACTACCGGAAGAAGCAAATGCGGAATACCGTTATAAACACTGAGCTCAACCACCTTCGGGTCCACCATAATGAGCTTCACATCGTCAGGGCTGGCTTTATATAAAATACTCATAATCAGTGTATTGATGCACACACTCTTACCGGATCCGGTCGATCCTGCGATGAGGACATGCGGCATTTTGGCAATGTCTGTCACCACGGTCTGTCCCGCAATATCCTTTCCGACTGCAAATGCAATATTGGACTGGAAATCCTTAAAACCGCGGGTTTCAAATAAATCCCGGAGTACTACCATGCTGTTTTCCTTGTTCGGAACCTCAATACCGATGGCTGCTTTTCCCGGAATCGGCGCTTCGATACGGATATCCGTCGCCGCAAGATTCAGTTTAATATCATCGGCCAGATTGACAATCTTGCTGACCTTAACTCCCATCTCCGGCTGAAGCTCATATCTGGTCACAGCAGGCCCCTGACTGATGTCTGTAATCGTTACATTGACACCGAAGGTCTGCAGTGTCTTTTTCAGCTGCATGGCTGTCTCTTTCAACTGCTTCTCCGAATTTCCGCCGCCGGCGCTTTCATTCTTTTTCAGAAGGGAAAGCGGAGGCTTTTTGTATGGTTTTTTCTTCACAGGTACAACCGGTTTGACAAGCTCCGGTTCCATAACATCTGCCGCCAGCTTGTCCGCATCCGCCTCCAGCGTAGCAGACAACTTGTCCATATCCACAGCATCTTCATCCAATACTTTTACTTTATGTACACGCCTTGGCGGCTCCGATGCCTGTGCCCGTTCCGGCTCCGCTTTTGCAAGTCCTCTGATCTGAATACGGTCAAGTTCTTCCTGCTCGGACAGAATTTCATGTTCCCTGACATCCTGTACCTCATGCATATTTTCTTCAATGTCCGCAATTTCATTTTTCGGAATCGCCGTATCCACCGAAACGCCGGATACCTTTTGCTCCATACGTTTCTTTTTGCGTTCTTCTTTTTCCTGCTCTCTGACAGAACGCTGCTGCATTCTGCTCTCGCGCAGCTCTTCATTGCGGACAATCCGGCGGTCGATATCGTCTCTCGCCGTCTCATACATTCTGCGTCCTCCGCCGGCAACTCCTTTCACAAAGGATTTCTCCGTCAAAAGAACAAGACATACAATCATAACAATGAGAACAACCACTATCGTTCCCACAATTCCGATCAGTCCGGATATACCTCTCGCAAGTGCTGCCCCGAGGACACCTCCGCTGAATGTGTGATCCACTGCATAACTGTAATAGCTTCCGGCGCTGTCTCCGACCTTATCCACGCCGGTCAAAAGCGCCAGTATGATTTCTGCGTCAACAAACAGTACAATCGCCGCCCAAAGTTTTATGGTCGCCGTACGATTGCCGAGATTTACAACTCCAAACAAGCACGCAAAAAACAAAGCCGGCGGTGCAATATAGGCCAAAAGCCCGAACAAACCGAACATCACATTGCTCACTGCATCTCCCGCTTTGCCGATAATATGAAAATTACAAAGAAAAAGTAAGATGGTCAACGCAATTCCGCCAAGCAGAATCACCTCGTCCTTTACTTCCGTGCTGAAGGATTCCTGTTTTTTGTTGGATGATTTTCTTCCGCCCGATGATTTTCGGGAAGAAGCAGGTTTCCTACCTCTTTGTGCTGCCATTTCTTTCACTCCGGTTTCTTATTATAAAAATAAACTCTAAAAGTCAGTATAGCATTATTTTCGGAAATCATCAATCATTTCATGGAGCTTTTTCATGGCCTCCCGCAATCCGCCGACCTCATCGATTATCCCGCATTTCACGGCCTTCTCTCCATCAAGCACACTTCCCACATCCTTGGTGAGCACCTTAGTCTCCATCATGAGTTTTTCGAATGCTTTTTTCTCAATTCTTGAATGTTCAATTACAAATCCTGTGATACGGTCCTGAATGGATTTAAAATATTCAAAGGTCGCCGGTGTTCCGATAATCATTCCGCTCATCCGCACCGGATGAATGACCATGGCCGCACTTTTCACGATAAAAGAATGGTCGGCGCTGACTGCGATGGGCACTCCGATGGAATGGCTTCCTCCAAGCACAAGGGAAACCGTCGGTTTGCTGAGGGACGCAATCATTTCCGCAATGGCAAGCCCCGCTTCCACATCGCCGCCCATGGTATTGAGTAAAATCAGAACGCCGTCCACGTCCTCCGCATCTTCCAGCTGTGCCAGCTTCGGCAGCAGATGTTCATATTTGGTCGTTTTTGAGCTCCCGGACAGATTTTCATGACCTTCCACCTCTCCGATGATGGTAATCAGTTCAATGTTATGTTTTTCTCCGTTTCCGTCCAGTGAAATACTCCCGGTCTCTTCAATCAGTTCTGATTCTGCTTTCTTTTTTTCTACTTTTTCTTTTTTCGACATTACAAGTTCCTCGTATTCTTTATTTTCAGGCACAAAAAAAGGAATCGCACACACGATTCCTTTTTAGTATCTCCTGTTTTTTAAGAAATATCATAATAATTGTTGCTCGGTTTCTCGATATCAAAATGCATCTTATCTTCCGGCACATCATAGTCATAGGTCATTTCTTTTTTTACGTGGGGTTTTGGCCCCGGCAGAGGATTTTCAATAAACTTGATTGTTTTTTTCTCATTCAAATTGTTTGTTTCCATTGCACATTCTCCTTACTTGAGATCATGTGTCAGATAGGTCTCCACATTGTAGCGCGGTCTGTGTTTCACTTCCATGTAAATCTTACCGATATACTGGCCGATCACACCGATGGCAAAGAGCTGAAGTCCTCCGAGCATCCAGATGGATAAAATCAGCGACGTCCATCCGGCAACAACCGTACCGTTACAGTAAGAAACAAAGGCATAGATTGCTGCAAGAACACTCAGGAAAATAATGATTCCGCCAAGCACGGCAATGAAATTAATCGGTTTCACACTGAACGATGTAATACCGTTCCATGCAAGGGCAATCATTTTGCTAAACGGATATTTGGATTCTCCCGCAATACGCTCTTTTCGTTCATAAAAAACAGATTCTGTCTTGTATCCGATCAGCGGCATAATTCCGCGGAGGTATAAATTCACCTCTTCATAATTTGCAAAATGTTCCACCGCACGTTTACTCATCAGACGGTAGTCTGCATGATTGTAAACTGTTTTCACTCCCATGGCAGCCAGAATCTTATAAAACATCTGCGCTGTGGTACGTTTGAAGAAAGAGTCCTTTTTGCGGTCATTGCGCACACCGTACACGATGTCGTTGCCTTCATGATATTTGTCAATCATATCTTCCATGACAAGGGTATCATCCTGAAGGTCTGCATCGATGGAAATCAAAATGTCCGCATCCTCTTTTGCCTGCATCATACCGGCTGTCAGCGCAAACTGATGTCCCACATTGCCGGCCAATTTCAAGCCGAATACCTTTTTATTCTCTTTGTGAAGTTCTTCGATCAGCTCCCATGTGGCATCTTTACTTCCGTCGTCCACATACAAAATATAGCTGTTTGCTGCTATTTTCTCCTTGCGGATCAGATCATCCAAAACACCGGTCAATTCTTTGGTGGTGATTGGAAGCATCTCCTCCTCATTATAGCAAGGAACAACAATTGCTAATCTATCCATATTTTATCTCCAACTCATTTTTTGTAATTTATCTTATACGATTTCAAGCGCCTGTGAAAGATCGTCGATGATATCCGCCACATCCTCAATACCGACCGAAAGACGAATCATTCCCGGATCTACACCGGCTTCGGCAAGCTGCTGTTCATTCATCTGACGATGTGTATGGCTTGCAGGATGAAGCACGCAGGTTCTCGCATCCGCAACGTGTGTCACGATAGCGGCGAGTCCGAGCTGATCCATGAAGCGGACCGTATCCTGCTTATCTCCGTTTACCGCAAAGGAAATCACACCGCAGGTACCGTTTGGCATGTATTTCTGTGCTCTTTCATAATATTTACTGCTCTTCAGTCCCGGATATTCCACCCATTTTACCTTCGGATGGTTCTCAAGGAATTCTGCTACTTTCTGTGCATTCTCACAGTGACGCGGAACACGCAGATGCAGTGTCTCAAGTCCTACATTTAACAAAAAGGCATTCTGCGGAGACTGGATGGAACCAAGGTCTCTCATGAGCTGCGCAGTTGCTTTTGTGATAAACGCAGCCTTTCCGAAACGCTCTGTATAGGTCACTCCGTGGTATGAATCATCCGGATAGCAAAGTCCCGGGAATTTGTCCGGATACTTCGTCCAGTCGAAATTACCGCTGTCTACGATACAGCCGCCCACTGCCATTGCATGTCCGTCCATGTATTTCGTCGTAGAATGTGTCACGATATCCACACCGAACTCGAACGGACGGCAGTTAATCGGAGTCGGGAATGTATTATCCACGATCATCGGAACACCGTGTGCATGTGCTGCCGATACGAATTTATCAAAATCAAGAACCACAAGTGCAGGATTAGCGATACTTTCCGCCAACACACACTTTGTATTCTCCTTAAATGCTGCATCAAGCTCCTGTGGACTGCAATCCGGATCGATCACGGTACATTCAATTCCCATGCGTTTCATCGTAACCGTCAAAAGATTGAACGTTCCGCCGTAAACACTGGAGGACATGATCACGTGATCGCCTGCGCTCGCAATATTAAATACCGCATAATAATTCGCTGCCTGACCGGAGGATGTCAGCATCGCAGCTGCTCCGCCTTCCAAATCACAAATCTTCTGAGCCACACAGTCATTGGTCGGATTCTGCAGTCTCGTATAGAAATATCCGTTCTCTTCCAGGTCAAACAGACGTCCCATCTGCTCAGTTGACTCATATTTGAATGTCGTAGACTGATAAATCGGAAGCACGCGCGCTTCGCCGTTCTTTGGTTGCCATCCTCCCTGGATACACTGCGTTCCTTTTCCGTATTCATTCATTGGTTTCATGTTTTTATCCTCCTAAAATAATCCAAACGCTTTCTTTTGAAATCCGCTGTTGATTGTCTCAAAAGTCCCCGCCTTGATTTTGTAGCCTTTAAAGGTTTTTGCCCAGCATGTTTCAATTTCTCCTGCAAGCTGCTTGTAATAATCATTCCGACACTCTAAAACCGCCGGAAACAGATATGTAACAACAAACAAATTCATCTGCTCCTGCCACTGCGCTTCCTGCACAGCGTTTTTGAACGATTCACGCATTTTGCACTCCTGCACATAACTGCATATCGCTTCTGCGGCTTCTTTGCAGAGCTTTTCTGCATCTTGATACTCTTCATAATGCTTCGAACACTTATGATCAAATCCGCGAAATGTCTGCTCATATAATTCAAACGCTTCCGGATACTCTTTTTTATTGAATCGTTGCAAATAATATTCACGATTTTCAAAAAGCTCATTCACTTGCCACATAACTGCTATCACCTTAATAAATATACCATAATCAGTAAATCAAAACAAGGCGAAAGATAATCTTCCGCCTTGCTTATTTCGTTTATCTTTTATTCATCCCAGTTATGATAAACAGCCTGTACATCATCATCCTCATCAAGAAGGTCAAGGGTACGATTGAGCTGCTTGATATCATTTTCATCGGTGAGTGCCACATAATTCTGCGGAATCATGGTAACTTCTGCCGATGCCATCGGAATGCTCTCCGCGTTTAATGCATCATAAACCGCCTGGAAATCGTCCGGATCGGTAATAATTTCGAAGCTGTCATCTTCCTCTGCAAAATCTTCTGCGCCGGCATCAAGAGCAATCATCATCAGGTCATCCGCTTCCAGATCACACTCTTCCTTATCGATGATAATCTGTCCTTTTCTGTCAAACATAAAAGATACACAGCCCTGTGTTCCGATGCTTCCGGAACCCTTTGTAAATGCACTTCTCACATTGGCTGCGGTTCTGTTTTTGTTATCTGTCAACGCCTCTACGATAATTGCGATACCGCTCGGTCCATAACCTTCATATGTAACGTGTTCATATGTCACATTGCCGAGATCTCCGGAAGCTCTCTTGATTCCTCTTTCAATCGTGTCGTTCGGCATATTATTTGCTTTTGCCTTGGCAATAATCTGTGCCAGTTTAAAGTTATTGGCCGGATCCGGTCCGCCCTCCTTAACCGCTACTGCGATTTCGCGTCCGATAATTGTAAAAATCTTGCCCTTCGCAGCGTCATTTTTCTCTTTTTTGTGTTTAATGTTGGCAAATTTTGAATGTCCTGACATAACTATCTCCTCTTTCTCGTTCTGTTCTTTCGCCTGCACGCATCCCCGCACAGACACATCCTATTTAATATATCATTTCACCTATAGTTCGTCAATCTTTCACCTTTTCGAAAATCTTATGTACCAAGGGAAAGACTGATGAGCAATGCATGATCCACTTTTTTCATGATGGCAGCATCCAAATGACATATTTTATCTTTCAACCGAAGCTTATCAATGGTGCGCAGCTGTTCCAAAAGAATCACCGAATCCTTCACCATATGATACTTCTCCGCCTCCAGTTCAATATGCGTCGGAAGCTTGGCTTTGTTCATTTTGGATGTAATCGCCGCACAGATCACCGTTGGGCTGTGGCGATTCCCGACATCATTCTGGATAATAAGAACCGGGCGGATTCCTCCCTGCTCACTGCCAACCACCGGTCTTAAATCTGCATAATATATATCACCGCGTTTCACGAAATACAACACTCCTTTTTTTGTCTTTTTCAAAGTATTTCCAAAAAAATCTGTTGTATTCCGTTTTCTTTAACGATAATCCTCAAAATAATCTCTGGTGCCTTCCACTTCGCCGTCTTTCACAAATACACGCGGTATACGTTTGGCAAGCCCGCAGGCAAGTTCATAATTGAATCTTCCGCTCAAATCTCCCAGGTATTCCATGGACAACTGTTCCTCTTTATCGATACCGATCAGCGTCACCTCGTCGCCTTCTTTCACGGCATCGATATCCGTCACATCCACCATAAACTGGTCCATGCACACCCTTCCGACAATCGGCGCCTTCTTTCCGTGCACAAGGACAAATCCTTTACCGGAAAGTCCTCTCGGATAACCGTCACCATAGCCGACCGGAATGGTTGCAATCTTCCTTTTATCCGGTGCCACATAAGTTCCGCCGTAGCTGACCGGAGTTCCTTCCTCAATCTCCTTCACATACACAATATGACTTTTCAGCGTCATGACAGGTGTCAGCTGCACTTTGTCCTTTGCCACCACATCGGACGGCCAAAGCCCGTATAAAATGATTCCGGCACGAACCAGATTCATATTCGCCTGTGGAAATTCAATCAGACCGGCACTGTTGGAACAATGATGAAGCGGTATTTTGCATCCACACTCTTCTTCCGCACGATTACAAAAATCACAAAAGCTTTGAAGCTGTCTCAGGGTCGGTTCCTTTTCCTCCTCATCCGCTGTCGCAAAATGAGTGAAAATCCCTTCTACCTCAAGTCCCGGAAGTTCCATAACATATTTCACAAAGGAAATCCCTTCTTCATCCGGCGTAATTCCGATACGGGACATCCCTGTATCCACTTTAATATGAACCTTTACTTTCCTGCCTGCACTGACTGCAGCATCGGAAATCTGCTTCGCCTGATCCCTACGGAACACTGTCGGCCGAATATTCTCACGCACAATACGCTCATAGCTGTCCGGAAACGTATATCCCAGAATCACAATCGGTTTTTTCATACCGCACTGGCGCAAAATATGGGATTCCTCCTCCGTTGCCGTCGCATATCCGTATATGTACGGTATCTGCTCCAGTTCTCTTGCAATCTGCACCGCACCGTGACCATAACCGTCACACTTGATCACCGCAAGAATCTTTGTATCTTCTGCAATATTTTGTTTGATGCTCTCCAGATTGCTTTTGATTGCATTCAGGTCTACATATGCACAGACTCTTTTATACTGATTCATATTCCTTAAGCCTCTTTTCCAAGTTTTTTCATGCATTTCTTCAGTTCATTTATCATATCGGTCGGCATCATACTGTGTGCGCCGAGTTTCTTCTTTGCCCGGTCGCCGACCGTACCGTGAATATATACGCCAAGACAGGCTGACATGTATGGTTCCTTCACCTGTCCGCAAATCCCCGCAATCACTCCGGCCAGCACATCGCCGCTTCCGGCCACCGCCATTCCATCATTACCTTTTTCGGAAATACACGCATTCCCAAGGGAATCCGCCACAACAGTCTGCGCATCCTTCAGCACAAGAATTACTTTGTTTTTCTTTGCATACTCCCGGGCGATCTGCACTCTGTCATTCTTTATCTCTTCCACGGAGTATCCGCTAATCCGCGAAAATTCCAATACATGCGGTGTCAATATCACATTGCACGGAAGTTTTTTGTAAGCCTCTACTAACTTCTGTTCCCGCGCAATCAGATTGAGTGCATCCGCATCCAAAATTAACGTTTTATTCTCCGATATATGGTGAAACAACGTTTGCATCATCTGCTTCGCACCTTCCGATGTTCCGATTCCCGGTCCGCAGCAAATGACATCTGCAAAAGCCAGAATTGCATCCACCTGCCCGGAAATATTCTCTGTGTCATCGTCATACAACGAAAGCACAGTCTCCGGCACCGCCTGTAAAACAGCATTTTTATTCTTTTCATGGGTACAAAGACGCACGTAACCGCCACCGCTGCGAAACGCCGCCTCCACTGTCAGCTGTGCTGCTCCGGCAATATCCTTACTTCCTGCAAGCACACCGATTTTTCCAAAAGAAGATTTGTTTCCGCCGCTGTCACGTTTTAAATATTGAGCCACATCTGTCTTTTCTAAAATAAAGGTTTTATCGGCTTTCTGCTGCTCCATTTTTTGCCCAAAATCCGGATAAACCATTCCGCAGGAATCATATTTCATCTTGCCTGCACATTTCTTTCCGTCTCCGAGGTATAGCCCTTGTTTCGGGAGACCGAAAGTCG
Organism: Lachnospiraceae bacterium; assembly: GCA_045535935.1. GTDB lineage: Bacteria > Bacillota > Clostridia > Lachnospirales > Lachnospiraceae > SVFI01. The sequence goes on along the minus strand of JAZSMO010000016.1, from coordinate 36,128 downwards.
CTGTGACATCCGCTCTGAATGCTGTCCCAAGCATGCGTCCCGTATCCGAGCAGATACCGGTCGGAATATCCATAGCAATCCGGTCGGCTTTTTGGGCATTCATCCATCCCACTGCTTCTTTGATTTCTCCCTCAAGCATTCTTGTACAGCCGATTCCGAGAATTGCATCCACTATTACAGCATATTCTCTGCCGGATTTTTTGGTGTCTGTCAACGTACGGAACAACTGCCCGCAAAAAAGCATGTTCTGTTGCTTAACATTGAGCGCACTTCTTTTGTCTTCCGCACCCAGCAAAAGAACATCCGCCTTATAGTCTGCTTCGGTCAGAATTCGTGCAAGCGCCAATCCGTCCGCTCCGTTATTTCCGGTTCCGCAGACAATCAAAACCCTGCTGTCTTTTTCTGTGCGCTCTTTTACAACCTCCGCTGTAAAAAGTGCAGCGCGTTCCATCAAAAGGATAGCATCTATCCCCAGGGTCTCCATTACATATTGTTCATGGGCTCTCATCTGCCCGGCTGTCACCGTATATTTCATGGTTATCCTTTCTGAAAGGCAAAAAAAGGATACGGCAACGCATCCTTTTTTAACGTCACTATGATTTCAGTTTTTTATCTTCCGGATTATATTTCATGTCGAAAATCTCAATCACTTCCGGACCGAAAATATCATGCATATAGCTATATAAATTTTGGTTAAAAAGCTCTCGTTCCTGTTTGCGGACCACATTCTTTTTCAAATCGATACGCATCTGGTTGATCCACTTGTCAATCTGCTCGATTTCCTCTGTATTGTCCTTTATAGCGTCATAACAAACTTCCATGGAAAGCAGCATCAACTCGTAATTGACTGCATTAATATCTTTTTCAAGGTCAAGAAGTTCATCCTGATCTGCTTCCAAACGCTCATTGCAGTCCTCGATTAATTTTTTATTTTCTTCCTGCTTTTTCTGCGCCGCAGCTCCGGTTTCGTCCATAAGACTTACAATCTCATCGCGAAGCTTTGTCTTGATACTGCGCAGTTTTTTGCACTCGTTATTCAGTTTCCCCTGGCGTTTCAGCAGATCATTGAGCTGCCTTTCTTTTTCCTTAATCTGCGGACTGATCTCCGTCTGGGTAAACAGTCTATGCCATTTGTTATCCAATGTCAGTATAGGAATATTTTTGCCGACAAGCGCCGGTTTATATACCTCTTCTTTGCGTGACATAGTATCACCTCTGTTCTTTTTCAAACCTGGTAATATTGTAAGAAAGTTTCATTAAGCTGTCGGACAAATGTACATTTTCTACCTGCACACCGTCCGGAACCTCAAGGTCCACATGGGCGAAATTCCAGATTGCCTTAATTCCGCAATCGACAAGCCGCTTGGAAACCGGAACTGCGCCCTCTTTCGGAATCGTCAGCACACCGATATCAATATCATTCTCGCCGATAAAGCTTTCCAGTTCCTCCATCGGCCGCACCGGAATCCCTCTCACCATCGTTCCGGTAATCTCCGGATTTTGGTCAAAGAGTCCACGCACCAAAAAACCTCTCCGCTCAAAATTCATATAATTGGCTAGCGCCTGTCCCAAATGACCGACACCGACAATAATCAGCTTATGTGTCTGATCAATCCCGAGAATCTTGCCGATTTCCGTATACAAATATTCTACATTGTATCCGTATCCCTGTTGTCCGAAACCACCGAAATGATTGAAGTCCTGCCGGATCTGTGACGCTGTCACATTCATAATGCGCGACAGTTCCTGTGATGAAATGCGCTCCACGCCCGCATCCTTCAACTCTCCGAGGTATCTTAAATAACGGGGAAGGCGACCAATGACGGCCTGTGAGATTTCTTTTTCTTCCACGTTCAGCGCCTCCTGCCAAATGATATTTCTATTATATCCCTTTGTTAAATATATGTCAAAAAAAAGTCTCTTTTTTGTGGCTTATATTTTGGGAACTCGCATTTGGGAGCTCGCGGGGTCTATGGAGAAAAATTTTCTCCCTGTGCCCCGCATGACATGGTTTTTCTTGATTTATGTAAATCGTCAGGGCATATGCAAAATTTGTTTTCTCCCAGACCCCGCCCATATTGCTTTTGCTCTTCCTCAAACACCTCTTGCTCTATTTTCACAACCATTTCAAATCAAATAACACACCAATCCAAAATCCCTTATGGCAAAACTCATCTTTTTCTGCTATATTGATTTCATGTGCAGTTTATTTCTGCATTTGAAACACAACGGAGGAAATAATTATGATCTTATCCTGTCAAAGCTTATCCAAAAGTTTTGTTGACCATACAGTCATCCATCAGGCATCTTTTCAGATGGAGGACAACGATAAAGTAGCGATCGTCGGCATTAACGGTGCCGGCAAATCGACGCTTCTTAAAATGATTGTCGGGGAGCTTACGCCGGACAGCGGTCAGGTCACCTTTGCTAAGGACAAGTCCTACGGCTATTTAGCACAGCAGGACGGAACCGACAGTCCGCATACTATCTATGAGGAAATGCTCTCTGTCAAACAGGAGCTTGTGGACTTGGAGGAAGACCTAAGACAACTTGAATTCGATATGAAACATGCTTCTGATGCGGAACTTGAAGACTTGATGAAGCTTTACACTGCAAAAACACACGCATTTGAATCCAAAGACGGATACAAATACCGCAGCGAGCTGATCGGTGTTTTAAAAGGGCTCGGTTTTGCCGAAGAGGAATTTTCCAAACCGATTTCCACTCTTTCCGGCGGACAGAAAACCCGTGTTTTCCTGGCAAAGCTTCTTTTGCAAAATCCGGATCTTATTATTCTTGACGAGCCGACCAACCACCTGGATATTTCATCCATCAACTGGCTGGAAAATTATCTGCGCACCTACAAAGGCGCCGTGATTATTGTTTCGCATGACCGCTATTTTTTGGACCGCATTGTCAACAAGGTCCTTTCCGTGGAAAACGGTGAAACAAGAATGTATCTCGGAAACTACTCTGCGTTTGCCGAAAAATCTGCTGAAATCCGTAATGCACAGATGAAGGCTTACCTGAAACAGCAGGACGAAATCAAACACCAGCAGCAGGTCATTGATAAATTAAAATCCTTCAACCGCGAAAAATCCATCAAGCGTGCAGAAAGCCGCGAAAAAATGCTGGATAAAATAGAGGTTCTCGACAAACCGACGGAGCTTCGCGATGACATGAGACTCACTCTCTCACCGCGTATCACAAGCGGTAATGATGTACTCTCCGTCACCGACTTGTCAAAAAGCTTTGGGGATAACACATTGTTTGAACAGGTAAACTTTGAAATCAAGCGGGGCGAACATGTTGCAATCATCGGTGACAACGGAACCGGAAAAACAACACTTCTGAAAATTCTCAACGAAGTGGAAACTGCCGACGCAGGCAAAATCAGATACGGTACCAAAGTTGAAATCGGTTATTATGATCAGGAACATCATGTTTTGCACGCTGAAAAGACATTGTTTGACGAAATTTCAGATGATTACCCTACGCTAACCAATACGGAGATCCGCAATACGCTTGCAGCATTTCTTTTCACGGGCGATGATGTGTTTAAGCGCATCGGAGATCTTTCCGGCGGGGAGCGCGGACGTGTCTCTCTTGCAAAACTTATGTTGTCTAATGCTAATTTTTTAATTCTCGACGAGCCGACCAACCACTTGGACATTACTTCCAAAGAAATTCTGGAACAGGCATTGAACGGCTACGAAGGAACGGTTCTATATGTCTCACATGACCGTTATTTTGTCAATCAGACAGCGACCAGAATATTAGATCTGACTAACCGCAAATTTTATAATTTCGGCGGAAATTATGATTACTATTTGGAAAAGAAAGAAACAGTGGAAGGCATCACAGCCAGCGGTACTACCGGCAACTCTGTCTATGCTCCGCTGGCAGCAGGCACAACTGCTACCGGCGCAAGCTCCGGTGCAGCTACCGAAGATCCCGCCGGAAAACTCGACTGGCAACAGCAAAAGGAATTACAGGCTCAAAAACGCAAATTAGAAAACCAGCTGAAGAAATGCGAAGATCGAATCGCTGTATTGGAACAGCGTATCAGTGAAATTGATGAAGAAATGGCAACCCCTGAAGTTGCTACCAACGTCGCCCGCCTTCAGGAACTTTCAAAAGAACAATCCTCTCTCAGCGAGGAACTGGAACAGAAATACGAAGAGTGGGAAGCTATGCAAAGTTAAAAACCTAAAAACAGGAAGGACTATAAATCAGTCCTTCCTGTTCTTTCTTGTTATATTTTTTAGAAATAACCTGAATTCTTATTCTTGCTGTTCCAGTAGTACAATCTTCCACTTGTACTTGTCGTTTTGCCAACTTTCTTCTTTGAAGCTACATATACATAATACTTTTTGTTGGATTTAATCTTCTTACCTTTAAATTTCTTAATGGTAACAGAAGACTTACTCTTACCTACAGATTTTACTTTTTTGTATCCTGTAGTAGGTTTTGTGGAAACATATATATCATATCCTGTAGCGCCCGTGATCTTCTGCCATTTAATTTGGAGTTTTCCATTTGATGCTTTCACCGATTTTACTCTCGGCTGAGTAAAGCAATAGCAAGTGTTTGACCATGCTGAATAATATTTCTGTCCGCAAATTTCAGATACTGCACGAACCTTTATATTATAAATCATGTTATTAGACACCTTTTTGCTATATGACATAGATGTACTATAAGTAGTTGCACTGGCTAACTTTTTACCTTTTGCATTGTAAAGAATATATTCATATGTATCTGCTGCTTCGAGTGGCTCCCACTCAACATCAAATGATTTCAAAAAGTAGTACCATCTTTCCTGATATACTTTTGTCATTGCATCCGGAATCGTGCGGCAATCATACTCTGATCCGACACTGCTCTCATATCCTCTTACATTTTTATACTTAACGCCAACATATCTTTCACATCCCGCCGGAAGTCCAGATATAGTATAAGAAGTAGCAGTTGCAGGCAATGTTGCAACAAGCGTTGACGTAGAGTAATTTTCACCCACATAAACATAATATGCAGTCGCATCATCCTCCGCCGTCCATGTAACCGTAATAGAATTCTTGGCCGGATTTGTCTGCGTAATTCCATATGCCTTTGCATCCACATTAGGAGCAAAAACAAGTGTTGCAGCCATAACAAACATGGCTAAAATCAACTTTTTCATTCCCTTTTTCATAAAACTCTCCTTTCATAATGTATGAAATATGTAACAACCTCAGTATAACATACTTTTTTAATTTATAAACTGTTTTTCAAAATTTTTTTAGTCCTGCTCCCGTTCTTTTTGCAACCCCGGATAATATTTTATCTGCAAAAAACGATCATACTCTTTCTTAAACATTCGCTTCGTCTCTTTGCTGTAACCGACCACAACATACGGATACTTCTGGCTGAAATAATACAGCAGTTTATCTGCTTCCGTATCGTCATGTGCCGGCGGAAATGCATGTTTTTTCTTGTCTATAGTATGTAATACCAAATAATCATTTTTTTTACCGGTTTTGTCTGTATATACGTCCTTATATACCCAGACGATGTCATCCAACTTATACAACATAATGCCAGCATATATCAAAGCAATCATATACTTTTTTCCAAAAAAATATGTATTCGCCACTACTTCATCCGCATGCTGGTAATCATAATCCAACTCTTCTTCGGTAATCGCATACTTTTTAAGTTGATGTTCATACTGATCCTGTCCTAATAGCACAAAAAAGAAAATACCGACTGCGACAGCCACTATACTTCCGAACACTTTAATGTAAACATTCTCTTCTTCAAACAACAGCATCATCAATGGTGCGATTGTAATAATCACTATTCCCGCAGCCAATATTTTAGGTAACGTTGACTTATTTTTATATCTGTTTTTCAGACTCTCTCTCATCTGTCACCCCTACAACTTGTGAAAAATCACACAGTTCGGACTCTTGATTTTCATCTCTTTGCCATTCATGACAAGAAGCCCTTTTTCAAGATCCACATTGAAAAATGTCATGGTTCCGGATTCATGGTTGAGGCTGACAAGATGCTTGTTGTCCGGGAACAGTGCTGCATCCTTCGGATAATCGCCGCTGACCGGGAGACAGAATACTTTTGAAAGCTCACCCGTTTTCTGATCAATGCGATATACGATCACGCTGTTGTCTCCCGCATTGGAGCTGACGAGATACTTTCCGTCCGCAGAGAAGTTTAATGCACTCGCTGCGGAGTTGCTCGCATGATAGTCGTTGAGCGTCGAAATATTCTGCACCTTGGTAAAAAACGGATTATCGTCCTCCACTTTATATGAATACACATCAATATAGTTTTTCAATTCATGAACGATATAGACAAACTTTCCGTCTTTTGTCATTTTCAGATGACGCGGTGCGGATTCCAGTTCGCTTCTGATCACATCCGCAAGCTTCAATTTCCCCGTGATATGATTGAGTTCATAGACATCCACATGATCCATACCGATATCGGCCGCCATCAGATATTTATTGTCACGGGTCATCTTTACACAATTAACATGCGGTCGGAAATTGCGTTCCGCAACACTTCCCATTCCTTTTAAATACACTTCATCCGTAATTTCACCGACGCCACCGTCCTCGCGCAGTCTGAGCACGGTAATCTTTCCATCATGATAACCGGCCACAAAAAGGAATTTCTCCTCATAATCTGTAGACAGATAGCAACCTCTCATTCCGTTGATGGATGCGTGATTGATACAATCAAGACTACCATCCGACCCGATTTCATAGGCTTCCACACCGAAATCAGTGATAGAATAAAGATATTTGCCGTTATGTGAAATTGTAATATAGGACGAGTTAGTGATTTCCACCTCATCCTTCGGAATCAGTCTTCCGTTTTCCATATCTACATCATATATTTTAATGCCGTGATTATCTCCCATCGTGTAGGTCGATACATAGGCTACATATTTACTCTTTGCCATTCGTTTTACCTCCATGAAAGCTCATTTTGTACTATCTTAACATATTCCCATTTTTTTGTTAAGAATACGCTTGCAAATTTCCTTTCTTTTTTTTGCAAAATACCATGTAAATATATTGACATTTATATTAGGAAACGTATAATGGAAATCAGGTTGTTTAGTAAAACTAAACTCAAAGTTTATTTAACTGTTAGAACAGAAGGTGAAACATGGATATCGGGCTTAAATTAAAAGAGCTCAGAATACAGAAAGCATTGACACAGGAAGAACTGGCCGACCGCGCCGAGCTGTCCAAGGGATTTATCTCTCAGCTGGAGCGTAATCTGACCTCCCCTTCCATCTCAACGCTGACCGATATTCTGCAGTGTCTCGGAACCAATTTAAATGAGTTTTTCAGCGAGGAAGACGATTCGCAAATCGTGTTTAAATCCGAAGACTTTTTTGAAAAAGTCGACGACGAACTTCACAATAAAATTGAATGGATCATTCCGAATGCTCAGAAAAACGAGATGGAGCCCATACGCCTTACGCTTGCGCCCGGCGGTTCCACCTATCCGGATCTCCCGCACGAAGGCGAAGAATTCGGTTATGTGTTAAACGGAAGCATAAAGATACACCTTGGTTCCAAGATACATAACGCAAAAAAAGGCGAAGCATTCTATTTTACCCCGGCGAAAAAACATTATCTTGAAGCAGGCAAATCCGGTGCAACAGTCATCTGGGTCACCAGTCCGCCAAGCTTCTAGGGAGGATACAAATGAGCAATAAACTGATCAACCTTTCAGGTATTAATAAATCTTTTGACGGTACGATGGTTCTTGACGACCTCAATTTATATATCAGAGAAAATGAGTTTCTTACCCTTCTGGGACCATCCGGATGCGGTAAGACGACAACACTGCGCATCATCGGCGGGTTTGAAACGCCGGACAGTGGTCAGGTATTTTTTAACGGAGAAGATATCACTCATCTTCCGCCGAACAAACGCCAGTTGAATACAGTGTTCCAAAAATATGCGTTGTTTACTCATATGAACATCGCCGAAAATATTGCGTTCGGTCTGAAAATCAAAAACAAAAGCAAATCGTACATAGATGACAAAATCAAGTATGCGCTGAAACTGGTCAATCTGGACGGCTACGAAAAGAGAATGCCACACCAGCTCTCCGGCGGTCAGCAGCAACGAATCGCCATCGCTCGCGCTATCGTAAATGAGCCGAAGGTACTTCTTCTCGATGAACCTCTCGGAGCCCTTGACCTGAAGCTCCGTCAGGATATGCAGTATGAGCTGATCCGCTTAAAAAATGAACTTGGCATTACATTTATTTATGTGACACATGACCAGGAGGAAGCCCTCACCATGTCAGATACGATTGTTGTCATGAACCAGGGCTATATTCAGCAGATCGGTACGCCGGAGATGATTTACAATGAACCGGAAAATGCTTTTGTAGCTGACTTTATCGGTGACAGCAATATCATCGATGCGACAATGATCAAGGACGAACTGGTATCCTTCCTCGGTTGCAAATGGGCGTGTGTGGACAAAGGCTTTGGTAACAATAAGCCGGTGGACGTTGTCATCCGCCCGGAGGATATTGTGTTAAAAGATGCCGGTCAGGGAACGCTGGACGGCGAAGTAACCCACATGATCTTTAAAGGTGTCCACTATGAAATGGAAGTCATGGCCGGCGGCTATGAATGGCTTGTCCACTCCACTTCCATGTTCCCGGTAGGTACCAAGGTGTCCATCAGCGTGGATCCGTTTAATATTCAGATCATGAACAAACCGGAATCCGAAGACGAGGAGGCAGCGCGCATTGAAGAATAAACGTAATCTTCTGGCCGGACCTTATCTCGTTTGGTCCGTGGCCTTTATTATCATACCTCTGTTTATGGTATTTTATTATGGCTTTATCGACAGGGACGGCGCTTTTACTTTGGAAAACATTATGGCAATCGCAACTCCGGAGCACAGCAAAGCGCTCTGGATATCCATGCGACTTTCACTGATCAGCACCGTAATTTGTTTTATACTGGCCTACCCGCTTGCCATGATTCTTGCCAATATGAGTGTCAACCAGAATCAGTTTATTGTACTTGTGTTCATTCTTCCTATGTGGATGAACTTTTTGCTTCGTACACTTGCATGGCAGACATTGTTGGAAAAAAACGGTGTCATTAACTCCGTTTTGAAATTTTTTTCACTTCCGACAGTAAATATTATAAATACGGAAGCTGCCATCATTCTCGGTATGGTATATAACTTCCTGCCTTTCATGGTGCTTCCGATCTATAACTCACTGGCCAGAATGGATCACGACGTGATCAATGCTGCAAGAGATCTGGGAGCCAACAATGTACAGACCTTCCTGCGCATTATCTTTCCTCTGAGTATTCCGGGCGTTGTGAGCGGTGTGACTATGGTTTTCGTACCTGCACTGACTACCTTCGTCATTTCGGCCATTCTCGGCGGAAGCAAGATTCTGCTGATCGGTAATGTCATTGAGCAGGAATTTACCCAGGCCTCCAACTGGCATCTTGGAAGCGGACTTTCCATCGTGCTTATGATTTTCATTATCATCAGTATGATTATCTCTTCTATTCTTGATAAGGACGGGGAGGGAAATATGCTATGAAAAAATTTATTTCAAGATTTTATATTACGATTATTTTTATCTTTTTGTATGCACCGATTGCCACGCTCATCGTTCTGTCCTTTAACAAGAGTAAAACAAGAGCGAAATGGGGCGGTTTCACGACCAAATGGTATGTAGAGCTTTTTAAAAACGAAGTGATTCTGGAAGCATTGCAGAACACCTTACTTCTCGCACTGCTTTCCGCTCTGATTGCCACGGTGATCGGAACTGCGGCCTGTATTGCAATCAACCATATGCACAAAGCATGGCGTACATTCTTTATGGGCGTTACCAATATTCCGATGCTAAACGCAGATATCGTAACCGGTATCTCTCTCATGCTCTTGTATTTAAGTTTCGGAATGACCTTCGGATTTACGACAATCCTGCTGGCGCATATTACATTCAATATCCCCTATGTCATATTGAGTGTCATGCCAAAAATGAAACAGCTGAACCGACATACTTATGAAGCGGCCATGGACCTCGGTGCCGGACCTGTATACGCCTTTTTCAAAGTCGTATTTCCGGATCTTCTCCCGGGTATTTTTACCGGATTTTTAATGGCATTCACCATGTCGCTCGATGATTTTATCATCACGCACTTTACAAAAGGACCGGGTGTCGACACCCTGTCTACCAAGATTTATACGGAGCTGAAAAAAGGAATCAAACCTGAAATGTATGCTCTTTCTACGATTATCTTTGTTACGGTTCTGGTGCTTCTGATCATTATAAACAAAGCACCGGCCAAAAAAGAAACCAGGAGGGAATTATGAAAAAAACAAAACTTATCTCAGCACTTTTACTGACTGCACTCGCTGCTTTCCTTGTGACAGGCTGTGGCGGTGACAAAGGCGGCGAAAACGGCGAAGTTGTCGTATACAACTGGGGCGAATACATCGACCCTGACACAATTGATATGTTTGAGGAAGAAACAGGAATCAAGGTTATCTACGACGAGTATGAAACAAACGAAATCATGTATCCGAAGGTTGCATCGGGCACAAGCAACTACGACCTGCTCTGCCCTTCCGATTATATGATCCAAAAACTCATTGAAAATGATCTTTTGACCGAAATCAACCTTGACAATGTTCCGAATCTGAAAAACATCGGTCAGCAGTATCTCGACCAGTCAAAGGAATTCGATCCGGAAAACAAATACAGTGTTCCTTACTGCTTCGGTACGGTAGGTCTTTTGTACAACAAGACGATGGTCGAGGAGCCAATCGATTCCTGGGATGTTTTATGGGATGAAAAATATGCAGGAAACATTTTAATGCAGGATTCCGTAAGAGATGCTTTCATGGTTTCTTTAAAGAGACTCGGCTACTCCATGAACTCTCTCGACGCCGCCCAGCTTGAGCAGGCCCGTGATGAGCTGATTGCCCAGAAGCCACTGACACAGGCTTATGTTGTTGATCAGGTTCGTGACAAAATGATCGGTGATGAAGCCGCCATCGGTGTAATCTACTCCGGCGAAGCCATCTACACACAGCGTGAAAACGAAAATCTGGAATACGTTGTTCCAAAAGAAGGTTCCAACGTGTGGATCGACTGCTGGGTCATTCCGAAAAATGCAAAAAACAAAGAAAACGCAGAGGCTTTCATCAACTTTATGTGTCGTGAAGATATCGCTCTGATGAACTTTGATTATATTACTTACTCCACTCCGAATGATGCTGCAAGAGCATTGATTGAAGACGAAGAAATCCGTAACAGCGAAATTGCTTTCCCGGATCTCTCAAAATACAACGACATGGAAACCTTCCACTATCTCGGCGAGGAAGGCGATGAAATGTACAACGAATATTGGAAACAGGTAAAATCCGCCGACTAACGATAACGGCGATTCAGAGGATACTATGAAACGAACTCTCTGTTATGAAATTTCGCAGGATGACTGCGGACTGACAATTTTACAATTTTTAAAAAACAAAGGCTACTCATCTTCGAATGTGGTAGCCTTAAAAAAAATCCCGAAAAGCATTCTGGTGAACGGAAACTGGGAGCACGTAACCTATTCGCTGCAACAGGGCGATCTTCTGACGATCTGTTACGAAGAAAATATCTCCAGCGAAAACATTGTTCCGACAAACATTGCTCTGGACATCGTTTATGAGGATGAAGATATCATCGTGGTGAATAAGCCATGTGATATGCCGGTACATCCGTCCATAAATCATTATACCCACACTCTCGCCAATGCGCTTATGCATTATTACAAAGAAAAAGGTGAAACATTTACCTTCCGCTGTATCAATCGCCTGGACCGCGATACAACAGGTCTGGTTCTTTTAGCAAAACACGGAATCAGTGCAGGTATTTTGTCCATGCAGATGCAAAACAGACAGATTCACCGCACGTATCTGGCGTTGGTAGAAGGTGTCTTCGAAAATAAGACCGGAACCATCGATGCTCCGATTGCTCGAAAAGGTGCCTCCATTATTGAGCGCGAGGTAAATTTTGCATCCGGCGAACGGGCAGTCACCCATTATGAAGTAATCCGCAGTTCGAAGACTTTCCCTTATAGTCTTCTGTCCATCCATCTGGAGACAGGACGCACCCATCAGATTCGTGTCCACATGCAATATACCGGTCACCCACTGATTGGTGACACGTTATATCCTTCCGACTGCAGCCGGATATCTCGTCAGGCGCTTCATTCCTACCGCCTGCAGTTTATGCATCCGATCACCGGAAAGGAAATGAAATTTGAGTCAGAATTGCCAAATGATATGAGCAGGCTGTTATAGCCTGCTCTTTTTATCTTTCTATGCGCTTCTCCTATCGGTTACACTTCCTGCTGAGGCTCCATCTCTGTCGCTCTGCATTCGCAGCCTCGTTCTCTCTCTCTTTCTTTCTCTCTTTCTCTACATTCGCAATCTCTTTCCGGGGCAAAAGGTGCTGACGGATAATCACAGTCATATCCGCGTCTCTCATTGGCGCGAGGCATAATTACCGGCCTGTCGCATGTGTTGCAGTTGCAGTCGCATTCCTGTCTGCCACATGTATTGCATCCCCATTCCTGCCTGCCATTGTGATTACAGCAGCAAAGTAACACTAAAATCCATAAACAGTTCATAATAAAACCTCCTTCTTTCCATTAGAATATGAAGGAGGTTCCTGATTGGTTCCTGATACACCGCACTATAATATATACGATTTTTTCAAAATGCGTTTTCGAATGTAGACAAACGTTTCTGTCTCGCCTCTTTTTGCAAGCATACGCAACAAAATTTCAAGCTGTTTTCTCGTTTTCGGATGAAGCAAATCCTGATTTTTTCCTTTCAAAAAATATGCCAAAGGATCCGAATCTCTATATTGCTCTTTATTGTAAACCTTGCTCGCCGCCACCCGGTCCATAAACATCTCCACGACGTATCGCACCGGCATAGGCGCCGGACGCATTCCGCCCTCAATGTCTTTCATACTGTAATCAATCCAGTATTCATAGTGATGCTTGTTTCTCCCCTTGTGATGCAGCCATGCGGAAGAATAACCTTTTGCTTCACGCTCTGCATTGTTTGGGCTACGGTCTCCCTGGTAGTACTTTGCTCCGACCAGAAACTCGGAAGGCATATATTTGGACAGGTCGTGCGTCAGCCCCTGCCAATACAGTCCGACCTTAAAACAGCCCTGCATAACAAGATATTTGTGATATGTGATTGTTTTAAAATGCTTGATTGGATTCATTGATTACTTGTCTTCTTTCTTCTTTGTTAAATCCTTTGCCTGTTTAGCAGATATAGAAGCCCGCTTACCTATAAGCACCAATACACTTCGAGGTGCAACCGTCACTTTCTTTTGTTCTTCCCCTTCTTCAAAAAGCAGTTCACCGGCCTGTCTATCCTCCTCATGAAGCCGTGTTCCGTACACAATCTCCCAATCATGGGACTGAGGGAGAATCGGAAGCGCAAATTCGTGCGTAATCCAATGCATGTTGTAAGCGATATAAATAAAATCATCCGGCGATTTATCTGCCTTTTTTTCATATAAGCCGCAATACATCACACCCAGATGGCGGTTATAGTTTTCGAACTGCGCATACCACGCCTGTTCCCCGTGATATGAAATATCCGGATAACCATGCGACTCATAATCCATGGCACGCAACATCTTTTTGCTGTGAAGAATCGGATGACTCTTCCGGAATGCAATGAGCATTTTAGTAAAATCATAAAGTTCTTTGCCCGATTTATCATAATTCCAATTGAGCCAGTTTACTTTATTGTCCTGACAATATGCGTTATTGTTTCCTCCCTTGGAATGTCCGAATTCATCTCCCGCCATAAGAAGTGGGGTGGCCTGTGACAGCATCAAAAATGACAACGCATTTTTTCTCTGGGAAAGGCGCAGAGATTGAATATTTTTCTTGCGCGACGGACCTTCTACCCCACAGTTCCAGCTGTAATTGTAATCACTTCCGTCACGGTTTTCTTCCCCGTTATCTTCATTATGCTTTCTGTCGTAGGATACCAGATCCAAAAGAGTAAATCCTCTATAATCCGTAATATGATGAACCTGCGCTTCCAACGGACTGTTTTCCTTGATATAGGTTCCCATCCGGGCAAGCATATCCTCATCACCTTTTAAGAACTTACGGCTGTCAGATCGAAAATCTTCTCTATAGCAACCGATATTCTTAAATTCAGGTACTCCGGTCACACTGTCATAAATCTTTTCTGTACATGTTGTTTCACAATAAATCTTCGTGCGCTTCAGTATCGGATCCTGTCCGATCAATTCCATCGGAAGCGAAATCCCCATCAGATGGAATCCGTCTATATGATATTCCATCACCCAGAACCTAAGCACATCCAAAACAAATCCCGGTGTATGATACTTTGAGAAGTACATCTGCATGATACATTCTATCCCGTTCTGATGCAGACAACGAATCATCTTTTTGCAGGACAGAATCGGATTATTTCCCGCTCCATAGGAATATTTCGGAGCAAAATAAAAATTGTCCTTATCCGAAAAGCCCCAATAATTGAGACGATATTCCCATATATTTTTTTCTTCCATAAACGGAAGGCGCTGCACATCAAACGTGGTGTAAGCCGGATTATAAATGATTTCATTAAATTCATAAAACGGCATACACTCTACGGCAGTAATGCCCAAATCTTTTAAATAATCTATCTTCTCAGTAAGCCCTTCAAAGGTTCCTTTATGTTTGACACCGGATGACGAATGCTTTGTAAATCCGCGCACGTGAAGACTGTATATAATGGAATCTTCATATAAAATACCGAGAGGTTTATCATTCTCCCAATCAAATTCACTCTCTCCGGCAGAAATAACTCCATGAAGCAACGGTTTTTCCCCGATAGCTTTTCCCCATTTCTCACGACCGGAAATCACTTTCGCATATGGATCACAAAAGATCTCATCATCAATAAAGAAAACGTATTTAAATTGTTTGATCCGGATTCCTTCCAAGCGTACACAGTACAGATTCCCGATGCGATAATTTTCACAAAAAGGAATCCGCATAGTCTCATGACTTTGGGTATACAAAATGATACCACAAGCCACTTTCGGACTGTGCGGAAACTCAACAACTATATTGAAAACGCCCTCCCGGGCAGTAACTCCCATCGGATATGGATAACCAAGTTTCGTGCTATAATTTGAATTCATATTTTCTCCCTGAACGTAAAAAATTCTGGCACTATTGTACCACAAAATAGTTTATGGCACAATCTTAGGAAGAATTTCTTTTACATACTCATGAATCACGATATCTGCGGCCTTATCCGTAAAATGTTTATGCTTTGTCACGAGAATCAGCTTGTCCCCCTGATAATGATTGACCGCAAACTGTACCATATCATCAAAAAGATTGGTTCCTAACACGAGAAGCACATCCGCAGCGGCGCAGGCATTGGCAGCTTTCGTAAGAAGGTCATTACGCATACGCTCACCATGCAAACGGATTCCGGGACGAATCGGCCCTTTACATGCGTCGCAGGCCGGAACACCATCATAATCCCGCAGATACTCCATCGGAAATGTTTTACCGCATTTGCTACACCAATTATTATGTATCGAACCGTCTAATTCATACACATTTTCTATTCCCTGCTGTCCTGCCAAACCGTAAATATTGTAAGTAATACATGCTTTCAGTTTGTCAATCTCCTGAAGCTTACGCAACGCCTCATAAGTCGCCGTCGGAGTCAGTTTCGTATTTAAGAGCTCCGTTTTATAAAAATCATAGAACTGTTTCATTCGAACATTATAAAACACCGAGGACATGATTTCTTCCGGACATCTGTCATATTCTTCTTCTATGCGATATGCCACATCATCCCTGTTAAAATTAAGTGCTCCACACTCCATCACAACACCGATTCCCGAAAGACATACCACATTGTCCGATTGCATAATCACTCTTTTGGTATATTCCAATTTTTCTTCTAATGTCCATTTTTCTGCAATATCAACCTGTCTTGTCATAAAATCATCCCCTTTTCGAATATTGTATACATTTTTGTGCAAATTGTCAATATTTTGCATTCAATTCAATGGTTTTTCGGCAAATTTTCCCAATTTTTATATTTATTTTGTACATAATGGAAACAAAACTGTCTCTTTCCTTCTATCGTAAAACATGCTAATATTACAAAAGAGCAGAAAAATAACAAACTTACGCAAAAGGAGCATGAAGATGAGCAAAAAGAACCTTATCCAAAGTGAAGAATATGATGAAGAAATGACCGTAACCATGACACTTGACAACGGTGTGGAAGTAACCTGTGCCGTTATCACCATTCTGTCAGTAGAAGAAAAAGACTATATCGTTCTTCTTCCGCTTGATGAAAACGGCGAAAATACAGACGGGGAAGTATGGATTTACGGATATAAAGAAGACGAAAATGATCCGAATATCGAACCGGAATTGTTCTTTATTGACGATGAAGCCGAATACGAGGCTGTCTCCGATGCTTTTGATGAATATTTGGACAATGCGGAGTTTGATGAACTGATCTGACGATCAGTTCATCTTCTAATGTTTCACGCTACAGGTTTTCTTAACAAAACGACTCAGCACTCTCAAAATTTCTCCGATCAAAACAGATACCACAATCACACCTATGATACGAAGAAACAGATATAAATAACATCCCCATGCCGATGCCAGATATGTCGTTGTCATGAAAATTCTGAGAATCACATATTCCAGCGGATCATGAAACAGATATACTGCAAACAAATTTCTCATAACCACTCGATATACGCCTGTATTTTCTAATCTGCCAAAAAGCAATACACAGAATTCTGCAGTAAAATAAGCAAAAAGACAGCCACATATCACATTCATGGTATCGTCAAAGATTCCTACTTTTATATTGAGTACAAACAAAATTCCCGCAACTAAAAAAGCGGCTATTTTTTTTATTGCAGACAAATCTTTCAACTTTTCTTTTCTGATTTTTTCAAAGAAATATCCGAGTCCGAACCATCCGATATATCCAATCCCCTGTCTGAAAGCAAGTATGTCAAACGGTATCACCTCTGCAGACATTTGTAACGCCATACATATCAGGAGTAGCAGCCCTTCACTTTTTACCGAAAAACGTTCCAAAGTCTTTTTTATCAGGACAAAGACCAGCATGCACCAAAACAATGCCGTCAAAAACCATAAATGACCGCTATCCGCACCGGTATAAAAATTCCTGTATGCCAAATGCAACCCCTCCTTTGTGTAGAAGGATGCGAAATATTTGACGGGCAGCATAAACAGAAAACCGACTGCAAAATATGGAACAATCAGTCTTTTTATCTTGTCAGCACAAAACACATCATACGATTTGAGCGGTTTCAGCCGAAGAACTGCTCCTGACAAAAAGAAAAACAAAGGCATATGAAAACTGTATATGTAGCTCACCATCAGTCCGAAAAACGACACAATATAAGAATAGAACGCAGGATGGGTAAACTCCGGCATCACATAATAGACACCGCCGTTTGTCGCCTCCATTCCGATATATCTGCTGTGACCGATCACGACAAGCACAGTTGCAATCAGTCTGAGCCAATCATATACACTTACTCTTTCCTTTTTCATAAGTTCTGTCCTCTCTTTTTTCGTCTATCTTATGGTACAATTTACGACTCCTTTTTTCAAGTACAAATCACCTCATCTGTCATTTCTTTTAGAAAAACGGAAGCCTCGCTGTCCTCTGTATCTTTTGCATATGTGAGATACAATGCTGTTTTTGCTCTCGTCATCGCCACATAAAACATCCTGCGTTCTTCCTCCATCTGATCTGTCGTCAGCATATTCCCATGCGGAACGCATCCACGCTTTGTATGCGGCAGGAAAACACAATCAAACTCCAGCCCCTTTGATGCATGGTAAGTCATAATCTGAACTTTATGCGATTTTGTCTCTTTTCTGCTATTCTTGCATACTTGACAGCATTCTTCCTGATATTCCTGCACAAATGCAAGAAAACTCGCCGTCGTTTGAAACTCTTTCGCCCTGGAAAGCAGTTCTTCTATGACAGACATCGTATCTTTTTCCGTCACGCCGCTCCCGGCTGTTTTCTCCGACATATATCTGCGAAATCCCATTCCGTTAAGAATATAAACAATCCCACTGTAAGGATCTGTCTTCTCCAAAAATTTACATTGTTTTTCCAAAAGAGTGACTGCAGCCAGAATTTCTCCGAAACTTGCATAAATTTTCTTCAGCTGCACAAAATCCACGGTTTCTGATATCAAATCTTCCCGCAAAATACCTCGATACGGTTTGTTCATGAACCGCAAAAAATCTCTCCTTTTTCTTCCCTTGAAAACAAAACGTAAAATCGCCATGATATCCTCTATCGCCGGAATATCATAAAAAAATTGTCTTTTTTCCTTTATCTCGCAGTCAACGTTCACCTTATATAATTGCTCCGCCACATATTCCGCCAAAGAGTTTGTGCGCACCAAAACAGCAATGTTTTTTTCATCCGCTGTATTTTTTATCCTTTCGCTGATAAAACTGTATTCTTCGGAAACGTCGGAAAACTCACAGATTCGGATTTCATTTTCTATTGTCTTTACTGCTCTCACATCCTTCTGCAACCGGTTTTTGTTGTGCGAAATCAATTGGGATGCAGCATCTACAATTTGGCTTCCACACCGATAATTTTCATTTAAGATAACCTGTCTGCATTCGGGATAATCACGCAGAAACTGTTGCATATAGTGCGGACTCGATCCGCGAAAAGAATATATCGCCTGGTCATCATCCCCCACCGCAAACAGATTCCCGTTGTTTTCTGCCAATATTTTTGTGAGTGCATATTGGCGTCCGTTCACATCCTGAAATTCATCCACAAGAATATAATCAAACCTCTTCTGCCACTGTTCTTTTGCTTTTATATCCTCTTCCAAGAACTCGTAACTTAACTCAAGCATATCGTCAAAATCAAGTTTTTTCATATTTCTGCATGCTTTTTTATAATACTCCGCTATTTCAAAAAACTCCTCCATTTCCCGAAGCTGCTGTGGCCACATATTTTTGTGCATACTTATTTTTTGCAGATATATTTCACATTCTTTCGATGCACTGTCGTATACACTCTCATAACCGGAAAGAATTTTTTGAAGTATTTTTCTTTTTTCATTTTCTTTTAAAATGGAATAATCGTGATATTTTTCAGATGATTTTAAGATTTTATAGAATACGGAATGAAATGTTCCGAAAGCTGTGACGGCTGAAGCCGGACAAATTTGCTGACAGCGCCTTTGCATCTCAAGAGCAGCTGCCTTGGTAAATGTGATTGTCAAAATACGACTGGGATCGACCCCTTCTTTTTCAATGAGATACCGAATCCGCTGCGATATAACATGGGTTTTTCCGCTTCCGGGACCAGCCAATACAAGCATGGTCCCTTCCGTGAAAGTAATCGCCTCCCGCTGCGCAGGACTTGCGTTTATGTTGAATTGATTCAATGTGCTTCCTTTCCGTCCTTCCAGACTAAGAAACCGCTTTTTCAAGCAGCTGTATTCCCTTACGGATACGTGAAAGTGATTCTTCCTTTCCAAGCACTTCCATAATCTCGGTCGCACCTGCAGGCGTCATCTGTTTACCGGAAACGGCAGTACGTACCGGCCACATCGCATAGCCGTTTTTGCACTCTTTCTTCTCCACATAAGAAACCAGTGTCTGATAGAGTGAGTCATTGCTGTAATCCTCCAGCTCTTCGAAAACCGGAAGTAATTCTTTGAGCACCTCAAGCGCTGATTCCTTGGATGTTTTCATCTTTTTGTGCACATACATCTCCGGATCATATTCCGGAAGCTGTTCAAAGAAATCAATGTGATCTTTGATATCCGGAAAAACCTCGATTCTTGTTTTCACCATCTCGGCAATTTTCACAAAATCCATCTCTTTTGTGAGCACTTCCCTGATGTACGGAAGCGCCATCTCATAAAAAGCATCAAAGTCCATCTTTTTGATATATTCGCCGTTCATCCATTTCAGCTTTGTATAATCAAATACCGCCGGTGATTTTGACATATGCAGATAATCAAATTCTTCGATCAGCTCATCCAAAGAAAAGATTTCCTGGTTGCTTGACGGGCTCCAACCGAGAAGTGCCACAAAGTTCACAATGGCTTCTGTCAAAAATCCCTGTTCCACCAGATCTTCGTAGGAAGAGTGTCCGCATCTTTTTGAAAGTTTCTGATGATTTTCATCCGTAATGAGCGGACAATGTACGTATTTCGGTACTTCCCATCCGAATGCATCATAAAGGCGGTTATACTTCGGCGAGGAAGATAAATATTCATTTCCTCTGACCACATGTGTAATTCCCATTAAATGGTCATCCACTACATTGGCAAAATTGTAGGTCGGATATCCGTCGGATTTGATCAGAATCATGTCATCAAGCTCTGCATTATCCACGGAAATATCTCCGTAAAGTTCATCATGGAATGTTGTGGTTCCCTCTCGCGGTACATTCTGACGAATGACATACGGAACGCCTGCAGCAAGCTTTTCTTCCACTTCCTCCTTGGAAAGAGAAAGACAATGCTTGTCATATACGTTAATCTCTTTTGTTTCTCCGCCTGCAGTTGTAATCACCTGATGTAGGCAGTCCAGTCTTTCTTTGTCACAGAAACAGTAATATGCTTCTCCTTTTTCAATCAATTTTTTTGCATATTCCAGATAAATACCCTTTTCCTGTCTTTCACTCTGTACATATGGTCCGAATCCTTTGTCCTTATCCGGGCCTTCATCGTGCACAAGTCCAGTTTTTGCAAGTGTGCGGTAAATAATATCCACCGCGCCTTCCACCAGTCGCTCCTGATCGGTATCTTCAATACGAAGAAGGAAATCGCCTCCTTCATGTTTTGTAATTAAATATGCATAAAGTGCGGTACGCAGATTACCTACGTGCATACGTCCGGTCGGACTCGGTGCAAATCTTGTTCTTGTCTTACTCATTATGTCCCTCCATCTTCGGAAGCTGCTGCTCCGAATTTGCTTTAAAGTTATTGACTTCTTTGGTCGCCTGTGCCACAGCAATGTTGGTTCCGGCTCCGGCCACACAACCGCCCGGGCAAGCCATACCCTCTATGAGACAGCCGTTTTTCTTGCCCATCTTGGCAAGCATCAGCATCTTCTTACATTCTGCCAGGCTCTCCGCATGTTCGATATTTACCTCGACATCCGGATAATTTTCCCTGATGACATCCTCAATCGCCGAAGCCACTCCGCCGGCTACACCGTATCCACGGCCTGCTCCGGTAGCGTCTTCCATCTTATCCATCGCTTCGATTTCTTCCAAAAGAATGCCTTTGGCTTCAAACATACCCGTAAGTTCTTCAAAGGTAATAACAAAATCCACATCAGAACGCACGGTTCTGCGCGATGCCTCCAGTTTTTTGGATGCACATGGTCCGATGAACACCACGCTGGCATCCGGATGTTGTTCTTTAATAATTCGAGCCGTAGCCACCATCGGTGTCAGTGCATTGGAAATATTATCAATCGTCTCCGGGAAGAATTTCTTTGCAAGCACAGACCATGACGGACAGCAGCTTGTCAAAAGGAACGGAACCTCTCCCGTAGCAACTTCCTTTACATAGTGCTCTGCCTCTGCAAGTGCACCGAGATCGGCGCCTATGGCAGTCTCATACACCTCTGCAAAGCCAAGCTGTTTCAATGCTGTCTTAAATTTATCCGGCGTCACGTCTTTGCCGAATTGTCCGACAAAGGCTGGAGCCACCTGGGCAATAATCTTTTTCCCCGACTGCATCGCACGGATCAGCTGGAAAATCTGGGATTTATCCGCTATGGCGCCAAACGGACAGCTTACCATACATTGTCCGCAGGAAACACAAAGGTCATTGTTGATCTTTGCTCTTCCTCTCTCATCACTTTCAATGGCATTCACACCGCATGCGGCCGCACACGGACGGGCCTGATGCGAAATCGCATCATACGGACAAACCGATTTACATTTACCGCATTTGATACATTTATCCTGATCAATATAGGAACGACCGTTTTTCATCGTGATCGCTCCGCGCGGACAAACCTCGCGACACGGGTGCGCCAGACAACCGCGACACTTATTCGTCACTTCATATTGATTCACCGGGCAGGAGTTACACGCCGACGGAATGACCTGCATCAGAGGCGGTTCATAATATTTCTCGGCAATATTACTCTCCTCCACACCCTGAGACACGTGAACCGGTGCATCCTCCGGACGAAGCGACATGCCCATGGCCAGTCGAATCCGTTCTCTGACTACCGCTCTTTCTCTATAAAAACTTTCCCAATATTCTGTATCTTCATTATCCACAATCTTATATGGAAGTGCTTCCATGTCGTCGATCAGATTTTCTGAATGGTATGCCAGATTTGCTACCTCTTTAAATACTCTTTTACGTACTTTGCGAACCTCTGTATCAATTCCTCGCATCTCAATCCTCCATAATTATCGTTAGTCACACCACATTACATTTTGACATAAAAAGAGGTGGAAAGCAAGTTATATTTGCTTTTTCACACTTGCACAAAAGGACAAAAAAAGGGCTGTTCAGAACACTGAACAGCCCTACCTATTTCATTTACAAATACGATTAGAAAATGCTTACTAATTTCTTCTTTTCTGCCTCGTACTCTTCTTCACTTAAGATTCCGTTATCACGTAATACTTTAAGTTTCTTGATCTTTGTTTCAAATTCAGAGATATCTGTCGCAATACCCGCAAGTGCTACTGTATCAGAACTTGCAGGAGCTGCTGCAGGTGTAGGCGCCGGTGCCGGTGCTGCCGGTCTCGGAGCTGCTGCTGCAGATGCCTGTGCTGCTGCACTGAGGTGGAAGTCAGAACTTGCAACTGTCTGTGTCACCTCTACCGGTGTACTTGACATACCACTGCTCTGACGAATACGCTCTGTAAGAGAAGCAGCCTTTGTCTTAGCATCAAAGATTGCATTAACGAACTGGTCACCCTCATCAAATCCAGGGAGGAAGCAATATCTTGTGTATGCACCTTCTCCTTTATTTTCTACTGTAACCATCAGCGTCTTCTTTCCGCCGTATGTAACCTGTGAACATTCTCTTACGTTCATCAGATAATGAGAGAAGTTATCGAGACGTGCGTTAGTTCCTTTTGGATTGTCCGAAATAGATACACGTCCGCTGATACGAAGGTTAGAAATCGCCACACGGAAATCTTCACTTTTCTTAATGAGTCCACCTTCTTTTGAAACCCATTCTTTTTGATAAATAATCTTCTCAAGTCGGATACACTTGTTACAAACTTCACTTGAAGAGTCACTTCCACAAATTAAACATTTCATAATTTCACACTCCCTATACCCATATTTCCCAAAAAACAGGATTGTTCTTGTTTATATACATAGTTTATCACGAAAATTTTTGAATAGCAACACGCCGAAGCGACCAATTCTGTCGCAAAATGAACCAATTCTGCAAAACCGGCGCATTCCCGATATGGAAACACGCCGCTTTGCATCTATATCAAGTGCCGGGCCCCGGGCACGGATTTTAGCAGTTGTCTTTCATTTCTTTTACATTACAGGTATCAAATGCAGGGTTAAACGCATAGAAATTCTTTTCATTGAGCTTATCCTGGACTCTTCTGAGTGCTTCACCGAATCTCTGGAAGTGCACCACTTCTCTTGCACGAAGGAATTTAATAACGTCACATACATCCGGGTCTTTTACCATTCGAAGAATATTGTCATAAGTAGTTCTTGCCTTCTGCTCAGCCGCCATATCCTCCATCAAATCGGTAATCGGATCCCCTTTGGACTGGAATTCACATGCATTGAACGGAATGCCTCCGGCCGCCTGCGGCCAAAGTGCCAACGTATGATCCACATAATACGGTGCAAATCCGGACTTTTCGATTTCCTCCATAGAAAGATCTCTTGTCAACTGATGAACGATTGCACCTATCAGTTCAAAATGCGCCAGTTCTTCTGTTCCGATATCGGTTAAAAGTCCTGCCACTTCATTGTAAGGAATGGAATATCTCTGCGAAAGATATCGCATGGACGCTGCAAGCTCACCATCCGGTCCGCCATACTGACTGATAATGATCTGTGCAGTTTTTGCATTGGTCTCTTTAATATTTACCGGATACTGTAATCTTCTCTCATAACTCCACATTATCTGCATCCTCCTTCCCAAGGCATCGGTGCAAGTGCCCATAACCACTTATTATCGTCGCTGTCATCCGCACAGGAAATTGACATCGGTTCATATTTACGACTGTATTCTTTTTCCAGCTGGTTTTTCAGTTTCACATAGTGATTCAGATAAGCAATCGCTTCGTGTTCATGCGGATGCGTGTCAAGGTACAAAGTCATTTCAACCACCGCAAAATCAACCTTACAGATTTCACGAAGTAACGATGCTTTGGACATATCATGATCTCTCATCATTTTACACATCTCCTTCCTTTAAACGGCTTATTCAGTTCCGGGAAGATGGTTCCTTCGCAGAAAGCCTCTTCCAGATTTTCGTATATCTTATCAAGCTTCTGCCATGGCACATACGCCATAGCTACCGGAAAATCATTCATCTGATGATACTGTTCGTAATAATTTTTCATACGATAATTCTCCTGTCTTTTTACTATCATAGTATGTAGCTTTCTGTCGGATTGACACTGTGAAAAACGCAAAAACCGGAATTGCAGCTTATTCTTATGCATATTTCTGCAATTCCGGCATATGATTTATACATTTCTTATATGTCTTCGCACCAGGCGCTTTTTCAGTTCTTTGTAATGGAATGGTATCAGCGGATACAGATATCCTCTTCCGGAAATCATCTTATTGTTGATCAACGACAAAATCAAAATACCGATTCCCGCAATAAATCCGTAAATACCGAAAAGACTCGTGAGAACAAGATTGAGTATTCTCATGAACTTAACAGCGTAGGCCAGTTCATAATTCGTTTGTGTATAGTTAGCTAATGCTACAAATGCCATGTAAAGCATAACCTCGGCATTAAACCACCCGCTGCTGACAGAAAAGTCACCAAGAATCAGTGCAGCCATAATGCTGAGAGGTGTGCTGAGCATATTCGGCGTATTAACTGCTGCTAACCTCAGACCGTCCAGTGCCACCTCCAGAATAATAAACTGCCAGAAAATCGGTATATTGAATGGATCTTTCATCTGAATAAATGCAAAGCTTTCCGGTATCCACTGCGGATTATTGGACAAAAGCAGATATAACGGTGTCACAAAATAAGAAAAAACAAGTATCACAAATTTTGCAAAGCGCAGATACGTCCCTGTAATCGGCGGGAAATAGTAATCATCCGCTTCCTCCGTAATATCAAAAAGGGATGTGGGCAGAATCATGGCCTGCGGTGCATTGTCCACCAGAATCACAATATTACCCTCCAAAATCTGTGCTGCCGAGGTATCAGGACGTTCGGTAAACCGGAACTTCGGAAACGGATTCAGCCATCTTCTGTCATACAAACATTCTGCCAACGACTCCTGATTTAACGTGAGTGCATCCACCTTCATCCCTTTGATACGGCTCTTAATCTCCATCAGAAAATTTTCATTCACCCGTTTTCCCATATATAAAAGCGCAATATCGGTCTTGGAGGCTTTTCCTGCCTGCAACATTTCCACACACAAGTCCGCATCTCTGATTCTGCGGCGTATCAATGCCGTATTGAATATAATTGTCTCCACAAAGCCGTCTTTGGAGCCGCGGAGTGCCTTGTCTTTGTCCGGTTCCGACACACTTCTGACCGGGTAGGTTCTGGAATCAATCAGAATACATTTGTCAAAACCGTCAATAAACAGTGCCAGTTGTCCGGAAAGAATCGCCGTCACGATTTTATCCTTGCGATCTTCCATATCCACTTCGACATATGGCATATTTTCTTTCAGCATTCCTGCTGCATCCGTCGGCATTTGATCTGCCGTCAGACCGATGAAATACTGCAGCATTTTCATCATAAGCTCATCTTTGCAAAATCCGTCAATGAAATAGATAACCGAATCTTTCCCTCCGATGAGAAGATCCCGATATAACATATCAAAATTGACATCCACATTCAGTTTTTCATGAAAATATTTTCTATTTTCCTTGATATCCTTGCTGATTCTGCTTTCTAAAATAATCGGTTCCATACCTGTTCTCTCCGCCTCCATATCCTTTTGCTTCATTATGTTATGGATTAGTTTGTCAAATGTGGGATTTTTTATGCGTCGTTTTGCCGGAGATGAAAGATAATGCTAGTGTCGGAACACTTCTTGTGGTATACTTGGGATGGTTAGAAACTGATTATTATCCTTTCTAATACAAACCAAAACACAAGGAGAATTACCATGGAACAGATTCGTATTCAGTATTTAGATGAAACTATTGAAAAATTAACTTACATAGATGGCAAATCCGATTGGATCGACCTTCGAAGTGCTATGGATGTAGAATTAAAAGCAGGCGAATTCAAACTCATTCATCTCGGTGTAGCCATGCAGTTACCGGAAGGTTACGAAGCCCATGTCGTACCACGCAGTTCTACATATAAGAACTTTGGTATCATTCAGACCAATCACTGCGGCATCATCGACTGCTCTTACTGCGGACCGGACGACTGGTGGTATATGCCTGTTTACGCACTGCGCGATACCGTCATTCACAAAAACGACCGCATCTGCCAGTTCCGCATCATGGAAAATCAGCCAAAACTTGTGTTTGAACAGGTTTCTCAGTTAGAGGGAAGCAACCGCGGCGGAATCGGAAGTACGGGAACGAAATAAACGAGAAATAATTATTTATTCAGGGACGCTTTCGCTCGACCCAAAACGTAACGGACACTAAAATCGGGACTACTGCAATCAGTAGTCCCTCTTTAAGTGCCGACGTTTTGCAACGCCCTTCATATATAATTATTTCTCTTTTCGCATATAAAACACAAAACTTACAATTCCTACTACTAAATATACAGGTATAAACGTCGCAAAAATTTTTATAGACTGCATCTCCTGCATCTTGTTAAACATCTCTTCTGTCGAAAAGAGTGCTATCAAAACCATAACCGAGCAATTGTTATTAATCATGTGGGCAAATGCCGCCGGATAAATGGATTTCGTCCGTTCCGTCAGCAAGGTTAAAAATGCATTCATGGCCGTACACATCAGACACATCGCTCCGATTCCAAGCCACGGATAAAACGGATAATCCACCCCGAAATTGTGGCCTGCTATCGTAAGAGGCGCATGCCAAAGTCCCCAGAGAATACCTCCGACAAGAATTGCCGCCGGCTTACTCATCACTTGCTGCAATTTCGGGCCGAGATACCCTCTCCAGCCCCACTCTTCACCAAACGCCGGGAAGAAAACAATAATCGTAAATGCAACTTGTAATACAAACCCTGCAAGTTTGGTACTCATATCTTCCCCCGGGAACATCTTTGCAAGCGGTATGTCCCCGAAGAAAAATTTCCACACAAGAAACAATCCGATCACGGCCTCGAGTAATTTTACCCCGACCGATGCCAGATAATATCTCCCATTCCCGCGCAAGTTTAAAGCCAAATACGAGTTTTCCATGCCCTCCTTTGTAATCCACCTGGTCAAAAGATTGGCAATTGTCGGCGCAAACATTCCGAAGGCTCCAAGAGCATATACTACCGCTGCAACATTTTCTTTCTTTGAAACATAAACCATCTCATCATAATACAGACATAAAACAGGCGTCACAATCGCAAGCGGCAAAAGTGCAAGGAGATAAAAGATCACAATACGCTTTATCGTAAGCTTTTTACTGTCCATAACTTTCTGCCCCCTTTCGATACATTTTCAAAGACACACGATAAGAAATATAATAAGCAACACCTGCAACATAAGGCAAAAGTGCCAAGATCCATATCACGTTTCCGCTCATGAGAAAATCCCAAATCGCGTCCCTTACATTTTCCTGTAAGAAAAATGAAATATCACCGAATAAGGCGTAAATTCCGGCCAGCATGAGTAATATGCCCAAAACACTCCCCTCTACATTTAAACCTGTCTGCGCTCCGTATCGTACCATGCACGGAATTTCAAATGCCATCACAAGCATACGGAAAGCAAAAATCACGACTGCAATCATCATTCCGCTTATCTCTGCACTCCCGTAAACAGCAATAGAGATGGTATCCGCTATGAAACACAAAAACAACATTGCCAAATGCCATATCAAAACCGCATAATATTTTGCTGCCACCTGGCCTTTATCTGTCTGCGGAAGCGCAAATGCAAAATTACACCAAGGTCTTTTTTCATCCTTTGTAAAAAACTCCGAACTTATGATACTTCCTAAAAACATGACAAATAAGTAAATCATCGAAAGAAGCATACACGTACTCTGAGGTTCCGCTGCAGGGTCCGCTGTCACACATGCTAAAATTCCCATCGTCAAAAAAAGCAAGGCAAGAATCCCCATAACATATAAATCAATTTTAAATTGGTAAAACTCTTTGTATAAAAGTCCGCGCATTACTTTTCCCTCCTTTTATACAATTTTGCTGTCAAAATAAAACTAATCACAAGAACAAGTACAAAAACAACCGATACCTTCGGCAAGTACTTCGCACATAAATTAACCCAAAACGGCATTATCGGTTCATCTACCGGTATCAGCATATGTTTTTCGGCATATAACATCACACCAAACATAGCCGGAATCATAAGAATTACCATAGCAATTCCAGCTCTGTCAGCTGACCCAAGCACCTGTATTAAAATCTGCATAAGAAAACTGAACATCATAAAATAAAAGGTGAGCACAAGCATAAATGCAATGCTTTTTCCCGACACAGGTTCTCCTGTGATCAAACTGTTCCCCCACATATATAAAAGGGCGATTCCCATGCAGACACTGACCGCACCGAGTATCACTATGTACCTTGCCAATGCATATATATATCCGCTGACCGGCGTAGTCAACCGAAAACTTCTCCACTTCTTATCGCACTCAAACTGCATCGTTTCTATTACGGAAACTCCGACACCTGCGCACGCATAAACCGGAAGGAAACACGAAAACATAAACATCATATCATCAAGAATCTCCTGATAACTCTCAGGAACAAGTGCCAGGTTTCCGTATTTGCTGCTCAGGGATACCAAAATCCCGAAAATCATCAAAAAAAGTCCAAGTGCCGCATTGATAAATATAGTTTTTCTTGCCAAAAAGAAGTCACGATAAACCAAATATTTCAGAGATCTTATTCTCATTACGACCACTCCTTCTTTTCTTTGTTTACATAAAAAAGCATGATTTCTTCCAAATTGGTCTTCTCAATGTTAGCCCAGGCATACTTTCTTTTACATTCCATGCGGTCGGAAACCATAACCTCCACACAAAAATCACTTTTTCTTGCACTTACAATGTCTTCCGAATCCATCTTTTGATAATCAGCTTCACTGCATTTAATAAGGCCATGCGACTCAAGAATGTCATCTTTATATCCGGTTAGCAAAAGCTTACCCTTATCAATAAATGTCACGCAGTCTGCAATCTTATCCAAATCGCTTGTAATGTGGGAAGACATCAGAATACTGTTTGTATCATCGCTCAAATATTCACGGAAAATATCCAGAATTTCATTTCGCACTACCGGGTCAAGACCTGTCGTTGCCTCGTCCATAATCAGAAGTTTTGCACCATGTGAAAGTGCTGTTGCAATCTGAATTTTCATTTTCATTCCTTTGGAAAACTTCCCGATTTTTTTATTTCTCGGCAAATTGAACCGGTCGAGATAGTTGTAAAACAATTCCTCATCCCAATTCTCATATAATCCCTTAAACATAATACTGAGCTGCTTTGCCTTAAACGAATCATGAAACGGACACTCATCAAATACCGCTGCAATCTGCTCTTTCACCGCTGTCTCATCCTTAAGATGATCCATACCGAGCAGACTGATCTGTCCACCGTCTGTTTTGATAATATTTAAAATCGCTTTGATTGTGGTTGATTTACCGGCTCCGTTTTGTCCGATAAATCCCATAATACTGCCCTTCGGCACACAGAAACTGATATCATCGAGCGTAAATCCGTCATATTTTTTCGTAAGTTTTTTTATCTCTATCGCGTTTTCGTATGTAGCCGTAGCACTCACATTCTCACTCATTCTGCTCTCCTCCATACACAAGTTCAAGTATCTCCTTCATCTCCTCCAGACTGAGCCCGCACATGCGCGCTCTCTCGCATGCTTTCGCAAGGATTTCTTCCGTCTGGCGGATAGTTTCTTCCCGAAGAAACTCGGTATTCTGTGCTTTCACGTAGCAACCTTTTCCTGCGATGGTCTCAATGAAACCTTCTTTTTCCAGTTCCTCGTAAGCACGTTTTGTTGTAATGACACTGATTCTCAGCTGTTGTGCAAGCATTCGCATGGAAGGAAGTGCCTCCCCCGCTGCAAGCTCTCCACCCATGATCTGCGCTTTAATCTGAGTGACAATCTGCTGATAAATCGGTTCATCCGATGAATTGCTTAAAATAATTACCATAGTGCACCTCTGTTATCATTGTATATATACGATATATACAGTATGACATGCATATATACAGTTGTCAATATATATTTTAGAACAAAAAAATCGTTACTCTTATTTTCTAAAAGCAACGATTTCTTTCTTTGATTTCCCTTTTACTTCTTACATAATCACAAGGCTTCTATCCATGTAAACAGTTTATCCAATGCCTGATTGGTTTCTCTTGTCTCCAAAAACATTCCCGCACTGTATGCGGAATGTGTATTTATTTTGTCAACAACCTCATATAATTCACACTGCACGCCTGTCTCTTTTGATTTCTCATACAACGCTTCCGACTGTGAAAAATCAATCAAACCATCATGCTTGCTATGTATCAAAAGCATCGGAATATGGTTAGCCACAAACAGCGAAACCGGTTCTCCGTCTGTCCGGTCATAATCTTTTGAAAACAACTGCCATAATAATATTTTGACTGTGTTTGATATATTCTTTCCAAAAGTATACGGACCTGCAACACCGATAAAACCGACAATTTTGCTGATATCCACATTACACTTTTCCTGATATTTCTTTCCGTAACACAAAATGGACGACAAATGCGCTCCGGCAGAAGGGCCGGTCACAATAACCTGTGAGCAGTTAATCCCCTGCTCGGTTAAATACTCTATCGCTTTGTTGTAACCAGCACAAACATCCTCAATCTGTACCGGATACTTGTTGCCCGGCGACAACCGATAGCCTAATGAAACACAGTGATATCCTTCCAGCGCAAAGCTCTGTCCCACATATCGAAAATCACTGGGACTTCCTGCATTCCATCCACCGCCGTGAATCCATACAATCACCTTGTCTTTCGCATTTTCCTGTGGTTTGAAATGAAGGAAAAACTGATGTTTGTCACTTCCGTAATTCACTCTGTCCGGTTCTATTATTTTTTTTACCTTGGCTAACTTTACATACAGCTGCGGGTAACTGAACATTTCACGCCAGTAGTCTTTCATTTTTACGCTCATACACAAATCAAGAATCATTACGATCACAATGTAAATCGGAAATGCAATAAATCCCCAGGTCGTCCACTCCGGTCGAATATCGTAATCAAATCCGATAACAAGAAAAATGCCTAATACTTCCTCTACATATATCACCGCTACAGCACCTAGTGAAATTATCACATAAGCAACTTTCCAGAGCAGGTTTCTTCCCGCAAAACAATTCCAATCGACTAACAAACAGCTCTTCCAAATGATGTGATAGCCTACTAAAAACAAAGCCGTACCAATGACAAACAGCGGGAAATTAACCGCCAAAACCTTTCCGGAATTAAAGAGCCCGGAATAGGTTTCGCCCGTATCCTTTAGGAACGAAAATTGTACCACAAGCGAAACCACACATAAAATTACTACTAAAATCCAGTGCAAAAAAGTATAAATTAAATTTACGATTGGTTTTCTACTATTATTCATGCCCTATCCCCTTTTATAAATCTCCATCACTTCCCAGTCATCTCTTCCTGCATTATATTCCTGACCGCAATACGGACAATTGCGATGCTTGGTTGCATCGAAGCTTCCGCCACATCCATGGCAAGCCACTTTTACGATTGAGAAATCCGGCTGTACCTTCCATGTGATGTTGTGACGCATGCGCACATACATCGTATCATTTTTCTTTTTGCATTTCCCCCGCTTAAAATATGTATTCTTCATATAAATCTTGAGGGTTACTTCAATATGCTCTCCGACCTGCTCAATTTTCACCACATTTAACCCGCCGCGGTAATCCATATCTACAATATCAGCGTAAGCCTCAGCTAACGCCTCTCCCCGATACTGCACCGACTGTGTCGCATCCTTTGCAAAAATAATCATGCGCAAAAGAGACAATGCCTTCCCTTCAAAATAATCATAACTGAATGCTTCGTCATATTTTTTCAGACCTGATGTAATCCTTGCTTTTGCTCCCATAACTCCGAACGAAACCGGTATGGATTCTGCAATATTAAATATAATCGGAGCAAACCAAATACTTATGAGCAAACAAATGATATAAGCCGCCGGGAAAGTACCGCCGAAGGTATATACTCTGTCAGATCCTGTTCCGCTTATCATCAGATTAAATGTAAAAAAAAGAGCCGCCACGAGAGCACCCAGTGCTAACTTCCACATCTTATCAAAGGTCAATTTCTTGTCCGGCATAGTTTCCAGCGTATAAAAATTAGTTACCTTCGGGTACATTTCTGATACTGTAAAATGTGTTCCGCAGTAGGAACATCCCTGCTCTTCCAACGTTTCTATCGTCTCTATATTTCCGCAGTTGTCACAGACGTACGTATCCTTTTTCCAGTCTCTCTTGTCCTCACCCGGCCACTTCACAAGCTGATAAAGCGGAAGTTCCATCTTTTCTTTGTAGATAATCTTTCCGTCCTTTTCATATGTGATTTTTTTCGTCCCGAGTGAGTAATTGAGCCGTTTGTTGTATGCATTAAAAAGTTGCCCAATAGCAAAATCGCCCACTTTATAAACTTTTCCGTCAATCTTGTATTCAAAGCTTCTTTTTAACTCTTTTTCTTTTAATCGCTGTTCCTGCAAGTCTAAATATGCCCTGATATTCCAATCGCCCAGTTTCGGTTCTTCTCCCGTTTTCGACCAATTCGAAAGCTGACTTGCAAATTTTTCAAATAACGTTGTTTCGTCCATTTCAATGCTCCTATGCCTATTTTCCCATCATTTCCAGCGCTTCTTCCAACGAAATGCAATGAGCATATCTTTTATTCCACATAAACTCATTATAATACTTATACGTCTGCTCTGCAGTCATAAAATTATTGTCCACGGTACTGTTCGCATATTCAGGAACAATCATATGAAAACCATGCTCAAATCCGCATTTTACGGTTGCATCAATACAATAATCCGTCTGCAATCCGACAACCATGATGGTATCTTCACCTTTTTCTTTCAAATACTCTAACAAGCCTGTTTCCTTAAACGGACTATTTACGGTTTTGTCATAGATTTTTTCGCCGCTCACAGGCGCAAAACCATCATAAATATCAAATCCGGTTGTACCTTTGGTCAGTGCTTCTTGCGGACCGTCATCGTGTCTGATATAGATAACTTCAATATTATTCTGACGTGCACAGCTAATCAGACATTCTATTCTCTTTTCAAATTCATCAAACTTATAAACTGCGTTAGTTGTAATCAACTTTTGTGTGTCAACGACCAAAAGTACCATGGTAGACTCCTTATATATCTTTTTTTACAATTCTTACATAATATTTACTGTCATCTTCATGATGAACATACCCGCCGTTCTTTTGCATAACGCGAAGCGACGCCGGATTATCTTTATTTACGCGGAGATATATTTCCTCCTCCGGAATAATATCCTTTGCTAACTGAAGCGTCAGCCGAAGGCCTTCTGTTGCATATCCTTTTCCCCGATGTTCTTTTGCAATAAAATATCCGATATGTCCTGCCCCTTCCATCAAACTTTCGCACAAATAGTGGCGGACATTAAACTGACCGACAATGTCATTTTCATCCCATAGGAAAAATATTGTTTGCGGAACATAGCCCTCCGGCAAATTCTCGCCTTTTTCCTGCGCAAGCATAACCTTCAGCGCCTTTTCCTCAAAATCTTCCTCCGAAATATCCAGCCATTCATTGATAAACCCGTTTTCATCTTCCGGAACCACGGATACAAACGCATATTCTTTTTCTTTGTCTTCCAGACTTACTTTTTTTAAATATAACATATGTATCACTCCGTAATCTCAATCCGATTCCCTTCCACTGCAATAATACAGCTTTCATAATACCCATCACCGGTTGTTCTGGGACCGCTGACAACCTCGTATCCATCATCTTTTAACCGCTGCGTCATTTCATCAACTGCTTCCTTACTTCCTAAACTAAATGCAATATGTGCATAGCCGGTTCTTGGCAACTCTTTCGATTCATCCGCAATGTTTGGCTTATTCATAATTTCCAATCTTGCTCCATCATCGAAAGTCAGAAAATAAGACTGAAAATCAGTGTTCAAATTATGATATCCCGAACTACTCTTTGCACCAAAATATTTTATAAAAAAATCTCTGGTCTTCTCCAAGTCCTTCACATACATTGCAATGTGTTCTATGTGCATGATTACCTCTCCCTAACACTTCTTAATCGGATGACGAATGACAGTTTTCCACTTCCCCGGCTCCGCCTTACGCGGATCGGACAAATAAATCTCGTGATGCAGTCTTGCTTCGTTTATATCATTTTCGTATCCGTTTTCCTTCAAATACGCATCCATAAGTGCCACCGTTTCGGGTTCTGTATCGTAAGAACCCAGATGCATGATTTGCACACAAAGTCCTTCCTCTATGGTCATAAATTCAGCCGAAGAACAATCCATCTTTTTCTTCTTAGTTGCAGTCTCTACTGCCCATTCAAAATCATTTTGAGTTACAAAATCCGGCAAACGAATCACAGAAATCCAGTGAAAAGCCGATTTGTTTGAATAATCAACTCCTGTCACGCCATCCTGCCACCAAAAGCCTTCGAGGGGCGGAACCACATATTCATAAAATCCTTCTATTTTGTAATCCGTTTTATAGCTCATTTTCAGAGTGTACACAACCGCATATAACACACCGATTGCCTGCTTGTAAGCCCCGTCTTCCTCATTCGGATCGCCGGTTCCGCGGACCGCAATATAGTTAGCCTTCGGCACCTCAACAATCGCCGGTTTATTTTTCGGCATATAGAATTCTTTGTATTCTTTTTTAAAATCAAACGCCATAAAAAAACCTCACTCTCTCATTGCTAAAATTTTCTTCTCAATCTCTTTTATGATTTTTACAAACTCATCATCGGATTTCCCGGTTGGGTCTTCCAGTCCCCAATCATCGTCAAATCCCCTACCGATAAACGGACAACTGACATTACATCCCATGGAAATCGTAATATCCGGCGCAGGAATATCCGAAAGAAGTTTTGAATATTGACTCTGTTCCATGTCAATACCATACATATCCTTCATAATTCTGACTGCATCCTGATTAATCTGAGGTTTTGTCTCTGTCCCTGCAGAATAACACTCGTAGCAATCTGACAGATACTTTTTCCCGAGAGCCTCTGCTATTTGACTGCGACAGGAATTGTGGACACAGATAAACGCTATCTTTTTCTTATAAAACGGACATTTTTGGCGAATACATTGTTCATTTTGCATGCTATATGTACATTTAATTTCATTCATCTCAAGCGTGACATCATAATGTGTATTGACATATTCTACCGCTTCACCAAATGCCAAAAAAGCGTCTCTTTTACAACATCTCGGCCCACCGGTATTGGCCAGTTTTTCAAGCGCAGCCGATGTAAAATGCATGTGATTTCCCCATGATCCATCCGATGATAACGGCCCGGTCCCGTCAATAATTGAAAGCGCAGCTCCCATTGATGTAACAGCTCCGCAAACACCCCATTGACCGCAAAGTCGGAT
>JAZSMO010000023.1:0-77001 GCA_045535935.1 Lachnospiraceae bacterium | reverse complement strand
AATTCGTAATTAGAACAATAACAGCCTGCTTCTTCCAGCATCTTTTCATTTATTGTCGGATAGAAAAAAAAGTTTTCCATTAAATCTCCTTCCTACTACGAATCACTTTACTTCTTTGATCGTACATACATATTTTTTGTCGTCGGATCTAATAAGTATCGTTCCGAATACAACTGCATTTGTGATATCATTCGATACACTTATTCCTCTGACATTATTTCCGCTTTCCGTATATAAAAGTTTTATCTCTGTATAATCGTTACTCACACTCGGATTTTGTGAATTACACACATTGACCATAGGAAGCGTATTTTTTGAGTTTGTTGCAAATGTATGCACTGACTCTATTCTGTCAATCTTTACAGGGAAATTACTGTTAATATTACTCTCCCAAGCTTCTGCATCCATTACGCCGGTTTCAGTTTCAATAAATAATCCCAACTTGACATTCTTCCTCAAATTCTTAAATGTCAGAATAAATTTTACTTCCACACAATCGGACTTTATTGTCGGTATCAATTCTATGGACAAATTATCTGCTTTACCGCCTCCGGAACCTCCGTTTCCGCCCGAACCTCCTGAAGATGTCTTCCCGAAATTAATTTTAGGCAGAAGCTTTCTTCCTAATTTTCCTGAAAGTTTACTTGCCGTCCCCTCAACCGGAGACTGCTCTTCGCTCCTTATGCCGCTGTTGATTTTGGCTACGACTTGAGCTTTTAAATTAGATACAATAGTCAAATTAGATTTATCATCCCAGTCCATATGATCTGACTTTTCACATTTTCTCAAATATTCGCCAAATGATTTTCCCGCATATTCTCCGGCAGCTTTATCATTTTTTATTTTCACCGAACAGTTAGGAACATAGAACGCAACAATGTACTCATCATCATCTTCCGGTTTAATCAATCCTTTAGCCCATTTACCATCAATCTTATAATCAAGGACTAATCCCGGTGTACGTGCGAACATAACAATCGGATCATTCAACGGACTTTTGCTAAACAATCGCAAATATGTATATGGCTTTATCATGCTTCCATTTGCAGAAAGCTGCGTTTGCTTTATACGCGCATAAGCTACATGTCCTGTCTTCTGTCCTTCCACTCGAGCTGAAGGAACCGGCACACATTCAATACAATCAAATTTTTCCGACTTAAATACTTTATTTGCATTACAAGCGAGGGCAGAAATATATAACTCCTGCACTAACTGAAAGAACGGTCTCATTGTATTGTCTTTTATTGCATTACCATTAATCCTTACCGCCAACCATTTTTGTTCGGAATAGTCCGCCAAATGCTTATTAAATACCTTTGGTGCATACCACTTTTGCACAGCAAGTTCTAAGTATTCCTCAACGCTATCCTTCCAAGAACACATTGCCTTTTCATCTTCTGAAATGCCACAGTCATCAGGGAATATGCCGTTCAATAATCTATCCCGATTTATATATGGAATAATAATTGCCGTACCCGTCTGTCCCGGCTTGAACCTACTGACTCCAAAAATATTCAGAATACTCTCTATCTCAGAAGCATCTGTTATCGGCAATAATTCTTTCGGATTTTGCTCATCTTTTCGTCCCCACCAAGCTCTGCCGACCGAATCACTCACAATTTCTTTAAGCAAAGATGAACTATCCGTTTCATGCTCGGTCAAGCTAAAAATCATTCTTTCCTCGAACGAATCATCAACCGCAATCTGTGAATAAAAAAGCACCAAGCCGATACCAACTCTGTAATATACACTCTTTCCGTATCCCCAGCTACCTCCTGCCTCACCCGAGCTGGATGCTGTTTGCTCTTTTCCGGTATCAAAGACAAGCTTAAAATAATTGCCATGGTCTTCTCTATCCAACTCAGATAATCTAACCGGACCGGTAAGTCCTGTTGTTCTCATATCCCTTATTTCCAGATAATCAGCACTTTCTTCAGGATAGTGCTTGTCCAAAATTGCCTTTAAGTTTCCTAACTCTGCATTGAATTTTAAAGGATTAAATGTTCCGATAGTGAAATTAACATCAAATCGATCTGCATCAACTTTCAAAGATGCATCCGAACTGTTTTGAATAGCTTCTCTTACCAACAAGTCTATCTCAGGTAAGCTATCATTTTGTAATGCCTTTAACGCTCCGCTTCCGTACGAAACACCGTGATCCATTGTTTTTATAAGTTCATCTAACATTACTAATCTTCCTCTGATTGTTTGGGTATATTAATTCGTATAGATTTAGCATGATTTCCGCCGATACCATCGCCGGAAACGATAATACTGATGCCGATTATGTCATGATCGGCATTCATTTTGTGTCTCGCTTTCTTTTCCTCACCGCCGTCTTTCTTTATTCTGTAAAGAAGTAAAAGAGGGAAATCATCCAAACCTATTTTAGACCTTTTTGCAACAATATCTTTTCCGTTTTTTAACACCTCGGCAAGTATTGCTTGTTCTTCAGGATTCAAAGAATCTACATCAACATCTGCCAGCGCATCTCTTCCGGACCTTAAAGATCCGATATCAATCCATGCCGGCTTACTTTTCTTTCTCGTACGCTCAATCAATCCAACTGAAGTATCTTCATCCAGAATCCATTCTGTCTCATGATTGTCACCATTGATTACCGCAACATTCCATTTCAAATACTTTCCGTCTTCGTTCATTTTCTCTATCCATTGACAGAATATCGGTATATTCACATTCAATCCTGAATTTGGTGAGATAACATACTTAGAAATAAACTCATCATTAATAACTTTATAGTCAATATTTCTCCACACAAAAGCCTTAACTGTTTTAGATACTTCTCTTGATGATATCTGAGATATACAATCAATAAATGCATCTGCCACCTCAATATTTTTCTTCAGTATTTCCCCATTATCAAAATCAGTTGTTTCATATGTATCACCGCTAAAGTCAAAATCGTCATACTCCGCTTGTTGGCTTTTCTTTTTTGAAGTAATACGAAAACTCTTTATTTCAGGTATATTTCTTATTCTCGGTCCGAACAATTCAGGCGAAATTCCTCTTTCCATGAATCGTTCAATCTCTTCCTTCATATCCATATCAATTTTGGATAAAGCTTCAAATTTTTTCAGCACCGATTCAGTCATCCAAATGCGCTGCATTAACTCAAAACCCTTTCGGTATCCGAACCATCGTGCCATCTGCATAAGAGTATCTGCC
This sequence comes from Lachnospiraceae bacterium, assembly GCA_045535935.1. GTDB lineage: Bacteria > Bacillota > Clostridia > Lachnospirales > Lachnospiraceae > SVFI01. The sequence continues at coordinate 73,815 of JAZSMO010000023.1, read as the reverse complement.
TGATTCGAATTTCGGGAAAAATACGAACAGACTAATCCATCTATTGTTAAACCTCTGGCCAATGTATTCCCGCCTATTACCAAAAATACAGGGGCTTTTTCCAGAGAAGCCATTTGTTCATCAGTCGGGTAAACAATTCGTAATGTCGTTCCTTCTTCAGCTTCTTTATTTGCCTTGCAGTTATCTACACATATATGTACACCCTTGCCGTACTGTAACGATTTATTATCGTCCAGCATGATATTTTGTACATCATTAAGCATAAGTTCTATCTCTGCACAAATAGAAGTAAATTCAAGAGAATCATCATGAACCTCATCCATAAAGCCATAATCCGGATTCGCTGCTTTTAACTCTTCTTTTGTAACTGTTCCTTTTTCGCTCGCATATATCTTCTCACATCTTTCCAATACTTTATTCTTGTTCTTAAGCCAAAGCTGCACAGCATCATATACATTAAAATGCTGATTTTGAATTGCAGTCGTATGAAGTAACATACTGATACTTTTTTTCTTTGAATGCGGTCGAACTCGCAAAACAGCACTTACACATAAGAACCAAGCAATTGCATCTTTCATGGAATCAGGAATTGATGTTTGCAATCCTTTATGTAGTTGTTTTAATGATTTTTCTTCAGTTTTTGATATCGTTCTGACAATCCCCATTCCCGGACAATTCTTTTCGTCATTACCAAAAATAACTTTCGCCCCAAAATATTCTGTTGATTCAGGTAATGTACAAATGAAATCCTTTGGATACAAAGACTCTCCCGGTCTCTCATTTAACACATTCGCATACGGCGTTGCTGTATAAGCAATGTAGTTCATTGCCTGAAATGCAACGTCCGGAACTGAACCGTCACTCTTTCGTCCGTTAACCAAATTGACAATCAATTGATTAATTGCACAACGTTCTTGCACTTCATCAGGTGTAATTTCTGCTGTATTCACACTCGCCTGATCAGCCTCGTCGTCGATTACAACAATTCTGAGTTTCTGTGTTCTCTTCGGATCATCATATAGCCAATCTATTAATGTTTCTAATCGTTTTTTGTTTTTCAAGCAAACTGTTACATAGCGATTTGCAAAAGTCTTCTTTCCTAAAGGATTCAGCTTCAACTCATCCTCAGCAAATTTTTTATCTTCACCTGTAAAGTCTAATACCCTCCATAGAATACCTTCGCTCTGCTTCAAGTCTTTTTTGAAACGATCTCTGGTTTGCTTTCTCAGATTATCAATTGTACCTGACAAAATGATGAAAAAATTCCAATTACAATCAGCAGCCATACTCACAAGACCTGCCATATTTGCAGTTTTCCCTGACTGTACGCTACCGGTAACCAACCCCTTAACCGCACCATACACCGTTGTATCTTCCTTAAGATGATTCATTACCCATTGACAGCTTTTTTCAATATTGATAACAGAGGCAGGACCCATAGATGCAGATAAATACTTTCTGTATTGCTCCCAGGTAGATGATGCTCCGGTTGGTATTCCAAAAGTATTGTTTAATCCGTTATTATCAATGCCAACTACTTTCTGTGTCTGACTCAAAACAACAGACGGATGTAATTTTTTATAATACTCTACATATAGCTTCCACTGTGCCAGAGTAAGATCCTCCGGCCACATTTCTGCTTCAATCAAATCATCTAAGGCAGACTGAAAATCTCCTTCTCCGGAACATAAATTTTCTATCTCTTCCCATGAATGTTTTTCATCAAGTCGATTACTAATCCATATATCAAAACCTTGTCTGTCACTACTTGAAAAAGAATTCATACTTATATACCTCTCACTTTTCTTTCGATAACATCAGCGCATTCCGAACAATGTTTTTTGATGTCCTTTCCCCAGAAGCGCAAAACAGTCCAACCGGCTTCTGTTAATGCTGCATTCACTTCTAAATCTCTTTGTATATTTCTTTCTATCTTTGGAATCCAAAATTCTCGTCGCGTCTTTATATCTTCTTTACGTTCTTCCCAATTATAACCATGCCAAAATTCACTATCACAGAAAACTGCCACCTTCTTCCCAATGAAAACGATATCCGGCTTCCCTATAATGTCCTTTACATTTTTTCTGTATCGAAGCCCTCTTTTCCACAATTCATTTCTTAACAGTCGTTCTATCTCCGAATTTTTCGATTTTACTGCTTGCATGTTTTTGTGTCGTTGTTCAGGCGTATGTTTATCCATTCAAATCACCACTTTTTGCTTTTATGTATTTACCCGTTTTTATTCTTTCGTCAAATGGTTTCTCTGCATCTTCCGGAATAGACCAATACGCTCCCATTTTGAACGCCCCCTCAATTCTTCCTTCAGCACATAAGGTCCGTATTCTTCTTTGTGAAATCCCCCACTTTTTTGCAGTTTGACTGATTGATAAATATCCCATATTTCTTTCCTCTACTGTGCAAAAACGATAAAAATCTACAAAATATATTATAATCCCAAGTCGGAATGAAATCAACACAAAGCGGCAAGCAGATATTATTAATCCTTGATAGAATTCCAATAAAATATTGCCTTAAAATCCTTTGGAAATCTGCACACACGACCTTTTACATTTAAACTTTTTCATATCTAATAAAAACGGATATTTATGGATCCAGTCTTTAGGCTACAAAAACCTCATTAAACGCTTCCGCGTCTAATGAGGTTCATACTCCAAAAACACTATAAAACTAATCCCCTCATCACTTTCTTTGATTTCCCGTCACCCTCATAATGTCGATATAGTGATTATACTGCAAATGGAAATTGATTTCAATTCCCAAATATTTATTTCACTTGCCCTCTCACCACTTCACGTAATTCCTCATACCGACACTCTGACGCGCCCAATTTTAGCAGCGGTCCCAAGCCTATGGAACCGGCACCCGCATAGTCTTTACTTTTATCTAACACCTTTGATGCCAAAACATAAAACTTCCACTGCGTTGTATCAAGCACATTCACTTTTTCCTGCTCTGTTTCCGCATGCACACAGAACACATAGACTTGCGCCTGTCTTTTCATATCCGGCTCATATGTATTGTCATTCGGATTATAACCACGTGTTTTTCGTATTCCGAACCGAATCGCAGACAATTTATTTTGCCCCCAAGTTTGAAGATAAGCGGAAGTCTTAACTTCCACTGTTATTCCTTCCTTCGAAACCAAATCATACTTATCCCAATTCACTCTTCCGGTACCTTTACCGCCAATTGCACAAGCAACCAAATACTCTGCAAAAGCACCACGCTCCGCATTGTCCATCAAACAGGAATGCGCCCATTTCCAATAATCAAGGACGCTCGATATTTCATTTCCCTGACTATCCATAATGATATCTGTTTCTGCATTCCTTATATCGATTGCAGGATATTTCATGTTATTTTCCTCCACTCTATCCTTTACAATGTTTCTTATCTTTTCCTCATAACACACAAATCTTTTTCATTCGCATTCTCTCTCACGAAAAAGCGCATATTTCTTTTCTATTCATCCCTCAATAAGAACTCCTCATTAATTTTCCCCATGATAATAATCATGATCTTTAGCAACTCCATATAATCCTGCATCTGCTCCTCTTCATCCATCGGATATGTACTATGAATATACTTATTCCTCAAATCCTTTCCATTACTGAATTCTGCCCTGTTCAGCATATAATTCAAATAATTCGTTTCCGGTTCAGAAAATAATGTACTTGTCATTCGCACATCATTTGTTTCTTTCATTTCTGTTAATATCTTTTTATAGCTTCCATAGTATTGAAAACAAACGACATCGTGCATATACAAGTCTGCTAATATTGCCGCATACTCTTTATTTAATCGTAACACTTGATTATCATCAACATATAAAACATTCTTTTCTATCAACCAATCAATAGACGGTAATTGATACTCAAAAAAATCTGTTCTCTTCATCTCTTCTGACATGATCAAAAAATAGAAAGCTTTATATTTACTTTCTGTTTTTCCAGTATATGTAATATGTGATTGGTCAGAAAAAAGCAAATACATTTGATTGCAAACATCACTACTCTTTGCATATACATACTTATAATCTAAAAAACTAGGAAGCGTGTCAAAAACAATATGCCCTGATGATATTTCAAGAAGTTCCCGATCAATTTGCCCCTCCTCAACATACATTCTATATTGCTTTAAAACCCCATCCATTTCAGATGAGATATTTTTACATTTCTCTATCCAACTTGCATCACTCTTAGATGGATTATAAACAAATCCCTCAGCACCAAATTCTTGTTTTAGATACTGCTCAAAAAACCATTTTATTACTAATTCAAAGTCAATATTATTCTTCTTCAAAAAGCTATAATATGCATTCATCTGAAGGGTGCTTGTCATTTCACACATATTAAAAGTAGTTCCTGTAATATATTCTCTTTTTCCTTTCACACCTATATGTTTTTCAAACACTCCCATTTGAAACTCTACCGCCACAAAAGTGCATCTCCAAAACATATCAAAATACTCGAATACAAATTTAAAATTATTTAAAATGGTGGCATAATCCGCATTTTCTTCTAACCACTTAATGTCATATTTATATTTTTTAATTTGTCCCTCACTTTCACAAATCACTATATCCGGTACATCTCCAAAAGAAATTTCCACACCATAACCTATCCCTTTTCCTCTACTTGGATTATTTTCCCAATACCTGTTATATGCCTTCTTCGCAGCCAACTTAAGTTTGTCGCTAATTGGGCACTCTTTTGTACTATTGCAAATCATAATCAAACGTAAATAATTCGGATTAGGATTTTCCCCTTCAACATATTTCTTTAAGATTTGTTCATATTCACTCGGCAAAAATTCCTTCGGAAAATAATATGGTACCTCTTCTCCTGCTTCCAAAAAATTATGTGCAATTAATTTTGGCGTTTGCTCTGAAACTTTTAACATGTCCGTTAACTCTTGGCCAAAATAATTAACAATATGTTTGCGTTTCAAAATTACCCATAATGTCGGATTTTTTTCTAGAAATCGTTTAAATGTTTCCTTATTGATTCTTTCATAAACCTTAAACTTTTCTATTAACATCCAAAAATCTTCCAAATATGAAACACATATTTCTTCTTCGATTTGTATAAAGTTATCATCGTTGATTTGAGAAAAAAATTTTGCACATAATTTCATCAATAAAGGGGCCTGAGCTTTATATCCGTTATATGTATTTTCATCCCATTTTTTTAATCGTACACCTGTATCCAGCAGCTGTTTAATATTAAACAATTCGATAGCCTCATTTATATTTTTTGCATTACTCTCAGAAGAGACAGTTTGTAATTTGTCTTCTGAAGCCTCTAATGCCCATCCTATACTCATATCGTTTTCCCCATAAAACTTAATTCCTTCATAATCCGGTCGCACTTCTTATTACCTCTTCTTCCTTTAAACCCCAAAAATAAATTAGTACATTATTATCTTCTTATCTTTTGCCATAATTTCACCCCCATTTTCTATTCTGCATTTAATTCACTCACTATTCTCTCCAATTCATCCATATCAAGTTCTTGTTCTTCTATGATATCACTATATATGTCCAAAACATTTTCACGTTTGACTTTTCCACTAAAACAGAGTGTTAACACAAACAGCTCTTCTCCAGAAAAATTCTCAACATCTTTTCTTTCACCAACAACTGTTTCAAAATGTTTTTCTCGCCCCTTATTTAAGCACGGTGCTAGTCTCAAGTATAGATAAAGGAGATAGTCCTTAAATAAATCAACTTCACAGTCACACTCTTTATAGTATTTTTTCAAATTTTTCAAAAACAATCTTGCATATAGTATCTCATATATTTTTCTTCTAAATATACATGTATATCCGTCTTCTATAGCTAATGTTCTAAGCAATTGCATTTCTATAGTCGAATACCCTCTAAGGAATTTTTTCACACTACTTTTTTTATTTCTTGACACTATAAATCTTTTCATAAAACCTACGAGTTTTCGTAAATATCTTTTCTGTAAATAATACAAATTAAAAAAAGTATACTTTTCACCTCTCGAATAGAAACTCCTATCTTCTATAGAAATCACACATTCCGGTGCATAAATAAAAATTTCTTCTCTTAGAAAATCTCTATATTTTTTTATTGAATCTATTTTTTGTTTCATGCGCCCGAATGAACATACCTTATATTTTTCACTCGAAACACTTTTGCATGAAAAATATACTGCAAAAACACCTGCAACGATTGCTGCAACTCTAGCAATTCTATTTTCAATCATGTTTACAAACCATGTACTACTTATAAACAATGCTATTGTATAACTAATGAGTGCATATTGAAAAATCATGATATATGCAAAATCCGCCATTTTTTCAAAAACATTATTAATAATTTTTCTCTTAAAAGTATCCTCCCAAAATTCCAATTCAAAAAACAAGGCAAACAACAATATCAGATAAGAAGGAATCGTTGCTACCACATCGAAAACATTGGCTATATAAGTCACCAGATACATTAACAGAATCTTTTTATATCTTTCTTTTACTTGAATCACAAAAGATATATATACCCAAAGTAATAAAATAACTGCATTACCTACAAATAATTGTTCCATCAGACGCATCTCCTAACATACAAAAAACCTCATCAAACGACTACCGTCGTCCAATGAGGTTCTTAACCCAAACTACTATGAAACTAATCCCCTCATCACTATTATTTCTTTCCCGTCTACCCTCATAATGTCGGTATAGTGATTATACTGCAAATGAAAGTAAATGACAATATTTTCCCATCTTAACCGTCTTAATTTTTATATCATCTATCTCATTTCTTTCAGAACTTTCTCCATCACCCTTTTATTTTGTTACGAATAATTTTTCAATGGTTTTGCCACCAATGCATCTTCAATTCCCATTTCGATTAAGTATACATTACTTCCAACACAAAGGACCTATTTCATCTTTTTGAAATAGGTCCTTGTTATGTTTTTATCTTCCTCACAAAATCTCTTTCTGCAATACTTTACATAAACTTGCTGGAAACCAATTTCTTTTATAACAATTTTTCTCCAGTTATTTTACGGATATTATTTTATTTGGCAATACGAAGATATCCATTTATGCAGTCCCTCCCAAAAGGAGGCTGGCTGAAACTCGAAGCCAAATTCCCCGCAGAGCTGATGAGGCACAATCCCTGAGCCCCGCATTAAATTACTAGAAATTTATTCATACAACAAAATAGTCCATCTTACACAACAATTAAGTAAGGGATTTGACATATGGAATTTCTGATGGTAGAACTTCAACATCATGTAACCAATATTTACTCCTGCAAAACCGTTTTACCTGTTCTATAATTCTTGTCTGATTATCTGATGGTGCAACTCTAATTTGCATAATTGGAAGATGTCCTTTACAAAACACCCGTATCGTCCTACTCTTTCCGACTAAAAATTTGTCTATCTTTTCCTTCACTTCTTTATATATCTGAATCTGGTCAGAACCTTCCTCAATCCATATTGGTCTATTAGCATCATAATGTTTTTGCAGATATGTATCATCAATTTTAGTAACATCTGTACCACATTTGCCCAACATCTTTCCGATATCACCAGGTCTAATTACCATATACGGAACTTTTACTCCATTATCTAGAGTCCGAAAACGTACACACTTATCCAAATTACCATCAACATTGGAAAAGACCATGCGTAGTTCTCTTTCTTCACAGAATAAAATATTCTTTACGTATGGTAACATATCTTCTAACAGTATCTCCTCAGCACCATCCCATCCCTTAACATAAGCTTCAAATTCTATAATCTCCGTATTGGTTGGTTTACTCGGAAAATATATTACTGGTAGTGGACGATTTCGATATAGCTCATAATCTGTAGGTTTTGTATAATCTGCCCACAAAATACTATAATCCATAGGCTCTGAAAAAAAGAATTCTATAGATGCACCTCCATCATGACAGTATCCTCTCCACTGACTCAATTGATCATCAGAATCGCAAAAACACATAATATAATCATCCTTAATAGTTCTCATATCTTTCAACAATAATTCTTCCGAGGAATCATTTGAAAACCGCGCATTAGAAATCCAACACTCATCTCCATCCAAAACACTGAACAAAACTGGAAGCGATGTATAATGACAAAATCTATTTCCCAAAATATCTCCCCCCAATTCCCCTGTAACGGTTTCAATAAAATTAAGTTTGTTTTTCCATTTTTTTATCATGAATTGCAATTTCTCCTTTCATAGGATTCATCAACCAATTTAATTAATTGATTAATCAAAGCTTCAGAAACATTTTTTGCAAATAATTCACTTCTTTTATGAATAATAGGACGTTCTTTATCGCCATATACTTTAGCATAAACTTTTTTCCAAGATTCAATGAAGCTTTTATCAAACATATAACGAGAATAAAGAAAACATTCATGCTGTTGCTTAATCAGATGATACAGTTCCATTGATAATATTGGTTTCCCTTCATCTTTGACTTTCTCCATATCTCCCTGTAATAAGGCTAAATCAAGTCCCACACATGCTCCTTCAATAATATCCATTTTTTTCAACAACGTTCGCGCACTCTCTCTAGCCTCTTCCGTTATGCATATAGCGTTTTCTTTTGTTTCACATGGACAGCTTTGCCAAATATTACAGAATTTTCTGTACTCTTCTATTTCCTTCACTTCAGTTTCATTTTCAGGTAATTTATACATCATTACTATATTGTCACAAATTAATCCACTCTTTTTTTGAAATACATTTTCATCGCCCATTGGGTCAACATTTCTGCATAATTGCTCAAATTTCTGTACAATTTTCGCTTGAAACTCTTTCTCATCATTTTTATCCCATAACCCTAATCCTCTTGATTCTTGACCTTCATTTCCAAATATACGGACATGCGTTTCAATACTTTCTTCACCATCAAGATTCCATAATTTCGAAAAAACCCCATCAACAATATTCATAATAACATGTGGATTATCATCAATCCAATACATTGATTTACCCATATCTACTTCTCCTTCCTCAAAACTGGTAAGCACGTTCTAAACATCAATTGCGACTCATCCAAATCATTTTTTAATAATACATAACTAAAACTACACGTTCTATTAGTAGCTCCTAATTTTTCTATATAACGTTTAATCGCAACCAATGACATATGTCCATCGCCAAAAACTAATGGATCATTTATTCGCATATTTATTAATGCATTCCTTTCTTCCCAATCAACCAATCCATGCGCCCACTTTACCACTGGATTCTCGATAACTAAATCATCTACATCTGCATCTTTATTCTCCTTTCGATATATTTTTATCCTACATTTATCACTTCCTGACATAAACTGTTCTATACGCAACAAAAAATCCTCTCTCTGATAGGATTGAAACTTAATGGCAGAAAGTAGAACATCAATAAAAATACATTTAAAATATTCTAAATTGTATGTTTCTCCCTTATAATTTGAAACAAACTCGACATCTCCTTCCAATTCTATAACCATCTCCATTACTTCACGAATCCAAACAAAACGCTTATCTGGTTTTTCTGAACCATCTGTAATTCCCAAATCATCAAAACAAATTAATTGATGACTAAACAAATTTGTTTCATCCGTCATTTCAGCAGTAAGATAAAGTGGCGGAATCTCTCCTTCTATTTTGTTTTCAAAGCTTCTACTAAACAGTTTTGCGATTTGATTATTTGTAGAGTTTCTAATTAATAACCAATGTGCTTTCTTTTCATCATTTAGAGATTTATAGATATTATCGACATCATTTCTCACAAATAGTTCTACAGAAATTTCATCATCTGTAGACGCGCTATGACTAGCTGACTTCTCATGAATTAAAACATTTCTTTCCTCACCAATACGAGCATAATTGTTAAATGTATCACCATAAAAATCCTGTTCCAAAATCCTTAGTAAGCGATTTCGATACATAACTATATCGCGCATAATATATCTTATCCCCCGACAATCATTATTCTCATCGTGATTTTTTATACTCATATACAGAAATACTCTTGCTATTTTTCTTAAACTGCGACCTAAGAATTCTCCCTGACCCACCTCGGGATTATCGAAAAACAAGATGAAATAGCTATCATTTTTACCACTATCATGTAATATATATCCATCTCTCTCCAACAAAGTTCTCTGTCCATTAACATCTTTAAGAATCGCTCCCAGCCGGGATTTTGCTTTATATCGAGTAACCGGAATTGTATCCGAGACATTATAAATCATTTCATTAATTATATTTAGTCGTTGGGTAACATCATCTGTTTTGACATGTACATCATCTGTATCCTCCGTCATGAGAAGTATGGTAATATCAGTAGGATTAATACCGTACTTTTCTTTTCCTATGTCTATAATGAGACTAAGAAATGTTCCATACCATTCTTTTACCTTTCCTTTGCTTTTTTCTTCTGAATTTTGTTTATTTTCTAGATGTGTGAACATTTTTTCCTCAGCATCGGATTCATTCAAACCTTCGCTGTAATTTAGCACCCATTGGCTGAGTTCGTGCATTTTATTCCAAAATTCCATAAAATATTCATCACTAGCGTTTATTTGATTTTTCTTCTCAAGTCCATCAAAATTAATTCCTGTATTTTGAAGAAACAATTCCAAAATAAATCTTTTAAAACTTTCATTGACAACATTGCTATTTTGCTCATTAATAATCTTCGCATAAAGTTCCGGGACATCACGGAGAACTGGCTTTTCTATTTTATAAGTATATTTTATTTTTTGTTGATACTCATATCCCGTAGAATATAAATACTCTAACCATAACTCTTTCGTCTCATCTTTTGTATTAAAAAGAAGTCTGTGAATATTTAAAGCATACTTTCTAAAGAAGTTATCAACATCTACTTCTTGAGCTACCACTTTTGTTATATGCGAAACATAGGAATATACTTTTTGTATAGATTGCTTTCGCATCAAATACGTACTTCCCATTTCTGTCAATCCTTCAAACAAATAATCACTTAGAAATTCCAATTCATCAGAAGGAGTTTGTAGGCGGGCCTTTATCTCCTTAACCATATTGATCGTTCTTGTTTTTCTATCTTCTTCATACAAAAAATCCTTCCGCCTAATTTGTTCATCATTTTCACCTAATATCTGACTCTCTTTAGTTCCTAACAAACACTCTGCAAATAATATATATAACGTTAACACTTGTAATTTAATTTTATAATCAAATGTAAAAAAAGGTCTACATATTATTTTTAGTATATTTTTAACTCCTTCAAGTCCATCTATACCGTCAAAAAGTAAATTGTAACCATATATATCTCCTTCTTTACCATTGCTCAGAAAATATTCCATTAAATTTAGCAAGACTTCGTATGTATCTCCTATCGAATAGACATTCCCATTCTTTACTATCACATTCTGCAACACATGATAGATCATCATAAAATTAAAAGACTGCTTCCTATTTATATTTTCTATCTCATTCAAATTATCAAAAGCAATTTTTCGATAATCATACAATTCCTTTGCCCAACATTCTGCCTGTATTCTTGTGGTACTTCGCTTAAACAGCTTTCTTGCATTTTTCTCTATTTTACATCCCACACAAGAATCTCCTTGAGTACGAACATTAGACACATCAATGTGAACAAATGAGTGGAAATTTTTTTCCATATTTTCAACATACATGCGCTTCGTATCATTAGATAATCTATCAATTAATAAAAATATTTTTTTGAACAAATTTGCACTATAAAAGGATTGATAACCTGCGGGAATTAAAGAATGCAAAAAACTATTTGCTTTTTCTATTGTTTCTCCAGAAATTATAGTATCATCTACAAAATAAAAACATACCGGACAATAATTTTCATTACCTTCTGCTTTGTGCAAATGTTCTATCATTTTCATAAGAGCTGCATGTTCACATACAAAATTCGACCTATATTGCTTATCTACATTAATAGATACAATTTCAGCCAATCCTCCAAAATAATATGTGTTTACATACTGCGCAAATCCAACATTTGTATTATGTTCTGGCGAAAAAATAATGTGTAATGTAGGCGACATACTCCTAAATGGTTTTTCGTTATCACGTAACTTTTTCAACCATTCCATAACATCTTTTTTTACATTATAGAAATATTGTTGTGTATCAATATAATACTGATAATGATTCTGTCTTCTAATAATATGTCCTCGAATAACACAATCTTCCAACTTCGACAGACGATGAAGCGTTTCTGTAAATTCCGCCGAATTGTAATCAATAACTTTGTGTTCTGCTTTATATCTAATTTGCTGAGCAGGAATTGTAGAGGTAGTATCTGTCTCGACCAAAGGAATTTCTTCCGTAACATTTTTAGGAAAACACAATGGACAACTTAATGGGTCATGCCATATTACCGGTGAAAACATAAAATATCTAACTTGATTGCACCCACCTAACTTTAATACTTCAAAATTTGTTTCGATGTTTTTCTCACTTGCCTTTATCCAATATTTTCTTTCTATAGATGAAGGCTCCACTGCAGGTTTCTCACTAGCTTGATCAACCACCCAGAAAACTGTATAATTCTTGTAAATTGTAACCCTTTCTATATCTTTTTTACTCTGTAGATGGCTACAGAATTCACTCCACATTTTTCCAAATGTAGTTAATGTCGAACTGATAGGTACAATTTGTACAACTTTAACATTTTCCGCTAATACCAATTCATTCTTCTTGTTTACTTCACCAAATGAATCCGATTCTATTCCATAATACATCTGAATTTCATGTGAATCAGAATGTAGATTGTGCTGATAAGATGCAAATCCTACTTTATCTCTATATTCATTTTCGCGCCAAAATCTCAATATTTCAGTTATTGAAGTAAGTATTGCCTTGGAATATGAAGCATATCCATAAAAAACAATTGAATCATGTTTTAAATCAAATGATATTTCTGCCGTCCTTTGAATATCCTTCAAAATTAGAAAAGCAATTCTGTTCGCAATTGAAGTTCTATAAAACAAAAATGACATTTCATAAAATGATTCTATGTGCACTTTATTTCCAAGTCTCATATGAGTATGATTCAATTTATATCCATTGGCAGCGCCATCTAACTCCTTTTCTACCATAAGTCGCACTTTTTTCTCAAATATTGTTTCATTTGATAAATCTGATAACTGCACAAGTATATCAAATGGACATACATTAACTTCAAAACTTTCCTCATCAACTACCTTTTTTGACACTGAAACCAGTTTTTTATATAAATCAACTGTCCTTTTATAATCTTGATATAAACACCCTTCCGTTCCATGTTCAATAGATAATAAATAAGCGTTATGCATTACCTGTGCATAATTTTTCCCTAAAATAATTAATTCCTTAACTCCATCCTTTTTCTCGCATGCATACTCGCTTAAATACAATTGTACATTTTCCGGAAAATCTTTTACTCCTAGCAAAGTTGCAATATTGCAAAATGATTTAATAAAACTGTATGGTAAATTTGTTAATGCCAAATATAAACTATACGTCTTTGTATCCATCTCACTCAAAAACATAAGCAATCCCTTTAAGCACACTTCAATATAATCTGTATCCATAAAATATATATCATCTTTTACGCTTGCAAAGTCAAAATTGTATATTACATTCTTCTCCCCTGATAATTCCTTATGATTTCTCAGTTTCGAATCCCAAAAATTGTACCACGATATAACGGCATTATTTTTATCTCTACGATTTCCTATACCGCTTCTTTGACGCACCTCACTTGTTAAATTATCTGGTTCATTAATTTGAATCCGTCGTGTTATAGGTACTCTTTTTTCAACAAAATCCAAGTATTGTGCAAAACAATTATAATCTTCTGACAATTTGTTTTGCATAACTAATTGACCTAAACTAGCCGTTTGAACCTGAGACCACGATCTAATTGGTAACAAAATTGAAAATTGTGTACCCGGTATCATCTTTCTACCTATTGTAGACATTTTCAAATTTCCTTGATTACCATATGCCTTATAAAAGCAATTTTTTTCACATGAAATAATAGGATATTTACAGCTCAATACTTTAATTGCCGCTTTACACTTTTCCGCTGTCACGCCCAAAAGACTTAATCCAACATGTGCAACAATATCTTGTTTACGAAATATTGTCCAAATTTCTTTCATATCATTCTTAGAAAATTCTGAAAACAAATTGCGTATTGATATTTTATCAATATTATTAATAAGCGCCTTGTGGCCCTCTAAATTTTCCCTCATTTTTGGGGGATACGTATTCATATCTTCCTGAAGATTTGTCCGAAAACTATCTAACATATCCTGCTTCTCGTTTATGTCAGACACAAATAACTCCAAAGCCGCCAACTTATTCTCATTTGGTTCAAATGTAATTGATGGATACTGCTTTGTTATACGCTTAATAAAATCAGCTTCTGTCTCTATTTCTTTCTTTTCATGTAAATAGAAACTAAAGAGACATTCATGTGTCTCTGAATGCTGAACCGCATTTTGTACTACTTGCCTAATCCCCTTCTCTACCTCATCAGCCAAATTCCAAGTATTCTCTAACTCCTCTTCACTTTTAACTAAAAAAGAAAATAAACAAAACTTTATTATCGATCTTTTATCGTGAGATTCTAATAATCCAAAAACCTCTTCCACATTATTCCCAAGTATTTTCATAATCCTTCTATATGCAGTTTTAGTAATAAAATCTGGCATCGCTATTTCTGGATTTTTATTTAATGATTCACCAAACGAACCATTTATTGTATTTTTCTTTTTACCTTTTAGGTTCTCAAAATACATCATAGATTTATTAGAATTAAATAATTTTTCATACATATATGTATCAATAGAAATGATCGGAAAATAGTCCTCACATCCTCGAACATCATGAGTTTCAATTGCATGTACTCGAACATGATTTTTCTTATTTTCAACGCAATAAATAACTCCGCTATATTTTTTTGCGATTAAGCGAAGATACTGCGATGCCACATTATAAATTTTGTCATCAAAGACGCCTTTTGAATCCAAAAAAGGATATTTATCATTTGAAGACGGAACCAAAAAAACACTTAATTCCTTTTTTATTTTTTCTTCAAAAAATCCCATACAAGAAAGACGTTTCAATAAGAGCGCTAAATATTGTAAATGAACAAGATTTCCGGATTTTATTTTCTGCCCCTCAAATTCCATATGTACACGAATATGATAATGCAACTCCCGTTTATCTGTTAAAAGTACATGTAGCAACTCTTTATTTAACATAATACTATTATGTATTTTTTCTTCAAAAGCATATCGTGCTTCTTCATAAGATTGCCCACGTTTTTGAATAGGTTCTTCAATCCACCGATAAGAAGCTTTCTCCTCAAATTCACGTAATACTATTTTCTGCTTTTCAACTATCTCTAATAAATCATTTATTTTCTCATAAATAGACTTATTTTTTGCTTCGTATATTTTAATAAATTCCAAACACATGGCGTAGTCTTCTTGACTATTATTAATATCAAACACTATCAATTTAAATTCTTTTGTATTCATATATTTTTTCTCCCTTTGACTTCATACTAAAACCAAAATCCTTCTATAAATAGTTTTATTTATAACTCAAAATTATATATTTTTTTGCGCTTCTTCTGTTCTGATGCATTTATACATATAGTCTTCATTTAATCTACAACTACTAATGACCTATATAAATACTCCATTTAACAGACGTACCATTGGTAAGTCCTTATTTAGTTTACTATACTCTGCAGATAGCTTAAGTAATAAAACTATCTCTTTTCGAATACAAATCCATATGCAAGCCCCCCAAGAAAACTCTAAAAAACCAGAATTCGTACTGCCGTGGCATTAGCAATCCATTACGCAAACTAAAACCTATCTAAAAAACCTTGTAATACCAACTTTAATCCTTGATTAGCAAAACTATTAAGAAAGTTCTGATCTGGTTGTATCATATGCGGGTTATGTACAATAGTATCTAATTGATCTTTCGTTCCGTACCCACTAAAACACTGATTAAATTCTTTTCCCAAATTTCCATCTCCCCAAAACAAGCTCAAATTACCGTTTCTATAATCGCAAAGATAAACCTGTATTATAGCCCCTAATTCTGGAGACTTCGTGCTTTTATCCTTCATTGTCTTTACCATCTGATTATAACGTCCAACCTGCTTTAACCGCTCTGATAAAATTTGTTCTATTAAAGACCGCAGTAAAAAAGATGATGAAATTGGAAATTGCTTATACGCGCTATATGCATTATACATCGAAATCTTTTTAATCTCTTCACACACTAAAAATAGTCCTATTTGATCACTCTTATTCACTCTCGAATAATCTAAGTCAGAAAAAAATTCTGCCCCCTTCTGTGTCTCATTTGTTTTTGAATTATTGCTATTCGAGTTTGATTTTCCTTCTTTGTTTTCTTCATTATTAAATTGATTGTTATGTTCTTCTTTCTTGTCTTGCTTCTCGTTATTTTTATACTTTAATATCAGGTCATACAATCCCGGAATTCTAACATCGTCAATAATTAATTTTTCTACTTTACCTTTTGTTTTTATTTCATCTGTACTAATTCTATATTTGTCATCTAACTCACGTTCTAAGGAACTAGCACCTTTCATTTTAGGACGTACAAAAAAGGCTTCTCCTATTTTTAACAAGATTTTCTCAAAAATATCCTCACTAACAGGATCTGGCAAATATGTTAGCATATCCCCATCAAACTTTAATCCTAAAGCCACCTTTCCTTTCTTTGCTATTAAAGGCGGCATAAATTTTGTAACTAGCGGCAAAATATTAATTTCTTCTATCAATACCTTTGGATATTCTTCCTTTACAACAGTAAAAACTTTTTTAAACAAACCGAACCATTTAATCTTTTCGCATATCTTTTTTACATCTTCTCCCACTCGGTTAGAAATTTGCAAAATAGATAATCCACTTATAAATTGTTCATAATAATAATTACACTGCTCAATTGTTTCCCATTTCTTCACTTCAGGCTTAGTGTGCTTTGCTGCAATATATCCTTGTGCATCCACTTCATTTTCATATACTATGGCTTTTATTCTACAAATGCTATGTAATGTTTTTTCATTTGCACTTGGAATATGCATTTCATATTTAAATCTTTCTGGAATCAACCCTGGTTTTTTCAGAATCTTACACGCTGCAATTCGTCGATTTCCTTCTAGCACAATAATCTCATTTTTATCATTTATATAGCAAGAGATCCATTCTTCGTCATATAATCCATTATTTTCATTAATACTTTCTGCTAACTCAGCAACATTTCCAAATTGTAATAAATATTCTATTATCTCTGTTTCTTTGATTTCTCTTTTATTTCCAATAATTGTGGAAGATGAAAATCTTGGATTTCTTTTATCTAGATATAAATCTTCCAAATCAATTAGTGCATGTCTTTTCTTTGAATCATCTTCATCTAATCCCTGAATATATTGTATAGCCATAATTTCTCCTTAGTTATATTTGTTGTTCATACTTAATATCAAAATATTTTTTAGCAATATCTGGAAATTGCTTTTCAAAGTCTTGCATTGACTTCATTGTTGAGCATAAACCATCTGTTTTTTTTAGTTTCTGATTCTTTTCACAAAACTCTCTGAAACTCATTTTTTTTATTAAGTTAGGTTGATTTGCCCACCTTGCAATTGCAATATACATACCCTTGAATTCTGAGTTTCTCCACGGAGTTTCATTTTTATTCTGATACCTCATTATGTACGGTAAACATTGATACCTGAATAACAACTCTATTCTTTTAAATGTGTTTTCTATGTCAATCTCATCTGTACTTTCAAATCCCACCAAAACATAAAACTTTATTTTTTTTGCTTTGGTATACCTCCTGATCATCTTTAATTTTTCCTCAATTAACAGATAATCTGATATTTTATCAAATGCAAATGTATAATCTCCATCATACTTAGAGTTAAACAACATCTCGCATTTTTCATCTGTCAACAACCTTTCATCTAATCCTTGCTTAAAAGTAAAACTTTTATTCTTTTGTTTTATTTCTTCCAACATTTCTTTTGCAGTTATACATCCAAAAAAATTATCATCAAGCAAACATATCTTTTTACGATCTTCAGAATAAAATTCATCTAACGTACTATGAACATACACTCGGTCATATTTCTTATTTACACAAAATTCACACTTTCTAAAACACCCTCGCGTCATGAATCCAATACTATAGTCTGTATATCCTTTGAATTGTCTCATAAAACGCTTCTTATCAAAGATTTCTCCTAGTCTTTCAGCCTCACTACTCGCCTTCAATACCTCATTTTCTATCCACTCGTCGTATAAATGATAATCCGGCATATGATGCTCTATTTGATAGGGTAAATCTTGCGCTTTATCAAAATAAAAACCCGTGCCTCCCAAATGTATCTTATCCGTTGACTTGATTTCCTTAGGAAATGTAGTGTCAGTAAATACTTTAGAAATATACACCTCATCATATTTTTCTAAATCTTTATAATCCAATTTCAAATCAACCATATGTCCTTTTGCTTTATAAAAACCAGCTATTTTCATACACGCCAGATTGGGGAATCTATGTTTTTTCCTTCCAATTAAATCAGCATCAATAATTGCAATATGCATATGCGCTAACTTCCTTTCTGTTTTAAATAAACTACTCTTTATTTCCTCCTATTACTTTGCTACTTTAATTCCCCATTTTAAAGCACAAAAACCCCATCGGATGTTCGCATCATCCAATGAGGTTTTTACTTTTATCACTTTAATATTTAAACTGACATGATACATTTATCCCCGTGACTGAATAAATGTATCACACATTTATTATACTCTTTACACGTCTTTTTTTCAACCATTTCCACCGGAATTCGACATATTCTACGCAGTCTAATCGTTCACCCCAGCAGCTCCTCCACCATCTTCTCCGGTGCATCCATAAACCGCTTCGTCACAATATAGTGCTCCGTGTCTTTGTAGTCGACCGGGCGAATTCCGTCTTCGGTTATTTTCAGCACTTCCGCATCCGGGAAAGTCATCAGGATCGGCGAATGTGTGGATATAATAAATTGCGAATTTTCCTTCACCAGCTGTTGCATGCAAACCATCAGCCGCATGAGTCGCATCGGCGACAGCGCCGCCTCCGGCTCGTCCAATATGTACAATCCGTTTCCCCTGAAACGGTTTTCCACCAGCGCCATAAAGCTTTCTCCATGCGACTGCTTATGCAAAGATATCCCACCGTAATTGGTGATCAGCTTCGGCCCGAAGCCAGGCTCACCGTCCAGCTCATCGATGTTGGAAGCCACATTGTAAAAGCTTTCCGCCCGCAGGAAAAATCCGTCCCTGTGTTTCCGATATCCTCTGCTGACCGTCAGATAGTCGTGCAAGTCGGAATGGGAATCGTTCGTCGAAAAATTGAAATTCACGGTTCCGCCTTCCGGATTAAACCCCATCGCAACGGCCAGTCCCTCAATAAGCGTAGACTTGCCGATTCCGTTTTCACCGACGATGAAGGTCGCTTTTTTATGAAATTCAAGGCTTCCGAGTTCCCGCAAACTTTGCACCACCGGTAAACGGTTAAGGTAATTATTTTTCGGGATCTCTTTTGAGATTCTGACTTCGCGGATGTATAAATCGTCTATCACGGTTTCCCGCTCGTTGATTAATGGGAACATAACTACTTCATCCTCTCTTCCCACTCGCGCTCCTTAAACCCGGTGAGCACAAATCCGTCTCCCACTACCAACGGACGCTTCACAAGCTTTCCGTTGGTCGCAAGAAGCTGAAGCTGCTCATCCTCCGACATCTGCGGAAGTTTATCCTTGAGCTGCATGTCTTTGTAAATCAGTCCGCTTGTATTAAAGAATTTCTTCAGTGGCAATCCGCTCATCCGGTGCCATGCTTTTAACTCCTCGTAGGTCGGATTTTGTTCCACGATTGGGCGCTCGTCAAACGCTATTTGATTTTCCTCCAGCCATTTGAGTGCTTTCATGCAGGTGCTGCATTTTCTGTATACTAAAACTAACATTTGAAATCTCCTTTTTTGTTTTAGTATAACATTCTTTCTGCAGATTTTACACTTGCATTGGGAAAACATTGCCTACTTCTTATTTCTCATATTCAAAATTGCCACTATCAATAACCCCATAGTTAAGAGTGTCATAAATTCCTCATATGTACTCATAAGCACCATCCTTTCCATAAGCCTCTGACTTTCACCTCGCAGCACATAAAAAATCCTCCTACAAAATGTGATACTTTCATTTTGTAGGAGGAATGTTCTTTTGTCATTCAATCTGTACTTGAATTTTATGCAACTTGCATCCCATGTAATCTCGTATAGTATGCATATAATCTTCTTTCATAAGGTGCTTTTAACACAATCGCTTTCGGCAGAAACGCTTTACCATTGCCACGCACAATTGTATCGATCGGAACACGAAGCAACTGACTCAGTGCGTACAGGTTGTCAATGGTAGGCATATTGGTACCGTTCCACCAGTAGTACACGCTTTGCACACTTGCAAGATTAAGATATTCTTTAACTTCTTTTGCTGTAATTCCGCGCTGTTGCATAAGACGTTGGAGGTTAGCCCCGGTTTCTTTCACGCTTATTGTTGGGAACATAAGACACCTTCCTTTCACATTTTCATCCTTTACAGCCAGTCACAGTCTCCGCCGGTAATGGCAAGGCTCAGCAGCGCATCCATCTTTTCGACATCATCGCCCTCTACCACTTTGATTAGCTTGGCTTCCTCGAAGCTTTCCGGCATTTCATCATCCGGTCCCAGCTCCATATCCACTTCTTCTCCGCAGTACGGACACACCATAACCGGCGCAATCACAAGCGACAAATAGCGCATACCGCACTCGCTGCATTCATAAAATCCACACACTTTCGTTCCGTCAGGTACAAAATACATTTCGCAGTCTCCTTTTCACGTTATTTCTATTCCCGCACCCCTACTTAAAATACTCTTTCACTAATTTAAACACGGTACCTGACAGCAGGAACACACCGATCAGGTTCGGGATTACCATAAGTCCGTTGCACGTATCGGAAATGCTCCAAACAAGCCCAAGATCGATCGTTGCACCGTACAATCCCCAGCCGATAATCGTAGAAAAAGCAAAACAGCACATGCATGAGCGATAGATCCCGTACCGAGACCTGCCTCGTTGGAGAAAATACCTCTTGAAACACCTTTGCTCATGCTGGTAAAGAAGCTTCCGACAACTCCGTTTTTTATGATACCATAGGAAAAAGTGACCTGACAAGGTGAACCTACCGTAAACTGTATGTTTTCGCCCTTTCTTGACAGTATCTGCCCATTGCCTTATGATAGATAGGAATTCTTAGTAGAGGGAGGAATTTTTATGTATTGTGAAAAATGCGGAATGTCTGTTCCTGACGGTGCCACCGTCTGTGACGTCTGCGGAGCAACCATCACACAGAGCGAGAATGTCGCACCGGTGGAAAACAAGGAAGAAATTTATGCTGCTGCCAAGCAGTTTCAGCGTCCTCCGGTTCCGGAACCGGAAGAAAAACCGCAGAAGCGCGAGCTTCCGTTTCTTGGCTTCATAGGCGCACTCGTCGGCGCAGCCATCGGAGGTGCATCCATCATCCTGTTCAGCCAGGCAGGATATATTGCTTCTATTTCCGGTTTGATTCTTGCTGTGTGCACCATCAAAGGATACAAGCTGCTCGGAAGACGTATCAGCAAAAAAGGGGCACTGATTTGTGCCATCCTGATTTTAGTTACTCCGTATATTGCCGACCGTTTGGACTGGGCTATCTCAATCTATCAGGCCTTTGCCGACGAAGGAGCCACATTGGGCCGCGCTTTCGCTGTCGTGCCGGACTTTTTGAAGGAAGGATATATCGAAAAAAGTGTGTATATCAAAAATCTTCTGATGGTCTACGCGTTCGCAGCACTCGGTGCCCTGGGAACACTTCAGGATCTTTTCAAAAAATAGGCGTACATAGACAAAGGGCAGCTTTGGCTGCCCTTTTCATTTTCTTATTTCATATCGATCAACACCGCCCGACACGGTGCGCCGTCGCTTCCGCCCAGATTAATCGGCGCAGCATTTAAAAAATACGCACCCTCCGGTACGTGGGAAAGCCGGATGCCTTCCAGCAGAACCACCTCGCTGCCAAGTAGCGTAAGATGCACCGCCATCGGCGCATCCTCCGGTCCTACGGTCTGTGACTCATTTCCGAGCAAATCAACGCCACCCTCGCGGAACACTGCTGCCGCCTCCTGCGAAACAACGGCTTTTCCTTTGATCAGAATTTTCTTCGCACTTTCTTTCTCCGCTGCTTTCGCACGGGCAAGAATCACCGCTGCATCCTCTGCACGCACTTCCCCGTCATGCTCTGCCACATATGCCATACCGATGAACTTTTCAAGCGACACTTCATCGATGGTCTTTCCTTCATCGATAAAGTGGTACGGCGCATCCACATGAGTTCCGTTATGTGCGCACATGTGAAGCTCCGTCAGATTGTACAGCGCTCCGTCCTTCATGTCCGAAACAGTAATTTTCTGTGGCTTCGGATCCCCCGGAAACACCGTGCAGTCAAATACTTCCTGTGATATATCATAGATTTTCATACGCATCTCCTATTCAAACAGCGGGACCGGATCCCAACCGTACTCTTTCATTGCATTTTCGCGTTCCTTCGGATCGCCGGAGAAATACACCTCAAATATCTGTTGCATGTCCATGTTCTCCCTCCTCACATACAGTACACGAATGAAAAATGCAAAATATCCTATTTCAACAAAAAAACCTTGACGGAATACTCCGCCAAGGTCTTTTACGTTATTACTTTAACGGCTTAGGCTGCCACTTTGTTGTTCTTTCCTGTCAAAGTTTCAATACCTTCAATTACCAGAATAATGGAAAGTACAACCAGGAATGCAGAAAGTACAGTCTGTGCATATGGACCCCAGTCTGCTCCGCCTGCCATAATGATACCGATCTGGTTCTTCAGTGTTAATACAAGAGAAGAAATGGTAACGATCATCATGAATGCCATCGGGATGAGGAACATCTTGTTGTTCTTTCCTACATTGCCGAGCCATGTAGCTACTGCTAACAATCCAAGTCCTGCAAGAAGCTGGTTAGCTGCTCCGAACAATCCCCAGATCTTTGCGTATCCTGTCATACCGAGTGCAACACCGAGAATAACAGTGATAACTGTAGCAACATAAGGATTTACCATAACTTTCTTCCAGCCCTCTTTGATATCAGCTACTGTCTGTCCCGGCTCAAGCCAGAATTCCTGGAACATGAAACGTGCAAGACGTGTTGCTGTATCCAGAGAAGTAAGACAGAATGCAGAATATGTAAGAACGAGAAGTGTGTAGAGAATGTTCTCTAAACCTGCAAGTCCAGGAATGGCTGCAACCATGGCTGCGATACCACCTGCGAAGATGTCTGTAGCACCTGCTGTATGTCCTGTCTGACGTGCATATGCGATTGCACAGATAGTAAGAACTGCAAGTACACACTCAAGTAACATTCCGCCGTATGCAATCGGTTTTGCATCGGATTCTTTGTCAAGCTGTTTTGATGTTGTTCCGGAAGATACCAGTGAATGGAAACCGGAAATCGCACCGCAGGCAACTGTTGTAAATAAGATAGGGAACAGATACTGTACTCCGTTTCCGTTATCTACTGCGAATCCTGCAAATGCCGGGAATAATTCCGAATTAATTGTCGGATGAGCTCCAACTACACCAACGATAGCCACTGCTAACATAGCATAAAGAAGGAATGAGCTTAAGTAGTCACGCGGCTGGAGAAGAATCCATACCGGTGTTACAGAAGCAATTGCAATGTAAATACCTACAACGATCATCCATGCGTTGGTAGAAAGGTATAACGGATGGAAATTCATACCAACTGCCATACAGATTACAATTGCAACAATTCCTAAAATTGTAGAAACTGACATCGGTGTGTTACGGCGATATACGCAGAAACCGAAAACAATCGCAATCAGGATAAATAACAATGATACCATTGCAACAGATGCGTTAGTCGCACTTGCTGCCTTATCTAATACACCATCTACATAAGTTGCACCGAATGTTGTTGCAACGATAGATGCGAAAGCTGCCACTACGAGGATCAGTGTCAGGTAAGCAAAGATAATAAATAATCTCTTTGCACGACGACTCATGTTGACAGAAATGATTTCTCCTACCGACTGGCCTTTATGACGGATAGATGCAAATAATGCACCGAAGTCATGCACACCACCGAAGAAGATACCACCGATTAAGATCCAAAGAACTACCGGTACCCAGCCGAATAATGCTGCATTAATCGGTCCGGTAATAGGACCTGCGCCTGCGATAGATGAAAAATGGTGTCCCATTAACACAGGTGCTTTAGCAGGAACATAGTCCACACCGTCTGACATTGTATGAGCCGGTGTTTCTTCCTTGCTCTCGCCTACGCCCCACTGCTTGCAAAGCCATCTTCCGTAGAAGATATAACCGCATAAAAGTACAGCAACGCAGACGATCAGTAATACTAATGTGTTCATACTCTTTATCTCCTTTTCTTTTTAAATAATACATTTTTCAAAATTTCCCTGACACATTTCCCACTGCTGTTGGTCGTCATTTTATTATCACTGACTTCCAAGACAGCTGTGTGAAAATCCATCCACCCGTGCAGAGAAAATCGAAAACTTTTGTAAAGACGACATTTCTTCAGCGCCTTTCTCGCATCCGGATCACAAGTATCGCAGATGAAAACAGGTGTGATATATGTATACATATGCCCCGGTCCGATATGCGCTCTTCCCATACCGTCTTCATAGGCATAATCTTTGCATGTTTCAAATATCTCTTTTGTGAGTCGCTCCGTCTCAAACAAATACACAAACTCCTCGCATTCCGCTGACCAAAGCTGTGCTTTTCTTGACAATACATACTTTTCGGAAGACTGATAAAATTCGCAGTGTGCAACTAACGGTCTTTTATCCTCTTCATACTCCGTCACATTGAAATAGGCGCGGTAGCTTTCCAGCAGCTTAGCAATCGCCGATTCCCTTGTATATTCCATAAAAATTACAATCCTTTTCCATTATTCTTATCCATTTACTATGTTAAACCTTTTTCAAGATTTTTCAACAAATTTTTACAAAAAATTTGTAATTTTTTATCATGCAGTCGGGTGCTTTCGTATGCCGCTTCATTCTGCGAATTCCGGATTCTGATGTTCCTTTATAAAATCCATTTTTATGCGAATAAAATGTTCCATATTTCTCATGAAGCAGAACAGCCGTGCACGATCCTCAAATTCCTGTCTCTCCTTCGGAAGCGGCTGCGCTTTCATGTAGCAATCCATTTCCTTGAACTTTGCCATCAATTCGGTTCCGTCGTTTTCCTCGTCCAGCACATGGGAAAGCATATCGAGAAACTCAGACACTTTTTCGGTCGTATGCGGCGTGGTCTCCAGGTGACGGAGCAGGCTGTACATCTCATAGAGCACAACACACTGTCTCTCGCGCATAGAAATATATTCCAAATCGAACACGTCGTATTTATTAAACTGATTGTTATAATTGTATTCTGCCATATTTTTCGTATCGCGAAGTATTTCCTCCAGTTCTTTGAAGCATTCTCCGTTGTAGTCGGACACATCATGATTTTTCATCCTCTTTGACATGCGCGCCAGGATGCGAATGATATGTTCATCCGTCTCCTGCTTCATTTTTTCGAAATGATGCACATTTTTGCGCAGGTGCATATTCATAAGAATCCCCACAGTGACACCGATCAAAAAGATCAGCACCTCATTGCGCACTGCCATAGCATCCAGTCTGCCCGAAGTCACGAAGTGCGAAACAAGTACGGCGTTCAGCGTGATTGCATAGGTCCAGTTCATAAAATGACAGATAAAAATATATAAAATCAGGAAAAGCAAAAATGCCTCTATACCCAATCCCAGAAAATGGAAGCAGACAAATGATATCCCCAGCGCCACCACAAAGGCAAGCGCCCGCCCAACCGCTGTCTGTATCGTCTCCCTCTTCGTACGAAAAATCGTAAGAATTGCCACAATTCCTGCTGAGGTCTGATATTCCAACTCCAACAGACTGGCAAACGTAATTCCCAAAATAACTGCAACGCACAATTTCAGTGCATTTAAAATCTTATCTCGCTTCAAAATAGACCTCCGTTTCTTACAACACCTTTCCGCCGTTCACACGCAACTTAAACTTTGCACCTAGCATTTCCGCTGCGCCGCGGGACATCATCATGCGCCCCAGGAAAATATCGAAATATTCATACATCGTACAGATGGTCTCGTCGATCTCCAAATTGAGCGTAATTTCCATCTTCTCCTTATCAACCGTGAGTGTGGTATCGGTCACGGCATAATTGACACGGTCATGAATATCAAACTTCGCCGTTTCTTTTTCCGTCACGCGGTTTCTGCGCACATCCGTCTTATCCGCAATGATCAACGCCGCCGACACCGGGTCTTTTGCACCGCCGGTTCCCTCATCATGGTTACCTATGGCTGACACAACAATGACCCGATCCTCAAGAGACATATCTGTCTGTTTTAAAATGTCGTTTGCCAAAATTGCTCCGTATTCTGCGTGATTTTTGCGGTTGATCACATTCCCGATGTCATGCATGTACCCCGCGATCCGTGCCAGTTCCATGTCGTGCTCATCATATCCGAGTTGCTGCAAAATCTCCGCTGCCCGCTCCGCCACAAGACCGCTGTGAGCCTGCGAATGGTCGGTAAAACCAAGCACATCGAGATTGGCATTTCCTTTTTGTATGTAAGCCTTCACTTCTTCATTTTTTACTATCTCCCGGTAAGTCATGGGTAACTCCTCCTTATTTTTTTCGCGTAATATCGTTCAGTATAATCATCATTCCGCAAAACACAAACGGTACCACAAAGGTAACTCCAAGTATATATATTATATTCCAAATGCTGACAAAATGGTAGGCGATTAACGCCACTCCCAGCTGCATCACCATTCCTGCGATTGTGATTTTTTTCAAAAATCCGATCAGCTTTCCAAACAGATATCTTCTCTTTACCCTATGATCAATTGGCATATACAGAAGTTTCTCCGCTACTGTTTCTATTTTATTATTCCCATAGGTCACTGTATGATACTTTCCCATATAAAATGTGACTGCCATCGTAATAAGCATGGTAAATACCCATACAATGGAAAACAATGCATCTTCTCCCCACATTTCCTGTATCGGAAGAAACAGCATCATCATAGCGATACAGAGAAGAAGATAGGTCACGATATCCGGAGAAAGGGCACCGCTTCCCTGTCCGATCAACGTGTCATAATACCTCTCGATCTTTTCTCTCTGTGTCATATACTCTCTTTCCATGATACCAGCCTCCCTTCTTCCATGATTCCGATGTAATCCATCTTGCGTTCCATCTCCTCCTGAATATGGCTGATCATCAGCACCGATGTATGTTCATCTCCCATCAGCTTCTGTAACAATTTAAAATAATCCATACGAAACACCGGATCCATCCCTGCTGTCACCTCATCGAGCAGATAAAGCACCGGGTGATGTGCCATTGCGTAAGCCGCCTGAAACTTCATATATTCACCCCGTGACAATTTGGAAAGTGTCTTGGTACTCGCCACTCCCATCTCTTTCATCGACTTCTCAAACAGGTCATAATCCCACGTATCATATAAACAGGCGGCTAACTTTGCATTTTCTCTTGCACTTTTCTCCATGAAAAAACGATTCTTTTCCGACACGAATCCAATTTGTTGTCGCAAGCTAACATAATCATCATGAATCTCTTTCCCATTCAGCAAAATATTGCCTGAATATTGCTTTTTCGGGTGCATGATGTAGTCAAACATCGTCGTCTTTCCGGCGCCGTTTTCACCGGCAATCCCCGCAATATAACCCGCAGGTAACGAAAATGAAATCTCCTGCAGCTGATAATTTTTTCTTGTCGCTCCTGTCACATTTCTAAATTCTAAAAGTGTCTTTTCCTCTCTCATCCTACTGCCCCTTTTCCTCGTACAGAGCACGCACCATCTCCACAAACTCGTCACACGTAAGTCCTGCGCTCTTTGCCCCTATAATCACATCTGCAATCCTCTCCTCCAGCACCATCAGCTGTTTTTCCCGCAGATAGTCGGTATTGTATTCACACACATAAAAGCCTTTCCCGGCAACAGACCGGATCAGCCCTTCCTTCTCCAGTTCCTCGTAAGCACGCTTCGTCGTAATCACACTGACCTGCAGATCTGCAGCCAGCGCGCGGATTGACACAAGCGCCTCGCCCGGTTTCAGATCACCGCTCACAATCGCATCCTTCATCTGATTGACAATCTGCTCATAAATAGCCATCGTCCCCTGTGGCTGTATCATAATTTTTAACATCAGACATTCATCCTTTCATAATCGCTTGCAAGCGGTATCAAGTACTTTACATAGCCAAGCATTTTTACCGTCAGCCACACCTGCCACACAAATACCGCCAACGTTATTGCCCATACTATCCAGTGTTCCGATCCGCCGTCTGCAATACCCGCACAGGCAATAAACCATGCAACCACACCGATTAAAAATACAAGTAATCCTTTCACGTCCATACCCTTTAACAGCTTTTCTTTAAGAAGCCTTGGCTGGTCTTTCGTGGCCTCCAATGCTTTCATGCTTCCGGTCGTCGACATAAAAGATGCTCCGTTGAGCCCCATCAGAAACATCAGATCAATCAGCAGATAAAATATATCCTGAGGAAAAATGACCCACAAAATCGCACGCACAAGAACAAACATTGCTGCCGGTATCAGGAAACGTACCCAAAACCGTGTTCTGACATAATCCTCCCGCTGCCGCTCGCACATCGGGCAAAGAAACATAAGCTTCGGAAGTCCGACCGGATTTAAAGAAATCCCTAACATCGCAACCAAAAGCAAAACAGCTCCGCAATAATAAATAAGCAACGCAGCCACCTTTTTATCTGCAACCTCCATAAACTGCAGCGGCCCGAACAACATCCAGAAATAAAACATAAACAGTTCGGTGGAAAACAGCTTTTTCCATCGAAACGCCCGAAAATAATCTTTGATTGCCCTAGAATTCATACTCCCTCCCCCTTTCTCTCTTTGTCACAAAATACATCAATTCTTCCAACGTCGGAGCAACAAGCGAAATTTCCCTGTCATAGTTATAATGTTTGCGGTAGCGGATCAGTGCTCTTGCTCCCAGTTTTCCGGATTCCATGCAGATCACTTTGTCCTTCGGAAGAAGCTTCAACTTATACTCTTCCCCAACCGCTATGCGGTAACGGGAACGGAGCGTTTCAATATCATAGTTCATCAAAAGCTGTCCTTTTTCGATATACAGAATGTAATCCACAAGCGGCTCCAGTTCCTGCGTCAGATGGGTTGCCAAAATCACACTTCTGTCACCGTCTTTGATGAAATCTTTGATATATGTCAGGAATTTTTCCCGGAACTTCGGATCAAAATTTCCCGTCGCCTCATCCAGAATCAAAAGCCTTGGTTTGTGAGCCATGGCAAACGCAAACTGAAACTTCAGTTCCTCTCCCTTGGAAAGCTTGCGGTATTTCTTCTGCGGCGAAAGTCCGAACTCCTCAAGATAAGCCATAAGCAACTCTCTGTCATAGTTCTCATAATAAGAGCCGTAAATATCCGCATTTTTCAACAGACTGTCGTTATCTGCAAACAGCCTTTCCTGCAGTACAAAGCCAATCTGTTGCCTGATTTGTACTTCTTCCTCACTGTATTTTCCCCCGAATATCCTAAGTTCTCCCTCCGAAGGCTGATATAATCCCAAAAATAAATGAAGCAGCGTCGTCTTACCCGCACCGTTTTCTCCGATCAGACCGATGATGTAACCCATAGGTAACTCAAAACTCATCTCTCCGAACGTGAAATTGCCGAGTTTTTTAGAAAGCTGCTTCACTTCTATTACGTTTTTTAATTCCTCTCTCATGTTTACACTCCCCTGTAAATATACTGTATATATGTATATATACACTTTATTCACAGATGTGTCAACAAGTTTCATCCCATTTTTTTCATTTTCTCCAAAATTTTCTTTTCCAGACGGCTGACCTGCACCTGGCTGATTCCCAACTCTTTGGCTGTTTCCACCTGTGTCACATTGTCAAAATAGCGCAGTTTGATCAAGTAGCGTTCATCCTCCGAAAGCGCCTGCAATAGCTGCTCCAAAAACAAATGATTGAGCAGTTTCTCATGTTCGTTTTTCTCATCGGCGATCCGGTCACCCAGACTGATCTCACTTCCATCTCCTTGATAAACCGTCTTTGACAGTGACTCTATTTCTATGTCGGCTTCCTGTGCCATAAGTATCTCTTCTACGGTAAGGCCTGTATGTCCGGCTATTTCATCGATCGTCACCTCGCGTCCTGTCGGACCGGACAGTTCCCTCTGTGCGTTTTTAATCTTCCATGCATTTTCCTTCAGGCTCCTTGAAACCTTGATTATTCCGTTATCACGCAAAAAACGTTTGATTTCGCCCATGATCAGCGGAACCGCATAGGTAGAAAATTTCACATCGTACTCCGTATCAAAGTGATCTATGGCTTTCATCAGTCCGATACAGCCGATCTGAAACAGCTCTTCCGCATCATATCCCCGGTTCAAAAAGCGTCTTACAATGTGATGCACCAAACCGAGATTTTCCTCTATTAATGTATCTCTGATCTGCTTGTCCCCCTTTTGTGCCTGTGAAATGAGATACCGAATATTGTCCATAGATTACTCCTCATACCTCGAAAAGCCAATGGCTTTTTCCATCGTCACAATCGTCCCGCATCCCGGAGAAGAAGTTACCGCCAGCTCATCCATAAATGCCTCCATAAATGCAAATCCCATCCCCGAACGCTCTTGATCCGGTTTTGTCGTAAACAATGGTTCCATCGCTTTTTCCACATTTTCTATTCCTACTCCGTGATCTTCTATCGTGACAGTGAAGATATCCTTTTCCGCAGTGCATGTTATGTAAACCTTTCCATCCGCCGGCATTCCATGAATAATGGCGTTTGTCACCGCTTCGGAAACCGCTGTTTTTACATCCTCCATCTCCTCCAGTGTCGGGTGCAACCGCGCAAGGAATGTAGCTGTCGTCATACGTGCCAGCGCTTCATTCTCGGAGATGGCATCCATGACCAGTTTTATTTCGTTTTTCATTTTTAATCCTCCATTATACAAATTTTTTCTTCCAATCCGGAGATTTTGAGCATTTTTCGAATTCTTTGATTTGCATTGGCTATGATGGTACGCCCTCCCAGATACCTGATCTTTTCGTTGCGCCCCGCTACCAATCCGATTCCCGAACTGTCCATAAAAAGTGTATCGCCGAAATCAAACACCACCTGCTGCACTCTGTCGTCTGTCAAATAGTGATCTGCCAAATGACAAATCTCTTTTGCATTATGGTGATCCAGTTCCTCCGGTACATGAATGACCAGACAATTCTCCCTTATTTCAAAGGTTTCTTTTTCTCCCATTTTTCCCATCCTTTCTACAAAATATTCACAAAACAAAAAAGAACATGGAATTTCCATGTTCTCTTTTGTATATTGTCTTATAAAATTTTTAATAATCAATCGGTTCCCCGCCCTCGGCCGGCTCTGCTTCCGGCGCCTGCGTTTCACCCATCTCCTGAGAGCGTTCCTCCGCCTTACGAGCCGCCTGCGAATCCGGATAATCTGTCATAATCTGACTGTAGGCACTCTGTGCCTTATCCGTCTCACCTGCCATTTGGTAAGCCTGTGCTAACTCATATAAAATATCCGGGTTTGGAGTCTCCATTCCGGAAGAAAAGTGCCATGCTTTTTCCAAATCAATAATCGCTGTTGTGTAATCACTTTGATTGACAGCGTGACTGCCGTTTTCATAAAGAGTCTCCGTGACTTTTTCTCCGACGAGCTCCATCAATTTGTAATACAGCTGTTTATAAGCATCCGACGCTGAATTTTCTACGTATTCTACATCCACCTCATAGAGGGTATCTGCAATCGCATCATAGTCTTCCGGATTCTGAAGGTAATCGGTAGCTGTCTGAAGAAGCACATCCACCTTACGGCTTTCTCCGTTTGCTCCTGTATATTCGGCAATTTCATTTTCCAGATTGGTTTTTGACTGCGTCAACTCTTCCACTTTCTGTTCCAGTTCTGAAATCTGCGCAGACTTGGAATCGGAATTCTCGCTGACAACCTTCAGCTCTTCCTGCATCTTGTTTCGTTCCATCTGGATCTTGGCCGGCATAATAAGGAAATAAGTAACCGCAATACCGATAACCAATCCTATCACAATATTCAGCACCGAAGTGGACGCTTTGGCTTCTCTGACATTGAGCGGCTGAATGATTGTCTCATTACCGCTCTGGTAGGTTACCGCCTCTTTCGGCTGCGCTTTTCTTTTCTTTACCGCAGAGCCCGCCGATTCGTCTCCGCCCTCCAGCATGAATCTGACTTTTTTCAAATAGGATAATGTCGTCGTATTGTTGGCATCAATCCTGCAACACTTTACAAGCTCCTTTTTGGCTTTATCCCACTGTTCGGAATCCATGTAGAGAAGTGCCAAAAGCTGATGTCCCTGCACAAGACGCGGATTCAGCGACAACACTTTTTTGAGCTGAATGATCGCCAGATCCTTGCTGTCCTGATAACAGTAGCGAAGTGCAAGGTTGTACTTCTTCACCGTCTGATTGATGGTATCCAGACGGGTCGGATTGCTCTGGATGGCTTCGATATAATCATCCGCCAGATTTTTCTTCGGTTTTAAATTTTTACTGATTACCCACTCGCTGAGAGCGGCTACCACTTCACCCATCTCAAAATAAACTAGTCCGAGAAGGTTTCTTGCTTCAATATTATTTTTGTTAAATTTCAGACTCTGACGAAGACTTGTGATCGCTCCGGTCAGATCCCTGACATTGGCTTTTTCCAATCCGTCATTGTAGTAGCGATTGGATATGTGCATTATCTTTTTATATAAACCTACATCGACACCGCAACCGGTACAAAAATCTTTTTCGGACAGGTCGCAGCCGCAATTATAACATTTCATGGTAATTACCTTATCCTATCTATTCTTCCTTTGCTGCTTCTGCCTCTTTGATCATACCTACCAGTACGTCGGCCATATCTGTCAGATCCTGATTGTATATCGCATCCGCTGCGTCTTCAATCTCCAGACTCGGATGAAACTTCTTTAATTCTTCTTCAAAATTGATCATTATGATTCCTCCTTCAGCAGGGCTTTGATCTCCCCTGCCAGATACAGTGAGCCTGCGATGTACAAAACGCCGTCCCGTTTCAACATAAGCGCCTTTTGATACGCCTCCTGCACACTTTTACACAAATGAATATCCTTGCTGTCACATTGTTTAAAGCAACTTCTTATCTGCTCTCCGGATAACCCCCGCTCATCCGCAATGCCGGCAATGACATATGCTTCAAATAATCCCGATGCTTCCACCAGGCTTATCATATCCTCATATTCTTTATCACTTACCGCCGAAAAAAGCAATACCTTCCTTTGCTCGCCGGGTGCGGATGCCACACTTTCCAAAAATGCTTTGATACCATCTTCATTGTGCGCCCCATCCACATACACGTCAGTCGCAATCTCTTCCATCCTGCCTGCCCAGTGCATCCGCCGCATTGCGTTTTGCAATTTCTCCGGCTGTATCTGATCCCGCCGCAGAAGTACTTCAAGAGCTGTGAGGGCTGTCGCAGCATTCTCCACCTGATACAATGCTCGTGTCGACAAAGTGCAACTAACATTATTATAATACCTAGATTTATACGAAAAATCAATGCTTTTGTGATTTATATTTATATTCGAAGTTCTCGTTTTATCGACCGCAAAAGTCCTGCTGCCACATCTTTCTGCCGTCTGTGACAAGACCTCAGACACTTTTTTATCTCTATCGACATAGATAAGCGGAACGCCCGGCTTGATGACACCTGCCTTTTCGTATGCTATCATTTCTTTTGTTTCACCGAGATATTGACAGTGATCCAACCCGATTTCCGTAATAATTGTAAGCTGCGGCTTATCAAACACATTGGTTGCATCCAGTCTTCCGCCCATTCCTGTTTCCAAAATAATGTAATCCGGTTTTTGTTTCTCAAAGACAACCATAGCCATCAGAAAAAGAAACTCAAAGAAGGTCGGATGATGAAGTTCCCCATTCTCTCCCTGTCCTTCCACAGCGCATGCTCCGGAAAGTGCCTCATCCACCGTCTCTTTCACCCGGTTAAATGCCTCGACAAATTGCTCCCGGCTAACCATCTCGCCGTCCAGAAGGATGCGCTCCCTCATATCCACAAGATGCGGAGATACAAACATTCCGGTGCTGTATCCGTGTTCTGCGAGCAAAACGCGCAGGTAGTTGCACACAGAGCCTTTTCCGTTGGTTCCCGCCACGTGTATAATCTTTGCATCTTTGCACGGGTTTCCGAGGAGTTTCAGATATGCCTTTGTATGTTCCAGTGTATTCTTTTTTGCAAATTTCTGTATGCTGCAGATATAGTCCTGCATCTCTGTTATATTCATACGACATTCCTTCCGGTTTGTTATGGGTAATTTCCGAAAATCAACGTAAAGCAGCCACCGCTAACTGTTAGCGATGGCTGACTGAAATCTTATTTAAGCTGTGCCAGTCTCTCCTGTACCTGTGCCAGCATCTGTGTATATTTCTCAAGCTTTGCTCTTTCCTCGGCAACTTTTTCTGCCGGTGCTTTGCTTGTGAAACGTTCGTTGTTAAGCATTCCCGTTGCTCTTGCAATCTCGCCGGAAAGTTTCTTTTCTTCCTTCTCGAGACGCTCAATCTCCTGCTTCAGGTCTACAAGCTCTGCAAACGGAATGTAAAGGGTTGCCCCGTCGATCACAACGCTGACCGCATCGTCTGCAATACCTGCTTTGTCTGTCTGAATAAGTACCTCAGACGCATAAGCAAGCGGTGCAAAGAAGAGTTTTCCGTTTTCGAAGATATCACAGATTTCTTTTTTGTCAGAAACCACATATACGGATGCTTTACGGGAAGGAGCAACGTTCATGGAAGTACGCACGTTACGGATTCCGCGAACCGCTTCTTTCATCGTCTCAATCTCTTTTTCCTCTTTTGCAAACGCATAAGCCTCGTTGTAAACAGGCCACTCGGAAATCATGATAGACTCTTCTTCGTTCTGAAGTGTGCAGAAGATTTCTTCTGTGATAAACGGCATATAAGGGTGAAGGAGCTTCAAGGCTCCGAGCAGAACCGTCTTTAATGTCCAAAGTGCTGCATTCTGGCTTGTCGCATCGTCACTGTTGTAAAGACGCGGTTTTACCATCTCAATGTACCAGTCGCAGAACTCATCCCAGATGAAGTCATATACTTTCTGCACTGCGATACCGAGTTCGTAGTGCTCCATATTGTCGGTTACTTCTTTTGTCAGACTGTTCAGTTTGGAAAGAATCCATTTATCTACCGGCTCCAGTCCGTCCGCAGCATTTGCAGGAATTTCTTTGCCTTCCATGTTCATCATAATGAAACGGGAAGCATTCCATACTTTGTTTGCAAAGTTACGGCTCGCCTCTACTCTCTCGTAGTAGAAACGCATATCGTTACCCGGTGCATTACCTGTAATCAATGTCAGTCTCAGTGCATCCGCACCGTACTGGTCAATAATCTCAAGCGGATCGATACCGTTGCCAAGAGATTTACTCATCTTTCTACCCTGTGAGTCACGGACAAGTCCATGGAACAAAACGGTATGGAACGGCTTCTCACCCATCTGCTCGAATCCGGAGAAGATCATACGGATTACCCAGAAGAAAATGATATCGTATCCTGTTACAAGGACATCGGTCGGATAGAAATATTTCAAATCTTCTGTCATGTTCGGCCAGCCCAGTGTAGAGAACGGCCAAAGCGCAGATGAAAACCATGTATCCAGTGTATCCGGATCCTGCCCAAAACGTGTGCATCCGCATTTCGGACAAACACCTGGCATCTCCTTGCCGACGATGACTTCGCCGCACTCCTGACAGTAGTAAGCAGGAATTCTGTGTCCCCACCAGAGCTGTCTTGAGATACACCAGTCTCTGATATTGTCTGTCCAGTTGAAATATGTCTTTTCCATACGTTCCGGAACCAGCTTAATCTCACCGTCTTTGACTGCTTTTACAGCCGGTTTGATCAGCTCGTCCATCTTTACGAACCACTGTTTTTTGATGAGTGGCTCTACCGTTGTTTTACAACGGTCATGGGTTCCTACATTATGGGTATAATCTTCAATCTTAACAAGTAAGCCCTGGCTATCCAGTTCTTTTACGATGGCAGCGCGCGCTTCGTAACGGTCCATACCTTCGTAAATTCCGCCGTTTTTGTTGATGGTAGCATCATCGTTCATGATGTTAACTTCCGGAAGGTTATGACGTTTTCCGACCTCGAAGTCGTTCGGGTCATGAGCCGGAGTAATCTTAACAACACCGGTACCGAATTCCATGTCAACGTAAGAATCTTCTACGACCGGAATCGCTTTGTTAACGATAGGTAACCAAACCTGTCTTCCCTTCAGATAAGTATATCTCTCATCTGCCGGATTGATCGCAACCGCAGTGTCACCGAGCATAGTCTCAGGTCTTGTCGTTGCGAATGTAAGGAACTCTGTCTTAGACGGCTCTCCGTTTTCATCTACCACCGGATATTTGATATGCCACAAATGACCTGCCTGCTCCTCATACTGTACTTCCGCATCGGAAATCGATGTATTACAAACCGGACACCAGTTGATAATACGGGAGCCCTTGTAAATCCATCCTTTTTCATGCATCTTGCAGAACACTTCGGTAACGGCCTCATTACAGCCTTCGTCCATGGTGAAGCGCTCCCTGTCCCAGTCACAGGAAGATCCGAGCTTTTTGAGCTGCTCGATAATACGTCCGCCGTACTCTCTCTTCCAGTCCCAGGCTCTCTCCAAAAAGCCGTCTCTTCCGAGATCGTCTTTATCGATGCCTTCTTCTTTTAATTTCTCAATAATCTTAACCTCTGTCGCAATGGAAGCATGGTCGGTACCCGGCTGCCAAAGGGCATTGTATCCCTGCATTCTCTTAAAACGAATGAGGATATCCTGCATTGTATTGTCAAGCGCATGTCCCATATGGAGCTGACCTGTGATATTTGGAGGCGGAATGACGATCGTGAACGGTTTTTTGTCGTGATCTACCTCCGCGTGGAAATATTTTTTCTCAAGCCACTTTTCATAGATACGGTCTTCCATACCATGTGGGTCATATGTTTTTGCTAATTCTTTACTCATTTTTGTCTCCTTGGTGCGTCAATTTTTGCAATTCGCATACATAATTTATGATAGTCGCACACCCTCAATTTGTCAAGAAGCGCGTGTCTTCTGTTATTCTTCCGACTGCAAATCACATCGCTGTCGCAAATACACTTCTGTATCACGGGCTTCGTCACCGCTCACATAATACACCTTAATCGTCTCAGACCAGTCGGGAAGTGTGGCTGAAATGTAAAGATAATAGTAGCCCGGCCTTCCTTTTACTCTGTTTTCGCCATGATGGCGCACGTAGACTTTCTCAATCTTATCCAGCGGCAAAATATGAAATCCGTCTGACGCATCGACAAAGGCATGTTCCCGTCCGATTTTCAACCCTCCGAACTCCTCTGCCTCCGCAAGTTCCGCATCCAGCGCATCACTACCGCCCGGATAGCTTTTTATGTATGCCATCGCCTGCTTCGGGCCGTCTCTCAAGGTAAGGATTCCGCTGACGATATAAATAAGCGCCACAATCCCCCATGTGCAACCTACAATAACTATCTCAGCTGTTTCCAAATCCTCCCGCATCACGACAAGAACAATCAGCGGAATCACCAAAAGCGGAATGATGATTTTCAAAATTGCTTTTAATCTCATGTTAGAAAATTGTTTTTCCATAGGCGTTACCTCTCTATTATTTTCTGTAGTTCATCATACACTTTTTCTTCCCATTGCACCAGCCTATTTTGGCATAAGAACCGTAAATAATTTGGGGGCTTACGTACTGTTTTGCAAAAACAATTCCATAGAACGTAAAACAGCCGTCTACATTGCGTATGACGACTGTCTTAATTAAATAATATTGGCTTAGTGCCCCTTTATAACCTCACGGACTATTTTTGCAAACTCCTCCGGCAGTGAATACTGCACATTATGCCCGCACCCGTCCAACAGTTCCAAACGGACCTCCGGTGCTGTAATATTCTCTGCATATTCACGAACCGAATCGACCGGACATATCCAGTCGGAATCACCGGAAATGAAATATACCGGCACTTCAAACTCCAATGCATTTTCATACGCATCAAACTCATATGTATAATCAAACAGCGGCTTATTCAGAGCAAAATAGGTATCCAAACTTCCCAGTTGCTTTAAAAACCACCGAAAATCATCCACACCGAAGTACGGCGATATCACAGATATTAAGGTCGCCCGGTCTGCAACCTTCACCGGCTGATACTTTGTTCCCAATGCCCGGACTTTCATCATATCCGTCATATCTTCACTCTCACAAAACGTTTCGAATGCCGTCTCGAGTTCCGCTGTATCGTCTCCCGCTTCTTTTGCCTTTTTCAGCGCATCCTCATAACTGTAAACAACCATTTTTTCCATAGAAATAACCTGCGCAACACTAACGTAGGCCGATACCTTCTCCGGGTTAGCCAGTGCATACTCACTTCCGAGAATCGTCCCGTAAGAATGACCTAAGATAATGACTTTTTCCTGCCCGAATCGCTCCCGCGCATAGTCCACAAGCTCATCCAAATCCGTGAGTGCCTGCGCATACGTCGCTGTTGCATTTTCCGGGTCTTTTTCCATATTACGGAAATAGGTTCTTCCGCAGCCTCTCTGATCCCATGCCAGCACGGTATAGTCATCCGTTAAGTACTTCGAAAAGCCATAGGTTGCATAGGTGTCCGATGACGAAGGCCCACCGTGCAAGTAAACTATCACCGGATTTTTCACGTCTTCTCCGCGCAGCAGCACATACTGCTCCTGACCGCCGAGTTCCACATACACTCCTTCATCCACGCCTTTCTTTACCAGCGCATAATGCTGCATATAATTCAGATTCCTACATCCGATTACCAGCACAAGGATTGCGATGATTATCCCGGCAAAAAGTCCGCATATCCAACCGAAAATACCCGCCGGAAGTTTTCTTTTTGCCTTACCACATACTTCCCTTTTATGCTGCAGATGAATACCGATATGTCCGATAGCGAGAATTAACACCGACACAAGCAAAAACACATTACTTCCGTAGATTCCCAGCAGAAAGAATGCGATTACCGGCAACGTTGCACCCGCCACCGGAATCCCGCAAAAACTACTGTAAAAGTCCTTCATCTCATGGTTGCTTTTAAAGTAGCGCACCCAGTAAATCTCATAACAAATCATAAAGAGGAACGAGATGGCAAGCCATAGCGCCCAATATGTCTTGCGGATATTAAAATCCGAAAATATAATTACGCATACGGACGTCAGTGCCTCTCCGACTCTCTCAAACAAAAGCAGAGTTTTATTCTCATTTTTAACATGCGCATCATACCCCCTTGGCTTGTGCTTCGTCCACAAACCGTTCGGGATAAAAAGCATTAACAAATAAATGAGACCGATATATGAAAAACCAAAATGAAACATGTATCTCTTTACCCTTCTACAAAACGGATTGTCGCTTCACCCATACCGCACTCTACATCAATCTCTTTTCCGGTGTTGTTGCTCTGACTTCCGCCGCTTCCGATACCACTGTAGCTTCTGTTTCCGATACGGACTTCGCCTGCACCGACCTCCACGTCGTAGTCAAAGTCTGTTTCCTTACCGATGATATCCATCGAGATTTCACCCATGCCGACTGTTGCATCCAGTTCGTCATGAATGCGCGCTTTTGCTGAAAACTCGCCCATGGCAATGTCAGCACTGAGCTTATCTGCTTCAATCGTGTAGATGGAACATTCGCCTGCACCGACTCTGAGCTCAAACTCGCCTGTCTTAATATAATCAAATTCTGCCTCGCCGGCGCCCATATCGATAGAAAGCTGTTTGGATACCGGGAAATCACCATTGCATGTACCTGCACCCATTTCAATGGAAATTTCATCATAAACACGCTCCGGGAGGTAAAGTGTCGCACTACCCGCAGTAGCTGAGTCACCCACGGAAACGCCGAAAATCTGCACATTCACGAGACTTTCCACCTCAAGCACCAGCTTGTCGCCGTTGGTCTTTGGAGTAATATTAAGGTTCCCATCCTGCTGTATGTGAATACGGTCATCTCCACTCTTTCTAAACTCCAACTCTCCCGCACCCAGTTTAATCTCTAACGATGCGATATTTTCGGTTGCATCTACCATTTCTTCTACATACTCACCCGGCTCTTTTGCATCAAAGTCGCTCGGCTCTACTATATACACTTCCGAAGGCACTTCTCTCATATCATCCTCCGGTGCAAAATAAAGTCCGGTTGAATCCAGCTGCAATTCATATTCTTCAAAAAACGGAACTTCAAAAGCGATGTCCTCTTCATCAATCAACTCCTGAATCTTCTGCACGCCGCCTACCGTTCCGGTAATCCCCGCCAAAATCGCTCCGACGAGAATGAGACATACAGATGTAATTAAAATGATAACCGATGATTTTTTCATGCTTTTTCCTCCTTTCTCACGAAGATACGTTTACAAAGCTTATAGATACCTCTGCAGATGGCCGGTAATGCCACAAGCAGGAATTTAACTACAAGGAATCCGAGAAGCAGGGCCACTCCTGCGCAGACCAGTGATAATCCAAGTAAAAATGCTCCGACTAAAGGTATTGTAAAAAGTTTGATAATTCCGATAACAAACAGTATAATCGCTGCCGCCGCAAGTGCAAATGTCATTAAGCAGCTCGCCAGGAATACTCCCGCCACAGAGGAAACCAATCCGACGATAATACCAATGATTGCTCCTACAAGTGCAACCGCAAGCGGAATAGCAATCGGTGCTGCCAACACACACAGAAGTACAATACATGCAATCTTCCATCCGTCATTCTTTTCTTTCTTTTTTCCGTCCTCTGCGTCCTGCGAAACTACCATAAGTTCTTTCCCCGCAAGATCTTCTCTTATATTGTGGGCAACCTCAGACGGCGAACCGAGTTCACGAAGCACCTCCGCTTCCTTCTCCGGTCCTGCCTCATCAAAATATTCCACATAATATTCCATCGCTTCTCTGCGCTCTTCTTCCGGAAGATCAGAGAGCAGATTCTCTAATTGCCTCAAAAATTCATATTTATTCATGAACTGTGCCTCCCTCGAAAATTTGTGTGATTTTTTGTGAGTAGTTCATCCATTCCTCACGATACTCTTTTAATTGCGCTTCACCCTGGGGCGTTGTTTTATAATATCTGCGATTTCTTCCAGCGCATTCCATATCATAAACTTCCAGATAGCCGCCCTTTTGCAAGCGCCGCAGTACCGGGTATAAGGTAGATTCCGAAACTTCCAGTACCTGCCTGACATCCTGGGTAATCCGATACCCGTAAGTGCCTTGTTTATCCTTATCGACTACCGCAAGAACGATGGCATCCAACAAAGCTGCTCCTGTATTAAATACCATACTTATTCTCCTTTCTTTTATGTACTATACACATTTATAATATTATACGTCGTATAATATGTTTTCTGTGTCATATTATATGGCGTATAATATTATTTGTCAACACATATTTTCAAAATATAAAAAAAGGGATACCACATTGTGATATCCCAATTCTTTCTTATCTATTAAAGCTGCATATTTTCTACAAGGCGACGTTTTTCTTCATCAAACTCAGCCTGTGAGATAATACCGTTGTCCAGTAAGATCTTCAGCTTCATAGCTGCCTTCTGGAAGTCGTCTAATGACATCGCTCCGCCTGTAGATGCCGTTGCTTCCTGAATTGCTTCTGCCTTTGATGCAGGAGCAGGTGCCGGAGCCGGAGTTGGTGCCGGTGCAGGAGCAGGTGCAGGTGCTGGAGCCGGAGTTGGTGCCGGTGCAGGTGTCGGCTGATTCATTGCTGCCGCCGCCGCTGCTGCCGCACTTGCTGCAGGTTGCGCCGGTGTCTCGACTGCCTGGGCTGCCGCCTGTGCTTCCGCTGCCTTCTGCGTCTGTCTCATCGCTTCTTCCTGATATTTACGGAACTCGAGAGCTTCTGCTGCTTTTCTTGCTTTTTCAGCAGCTTCTGCTTTGGCTTTTGCCTCTTCTTCTTTACGGCGCTTCTCTTCCTCGATGCGCTTTCTCTCAGCCTCTTCCGCCTCTCTACGTGCGCGCTCTTCAGCTTCCTTGCGTGCCTTTTCCTCTGCTGCAAGTCTTGCTTTCTCTTCCTCAGCGCGACGAATCTTTTCTTCTTCCATCTTTACGATAGCATCTTTAGCAAACTTCAATGCTGCTGTATTTGCTTCCTTGGCAACGATCTCTTCCACTGCACGAACATTCTTAGCATCTTCTTCTTTCGCTGCCTCAGTCTCTTTCGCTCTGGCTTCTGTTCCGACCTTTGTCACAGCTGCTTCAATAGCCTCAGCTGCTTTTGCTTCCGCCTCTTTTCTGACAGCATCCACTTTCTTCTCGACCTCAGCTTCCGCTGTTGCTTTCGCCTCATCCATTTTCTTTCTGGCTACTTCATTTGCCTTGCGAATAGCTTCTTCTACTTCTTTCTGCGCCTCTTCTTCTACCTTCTTAAGATGCGCAATCATATCCTCTTTTGCTTTTGCTTCTGCTTCGCTTACAGCTTTATCAACAGCCACTTTTTCTTCTGCTTCCACTTTTTTTGCAGTGTCTTCTTTTAACTGTTTGATACGCTCATCCGATGCTTTTGCAAAATCCTGTGCTTTTTTAATATTTTCTTCTGCCAATTTTCTGGCTGCTTCTTCCGCGATTTTGCGTGTATGCTCACTGGCTGCTTTACGGATTGTTTCCTCTTCAATAGCACGTCTTGCCGGATCTTTTTCGGAAGATGTAGCCTCTGTCACTTCATGAGCTGCCTTTCTGGCTGCTTCATCCGCAATACGGAATGCAGATTCAATCGCTGCTTTCTTGGCATTTAACCCGGCAGTCTGACGAATCGCTTCTTCTGCCGATTTAATCGAATTATCTTCTTTCTCATTGTTGGCAGATGCACTCTGCGCATTTTCTGAATTTTTAAGTGTTGCCGCTGCTGCTTTTCTTGCGGCTTCCTCTGCTGCCTTTCTGGCTGCTTCCATTCCTACATTATTCTGCATTTCAATCGCCCCTGTTTCCTAGATTTGACTACTACGCCATAAAAAATACTGTCCGAATTT
The DNA here is from genome assembly GCA_045535935.1 of Lachnospiraceae bacterium. GTDB lineage: Bacteria > Bacillota > Clostridia > Lachnospirales > Lachnospiraceae > SVFI01. The sequence goes on along the minus strand of JAZSMO010000023.1, from coordinate 30,364 downwards.
CAGTATAGCATAATTATTTATACATTTCTACTAAAAAACCATGAAAAAAATCAATTTTTTTATTCATTTCTGATTGCCGCAAGCGGACTGAGTTTCATCGCGCGCAGGGATGGGAAAAATCCTGCCGCCATGCCGACAAAGACCGCAAACATAAGCGCCACACCGGCCAGCCATAATGGGATATAGGAAATCCCCACCGACATATTCATCTCAATACCTGCACCGAGATTTTTGACAACGGCATTAACAATAAACGACAATGTATAGCTGAGTAAAATACCCAGGACACCGCCGATAAATCCGATATAACCGGCCTCCAGAAGAAACATTCCCTGAATATTACGCATATCACATCCGAGCACTTTCATAATACCGATCTCTTTCGTTCTTTCGTAAATTGACATCATCATAGTATTGGCAATTCCGATAGCTGCAACAATCAACGAAACCGCACCGATTCCTCCGAGTGCCAGTTCAATGTAAAAATACTGTCCCTGCATAGACTCGACCCATTCAGCATTGGAGCTCGCATGATACCCCAGCTGGCTGATCTGATTCTGCACCTCCTGCACATAATCCATATCATCTACATTTACCAAAATATTGTTATAGTAGATTTCTTTAAACGCTTTGCCCGATGCTGTGGTCGGCTGACCCGGTATCGTCTTGGTCTTATATTCTTTTTTTAATATTCTTTTCAGCTCGTTGATATCAAAATACACGTAATAGCTGTTACTTCCGTAATCTTCTACGGTTCCCTCCATGACACCGGCAGCCTCGACAATACGTTTTTTCGGCATAGCAGGCACTGCCCCCTCTTCCTCATCTCCGGTCCCCCACAGGAAATTATAATATCCATCCACGTCGAAAATGAACATAATCGTATCACTCATAAGGTCAATATCCGGAAGTTCTCCGTTATACCAATAGCCCTCACCGGTTTTTTCATTATAAAAATCACCAATGATCATATTCCCGTATACTGCTTTCAAACTTCCTGCATCCGGCTCCGGAAAATCTCCTTGTGCCAATGTAATCCCCAGCTTACTCATTTTGTCCGGTTCCACACCTCTTACCGTAGCATAAGTTTGAAAACCATTACACATGACAAGAGCTTCTGTCTCCAATATTCCATAAACATCTTCTACATGCGCAATATTTCGAATCTCCTCAATCACGTCATCATTTAGATGTGAATCCGCAGACTGTGATTCAGAGCCGGAACTTTCCCCGTCATAGGAACTCTGATCCTCTACTGTAATCGTTGTAATTCCGCCGTATTGCTCGATTTCGGCCATAGAGGCTCTCGACAATCCGAGACCGAGCGAAATCATAACAACAATGGATGCAGTTCCTATCACTACTCCCAGAATTGTAAGAATCGTTCTGACTTTTCTTTTCCAGAGACTACTTCCGCTCATGCGGAGCATATCACGAAATTTCATCCGACTCGTCCTCTCCTTCAAGCTCATCCAATAAATTTATTCTCTCTTCATCCGCCTTCTTGCTGCGTCTTTTTTTCACAATGATTACAACAACCGCTGCGATGATCAATACAATCACAATACCGACAATTAATCCGATTGGTATAGGACTGCCTTCTTCTTCGTATTCTTCATAGTCCATACCATCGCCCGGATACATTTCCATATCTCCCATTGCGGACATATCTTCTGTTACATTCAATTCCATTTCCTGCTCATAGGTAGACACTTTTCCGGTCTCATCTTCATATGAAATAACAACAGTTATTATATCATCATCCTCGGATGGAGCCGCTCCCGTCACCATAACATCCACGGAGCTTGTTGCTCCCGCTTCGATCTTGCCAAGAAATACTTCTCCGCCGCTGACGGTGTCGTCTTCAAAATAAACTTTCACATTGTGCAACGTTACTTTTCCTGTATTGTACAGACTAAACATAATGTTAGCTTCATTGCCGACCGAAATAGACGCCGGAAGAATTTCCGGTTTGCTCAATTCAAAACGTGCGGTCTGAAAAATCGGAATAGAAACATCCGCCGTTGAAGAATAGGATGCATAATCTTCATCCTCATATTCCATATTGACATCAATCTGATATGGTTTTTGCGTCAAATCCGCTTTGGCTGTCATCTCTATGGTAAGTTCGGTTGTTGCCCCTTTTCCTATAGAAGTGATGTACTCCGTATTCGAACCGGATGTCGGCAAAAATGCCGCATATGAGCTATCTGCATCCATACCTTCCGTAGGTGCTGATAAATTGACAAGCATATTGGAAACCGATGTACGCATGGATGTATTCTTTAAGTAGATTGTCAACTTAAAGGTATCTCCCGCATGCACCTCTTCCGGTTCCGTTTTGAATCCGGTCACAATCACTCTAGGTGTTGAAGTTCCGCCTTCTGCTTCTACATTTCCGCTTCCTGCCGCACCTCTGACAAGAGCATAGGTTGTCAATGTACAACTTTCCACTTCCGTACCTACATAATAAAGAACATTGAACTGTAACTTATAGTATCCTGACAATGCATCGTCTCTTGTCTTAAACGTCCAGGTAAGCTCTCTGCGGCGGTCCATGTCGCTTTGACCATTTCCTTTTCCCGGCAGATCCGTGATGGTCTGTGTGTATCCACTCGTCTCGATTTCAAACGGCCACTCACTCACAATATTTGAGGTAACAGGTGTTACCGTAACATTGGAAAGATTGACAACTCCCATATTTACTACCGGAAGTACAATATTGACCGTCTGGCCATATGTAACAGTCGGAGTAATCCAGTTTCCGCCCACCATCACAAAATCACTGGTCGAGCTCGGCATTGCAGGTTCACCTTCCGGATCTGCACCACCCTCATCACCGGTATCCTCTGAACCGTCTGATATCAGTGCGTCGATTGCTGCTTTCGCCTCTGTCACACAATCCTGAATTCCTGTTTCTGTTGAAAGACCGCCCTGATTCGTGTCGCCTGTCGCTGTTCCGATTGCTTCTTTATATTTATTAACAATTTCATTGATTTTTTTTCGGATGCTCTTGGTCACTTTAAGTTTAACGACCGTTGCGTAATCCACAATTTCCGCCACTGAATTCTCTTTCAGTTCCTGAAGCGTAATCTTTTCTTCTACGTTGCTTCCCTGTTCAGGATTTGGTGTATTGCTTCCTGCGGCATTGTCCGTTGTAGTCGCCCAAGTCTCTGTCAGGCACACTCCGTTTCCCATACACACCATGGCACATAACGCCACTACCAAAAAGCGATTCATAAACTTTTTCATCTTTATTAAATCCTCCTTTAACTTCCGTTCCCGTATTCAATACTGACAATTTTACCGTCGCTGATACGGAAAATACGATCAGCAAACGATGCCAGATGATCATCGTGAGTTACCATAACAAGTGTTTGGTTTTTCTCTCTGATAATTTTTTTCATTAAGGCCATTACCTCTGCCGATGTCTTCGAGTCCAGATTTCCGGTCGGCTCGTCCGCAAAAATGATTTCCGGTTGCACGACAAGAGCTCTTGCGATACCCACTCTTTGCTGCTGACCTCCCGACATCTGGGTCGGCTTATGGTTTTTATGTTTTGTCAGACCGACTAATTCCAGCACTTCCTCTGCTTTTTTCATTCGCAGTTCTTTATCCATCCCCTGGAACGTCAATGGCATGGCCACGTTTTCAAGAGCATTCATCGCCGGAAGTAAATTGAACGACTGGAAGATAAATCCGATATGCTCCCTTCGAAATTTTACAAGCTCGTTCTCCGATTTATTCTCCATATGCTCGCCGGCAATGACAATTTCTCCCTTGGTTGGTTTTTCAAGTCCTGCCAACATATTGAGCAGTGTCGATTTTCCGGATCCCGAAGTGCCGACAATCGCACAAAATTCACCTTTTTCAATTGTAAAATCGACTCCGTTTAAGGCTCGTACTTTACTGCTGCCCACCCGGTATATCTTGTACAGATCCTCCACCCGGATTACGGTCTTCTTTCCTTCGGACACTACGATCTCCCCATTTCACAAATTAACTTCATATTTATATACGTACAAATACGCAAACCTTTTTGTATTTTATCACAATATGTATACAAAACCAATAGCGGCTTTAAATTACATGCAATATTTAATCATTGTCTTTTCTTCATTTTGAGTTGACATAAGCGTCCGTTTTTCTGATTATGCCTTGCAAGAATTGTTTCATTTGATACTTGACACGTGTGTCATCTCATATTAACCAAACTAGTCATTTCAATGAGTAATCCCCAATTTCCACATAGTTATCCACATTGTACGGGTATGTCATTTTCCGTTTTGCTGTTCAAAATTGCAAAAAAGGCCTGTCATATTGCATATTTCACCCCATTTTTCAGCGGTTTACATTTCTTATAATAACATTTAATTTTTTTGCCTTTATGTTAACCCTCATAGTTATCCACACTTTTAAATTTCAGCCGTTTTTTATCTGCCATTTCTTTCTTCGTCATATTGCTTTTTGGGATATCTCCAAAATTGTTCTACTGTCTGCTGACAATGTTGCATAGAAACGCTCTCCGGATGTTCCCATTCCCTCGGAAACATCTTTTGATACGCCGGCAGAAGAAATCGGTCATCCAAAAGCGCGACCACGCCCCGGTCCGATACCGTCCGTATGACGCGTCCTGCCGCCTGCAGCACCTTGTTCATCCCCGGATAGCGATATGCATAATCAAAACCGTCTCTGCCCTGTTTATCAAAGTATTCCTGCAAAATATCCCTCTCCCTGCACACCTGCGGAAAGCCGGTTCCGACAATCACTGCACCGATCAGCGCTTCTCCTTTCAAGTCTATCCCTTCCGAAAATATTCCGCCAAGCACACAGAAGCCGACGATACTTTTGCTTTCAACCTCAATCTCCATGCAGATTTTCCCCTCAAAATCCGACATTTCAGCCCCCGATTCTTCCCGGAATCTTGAAAGAAAGCGCTCCCTTGCATCTTCATTCATATGCTCACTCTGCACGATGCACTCCACCTTCTCCTGGTCATAAAAATAAGTAAGATATGCGTCATATAGATTATCCAAAAACTGATGCGACGGACAAAACACCATATAATTTCCGCACTTGCCGCTGACCACAGAATGAATATAGGATGCGATATTCCGATATTCAAGCGGATTTCTGCGCGTATAGCGGCTGGTCACATCCTTTCCAATCAAAAGCTTCATCTGATCGGCAGAAAAGGCAGTTTTCGCATATACCTCAAAATCCTCTTTCGTTCCCCCAAGCAATTGTTTATAATATTGAATCGGCAAAAATGTCGCTGAAAAAAGTACGCTGGCCACTCCTTGTTCCATGCACTCACGAAGCCGCTCAGAAGGATCCACGCAAAACTGCCGAATGCAAAATCTACCGTCGTCCTGCATTTTAGTGTAGGTAATATAGCTCTCATCCAGTCTTTCATTGACGTCAAGATAGCGTCCCGCCTGAAAATAAAACTCCAAAATTTCTTTGCGGACCGGACTTTCCTCGTGTTCCTCCAAATAGGTATTCATTGCTCCGTGAAGCCTTGTCAGCGCCAGCGCAAATCCACCGGTCATCTCCGGCGTATCGTTTTCGTCCTGCATTTTTTTAAGGACGAGCAGCTCTTTGTTACAACGGTCAATGTATTTTTCTAAGCCGGTATGATATGGTTTGATTTGTTTTTTCAAATCAAGAAAATCTTCCTTCACCATCTGCGCACTGTACATTTCCCGGCCGCGCTCCACCAGATTATGCGCCTCATCAATGAGAAAAAGATAAGGTCCTTTGATTCCTTCGGCAAAAAAACGTTTCAAATGCACATACGGATCAAACAGATAATTGTAATCGCAAATGACTGCATCGGAAAACAAGCTCATATCCAATGACATCTCAAACGGACAGACTTCATACCTATGCGCATACTCCGTCACTTTGCCGCGGTCGAATACATCCTCACAGGTCAGCATTTCGTACATGGCATCGTTCACTCTGGCATAATGCCCTTTTGCATACGGGCAATGCTCCGGATTGCATTCTGTCTCCTCCAGCGGACATATTTTTTCTTTTGCAGTCAGTGTCAGGCTTTTACAACGAAGGCCTTTACTCTGCAGCAGTGCAAACGTATCTTCCGCCACCGTGCGGGTAATGGTTTTTGCCGTCAGATAAAAAACCTTCTCGGCTTTTTCCTCCCCGACAGCCTTCAATGCCGGATACACGGTAGAAATTGTTTTCCCCACTCCGGTAGGCGCCTGAATAAACAATTTTTTCTTGTGACAGATCGTCTGGTAAACATGACCGGCCAGCTCCTTCTGTCCCTCTCGATATGCAAAAGGAAATTCCATGTTTCGGATGCTGTCACGTCGCATTCTTTTCCACTCATATTCGAAATCCGCCCACTTTTTATACTCCTGTATCAAACGGTCAAAAAAAGTTTGCAGTTCTTCCTTTGCATAAGTATTCTGAAAATACTTCACTTCCTCCGTATCTATATTGCAGTAAGTCATCCTCACATCGACATTCTGCGTTTCTTCCATGCACGAAACAAAGTAAGCGTAACACTTTGCCTGCGCCAAATGTACTGCTACCGGCTCTGTAATGTATTTCAGATCGCGGTACGTACCTTTGATCTCATCAACGATGATCTGATCGTTTCTTCGAATGATACCGTCTGCTCTTCCTTCCATGTGAATCACATAGTCGCCGCAATCCACCTGAAATTTTAAAGGTACTTCCGCTTCATATTCAATTCCCATTCTCTTCTGGATCATGCGATGGATACGACTTCCCTCCTGCATGGCATCTTCCCTTGCCCCTGCATATCGGTTGTCAATGTCTCCATCCCGCAATATAAATTCCACCAAATTGCGGACAGATACCTTGATTATCATTCTTTATCTACGCCTCATTTTCTTTTGATAACATGTTATATACCAGCAGCTGATTCCTGCTGCCACAGCGACCAGAACCACCCCGTAGAGCACAGGTCCCCGTTCTCCGAACACATTTCCTTTGGTCATTAAATAGACCATCAGATTCGCTCCCGAATGAAACAGCACCGGCGCAGCCAAAAATCTGTCATAATATTCATACAAAAATGCCAGGGCAAGTCCCATAATCATTGCGTACGCCATCTGTATCACATTTCCATGGTAGCATCCGAAAACAATTGCTGAAACCACGATGGCAATCGGCACCGGAAAATAGCGGCTGATTCGGTTATAAATAATACCGCGGAACAAAATTTCCTCCGTAAACGGCGTCAGCAATCCATATACAACAAGTCCGATCAGCAAAGGAACCGAATACTGATTTCCTGCCACCTGCGCATAACTTTCCGACAGCTCTGCAACTCTGAAATGTGCAACTATGATATTTAATCCCATCCCAAGTGCAACTGCATAGGCAATTACCAGCATCGCATCCTTTTTGAGATTTTTCTTTTTTCTGCGTGTGATTACATGCGATGTATCTTCTTCCCGACTGCTCTGGTAAAATCTTAAAAGCACCGGCCACGAAGCAATCGCCGCAAAGGCATTCAGCCAAACGGAAAGCTGCTGTTTTTGAGCAAACAGCTCAGGTAATCCTCTGCCGATCAGCACATAAAGTCCGTTGTAAACAATAAGCTGGACCACCCAATAAACCAGAAGCGGCAACAAAATCTCAAACGTTTTTAAAAAAGCTTTTTTGTCTTTGTATCGCTGATAATTCCTTTCTCCGGTGATAATCTCGCGCAGTTTGGTGACACTGTCCGCCATATAAGTCGGTCGGCAGTTTTCAAGCTCACCTTCCGGTGCATATCCGTAAGTAACCGCCACACTGTCCACTCCAAACTCGTGCGCTGCCTCCACATCAAACTTTCTGTCGCCGACCATCAGTGTCATACTTTCTTTGTAGCGTCGTCCTGCTTTCTTTCTGAGCTTGGAAAGCGCTTCCTGCAGCACTTCCTCTTTCGTATCTCTTGTGCCGTCCTTCTCGCTTCCGATAATCACGGTGAAGCAGTCTTCTATATCAAAATTTTTTAAAACAATGTGAACAAATTCTTGCGGTTTCGAGGAAGCAATGGCTAACATGCATCCCTTCTCTTTCAGTTCGTGCAACAGCTCATGTATACCCGGATATATATGATTCTCGCGTATCCCCGTCGTTTCAAACCGTTCTCTGAACTTTGCTACTGCTTTTTCCGTATCTTCGCCGTCAATTCCGTAAAACTCACGGAAACTGTCTCTTAGCGGCGGCCCGATAAAGGGTTCCAGGCGATCCAAATTTTGTTCTTCTATTCCGAAACTCTGCAATGCATACTGCACAGATTTCGTAATTCCTTCCTTCGGATCTGTCAATGTTCCGTCAAGATCAAATAAGATATATTGATACATTTTTTCTTTCTCCGTTTGTCTGCGTTTTCGCTCCGTTTACAGTATACAACTTTTTTTACTTGACGAAAAGGCGAAAACCATATATAGTGAAATCGTTTCAACAACATAAACGCTAGGGGAGCTATGGCTGAGATTGAATGCCCATCTGCATTCTGACCCTCACTACTTGATCGGGTTAATACCCGCGTAAGGAAGCAAAGATAACAGACAAACTGCGCGCGCTTTGTCTCTTTATCTACCACTCCCCTCCTAACAACAAGGAGGATTTTTTTATGTCAAATTTTATTTCATCACAGGACGGTTACTTCGCCCTGACTCAAGCCGGATATATCGGCCTTACCATTCTCATTGTAGTCACAATGCTTCTGACTGCTTTCATTGCTGACAAGAAACAGGATTCCCAAAAAATGAATGCAAAGCAGCTTGCCTTTTCCGGTATTGCTCTTGCTCTTGCCTTCATCACATCCTATATAAAATACGAGATGCCGATGGGCGGTTCCGTCACTTTATTCAGTATGTTTTTTATCTGCTACATCGGATATCTGTACGGCATTAAAGTCGGTATTCTGACTGCATTTTCCTACAGTATTCTTCAATTTATCCAGAGCGGCGGAAGTTACTTCCTGACACCGTTCCAGACATGCTGCGATTACTTCTTTGCCTTTACGGCACTGGGCATCGCAGGATTCTGGTATCAAAAGAAGCATGGTCTTACCATCGGTTTTGTTGTCGCCTGCTTACTACGCGGACTTTTTCACACCATCGGCGGCTATCTTTACTGGATGGACTATATGCCGGAAAGTTTTCCAAAGACGCTTTCTGCCATTTATCCGATTGTCTACAACTACAGTTATATCTTAATTGAAATGGCAATCACTCTCGTTATCCTAAACCTGCCGCCGGTCAAAAAAGCACTTGCCAAAGTACAGAAACTTGCCTGACAAAAAAAACATAGGAATCCCTTCTTTTCTGTGATAAAATAAAGAAAAAGCAGTAAAAGGAGGGATTCCATGATTACGATCAGTCTTTGCATGATTGTCAAAAACGAAGAGGAAGTTCTTGCCCGTTGCCTGGATTCCATTGCAGATCTTATGGATGAAATTATCATTGTAGATACAGGCTCTACGGACCGGACAAAGGAAATTGCTGCCCGCTACACATCCGATATATACGACTACAAATGGAACGGAAGCTTCGCAGATGCACGCAACTATTCTTTTTCCAAAGCGACATGCCAATACATATATTGTGCGGATGCAGACGAAGTGATTGATGAACAAAATCATGCCAAGTTTGCCCTTCTGAAAAAAGGTCTGTTGCCGGAAATTGACATCGTCCAGATGCACTATTGCAATCAGCTCTCATTCAATACAGTTTACAACTACGACCGGGAATATCGGCCGAAGTTATACAAAAGACTTCGCACTTTTACATGGTTTAATCCGATTCACGAAGCAGTTTCGCTGGAACCTGTCATTTACGACAGCGATATCGAAATACAGCACAAGCCTACCGGATTTCATGCATCAAGAGACCTTAAGGCCTTTGAAAAAATGCACAACGACGGGATACGCTTAAGCAAACGGCTGCATACCATGTATGCAAAAGAGCTTTTGATTGCCGGCGAAAAAACCGACTTTAATCATGCCATCCCTACCTTCCTGTCCACCTTGCAGGATCCGGAACGCGAGCAGGATGAACGCATGGAAGCTTACTGTATATTAGCCAGAACTTACCGCCTGCGGGGCGAAATCGGCAACTTTTTCAAATACACAACCAAAGCTGTTACCAGTGAGGGCGACGGATGCGCTGAAATCTGTTTGGATCTCGGTCTGCATTACGCTACCCAGACTGATTATGAAGAGGCTCTTATTTGGTTTCATGCAGCATTGCAGACTCCTTGCATTTTGAATCTTCAGACAAAAAAACATGCTGCCTCACAGCTTGCCGATTGCTATCATGCACTCGGTCAAACTGAAGAAGCAGCATATTACCGCGAAGAAGCGCAGTCTTTATAGTTATCAGCTCCAGCTGATCGTTTCCATCAAGGCAAAGGAATATATCACCTTTGCCTTTACTTTTTTTCCTGTCAGTTGCGTAACCGCCTCCTCATAATAGTCCAGCTGCGTTCTGTAACGTCCAAGCAATTCCTCCGCCGTTTCAACCCGGTCTGTCTTATAATCCAAAATAATAATCTCTCCGTCTTCCTCAAAATATACATCGATGATTCCCTGTATTAATACTTTTTCCTCTGACGGAAATTTCGGATCAAGTAAGCCTGCACTAACCGAAAGTACAAAAGGCTGTTCCTTGTAAAGTGCATGCGAAAGCTGCGCTTCGGCCATTCTTCCTGCAATATCCGATCCAAGAAAGGTAAGCAGCTTGTCTTTCAAAAGAAGATCCGCATATTCACGGCTAAGTCTTCCCTCCGCGACAAAGCGCTCTATATCATTATCAAGATGTACCTTCGATGCATCCTTCCGATAGGCATCAAAATCAAGCAGCTCCAAAACGCGGTGCATAGCACTTCCTCTTGCTGCGCCCTCATGTATTGTCTCCTTTTCACGCATAAATGCAGGCAGGTATTCTTTTTCCGTATCTTCCGTTTCAAAGACAACGGGAACCCCCTCTTCCTCCATAGCCGCATGCTTTAATTCGGAGACACTGGTCTTGGTATAAAGCGAAGAAAGCACTTCATGAGGATAACGGAAGTCAAAACGCACTTTCAAAGCTTCTCCCTGTATTTTTTCTTCCTCACTGAGAGATGTCAGGTTTTCACTTATCATCCGAACTTTTTCTTCTCGCAGCATTTTTCCGGAGATGCTCTTTTCCTGATATCTCTGAATACCTGAAAATTGCACAAGGCAAACTTTCAAACAGTTCTTTCTTCTCACCCACGCACTGTAAATATGCACAAGCGGCGCTGCCGCACTTTCTATCCTCTCAGGTGACACATTTCCGACTCCGTCCTTTTGCTCCTGCGAAAGGAATTTGTCTTCTTCGTCCACCGCTGCCGTGAGTATCAGTTTTTCCTTTGCCCTGGTCATCGCCACATACAAAACGCGCAACTCTTCCCCGAGACTGTCCCTTTTCATCTTCTTGGCAAAAATCATTTTCCGCATCGTTTTGCCCGTTACATGCGCCTCGGGAAGAATCCGGTTCGCCGCAACTCCCCAGTCCGCATCCATCAAAAACGGAGCTGACGTATCTCTTAAATTATACTTTTTATCAAGCCCTGCCACAAAACAAACCGGAAACTCCAAACCTTTGCTTTTGTGTATTGTCATGATTCTGACCACATCCGCAGTCTCTGTCTGTGTCGCCGCCTCGCCGAAATCTACCTCGTATTTCTTAAGTTGTTCCATATACCGTAAAAACTGGAACAGTCCATGATAACTCGTCTTTTCAAAATCTACGGTTTTTTGCAAAAACATATCTACATTGGCTTTCCTCTGCTGTCCTGCCGGCAGCGAAGCCACATACTCCGGATAGTGAAATTCGGTCATAATCCCGCTGACGAGTTCTGTCATGGTTTGAACGACCGCCTTCTCTCTGAGCACCTGTAATGTTTCCAGCATATCCCCAACTTTGTTTTTTGTTTGTTCTGGTAAGCACTGGCTAACTTTTGTCTCAGGATCCGTCAACATACGAAATCTCTCATACACAGATTTTCCTCTCTCTGAGAACGCTGTAATAAGTGCCAGTTCCTCATTCTCAAATCCGAAGAAAACCGAAGTAGCCGCACTGCAAAAGGCAATATCATCATACGGATTGTTTATGGTCCGCAAAAGGTCCATCAAAATGCTGATTTCTACCGCTGAGAAGTAGCCGGTTTTTGACGTCACATAAGCCGGAATCCCCTCCGACATGAGAATTTCTTTCATGCGTTCATCCACACCGCTTGTACTGCGCAGCAAAATCACGATATCACTGTATCTGAGTTCCCGTCCGTCCACTTTGAAATTTTGTTTTAATTCTTTGATTCTGCGGGCGATCATATATGCTTCCGCCGTCCGTCTATCCTCACTCCGGCTCTCAGATGTCACTGCAAGGCAAAGCTCGCTTTCACACCCTTCCGCTTCCGGATACTGTGCCCCTTCATACAAAGCGGCCTCTTCATCGTAAACCACACCGCCGATCTGCGGTTGCATAATTTCATAAAAAATATCGTTTGTCGTATCAAGAACCTCCCGCCTGCTACGGAAATTCTGTTTCAGGCAGATCAATGTATGATTCTCTTTTCCGTCTTGATACTCCTCATATTTCTCCATAAAAATTTCCGGCCGCGCCATACGGAAACGATAAATACTCTGTTTCATGTCACCTACCATGAAACGATTACCATATCCTTCTTCCTGCACAGATACCGCTGCCAATATAAGTTCCTGTACCATGTTGGAATCCTGATACTCGTCAATCATAACCGTCCGGTAATAGTCGCGATACATTTCTGCCGTCTTGGTCGGTTTGTCATCCCGGATTAAAATATTGAGAGCATAATGTTCCATATCCGAAAAATCGAGAACATTCTTTTCTCTTTTTACTGTCTCCAGATTATCGATGTACGTCTTGGTAATCCGAATCAGAGCGCACTCCAGTTTACCTGCTTCCCTCTCTCTGTCCAGTGCACCTTGTATCGTCGTCTCGAAAAAAACGCTCTTTGTAATATCGCTGATGATCTTTTTATATTCGTCGCGCAGCTCCTTCACTCTGTCCCGAAGATCTTGTGATACACTGTCATCTTTTTTCACGGGCATCCGCATCCAGCCGGGACTTTTCACAAATGCGGCAACCGCCTCATAGTCCTCCGATGATTTGCACGCTTCCAGCTTGCACTGTATTGCTTCTATCATCTTTCCGTCCGCCTCTGCCATGTCACAATACATATAAGGCCCTGCGGGCATCTGACAAATTTCAAGCGCCTCTCTCGTCAGTTCAAGCGCATATTCTGCCTTTTCTGCCGCCAGCTGCATACCGTACTTCATCCATACGGAATCCATTATATTTGTTTCATCCAGACAACGAATGCTTTCTTCACATTCTTCCAGCCAGCGCTTTGGCCACGGATGACTCATGCTGAAACGATAGAGATCTTCCACCAGTTTTTCCATCCGTCCGTCTTTTCCGTCCGGACAATATGCATCTGCAAAATATAAAAAATCCGCAGCACCTTCGGTATAAAAATCTTCCAGTGTCTTCTCCAGCACATCTTTTTCTATCAGCTTTATCTCACCGGGATCTCCGACACGAAACGCCGGATCCAGTCCGATTTCATGAAAATGATTGCGCAACAAAAACAGGCAAAAACTATCGATGGTTGTAATCTGTGCATTGTGTATTAATGTCGCCTGCTTCTGCAGATTCTCATCCTCAGGATTGTTCTCCAGACGCTCCAATATGGCTTTATGGATTCGCTCTCTCATTTCCGCCGCTGCCGCATTCGTAAATGTCACAATCAGAAACCGGTCGATGTCGATGGCATTTTCCGCATCCGTAATCAAGGATAAAATGCGTGCCACCAGAACAGATGTCTTTCCGCTTCCCGCTGCCGCAGAAACAAGAATATTTTTATTTCTCGTCGATATGACTTCCTGCTGTTTCGGCGTAAATTTCACTACGCATTTCCTCCTCTATCTGTTCTTGTGACAATGCTTCCGGTTCCCTGGTATAAAATCCCGGAATACGCGGATCCATCCGGCAAATTCCCCGATAGCTGCAATACGTACAACTGTCATTTTTATCTTTCTGCAAACGAATCGGGTTCACGGAAATCTCGCCGCCGGCCATCTCCTGCATAAGCTGTTGTATCTTTTGCTCGGTATATTTCAGCACAAGATCGAACGTTTCTTTTGAAACTGCCTGCGATGTCTTGGAAAGACTTCCGTCTTTATTTTTTGCGACACGGATCACATCTGAATTTCCTGCCAGTTCCCGATCAATCAAATCCAGCACTTCATCCGCATCACAGGTGAGGCCTTCCGGCCGCATTTCTTTGTGAATTTCATGCTCTACATCCCTGACATCATCTGCCACCAAAGGATTTTGCAGATGTAAGTACAACATGGATGCAGGAATCGCTTCCGCATCCGGCTCCCGCTGTGAAACCAGCGCCATTGCCGCATTCATATATGCAGGCAGCTGCAATGTCAGCCCATGGTACAATTCCTCCAGACTGAATTTGCGGTTACCGGATTTATAATCCACTATTTTGATATATATTTTTCCATTTTCTTTGCAAAGATCGATGCGGTCTACTTTTCCGACCAGAGGGAACTCACCCTTTAATTGAAAGCTACGCTCAAACCATGTCGGCTCAAACGCCCCCTTGGAAAGCTGGTACTGCATGGCAGAAACACTTTGCATAATCACTTTCTTCATCTGACGGATACGGTACTTATTCCTTGCGCTGCTGTGCAAAACCTGTCCTCCGTACTCGCCTGCATATTCCTCCAGTGCTTTTTCCACAAGTTCATCCACCAATTCTTCGCTCGCCCCGGCAAACGGCATTTCAAGCTGTCGCAATCCCACAGAAAGACGCTCCATCACATGGTGATAGACCATACCGAAATCCATGGCTTCAAATTCAAAATTCTCCTGCTCTTTCAGTTCTAATCCGTAGCGCAAAAAATGGGCATAGGCGCAGGATGCAAACAGTTCCAATCTGCTGACACTTCCCTTGTTTCTATCCCGATAAAGAAGTTCTGCAGCCATATCGGAAAGCGGTACATTGTCATATGCCGTCAACGCTCCTTCCCGGATATGCGCAGCAGCCGGATCATCCCCGTAGGCGTAGCTGAGTATTTTTAAACTGCGCTCTGTCTGCTCTGCTCTGTCGCCTGACTCCTCCTGATTCAGATAACTCCGCATCAGCTTTGCAAAGTCATCCAATCCGTCTTCGCCGGTTGCGATCGCTTCCGGATTACCTACATCCTCCGCAGAAACCTGTCCGATACAAAGCTCCGGATACAGACCGCAGATCACCCGGATCAAATAAGATGGCAGACAGCTTTTTCCCGCTCCGTCAACCTTGGAATACGACAAATACAGCTTATCAAGCGGTTTTGTCATATTCTGATATAAATAAAGTCTCTGCTCAAATATTTTCTGCCGGGGTGAAGGTGCAAGTTCTCTTCCTTTATCCATATAGAACTGCCGCTCCATATCAGACAGCAAGCCTCCTCCTCCGCCGTTTCCCGGAACCACACCGTCATTGACTCCCACAAAAAACAGCATTCTGACCCGCTGATGTCTGGTTCTCTCAATATCGCCGACCGTTACCCGATCCACATTCTGAGGAATGGTTCCTATCTGTATCTCGGAAATACCTGCTTCGAAAATCGAGAGGAACTCTTCCGAATCCAATTCATCTTCGCCGATCAATTCATAGATCTGATTCAGCAAATCCATGCAGGCCGGATATATCTTTTCATATTCCTTTGCTTTCGAGGCATCTCCGGTTCCGGCAAAACGGCTCGCATAAGCATTGCACTTTCCCTGAAGCCCGCCGGATACGCAAAGTTCATAAACCGCCTTCACATACTCCTGCGCTGTTTTGCAAGGCACCAGAACCGGCGCAAGCTCCGCCATAAATTTTTCACGAATCACATTCATCTCCTGCGCTTCGTCCGCAAAAACAAACGGTGTCTCATACGCCTTCTTCCCCCGTATTCCGTATCGCCGAACATAATTATCCAAGCGATCGACCTCATCCTGCGTAACCCCACTGAATCCGCTTCGCAAAAAACGGAAAACACTCTCGTAAGAAAAACGCTCTTTTTGCAGTGCAAGTGCGCTCTTCAGATACTCTGCAAACGGATGATGTGCCACTCCGCGGTTTCGATCCATAAAAAACGGAATACCATAACGGGCAAATTCCATTTCAAATAAATGCGCATATCTTTCTCCGTCCCCGGTCACTACCGCAATATCCCGGTAGCATAAGCCTTCCTCCCGCACCAGCCGTTTAATCTGCGCACAGACATTTTGAACTTCCGTGACCGGATGATCTGCCTCACAGACAAAAATCGCATCCGAGGATCCTTTATAAACATTCCGCTTATTTCGAAATAAATTAGCCTCCAAAAACGCAAGGGCAGGGTTGTCCTTATAACGCTTGACCGGCTTTTCTGTTATATACATATTTTTTCGCACATCAATCGTATGCTCTTGCGCCATTCTCACCAACGACCGGTACGTCTTTGCCGACAAAGCAAACAAGCTTTGCTCTGACACTTTATTTTCTACATCTTCCGGTCCGTCAGCACACAGCGTAACAATAACTTCCTCCGCAACCTGCATCAGTTGCAGGAGAACCCGATTCTGTATCGGCGTAAATCCGGTAAAACCGTCAAATACAATCACGCTTCCTTTAAGGAGTTCCGATCTCGGAATCATAGCACATAATTCTTCCAGCGCTTCCTCTGTCGTGATAAATTTTTCTTTGATATACTGCGCAAATCCTTCGTATAAAACTTTCAGATCCTGCATTTTCCATGCCAACGCACCTTTTCCCTCCGCCTGTGCAATCATCTCATCGATATCATTCGGACGGATATCATACTGGTAAAATTCGGAAATCATGGATTTTACTTCATGGATATAACCGGGTCTCTTTACTTTTTCCTTCAAAAGAACCAACCGCTCTTCCTGCTCCATTGCCACCTTGCGTAAAACAAGATTTTTTCCCGTGTCGTCGAGAACAACTCTCTCTTTTCTTCCCACTTCTTCCGCAATGCGGTATGTCAGTCTGGAGAAGCTGAGCACATCAATATTCATGATTCCGCCACGCGGATGAGCGAGACACAATTCCTTTTGTGTAGACATAGTAAACTGATCCGGAACCATAATATAATACTTCTTCTCCGGATGCTGCATGGACTGTCCAATCACTTTTTCATATACTTTTGTACTCTTTCCGGCTCCTGAGCCGCCAAACACAAACTGTAATCCCATAAAAATGTTACTCCCTGTTTTCCGACTTCAACACTTCTATTTTACCCTCATACCGGTATCCTTGACAATCCTATTTTCCGCAGATATGATTAGTTCAGTAAGCAAAGGAGAAATCCCATGACACAAGCAGAGCAAACAATATATCAACTGCATGACACCCATTCTGCCGACGACGAAGCACTCTTATCTCTTCTGTCCACCGGAAAGCAGGATGCTCTCCTGTTCCGTCTGGCCGACAACGTCCGCAGACAAAGATACGGGGACAAAGTTTTCATACGCGGATTGATTGAATTCAGCAATTATTGCAAAAACAATTGCTACTATTGCGGGATCCGCGCCGGAAACAATTGCGCTGTCCGCTACCGCCTGACCAAAGAAGAAATTCTCGCCTGCTGCCGGGAAGGCTATGCCCTCGGTATGCGCACCTTCGTACTGCAGAGCGGAGAGGATTCCTTTTTTACGGATGAAATCATGTGCGACATCATTTCGGCCATCCACAGGCAACATCCGGATTGTGCCATCACTCTGTCCATCGGCGAAAAACCAAAGCAAAGTTATCAGGCCTTTTTCGATGCCGGTGCACGCAGATATCTTTTGCGCCACGAAGCCGCCAAGGAAGAACTCTATCAAAAGTTGCATCCGGACAACATGCAGCTTTCTTCCAGAAAACAATGCCTTTTTGACTTGAAAGAAATCGGCTATCAGGTCGGCGCCGGCTTTATGGTCGGAGCTCCATATCAGACCTTGCCGGATATCATCGCAGACCTGCGCTTTTTGCAGCAGCTGGACCCTGACATGATTGGAATCGGCCCATACATCACGCATGAACAAACGCCGTTTTTCTCCTGCAATAGCGGTGATCTTGCATTGACGCTGCGCCTTTTGGCCATACTGCGTCTTATGTTTCCTCACGCTCTTCTTCCGGCAACAACCGCCCTTAGCACGATCTCACCCATCGGCAGAGAACTCGGCCTGAAAGCGGGCGCCAATGTTGTGATGCCGAACCTGTCTCCGGTAAGCGTGCGCAAATTATATGATCTGTACCAAAATAAAAACTGCACCGGGGAGGAATCCGCCCAGTGCAGCCATATGCTAAAAAAATCCATTCAATCAGCCGGTTACCTACCGGTAACTGACATCGGAGACGTTGCACGCCTATAACTTTCCGGCTATGGCAGCACAAACACCTCTTTGATGCTGTCATAGTGCAAAAATATCCCCTGCTCGGCGAGCTCTTTGATCTCATCCGCCGTAGCAAGCTTATATCCTGCCGTTTCCGCCTCCTGAAGACAGAGGTCACTCTCATCAAAATCCAGTACAAATCGATAAATATCCACGAAATAATTATCCCCTTCGCCCGGATTCTCTCTGTGATATGAAAATACATATCCGCCTTCACAACCGGAAACATCCAGTCCGGTCTCTTCTTTTACCTCGCGAATCACCGCATCCAGCGACTCTTCTCCTGCCATAGCCGCTCCGCCGGAAACTTCCCACCAGCCGGGCGCCCACGACTTTGTCATAACACGCTGTGTAATCAAAAACTTTCCATCCGGTCTCACCACAACACCGAGAACCGTCAGATGGTATTCATCATCCTTAAGACACCAGTCATTTCTCTTCATCAGACGTCCTGTCTTCTGCTTGTTTTTATCATAAATATCCCAATATTCCATTTATTTTCTCCTCATCTCTTCTTATTATGTACAACATATTCACCGGATTTGATTCTAACACATCTTTTCATCTTTTGCATCCCTTTCCTTCATTTCTCCTTGCCATTTTTATCTCTCACCGCTAAACTGATAGTAAGACATTATGAAAAAAGAAAAGTGAGGAATTTTCATGAAGGAAACTTTATATACCATACCATTGACTGACGCTTTTAACGCACACGACGAATGTCCGTTTTGTTATGTAGAACGCGAGGTAGAACGCGATCTCCTTGATCTTGTTCTCGGTTCCAGCGCCTCCTATATGGAAAGTGATATGCGCGAAATGACCGACAAAGCCGGATTTTGCCGCAATCATTTCAAAAAAATGTTTGATTACGGTAACGCTCTCGGAAATGCCTGGATTTTGAAAACGCACTATATCCGCATGCAGCAGGAATTGGAACAGCAGATCAAAATGTTTGCTCCCGGCAAAGTTTCACTCATGAACCGCATCAAAAAATCCGATGCACAGGATACCTCCATCAGTAGCTGGGTGAAAGAAAAAGAAGACTCCTGCTATATATGCAACAATTTCCAAAAAACATACGACCGCTATCTCGACACCTTCTTCTTCATGTACAAAAAAGATGGCGAGATGAAAAAAATGATAGAGCAAAGCAATGGATTTTGTCTGCATCACTTCGGTGACATTTGCCAACGTGCGCAATATGAACTTTCCGAAAAACAGAAAGACGAATTCTACGATCTGATTCTTACACAAATGCTGGATAACCTCAAACGAGTGGGCGAAGATGTCGCCTGGCTCATCGAAAAATATGATTACCGCAACAAGGATGCTGATTGGAAAAACTCCAAAGATGCTGTCCAGCGCGGCATGCAAAAGCTGCGCGGCGGATACCCTGCCGACCCCGTATATCAGCAATCAAAATAAAACATAAAACAAGTGCTGCCCGCAGGCAGCACTTTTCTATTTGTATAAATTAGCCTTTAACAACTCCAGATAAGTCGCTATTTCTTCATAATAACTTTCCGGATCCACTTTCCCGTTTTTAAATTGTTCATTCAGAACACCATCCGCAACAAAAAGACACATTTTTAACACAGCGGAAGGATCCACACCATCCTTGAAACGTGTAATATCTGCCTTCGAATAAAGCTCTGCCAAATTAGCCGAATACTGATCCATACTGTCTGCAACGACATCCAAAACCTCTCTGCTTTCTTCTCGAAATGCCTGATTCACAAATACATTCATGTATGGATAGGACACCATGACATTTTTCTTTGCCACTTCCATCTGCTTTTGCAGTTCAAAGAAATCCAGCTGAAAAAGCGGTACATTCCCCGTATACTCCATCATAAGCACTTTGGTACTGTAATTGTAAACAAACTCATACAGCCCCTGTTTACTTCCGAAATAATGGAACAGGAGACCTTTCGATATTCCTGCTTCTCTGACAATATCATCCGTACTTGCTTTCTGATATCCGTTTTCTGAAAATATTTTTAATGATGCATTGATAAAGCGATCCTGTTTTTCTCTTTTGAGATTAAAAAACTTATCATTCATGGTATCTTCCTCATTCCATTGACTTTCCCGGTCACTCTATCATAACACATCTGCCAAAATTACACAATTTTAATCTGACACATTTCCATGGCTTTCAATGCATTGTCATGACTTTCCGGTGTTACCCCTGCGCAACAATCCGCTGCGATATAAATAGGCGCCTCCGTCAAAAACGTTTTGCAAAGCATCGCATTGGAAATAACACATATATCCGTACATAAACCAATCAGCGTGATATCCTCCGCACCATCATACACTCCGTTTGCCAGATCCTGCGCCAATCCGGAAGAACCAAAGGTCACCTTTTCGTACACCTTATAGTCATCCACACGAACAGCATCTCGGATCTCATCACATATCTCATGTCCCGGCGTCCCTTTGATGCAATGTTTTACCGGAAGATTCTTCCCCTCCTGTGTATCCATATAGTTCTCAAAATGAGTATCCTTTGTAAAAATAATCTCATCTCCGCATCCTGCATATTCCTTTATCTTTTTTACAACATTCGGGACGATCGCAACTGCTTCTTTTGTTCCGAGCGATCCGTCAATAAAATCTTTCTGCATATCTACTACTATCAATAATCGCGCCATAATTTCCTCCTATAAGCTAATTTATCACTGTGTGCACTTGTTCCCCGAAAGTATCGCTGCAATCTCAGCCGTACTGAGCAACACTTTCTTTGCAATATCATCTACAGACAATCCCATATCTGCATAGGCAAGCACTTTGCCTTCCTGTTTTCCTTCCTGTTTTCCTTCCTGCTTTCCTTCCTGCTTTTTAGCCTCAAATTCGTTTGCCAGAATTCTCATCATCGCTTCACAATGCATATTCGATCCCTCTCTTTCCCATTCTATAATCCTTGATTCATTTGCGGTTGTCACAACATGCAGAACAGCTTCACCATACAATTCTCTTTCTTGTACATCCATTTCTTCCACTGCACTCAGCAAATCTTGATAAACCTCTTTTGTAATATTATTACACATAGACCGGAGCCATATGTTCTCCTGATCCTGTAAATCTTTTGTAACGATAATCTGCATCCGAAACATTACATTACCCGACACATAATAAATCCCGGGATAAACATTATCAATATTGCATCCTCTTTGTTTCAAATGCCCGATAAGCTTCCTTGGATAACGCTGTCTGATCAATGTAATCGTTATTTCTTCCTGCGAAACATTTTTTTGATCTCTGCGACTCACCTTATACAAACAAGCATAGGCGACCACCTTATAGTAAACATCAGCATTGGCAGAATCATCGGGTGACTTGTATTCAATAATATTAATCTGTCGAAAGATTCTTCCGATCTTGTTATCAATTTGAATACTATCATTTTTCTTTATCACAAGCATATCAATCTGCAGTGGCTTTTTCATCAGCATATGCTCTTCCTCAAATACGAGATTTTTGCGACTCTCTTTCAATCCCAGCCGAATCGCCGCCGAAAAAGCAGGATGCCACTGATTCCTGCTCTGTTTTTGCGCTTCGCTCATGCGCCTCCTTCCGGCAAAAAACGAATCAAAGCATCTCCCAATACTCTCCACGTCTCCTGCCTATGAACCTATTATGAAATAAAGCAAGAGTTGTGTCAGAACATCAGAAAATGATATAGATGCATTTACCGGATACAGCAAACACAAAGAATAACAGAACTGTATGCTTTTCTTAAGGGTAGCATGTGATTATCGTCTTGACAATCGTCAATATGCACAAATTTCTTTTAAAAAGCATAAGAGGATCAATTCCTTAGAATCGATCCTCTTACTGACTTGTCCCTTCATAATCCAGGTTCGCATTTCTTGTCAATACCGGGGCGCTAATTATTCACGGTCAAAGCGCCCCGGCCCCGTTTGGATTTTTTGCGAACAAACACATTCTAACAACTTTCTACAAATTATTATATTGGAATTTCTTGTATATTTTTTGTTGGGTTTTGTTGGTTTTTCTTATATACCCACCAAAATTGCCGAACATTCCACAACAATCTTTTTCAATTCGTTGAATTTCCAAATTTTGTATTATATAATTTAAGATGTTTGAAACTAAAACATAGCAATAATCTATTAATTTGAATTATTAAAGAAACGACTTGAATCTAATTTGCTTTGTAATAGATATTACAAATATTTTCTAATATCTGCCCAAAGTTTTGATACCCACTCTAAGTAATCCACGATATCACCTCCCTCTATGAAGGAGAATACAAATATCGTAGTTTTATTTATATTAGTCTTTCTTCGTGTATTTTTATGTATTATTCTTAGTTACAAGACATAGGAGAATCAAATGTCTATATTGGTATGTACTTTTTTGCGCATTTTATGCAACATATATTTGTATCAAAAATTAATCACAAAAACCATGATACAAAAAATCAATCGAAAACATTTTTGTATTGCTCTTTTTATGATTTTTTTGACATCATCTATAATGCTAAAATATATTCCTCACTTATTTACTTTTAGTTACTCTTTATTCTTTTGCATTGCTATGATCTTAATATATAAACCCAAACTCGAATTATCAATTGTTGCTACGATGTTTACGTTTGTAATCTATCATGCCATTACTAGCATCTGTTCTTTACTATTAGCATTTTTGTGTACACCATTATATATATTTGAAATACAGCCTTCTCCTGAAAATCTTGCGCTAATAAGTAGCATACTATCATTTTTTATTATTTATATTATTTTTAAAAGTAAACGATTAAAAGCCGGAATCGCTACTATAACCTCTTCTAAATATATTTACCTTTGGATTATTATTTGTATATGCATAGTAACCTTTAAATCCGTAGATACGTATCAAATCTTCAAAGAAAACTATCCTTCGTATGCAATCTACGGAAACATCCTTCCCCTAACCATCTTTCTCCTCGCCATCCTCCTATTTTCATGGTGGCGTAGAATGATCACCAAGTCCTACATCGAAAAGATTCGAAAGTTGGAATTGCAATCGTTGTATGATGAGTTGGAAGAGAAAAATCTTGCCATTGCAAAGTTACAGGAAGACAACAATTCGTTGGCACGAATCATACATAAAGACAATAAGCTGATTCCTGCTATGGAAAATGCCGTGAACGACTTCCTTCAAACTGACTTTACTGAACTGTCGGAAGCAAAGGCTCACGGCCAAAAATTAGCCGTACAATTACAATCCGCATTCCAAGACAGAAAAGGAATTTTGGAAGAATATGATAAACAAAACGTTCAACTGATTCAAACCGGAATAGTTGCTGTCGATGCGATGTTAGCTTATATGCAAAAGAAAGCCGGCGCAAACCACATCACATTGTCATGCAAATATACCGCCGAGGCAATTGACCATCTAGCAAAGCAGATTACCCCGGATGACTTATCGCACTTACTTTCAGACATGATTGAAAATGCTTTGATTGCCATGACAGATGTACCAAACGCAAAACTGCAGGTTGTATTCGGAAAGCTGGACAAAGAATCTTATATTTCCGTTGCCGATACAGGTATCCCTTTTGAACTTGAAACATTACATCTTCTCGGAATCCATGAGCACACTACCCATGCAAACGTCGGTGGCAGCGGTATCGGTCTCATGGATATTTGGAGGCTTAAGAAAAAATATCGTGCCTCCATTCAGATACAGGAATATGACACTACACAAAACATCTTCTCTAAGAAGATCACAATTTTATTCAACAAGAAAAATCATTATGTCATTCAATCGCATCGACATAAAGACATTATAAACACGCAGACTCGCGGTG
This sequence comes from Lachnospiraceae bacterium, assembly GCA_045535935.1. Taxonomy (GTDB): domain Bacteria; phylum Bacillota; class Clostridia; order Lachnospirales; family Lachnospiraceae; genus SVFI01. Next base: position 6,061 of record JAZSMO010000023.1, on the reverse strand, counting down.
ATCTCTACGTACTTCCCGGCGAGAAAAGTATAAAAAACGGAGGAACAAACAAATGACAAAGGAAATCTCTATTTTGCTCTTGGAAGATGAACCGGAAGAATGTCTTGCCATCGAAAATTGCATAAGCACACAAGAGCAAGTCACCTTAATCGGATGCACTTCCAATGTTTCAGAAGCGCTTGAGTTGCTGAAGTCTAACTGTCCCGATGCTGTTATTATCGATCTTGAATTACACAAAGGCGGCGGAAACGGTCTCCAATTCCTGTCTGCAGTCAAACAATTGAATATGCCGACACGTCCGTATCTTCTTGTCACCACCAACAATTCCAGTCAGACAACACATGAAGCAGCAAGAAACATGGGCGCCGATTTCATTATGACAAAATACGAAAGCGACTACAGTGCCGAATATGTGATTGACTTTCTTCTGATGATGAATGGCATCAACGGAAAATTAGCAACAACTAATTCTCCTGCTGCATCCAACATCATTCCTATCTCTGCCGGGAAATCCAAAACATCTCCCACGACAGACAATATCGATCTTCGCATTATTGTACAGGAGGCATTAAACCTCGTCGGAATCAGTCCGAAATCCGTTGGATATTTATATCTTACAGATGCTATTCTTATCAAAATATATAATCACGATGCCAACATTTACAATGAACTCGGACCAAAGTACAAGAAAAGCGATGCCAGCATAGAACGTTCCATGCAATATGCTATCAATCGCGCTTGGCGTGTAAACGATCCGGAAGATCTGTTAAAATATTATACTGCCCGCATTCATTCCGAACGCGGTGTTCCGACAATCATGGAATTTGTTTACTTTTATGCGACAAACCTTAGGACAAAACATCTTCCTAAGTGACTATCTGCAGACAATTCTGCATAAACTGCTTGTATAATTGCTAAATTTATTTTAAAATATAAAAAAGGATTTGAAAGGAGTTTCAATATGAAAAAGTTTACAAAAGGATTGCTATTCGGTGCTGCTATCGGTGCTGTAGCCGCAGGCGCATATTATTTCATGAAGAAAAAAGAAAATGACATATTTGATGAAGATGACTTTGACGATTTTGATGATTTTGACGATGATGAAGATTATGAGAACGGAACAGAATCTGCAGAACGCACATATGTACCTCTCAATTTAACTTCTTCCGACGCAGAAGAACCATTCGATGAAGAAGACACAGAACCGATGGTCGACACGGTGGAAGACGGTACCGATGAAGCAACGCCGGAGGATGAAAACGAAGCTTCCGATACAGAAACAATCGAAGAATTTTTCGACGAAGATTCCGAAGACAAATAAACAAAAGGCAGAACCTATACTGGTTCTGCCTTTACTTTTTATTACATCTTCTTTACTGCGGATACCTTTTGCATAAATTCTACTGCATATGGTTCCTTTTCATACTCTGCGCTTTCCGGAATCGGCAAGATTTCTCTCAATGTCTTGTTCGGAGTATACTGATAATTACTCTCGACAATTCCCCAATCCCAATCCATAGCATTCCAGAGAACTTTTAGTGCCTGCTTTAATTCACTTCGCTCATAAAGAGTTTTCACCGTCGAATTCCAACCATAATTATACGGCGAACTACATTCTATATAAATTCTCTCTTTTGCAAAAATATCCTGCGTTGCAGACGAAGTTGCTGCATAAAAATCGTAATATCCTTCTTCCACGATCCATTGTTTTAAATCTGCGTCATAAGAAGCAAGTTGTTCTTTTCCAATCCGGAAGCTGACTTCCTTTTTCTCTCCCGGCTGTAAAAACACTTTCCGGAATGCCACAAGTTCTTTGACCGGTTTCGGAAGTGTAGAATACGGATCTCCTGCATAAATCTGTACCACCTGCGCTCCCGGATACGATCCTGTATTTTCTACCGTGACACTAAAAGATATTCCCTCGTCTTTCACCATCACATTATTCATGCCTTTACATTGAAAAGTTGTATAAGACTTACCATAGCCGAACGGATACAGCGGTTTTACCTTTTTCTTCTCATAGTATCTGTAACCCACATAAATTCCTTCGCCGTAATTTACCTCATATCCTTCTCCCGGAAAGTTCAAATAGGTCGGCGTATCTTCATATTTTACCGGAAATGTAAGCGGCAATTTACCGGACGGATTTACCTTCCCGGTCAAAATGTCTTTTATCGCCCTTCCGCCTTCCATTCCCGGAAGGAATACAATCAAAACAGCCTTTACAACCTCTCTGTTTAAATAGGACAAATCGACAGGCCCACATACGTTTAAAACAAGGACTATATCCTTTTTCCTCTCACTGACACGCACATCGCTGAGCATATTTTTGATGTCATCCGGTGTCTCATTCAGATTGATGGCACCATAAGAACAAAGCAGTTGCAAATCTTCTTTGTCTAAATGCATATGCGGACGGTCATTTCCTTCCATTCCGCCCACCTTACAGACACAAACTTGAAGTTCTGCATCTTCTTCCTCTGTTACACGCAATCCTTCTTTCAAATCACTGGTTCGATTTGTTGTGATTCCGGCACTTCCACTGCCACATTCCAACAATTTTGCTGCACCTGTACCTGTTACAAAGACCTTTTTTTCCGGATCAAATGGCAGAATTCCTTCATTTTCAACAAGAACAATGCCCTCACATGCTGCCCGGTATGCTGCCCGGTCCGTAATTTCTTTTAATTCAACCGCCGAAATCCCCTCTGTTATCGGATTTTTAAAGTTGTGCGCAATCCAATCTATTAACTCAAGAAGTCTCACAACTGCAAGATTTAATTCATCTTCCGATAACTTGCCTTGTTCTACTGCCTTTGCAATCGGTTCCCATGGAATCGGTCCCGGCATTGCCAAATCATTTCCTGCAATAAGTGCCTCCACCGGATGATATACTGCACCCCAATCCGATAATACAACTCCGTCAAACCCCCATTCTTCTCGAAGTTTTTCTGTTAGCAGCCATTTATTTTCCGTACAAGGAATTCCATTTATACTTGGATAAGCACTCATTACCGTTTTTACCCCGCCCGCTTGTACGCAGGCTTTAAATCCCGGAAAATAAATCTCCTCCAAAGCTCTTAACGATATCGTCTCATTAATTCCCACACGGTTTGTTTCCTGATTATTTGCCGCAAAATGTTTCACATTAGCTGCAACACCGCTCTTCTGCACTCCTTTTACAATCTCCGGTGCAAGAGACGCAACCAGACACGGATCTTCCGAGTAACCCTCAAACAACCTTCCGTTCAACGGATCTCTGTGAATATTCACATTAGGTGAGCCTAATAAAATATGAACACCATACAGTCCCGCTTCCTTTCCGAGCGCTTCACCGACATTATATACGACCTCCGGATTCCATGTCGCCCCCAGCAGAATCCCTGGCGGAAAACATCCCGGCGCATAATCTACACCGTTTAAACTGTGTTCCAATCGTTGTTTAATCCAAGAATATAATTCTAGTTCACTCTCTGACAACCTTTCCGGTTCGAAATAATATTCTATTACATGTGTCAGCGCTGTACTTCCGACCATTCCGTTTGTGCTGTCTACAGATAAATTCCCGACATCTGCCATATCGCCGAACAACTGCTCAAAATTCATTCCGGTTCCACCATCGAGTAGCTGTATCCTCGGAATATCAAGTCTCTCAATCCCGGCCATACCGAAAAATGTTGCCCCGTTTACCAGACGAGCTTTTTCTTCCAACGTCATCTGTTTCAATACTCTGTTTACATCCATCTGCTCATACCTCTCATATACGTTTCTCTTATGTCTATTTGGTAACTTTATTACTCTCCTGCATCTGTCCGTTTTTATAATCCATTGCATTTTGCAATGTTGTTCTGCTGATGGAAGCCAGTGCCTCTTCTGTCAAAAAACCTTGATGCGAAGTCACGATTACATTCGGGAATGACAATAATCTGGCCGTCGTTGAATTTTCCAAAATATCATCTTCCCTGTTTTCAAACACATTGTTAGTCTCTTCCTCATATACATCAAGTCCGACTGCAAAAAATTTCTTGCTGCGAATCCCCGCAATCAAATCCTCGGTCTTGATCAATGCACCTCTGGATGTATTTACTAAAATCACTTCATCCTTCATCTTTTCGATCGTATTCGTATTGATCAAATGATAATTATCCTCGGTTAACGGACAATGCAGAGAAATCAGATCACTTTCTGCAAGCAACGTATCAAAATCGACATACTCCACAAAATCCAAATCCTTATTCGGATAGAGATCATACGCAATCACCCGCATTCCGAACCCATGACAAATACGACACATCGCTGCCCCAATCTTACCGGTACCGACAATCCCGGCTGTTTTCTGAAAGAAATTAACCCCTGTCAATCCCACAAGACTGAAGTTATTTTCACGCACCTTAATATAGCCCTTATGAATTCTTCGATTAACCGCCAGGGCAAGAGCCATCGCATGCTCTGCAACCGCTTCCGGCGAATATCCCGGTACTCGCAATACCGCAATCCCGCACTCCTGTGCCGTGTCGACATCCACATTGTTATAGCCTGCACATCGCATCAAAATAAGCTTCACGCCTTTTTCTTTTAATGCCTTTATTACATCTTTACCGACATCAGAACTCACAAAAGCACAGACCGCATCGTAACCCTTGGCTAACCTTGCTGTATGCACGGATAAATCTGTATCCAAAAAATCCATTTCAATTTCCGGAAATTGCGGAAGTACTTTTTCAAAAGAATCTCTATCATATTTCTTCGTGTCATAAAATAAAATTTTCATCTGACAACCTCCTTTTTCTTACTATTCTCATATCCCTTGTTTTTATTCTTTGAACAAATCAACATATTCGTCCATATTTGTGACAAAATTATTTATGTTCCTTCATATGTACCGCCATTTTAAGAATAATAAATATGTGCCAACAATATAATACCGCCATCGCACTCAGAAAACTAATTAAAATATACCTCAGAAGCCCTCTAACGCCTCCAAATAGCACACTTAAAGCTATGCAAAAGGAAAATCCCAGTACAACAGGGAAAATCTCTAAAATGAGCTTTTTAGAATGCGTTTCCTTTTCATTCACATGTAACAAAACCTCCGGCAGAAACGAGAAATTTGTTTTTTGTATTTTTTTCACACCATCTACATTTGTTATCGAAACTCCCCAAAGTGAACATATCATGATCCTATATCCTAACAACGGCCCCATCAACAAATTGGTCAATGCACCCAGTATAGAATAAACACAGTATGCACTAATCAGCCCAACAAATGTACTGAATATCCACTTCATTTAATGTCTCCTTTTTTATTTGCAATTATATCATGTGTCAGTTTATACTACAATTGTCAACAGCTAAAACACAGTATTTATGCAGTGTACATACACGTACATACAATTTCCCCAAATAAAAAAGAAGGAAACACTGCTAAATACTGCGTTTCCTCCACATTTCTTCGTGCCCGCGACCGGAATCGAACCGGTACTGTATCGCTACAACAGGATTTTAAGTCCTGCGCGTCTGCCAGTTCCGCCACGCGGGCCCACAATGTATATGACTATACATTGTTAATGGGACCTACAGGGCTCGAACCTGTGACCCTCTGCTTGTAAGGCAGATGCTCTCCCAGCTGAGCTAAGATCCCGTTTTCATATGTTGTTATACATACAAACGACCCAGATCGGACTCGACCCGACGACCTCCGCCGTGACAGGGCGGCGCTCTAACCAACTGAGCCACTGGGCCATAATCATTTGTATTATTTAATTAATGCTATAAAGCAAGTGGACCTTCGGGGACTCGAACCCTGGACCGACCGGTTATGAGCCGGTTGCTCTAACCAACTGAGCTAAAGGTCCAAAACCCTTTTGGTTTAAAGCCGATGATCGGACTCGAACCGATAACCTGCTGATTACAAATCAGCTGCTCTGCCAATTGAGCCACATCGGCATATGTAAATGACCCCAACGGGAATCGAACCCGTGTTACCGCCGTGAAAGGGCGATGTCTTAACCGCTTGACCATGGGGCCATAGTGTTTCGCCTTTTTCAGGCTGGTACTCTGC
>JAZSMO010000025.1:0-15368 GCA_045535935.1 Lachnospiraceae bacterium | reverse complement strand
AAAGGGAGTAGGTTCTACAAAGAACGGTAGAGATTCCGAATCAAAGAGATTAGGTGCGAAAAGAGCTGACGGACAATTCGTAAAAGCTGGAAATATCTTATACAGACAGCGTGGAACAAAGATTCATCCGGGCGTTAACGTTGGACGCGGCGGTGATGATACATTATACGCTTTAGTTGACGGTGTTCTTAGATTCGAAAGAAAAGGAAGAGACAAAAAACAGGCTTCCGTTTATCCGGTAGAAGACTAATTACGAAATTGCGAGGAGCTTCAAACTTATGTTTGGAGCTCTTTTCTTTCATGGAGAATAATTTTATGTTTGCAGACAGAGCTAAAATTTATGTTAGAAGCGGAAAAGGCGGAGACGGACATGTTTCCTTCCGCCGTGAAAAATATGTACCGGACGGCGGTCCGGATGGTGGAGACGGCGGAGACGGCGGAAGCGTGTGGTTTGAGGTCGATGAAGGTCTCAATACGCTGACGGATTACCGCCATGTACACAATTACAAGGCCGGAGACGGTGCGGAGGGCGGCAAAAAGAACTGTCGCGGAAAAAACGGTGCAGATATTACGTTGAAAGTACCGGCCGGTACCGTAATCAAAGAAATGGAAACAGGCAAAGTCATTGCTGACATGTCCGGAGACAACAAACGTTACATGATTTTAAAAGGCGGAAGAGGCGGTAACGGCAACCAACATTATGCCACATCGACCATGCAGGCACCGAAATATGCACAGCCGGGACAGCCTGCCCAGGAACTGAATCTGTATCTTGAACTGAAAGTAATTGCAGATGTTGGACTTGTCGGTTTCCCAAACGTCGGAAAATCCACTTTTTTATCTCGTGTGACCAATGCAAAACCGAAAATTGCCAACTATCACTTCACAACACTCAACCCGAATCTCGGTGTTGTTGATCTGGATGACAGCGGTAACGGATTTGTTATCGCCGATATTCCGGGACTGATTGAAGGGGCATCGGACGGAATCGGTCTCGGCCACGAATTTTTACGCCATATCGAACGCACCAAAGTGATTATTCACATGGTGGATACAGCTTCCGTAGAAGGAAGAGATCCGATAGAAGATATTATTGCAATCAACAAAGAACTGGCTGCTTACAGCGAAGAACTCGCAAACAAACCGCAGGTGATTGCTGCCAACAAAATGGATGCGGTCTACGGGGACGAAAATGAGATTATCAAAGCGTTGCGAGACAAATTTGAACCGCAGGGCATCAAAGTGATTCCGATTTCTGCTGTCAGCGGCAAAAATGTAAAAGAATTACTTTATGAAGTTTCCGATATGCTCAAACACCTGGATGACAAACCGATTGTGTTTGAACAGGAATATTTCCCGGAAATCGAAAAAGCATATACCGAAGAACCGTTCACAGTAGAATATGACGCCGAAGAGGACGAATACGTGGTAGAAGGACCGAAAATTGAAAAGATGCTCGGTTACACCAACTTAGAGTCCGAAAAAGGCTTCCGTTTCTTCCAAAACTTTATGAAAGAAAACGGTATCTTAAAGCAGCTTGAAGAACTCGGCATCGAAGAAGGCGATACCGTGCGTATGTACGGCTTGTCTTTTGACTACTATAAATAAGGAGATAAGCATTATGACAAGCAAACAGAGAGCTTATTTAAAAGGACTTGCGATGAATATTGATCCGATTTTCCAGATTGGAAAAGGAAGCCTGACACCGGAAGTCACAACAGCCATCGGCGAAGCATTCAACACAAAAGAACTGATCAAGATTGCCGTATTAAAAAACTGCATGGATGATCCAAGTGAGATTGCCCGCACACTGGCAGAGAGAACACGTTCACAGGTCGTACAGGTCATCGGCAAAAAGATCGTTCTGTACAAAGAGTCAAAGGAGCATAAGAAAATTGAGTTACCAAAATAAAAAAACAGGAATCATGGGCGGAACCTTCGACCCAATCCATTACGGACATTTAATTTTGGCACAAAATGCCTTGGATACCTTTGCTCTGGATGAAATTATGTTCGTTCCGAGCGGTACACCGTGGCTGAAGGACTCCACAAAAGTTCTTTCCAAAAACAAACGTGTATCCATGACCGGAATTGCCATCGAAGACAACGCAAAGTTTGCACTTTCCACCATTGAAATTGACCGCGAAGGCAATTCATACTCCTACGAGACAGTGGAAGAACTGAAAAAACAGCAACCGGATACAGAGTTTTATTTCATTTTAGGTGCAGATTCCTTGCTTGAGATTGAAAAATGGAAACATCCGGACCGCCTGATGGCAGAATGCAGCCTTCTTGTCGCTGTCAGAGATAACTGCGATGAAGAAGGTCTTAAGAAACAGATTGCATATCTGACCGAAAAATATCAGGCAAACATCCATATTTTGCCGGCGAAACGCATAGATATTTCTTCTACAAATATCCGCGATATGATTGCTGATGGTAAATCTGTTCGTTATATGCTTCCGGATCAAGTGATTACATTCATCAACAAAAATCATTTATATGAGAGAAGTGAAAACGATGAGTCATAAAACATCGAATCCGAACTATGATGACATGGAGCTGCTGGATCGTCTGGACAGTCTTATGAAGGAGCAGTTGGACAAAAAACGATATCTTCATACCGTTTCCGTCGCCCAAACAGCTTCCTGCATGGCAATGCGCTTCGGCCAAGACCCTTACAGGGCTTATTTGGCAGGGCTTTTGCATGATAACGCAAAATGTATCCCTCACGACAAAAAACTGTCACTTTGCGCCAAATACGGCCTTTCTGTCAACTCTGCACAACAGAAGAGTCCGGATCTTCTACACGCAAATCTCGGAAGTATACTTGCAAAGAAGAAATATGAGATCAAGGACGAGGAAATCCTTTCTGCGATTGCATATCATACAACCGGGAGACCCGGCATGAGCACATTAGAAAAAATCATTTATATCGCAGACTATATTGAAATCCGCCGTAAACCGTTGCCGCAGATAGCTAAAATCCGCCATGCAGCATTTTCGGACCTTGATCTATGTATGCTTCTTATTTTAGAAAATACGATAGCTTATCTGAAAGAAAAACAGGCGTCCATAGATTCCATTACTTTGGAAACGTATGAATATTACAAAAACAACTCAAAACAAGGAGAAATACAATGACAAACGATATATCTAAAAAAATGGCACTTGCAGCAATCGATGCACTGGAAGACAAAAAAGCAGAGGACATCCGCATCATCGACATCAGTGAAGTTTCTCCACTTGCAGATTATTTTATCATCGCAAACGGCGGAAACCGCAATCAGGTACAGGCTCTTGCCGATAACGTCGAAGAACTTCTGGGACGTCTCGGCTACGACAGGAGACCGGTGGAAGGCTATGATAATGCCAACTGGATACTTTTGGATTACAAAGATATCATCATCCATATTTTTGACCGTGAAAACCGCAGCTTTTATGATCTGGAAAGAATCTGGAGAGATGGTAAAATCGTGACGGAAGATGACCTTAAATAAAATATATAAAAATAAGCTATGAGAAAAACAAAAAATTCGAACTTCGGATGCAATAGCAAACTTGTTCGAATTTTTTATTTTTTCATAGCTCTTTTTAATTTTATTAATGATACCAGCGGAAGACACCGTATACTTTTCCGAGAATCCTGCAATCATCCACAATAATCGGATCCATGTCATCATTTTCCGGCTGAAGACGAATGTGACCGTTCTCTTTATAGAAAGTCTTTACAGTCGCGGAATCGTCGACAAGCGCAACAACGGTATCCCCGTTCCGTGCGACATTGGTGCACTCCACAAAAATCTGATCTCCGCTGAAAATACCGGCATTGATCATACTGTCGCCCTTTACTTTCAACACGAAAGAGTCTGCATTCGGAGCCATGTCAACAGGAATAGGGAAGTACCCCTCGATATTTTCTTCAGCAAGGATTGGCTGTCCGGCAGCAACAGTTCCAACAATTGGAATACTGGTCATTTCATGTCTGACAAGCTGAAAGCTGTCGTCACATATCTCAATAGCACGAGGTTTCGTCGGGTCACGACGAATATAGCCGTTCTTCTCCAATGTCTCAAGATGTGCATGAACAGAAGATGTAGACTTAAGATTTACTGCCTCACAAATCTCACGCACTGCAGGCGGATAGCCCTTTTCTAAAATACGTTCTTTAATAAATTCTAAAATCTCAGCCTGTTTTTTACTGATCTTGCCATATGCCATATGTATAACCTCCCGAACAAAAGTTCATTTGATATTGTAAGTATAACAGAAGAAAACCGAAAAAGCAAACATATATTCCGAAATTTTGTTCGACTTTTTGCTTGACATCCGAAAATATGTTCGATATAATGGCAATATCAGAACAGTTGTTCGCATCATATGTTCGATTTTTGAAAGGAGTTTTTCGTTATGACATATCAGTATATTTCGGTCACAAGAGATGAGGATACATTTGAATTACATAAATCACAGCAGCTTCGCAATAAAAAGTCTGCGACAAGAAACCGCCGCAGAAGAGAAGAGGTAGCGCGTCAAAAGCGCACTATTTTATTTTCGATCATTGCATTAATTCTCGGTATTGTACTGGCATTTTCCGTACTCGGCACGAATGCACAGGCTACCGGCGCAGATCAGGCTACGGATCCATGCTACAAATACTATAAAGAACTGTATGTCCAGAGCGGTGACACACTCTGGACTATCGCAGAGCAGTATACCGACGGCTCCGTGAGCGAAGTTCAGCATTACATTTCCGAAATCCGCACCATCAACAATATGCATTCCCTTGAAACATTAAAGGCCGGTACCTATATTATCGTACCTTATTATTCGGATGTCTGTATCGAATAGCGAATCACTTGATAATATTTAAAGCCTTTGATATTCAGGGGATCCAGTGTGTACTTTTTCCCCCAGGACGATACCGTATATTTTCCTTCATAAGCACCTGTTATCGTCATGAAATGACCGTTCTTTATATGTGTTTCCATTCCTTGATCATTGTGCATCGTAAAGTCGCTGCACAAAATAGAAACGGAACCTTTGCGGTCATATTTTTCAAAATTTTCCGGAGTCACAAGACGGTTAATTTCTACTTTTACATCTACATCATGTTCTTTACAATAACGTTCCCAGCGATACTGCATTTGAAGCTCATTATTGCCGTATGGTTTGCTGGTTTGCTTCAACTTTCGTTCGGTTTCATCAAATTCCCATTTAATATCTTCATCCTCGGAATAGATATCCCATGTAAAAAACAAAAATCGTCCGCCGTTATGATTATCCATTTTACAATATAAATCAACAAGTACCTGATTAAAATTCAATGATCCGTCGCTGTTATACATAGGAAAACCGAATTTTTCCCGAAAAAACGACGGCTTATGTATGAAAGCCTCGAAAAGAGAGTGGATCATAGCTACATATCCGCATCCTTCCCGGCATAACCTTTGCAACAGTTCATCCATCTGATCCTGTGTCATTTCCGGAAAATGCTTCTTTACAATCTTACATAGCTGATCATATTGCAACGGGTCAGATTCCTTCAAAAGGCTCGGTGTCTTTTGACTTGCACCGTATTCAGTTTTTGTGTCATATATTCTCTGATCCATAATTTTAAGGTTCCCGCAATTTAATAGCTTTCGCTGCAGCGCGGCGGTTTTCTTCTTCCATGGCAGCATAATGTTTTCGTGTCGTATCTACACTTTTATGCCCCAAAACATCAGCCACGAGATAAATATCACCGGTTTCTTTGTATAAATTTGTACCATATGTACTTCTAAGCTTGTGTGGGGTAATCTTTTTGAGTGATGTCACTTTGGACGCATACTTTTTCACAAGCTTCTCGACAGAGCGAACACTGAGGCGTTTATTTTGCATGGACAAAAAGAGAGCATCCTCATGTCCCTGGGCAGGAATTTTGTGTTTGCGCTGATCCATATAGTCAAGAAGTGCATCCTCCACCTCACGACCGAAATAAATAACAGCTTCATAGCCGCCTTTTCGCCGGATTTTTATGCCTCCGTTACGGAAATCCACATCGTTGATATCCAGACCGACACATTCCGAAACACGGATTCCGGTACCGAGCAGAAGAGTAAGGAGTGCAAGATCTCTGACTTTGGTCACTTTGTGATAACGCTTTTCCGACTCCGTCAGATTTTCTCCGTTTTCTACCAAATCAAGAAGCGTAGCAACTTCCCCCGGGTCCAGACGAATGATCTCTTTTTCATGGAGTTTTGGCATCGGCACGAGAGAAGCCACATCTTTCTCTATCAGCTCACTGGTATAGAAATAGTGGTAGAAACTGCGCAGAGACGCCAGTTTACGGGCTTTTCCGCGCTCATCATTGCGATATTCTTTATCCTCTTTATAATACAATTCTAAATAATCCAGATATTCCTCGATATCTTCCTTGGTCAACTGATCCAGTAACGAGAGAGGATAGTCTGTAATCGGCGTTTTTCGCATCGAAAGATTGTTTTCCTGGATAAATTCAAAGAAAATACGCAGATCCAACGCATAACCGAGTCTTGTTCGTGTAGAAGTCGTATGCTCAATCCCACGAAAAAACTGCTTACAAAAACGCGGTAATTCCGCTAAAACCGCACGCATTTTTTCAATATTCTGTTTATTTACCATATCATGATAGTTGTTATAATCTGCCATAATTCACCTGTTTGGTTGTTATCTTTTTTAACGGTACGTTATTTACCACCGGTTCCCTTTATATTCCGGCCAACCGGAGATATTCCCGCGTACAATCGCAGTAAACATACGCTCCTTGACACCCGGATTTTCATCTGTGAGTTTCTTGAGTAATTCTTTCACATATTCCCGTTTGGTATAGCCGTCTACCGGACAGGCGCTTTTGGCCACCGGAAGTTCATATTTGTTCATAAAACCAATTACATCGGCCTCCGTCACATACATCATCGGACGAATCACGGTAAGATCCATGCGATCCAGGTAGGTGCGAGGAGAGAAGGAGTGGAAGCGACCTTCGTAGATCAAAGACATCATCATCGTCTCCACAATATCATCCTTGTGATGTGCATATGCAATTTTGTTGCAACCAAGGCGCTTCATTTCCTCATTTAAAGCCCCTTTCCGCATTTTGGCACAGAGAGAGCAGGGGTTGCTTTCTTTGCGCTGTTCAAAGATAATATCGGCAATATCGGTCTGTACAATTGTGTACGGAACTTCAAGTTCTGCGCACAAAGCCTTAATTTTATCGAAATCCTGCGTTTTAAATCCAAGATCAACCGTCACTGCATAGATCTCAAACTTTTTCGGATAAAAACGCTTTAAGCCATGTAATGCATATAAAAGCGTCAGGCTGTCTTTACCTCCGGAAATCCCGATTGCAATTTTATCGCCTTCCTCGATCATTTCATAATCGTCGACAGCACGTCTTGTAAAACTTAATAATTGTTGTAATTTCATTTTTACCTCTTTATTTTAAGTTGAAATTTAATGAATCATAGGAAATAGTAGTATAAAGACAGTATAACACAATGTTCTGAAGAAAGAAAGAACTATTCGCAAAACAACAGTTTAACGAATAGTTAGCAGCTAAAATACGCATATATACGCTTTCTTTATAATTGCTCTGAATCAAGCACTATGGTAAACGGACCATCATTTTCAAGCGTAATCTTCATATCTGCTCCGAATACTCCTCTTTGCACATCCGGAATTTCTTTTGCACACTCTGCAATAATATACTCATACATTTGATTGGCCATATCCGGATTGCCTGCTTTGACAAAAGACGGCCGGTTTCCTTTTTTACAATCTGCGTACAGGGTGAATTGTGACACAAGCAAAAGCTGACCGCCTACATCCCCAAGCGACAAATTGGTTTTTCCGTTTTCATCCGAAAAAATACGCATCTGAATCATTTTTCGGATCATTTTATCGGCGATTTGCATTGTATCCGTATCGCAGACTCCGATAAGTACAAGAAAACCCTTCCGAATTTCGCCTACCATCTTTTGATCTACTTTTACATTGGCATAATTAACACGCTGAATTACAAATTTCATAAACTTTATCTTCTTTTTTATTTTTGATTTTCTTTTTTATCGTCTGTTTTATCTTCTTTTCTATGTTTCTTTAATTCTTTTTCTTTTATTGGCGATAATTCTATAAATTCATTATTTTTTATCTCAGATAAATTCAGATATTCGTTAGTATCCGTCGGCAAACCTTTTTTATGCAGCGATCGATTAATTAACGCTTTCCACGCCGCATAAAGAACCGCAAATACCGGAACACCGACTGCCATGCCCAGGAATCCCCAGTAACCGCCGAATAATGTAATGGCAAAAATAACCCAAAAGCTGGATAATCCTGTTTTGTCACCAAGAATCTTAGGTCCGAGAATATTGCCATCAAACTGCTGCAGAACGAAAACAAAAATCGCAAAATAAAGTGCCTGCAGCGGATTGACCATGAGAATTAATATGATACTCGGAACGGCTCCGATGAATGGACCGAAAAATGGTATGATATTTGTTACGCCAATAATCACACTGATCAAAAGGGGATACGGAAGATTCAACAAAGTCATTCCGATAAAACAAAGCATTCCGATTATAAGGGAATCTACGAGTTTTCCGCTGATAAATCCGCCAAACGTTTGATGTACAAAACGTACATTACGGATTGCAGCATTGGCGCTATCCTCTTCAAGTAAGGCATAAAATATCTTTTTGCCCTGTCCCGCAAGCAATTCCTTACTGATAAGCAGATATAACGCAATAATAAGACCGATAAAGAAATTCCATGCCATAATCAGTACGTTCAGCACACTCGAAAAGACTGTGGACGAAATCGACTGAACAATATCATTGAGCTGCGGAATTAACTTGTCGGTAGTTACCTCTTCAATCTGCCCGGAATATTGTACGATAAAATCATTCACCAATACACTGAGCTCTTTGTTTTTTTCAAATATATTTTCCACCCAATTTGTTAAATTATTCACATATGTCGGGAGTTGCAAAATAATATTCTGCACACTCTCAATGAGCTGCGGAATAATCATGACACAGAACCAATAAATCAATAACAAAAGTGCAAATATGGTAAGAAGCGCTGTAAATAGACGAATTCTTTTCTTTGCTTTCACTTTCAGTTCAATATTGCATTTTTTACACAACGGAAAAAAACAATCTCGCTCCAGATAATTTACTACCGGAGCAAGAAGATATGCAACAACAAGACCGTCAATGATCGGCATACAAATCTTTACCGCTGAACTGAACGCACTCTTGATGTTTCCCATGTGAAATAAAACATAATAAAATACGATGGATGCTGCAATTACACAAAACGCAGTCAACCCCCATGCAAAATACTTTTTGTCAATACGAAACTTCATAATGTATTTCCTTTTATTTGTTTTCAAAATCTGATATAAACTGTTTTAACAAATTCACGGTACCGTCAATACCGAGAACACTGCTGTTTACTGACAAATCATAACTATCACTGAAGCCCCACTTCTTTGAGGAATAGTAATTGTAATAACTCTGACGCTGTCTATCCTTTTTCACAATCATGTCCTTTGCTTTGTTTTCTGACAGATTATATTTCTCCATGATTCTCTTGATTTTACAAGGCATATCACCGTGGATAAACACACTGAGACAATTTTCATAATCCGCTAATGCATAGTCTGCACAACGACCGACAATAATACACGGACCTTCATCCGCCATTTTCTTGATTGCATCAAACTGTGCCAAAAACACTTTCTGACTGATTGGCATATCAATCATACCGGCTGCATTATAACCAAAAGAATACGTATCCATCACCAGATTATACAAAAAACTGTTGGTCGGTCTTTCGTCGTGAGTCTGAATCAGTTCTTCACAAAAACCGCTTTCCTTTGCTGCTCTGGTCAGAAGTTCTTTGTCATAGCACGGTATGTTGAACTCTTTGGCAAGTTTCTCGCCGATCTCTCTTCCTCCGGAACCAAATTGACGTCCGATTGTAATAATTGTCTTCATAAAATTCTACCCTCTTTCTATGTAATATAGTGAATCAAAGTAAAATATTACAAATATAATTTCTCAAAAGATGCGACATCCATTGGTTTTGCAAAATAGTAGCCCTGGAACATATCGCAACCGAAATCCGACAAATAATCCACCTGCTCTCTTGTTTCAACACCCTCGGAAATAACCGGCATTCCAAGTTGTTTGGAAAGATTGATGATCATGTGAAGAATCTTTTTAGATCTCTCTTCATCTTTTGATTTTCGAAGAAATGCCATATCAATCTTAAGAATATCAACCTGAATATCCTTCAACATATTGAGTGATGAATAACCGCTTCCGAAATCATCCATTTCAACAACGAAACCATAGTTACGCAATCTCTCAATCAACTCCAGTTGTCGCTTTACATCCATGGCAATGGCTGTTTCCGTAATTTCAAGTTTGAGGTTCTCCGGCGATATATCATATTTTACTACAAGATCGGTAAATACCTGGTAAATATTCAGGAAATAGAAATCTCTCGGTGAAATATTGACCGAAATATATAAATCCTCTTTTCCTTCCGCCTTCCATTTGCGAAGCTGTTTGCAGGCAAGCTCCCAAATATGTTTATCCACTTCGGAAATAAGACCGTTTTTCTCAAATACCGGAATAAAATTGCCCGGCATAATCATGCCTTTTTCTCCGTGCTCCCAACGCACAAGAGCTTCCGCTCCGAGCATTCGTCCATCTACTGACATCTGCGGCTGAAGATACATCTTGATCTCGCCGGTGGCGATTGCATGATCCAAATCAGTAATCAATTCCTGTTCGTACAAAATATTATCTCTGAGCGCATCATTATAATATGCAACACGCTTCTGGAACGATCCCTTTATCGAAGTAATCGCCATGCGCGCACGGTCACACATAACAGAAGCAGGAATGGAACGATCCGTAATCTCATAAACACCGATATAATTGATAGTCGGGAAAGAAATTCCGGTATCAATACATGAATCAAAAGCCTCCTGCGCCATAGCAGAAAACTTATCTTCGTTATACTTATCTTTTGCAATCAATATACCAAATACATCATTCTCGATACGACCGTAAATGCTCGCATCGGAAAGTTGTCCGCTGAGCATCTTTGCAAAATTAATCAACACCTGATCTCCGACCTTTGTACCGAAGAAATCATTGATCATCTTAAATTCTCTGATATCCGTACAAATCATATAAAACTCTTTGTGCGGATGGAAATTGATGTACTGCTCGGTTTTTTCATAGAAATATTGTTTATTGTAAAGCCCCGTGAGACTGTCATGGGAAGAAAGATATTTCTCCTTATCCATCTGCTCCAATTCACTGGTTACATCCTTAATAATGTAATAGGTGCCTTCCAACTGTTTTCCGTTATCATGAAGTTTCTGCATTTGAATATCAAACACACGCGGGATATCGTTTTTATAGAGGGTTTCCTGCTTTGAAAAGCTATCTGTCTTCTCATAAAAATCAGCAAGGCACAAGCTTTCCATCGTAACTCCGTACATATTAACAAATGGTGCCTCATCATCCAGAAGCTGTTCCGCTTTTTTGTTCTTATACAAAAGCACACCATCTGCATCATAGACGATCAAACCGACCGTCATCTCATGCGCCACCTGTAGCAGGGTCTTCGGCAAAAGCTGTTGCGGCGTGTAAACGAAAACACAATAATAGATTGCAATTCCCATAACAACATAAGCAAAAACAGATAAATCCACTGCTTTATCGATTGTAAATATATTTATCACAACAATTACAACCAAAATACATGCAATCAGAAGATATTTCTTTCGATAAAATACCGCCGCTTTAAACACCCTGTAAAACAAGCTGATAAAACAAAACAATGCTAAAAGCAACGCAAATCCGTAATGAATGTAGAAAGGCGGCTTTAAAATTACATTGTAATAATTGTCACCATGCCACTGCGTCACAACAATATCAAACATGTGTTTAAATACCGTATTTAGCACAAGTGAAAGGGAATCCACCATAAGAACAAAGATCATCAACCCTCGATTGATATGTTGATCAAATCTGGCTCCGATAAATTCAAGTGAAAACTTTAACAGAAAATACAATAGCCAGTTCGTCGAAATGTAATATCCACTATATGCAATAAGACTCAGCAATTTTGCCGGAACAAAAAGGTTAATCAAATTGAATAAAACAATAACAAAGCCAATTATAAGAAGCCAGGACACTGTATGCCCCAGCTTGCTCTCTTCTATCCTTCCGTGGACCTTGAAGATGTAATATCCGATAACAAATAAAGTTAATAAAAGTCCCAATCCAAGTAGTAATTTCATAAAGCCAACATCCTTGTAGTCTCATAAGTATATCTGTTCCCTGCACATAGTTCTCCGAACTATATGAATAGAATATAACATTTTATGTAAAAGGTCAATTTATTTGAATATTATTCTGAATTTTTGTGCATTTTTAACAAAAGAATTTACTGGTCACCTTCGGAACAGCAAAATCAGGATGTTCTCCTGACCATGCCGTCTGTGGCAAACAATCCAATACGTGTATATCTTCTTTTTCTATTTCAAAATCAAATATATCTATATTTGCCTTCATTCTCTCTTCTCCGGAAGCCTTCACAAGTGGATTGATATTTTTTTGCAATAAATATCTAAGACACACCTGCGCCGCTGATTTTCCGTATTTTGCAGCCAATTCCAGAACAAACGGATTCTCCGTTAATTTTGCTCTTCCGAGCGGACTCCATGCTTGTGGTAAAACACCTCTTTCTACGGTGTAAGAAACAGCCGCATGCTGCATATAGCCCGGATGAAGTTCCAATTGATTCACCACAGGCTTTACCGTAGCATTCTCCATTATCACATCCAAATGATGCGGCAGGAAATTGCTAAGACCAAGCGCACGAACTTTCCCTTCCGTACATAACTCCTCCATAGCCCGCCATGTATCAATATTGCGCTGTTTCCATCCGGCTTCCTTCTCATCGGCCTTCGGCCAATGAATAAGATATAAATCCAAATAGTCCATCTGTAAGCGTTCCAATGTGCGCCCTAGCGCTTGGAATGCGCCTTCATATCCTGTCTCGTCCATCCACAATTTTGAAGCAACGAAAAACTCCTCTCGCGCAATCCCGCTACCTTTTATTGCACTTCCTAATGCTCTTTCCGTCTCATAAAGCGATGCAGTATCAAAATAGCGATATCCGACATCAATCGCAGTCTGAATTATCTTTATATTGTCGCCACCTTGCGGATTATATGTTCCGAATCCAATACATGGAATTTGCATTCCGTTTGATAGAGTAAATTTGTCATTCATTGTTTTCATGGCTTGTCTCCTTTGATGAATTTTGGATTTACACTCTAATTTAACCACATCCCTGACTCGACTACAATATTTTGATAAAAAAATCCCCCGAACAAATGTCGGGGAATCTCAAATTACAGACATTATTTGCCGCTTTCACCACCGGGACCATCCTTACGCGGAACCTCATCAGGAATCACATCCTGCGGAAGATCTTCTTTTGGAATGTTTCCGTCATCATAAATGTTTGTGCTTTTTTGTTCTGAGCGACTTGCAGACATTTCCTGTTTATTTTTTTCCATATAACACCATCCTTTCAGAGATAGTGTTTGTGAAAATGTGAAAAATATTCATATCAGCCATCACTAAACAACGCAAAAACTCCCCGACCAAAGCCGGGGAGTCAAAATTCAATTATTCATTCTAAGCAATTCTTAGAACTTACCAGCTGTAGCAGCTTCTTCGATAGAAACTGCAACTGCAACTGTCATACCAACCATTGGGTTGTTACCTGCGCCGATGAGACCCATCATTTCTACGTGAGCCGGTACAGATGAAGAACCTGCGAACTGAGCGTCAGAGTGCATACGTCCCATAGTATCTGTCATACCGTAGGAAGCAGGACCTGCAGCCATGTTGTCCGGATGAAGTGTACGACCTGTACCACCGCCGGAAGCAACTGAGAAGTATTTCTTGCCCTGTTCGTTACATTCTTTTTTGTATGTTCCTGCAACCGGATGCTGGAAACGTGTAGGGTTTGTAGAGTTACCTGTGATAGAAACGTCTACACCTTCTTTGTGCATGATAGCTACACCTTCACATACATCGTTTGCACCGTAGCAGTTAACTTTTGCACGAAGACCTTCTGAGTATGATTTTCTGTAAACTTCTTTTACAGTGTTTGTATATGGATCGTACTCTGTCTCTACGAATGTAAATCCGTTGATACGAGAGATAATCTGAGCTGCGTCTTTTCCGAGACCGTTTAAGATAACGCGAAGCGGTTTCTGACGTACTTTGTTTGCTTTCTCAGCGATACCGATCGCACCTTCCGCAGCTGCGAATGACTCGTGACCTGCTAAGAATGCGAAACACTCTGTTTCTTCCTCTAATAACATTTTACCGAGGTTACCATGTCCGAGACCTACTTTACGTGTGTCTGCAACAGAACCCGGGATACAGAAAGCCTGAAGACCTTCACCGATTGCTGCAGCAGCGTCAGCTGCGCGTCTGCAATCTTTTTTGATTGCGATAGCTGCACCTGTGATGTATGCCCAGCAAGCGTTCTCGAAACAAATCGGCTGGATACCTTTTACCTGATCGTAAACGTTAAGACCAGCGTCTTTTGTGATTTTTTCTGCTTCTTCAAGAGAAGCGATTCCATAATTGTTTAATACCGCATTGATCTGGTCAATACGTCTTTCAT
Organism: Lachnospiraceae bacterium; assembly: GCA_045535935.1. Taxonomy (GTDB): domain Bacteria; phylum Bacillota; class Clostridia; order Lachnospirales; family Lachnospiraceae; genus SVFI01. Next base: position 608 of record JAZSMO010000025.1, on the reverse strand, counting down.
ATGATTCAAATAAAGCCATTATAGTTTCCTCCTTCTCTTATTTCACTTCTTCGTCTGTTCTTGGGTCGATAATCTTAACAGCATCAGCAACACGACCATACTGTCCGCAAGCTTTTTCGTAAGCTGTGTTAGGATCATCACCTTTTTTGATGAAGTCTGTCATCTTTCCAAGGCTGACAAATTTATAACCGATAATCTGATCATCTGCATCAAGAGCGATACCTGTTACATAACCTTCTGCCATTTCAAGGTAACGAGGACCTTTAGCAAGTGTTCCGTACATTGTACCAACCTGTGAACGAAGTCCTTTTCCTAAGTCTTCAAGACCTGCTCCTACCGGAAGTCCGTCCTCTGAGAAAGCTGACTGTGTACGACCGTAAACGATCTGTAAGAATAATTCTCTCATAGCTGTGTTGATAGCATCACAAACAAGGTCTGTATTTAATGCTTCAAGAACAGTTCTTCCCGGTAAAATTTCAGATGCCATAGCAGCTGAGTGAGTCATACCTGAACATCCGATTGTCTCGATCAGAGCTTCCTGGATAATTCCTTCTTTAACGTTCAAAGATAATTTGCAGGCACCCTGCTGTGGTGCACACCAGCCGATA
>JAZSMO010000039.1:0-94412 GCA_045535935.1 Lachnospiraceae bacterium | reverse complement strand
CACAGAACGACATGGCTACGATCCGACTTGATGGAAATGGTTCTGCGTCCTCCTGTGCGTGATTCTGCTTGCACTTGGTTTTTATGAGAGATATAAAGTCGGATCTGACATCACGTTTTCTTCGGTCGTAATGCTTTCGCTTCTGCGCTGTTTTACGCAGCCGGAGGGAATGCTGAGCATTGATTATTTTCATAATGGCGAGATTACCATGCCGATGCAGCAGCTAATGTCCTATGGTAAATTACCGTATCTGGATGTGATACCGATACACGGACTTTGTGATTACTATTATGGAGTGATCAATTACCTGTTTTTTGATGGGTCCTATATGGCGCTGAACGCATCCAAGGTGGTCGGTGATCTGCTCGCAGCGATGCTTCTTGCATCTGTTATTTGGTTTTTTGTGAAGGATAAGCGACAGGGGCTGTTTCTTGCATATTTCTTCATACCGTATGTGGTGAGGAATGCCGGAATGCGATATTGGTTTTTGTTGATTCTGTTTGCGGTCATGTTCTCCCACAAGGTAAAAAAGGGAATGCAGAGTCTGTATGCATGGACATTGCTCTCCATCATTGCAATTGCGTGGAACGCATCGATCGGCGGAGCAGCGGCAGTGGCTTTCCTGCCGATGGTACTTTATCGTTTGAAAAGAGATTTTTCGCTGCAATTTGATGAATTTCGCCATACAGAGAAAAAAAGACGTATAGTTATAGGGATAGCCTGGGGAGCATTGTTTGTGCTGGGAATAGCGTTTATTCCGCTCTTTTTACAGATTGCCCGCTATCTGGCAGAAAATACAGGAACGACATTATATGTCAACGGAATGGAAATGTTTTCGGAGGTATCAGAGGTAGGAGCCTATCTCGTTCCGGGAATTGTCAATGAAAAAGGTATGTTTTTCGTTACGGCGTTCTCCTTTGTCATCCCTCTGTTTGTCTGTTTTATATATGCTTTTCAAAAGAAAAAAACGGGTGCGGGAGAGATGTTTGTCACATATTTGACAGGATTTCTCGTTTTGATTAATTATGCGTTCGTCAGATACGATGAAGGTCTGAGGGCCGGTGTTCTGGGTGTTATTTTCCTTGTAATTACTGCGGTGACTTTTTTACACGAAAGAGCGCAGGATAAATCCGGACGATATAAGGAAGCGGCCGCAATATATACGGCGTTCCTTTCGCTGGCAATTTTGCTTTCCGGTATTTCGCCGACAATAACAGCGGAAACCATGGTTTTGGAAAGGGAAATTCCGGCGTATGTAGATGCGAGTATTATGGGACAGGATGTGGAAGATCCTGTGGTCTATGTATCCGGTGACTCTGTGGATATACCACAACTCGGAACAGGGTTTGTGCAGGGAAACACACTGCTTGGAATTCAAAATCTGCATACGGTGACAGCAGCGGTGACCAAGCAGGGAAAAACGATATTTGATATTACGAACGCAGTGGCAAATGCGGTTATTTTTGATTTGCCATCCTATTTACCGTATTCTTCCGCATATAATATCAGTAATGCGGTTATGCAGGAAAAGGCGATTTCCATGCTGGAAAAAAATCTTCCGGATGTGATATTGGCAGCGCCGGAAATCCGTTTTGACGATGCACCGTTTTCCTATCGCTGCATGGAATTGTACCGTTATTTGATGTCGAAGGATTATGTACCGTACAAATATGAAAATGTCATATATCTCGTGCGCGGTGAAAACCCGGTAGAGGGAGCACAGCAGAATGCAGAGGCGTTTGCACAGCTGATGCACAAAAAATATCTGGGTTATCTGCCGGCCGTTTACGGTGCAAACAGTGAGGAGATAGGTGTCCAGGAATTGTTTGAGCAGACAGATAAAGATTATCGGATTGTTGCCACGGAAACCGGCTTTTGCGTAGAATTTGATGAGCCGCTGTCAGGTAGTGAAATATGTGCGATAAAAATGGACGGTCTGTCATTAAAGAAAGAAACGAACGGCCATGGTTCTGCCGAACAAAGTGTGACTGTGACGATGGAAATGGAAAGTGATGTTTCGTCGGATAAAAGGGCAGAATTTGAATTCGCACTTGATGGAGATGTTTATCTGCTTCCTGTAATCTGCAGTCCGTATTTTACGCAGCAGGAAGAAATCCGGCGGTTGGATTTTAAGTCAGAACACATGGATGAATTGCTGTGGGACAGTTTAGAACTTGAATTTTATAAATAACCATTGAAAAAGGAGGTAAGCTCAGATGAGTTACCTCCTTTTGGGTTTCTTTTATTCTGCAGGTGGCAGGGCATCTGCGTTTTCGGCCGCATCCGCTTCTGCGTCGATTTCCTGCTGTTGCTGTTGTGCCTGCTGCTGCGCCTGTTGCTGCTGTTGCTGGATGGCAGCTTGTGCAGCCTGAATCGCTGCAATATTGTTTGGATCCATAAAGTAGGTGGCTGAATGAGGACAGGTCTCTGATAGACCAGGTGTACCATCATCGGCCGGTGGGATTTCAATAACTCCCGGAGTCTGATACGGACAAGTCGTACATGCGGTCATTCCTGTGGCTACACATATCATACCATTTACATGAACACTACATGTATCTGTCGGTACCGTACCTTCGGCAAAATATTCCGTGGCAAGATGTGCATCACACACACCGGCGATAGGAAGTTTGCCGGATTTAGCACATACCGTGGCAGTGACAATGCCGCCCGGCTTCTTGAAGGAAGCAGAAGGAAGATCCTCATGAATCTGTGACATTACCGCTCTCCAAAGTGTTTTGGAAAGATTTTTCTCCGAGGAGGATGTCATGGAAACGTTATTGTCATATCCGGTCCAGGTAGTCGCCGTATAATACGGTGAGTAACCTGCAAACCACACATCTTTGTAATCGGAAGTGGTACCTGTTTTTCCGGCAATGGCAATATCGCCGCCGAAGTTTACAGAACCACCGGTTCCTTTGGTAACAACATCTACCATCGCATCTGTCAGAAGGTATGCGGTAGATTCTTTGATTACCTGATTGGATTCCGATGCAGTATAGTCAATTAAAACATTTCCGTCATGATCCAATATTTTAGTAAATAAAGTCGGTTTAATATAAGAGCCGTTGTTGGCAATTGCCGCATATGCAGCATTAAGCTCCATATTGGTGACACCGTCGGTGATACCGCCCAGTGACAGTGACTGGGTGATGTCGGTAAAGATCTGTGTACCATCCGCTGTGTTTACTTCACGTCTTTCCACCAAAGTAGTAAAACCGAAGTCCTGCAAATAGTCAAATCCAAGCTGCGGTGTAATCTGGGTCAATGTCTTTACGGCTACGATATTTAAAGACTGCTCGATACCGTATCTCAAACTACAGATACCTTTGTAATCCGCACCATACCAGTTGCTGACCGGTGTACCGCTCTCATAGAAGTATTCAGCATCGTTCTGTACGGATGCAAGTGTGAGACCTGCACTGTCAAGAGCCGGCGCATATGTCGAAAGCACTTTGAAGGTGGAACCCGGCTGTCTCGTTGTGACGGTTGCACGGTTTAAGGTACGGCTGGCTGTTTTGGTACCACGTCCGCCGACCATGGCTACGATATGTCCCGTTGCCTGATCCTCTATGGTGATGGATACCTGTGGCTGAGGAGTTAAAGTGATGTTTTCATCGTGTACTTTGTCCCCCGGTCCGAGTATTGCAGTCTGATAAGCTGCAATGTCCTCGTATGCCGCATCCTGGGAAGAGTAGAGCAGGTCGTACGCTGCACTCTGTTGCTGGAAATAAGCTTTAAACATTTCCGTAGAGTGGTTTTCGAAATCGCCGTTGCTCTTTTTGACCGTGAGCTGATAGCTTAACAGCCACTGTGTATCTTCCGGATAGTTTTCTTCGTTGTTATATATGTCATCACAAATTTTCTGAATCTTTGGATCCTGTGTTCCGAAAATCTGAAGACCGCCACTGTAAACGAGCTTGTAAGCCTGTGTCTCGTTGTAGCCTTTTTCTTCCATCAGTACCTGTGTCACCTGATCAATCAGGGCATCTACGAAATAAGTGTTGATGGACTCGGTATCTTTTTCTTTGTTTACATTTTGAATACGCGCATATACGTTGTCAGCAACGGCTTTGTCGTACTCGTCCTGGGTGATATATCCCTGTTCCAACATATTTTTCAGAACTTTGGAACGACGCTTTGCATTATCTTCCGGATGAGAAATCGGATTTAATCGGGAAGGATTCTGGGTGATGCTGGCAATGACGGCACATTCCGACAAGGTCAACTGCGATACCGGCTTGTTAAAGTAACGCATGGAAGCAGCCTGTACGCCGAGGGTATTCTGCCCGAGGTTGATGGAGTTCATATAGAGCTCTAAGATGCTCTCTTTGTCCATACGTTTTTCCAGCTCAATGGCCAGATACTGTTCCTGGATTTTTCGTTTGATTTTTACAAAGTTGGAATTTTCACCGACCCAGCCTTCAAAAACATTGTTTTTCAAAAGCTGCTGGGTGATGGTGCTGGCTCCCTGTGTCAGATCACGGTTTTTAACAGCTTCCATACCGGCACGGACAATACCTTTGATGTCAATACCGTTGTGCTGGTAAAAACGTTCATCCTCGATTGCGACAAAAGCATCTGCCATATCCTGCGGAATCAGATCCATATTGACGTAGCTTCGGTTGGAGTCGGTTCCGACCAGCTTGGCAATCTGTTTTCCGCTGGAATCAAATACCACGGTAGCATATCCGGTCGGTCTGACATCCAGGCTCGAAATGTCCGGCGCGGATGCGAGAATTCCTTTAAAAATACCGATTCCGAAGCAGATACCGATAATTCCCACAGACAAAACGCATATAAGCAGTGCTTTCAAAAAATAAAGCATAAACATTTTGCTGAATTTAGTTGATTTTGAATTGAGCTGCCGCTGTTTGCGGCGAATGCTCTTTTTGCCATAGTTCATGAACATAGCCTCCCTATTCTTCATGATTATACCAAAAACAGGCATTAAAAGGAAGAAAAATCTTCCATATTAAGAATTGTTCACAATTAAAAACATGTCTATACGGAAAAAATGTGAAAATAAATCGCACATTTTTGTACCGACAGAGGTTATTATAGTGAAAGGCCTTTCAAAAGATACGGTGGATGGGTGGTGGACTTATGGATAAAACGGAATATGAAAGAATTGCAGAAAAATATTTGGATATGGTGTATAAAATTGCGCTGAGCCATACCGGAAAAGATACGGATGCAGAGGATGTGGTGCAACAGACGTTTTACAGGCTCCTTGTGAAAAAAGGCGGTTTTTCCGACGAAGAGCATATCAAACGGTGGCTGATCCGTGTTTGCGTTAACGAGAGCAACAGTTTGTTTTCCGGGTTTTGGAGAAAGAATGTCAGATTTTTTTCAGGTGGCCTTGATCAACCGACAGATTCGGATGATTCCGGCAGAGGCGGAAATGAAGATCCGATATTTGAGATGCAGGAGAGCAAGGCATTGTACGAGGCAGTCCAAAAATTGCCTTCCAAATGCAGAATTGTGATTTATCTGTTTTACTATGAGGGATATAAGACGCAGGAGATCGCACAGATTTTACAGGTGCGGGAATCGACCGTGCGGACCAGACTTGTTCGCGGAAGGAAAATGTTAAAGGAAGAGTTGAAGGAGGCGTGGGATTATGAATAATCAGGAAAAATTTAAGAGAACCTATGATGAGGTACATACGCCGGAAGGCTTGCTTGGAAAGGTGATGGATTTGCAGATGGAAAAGAGAGAATTTAAGACAAGATATTTTGTGAAAGTTGCAGTATGCGTACTTGCTTTGGGACTTGGATTGTTCGGGGCAGGAAACGGAATTTGTTACGCCGCAACAGGGGAGAGTCTTGTGACGAAGATGATGGTTGTTATCAATGGGGAAGAGACATTATATGATGTGACATGGACCGAGGATGGAAATGTCTGTTACGGAGAGGTTGTAATTCCGAGTGAGGATGGTTCTTCGATTACGGTCCTTACGGTTTCTGATGATATTCCGGAGAACATGCATGTGGAAATGGAATATCAGGAAGGTGGAACCGCAGGAGCGGGCGATGCTGTGACCGAGGATACGGTTATTATAGACGTCAAAGAGGATGAAGGTGTGAATTCTGTTACAGTTGAGAAAAAGGACAGCGTTTCTGAAAATTCTTCCGATGAAGAAAAGAATACCGTATCGGCAAATTCTTCTGCGAATGTGGACGAGACAGAATAATTCATATATAATTGTTTCAGATTTGTTTGGATATTTTACGGAAACGGAGTAAGAGATGAAAATAATTCTGGAACAGGCAGAAGGCGAAATTATAGAAAAAAAATCACGGTTTATTGCAACGATGTGTCCTGTGGATACAAAGGAGCAGGCCGAGCAGTTTATAGCGCAGTGTAAAAAGAAATATTGGGATGCGCGGCATAATTGCAGTGCATATGTGATCGGCGAACACAACGAGATCATGCACTCCTCGGATGACGGCGAGCCGAGCGGCACAGCGGGAAGACCGATGCTTTCCGTGCTTGAGGGCGCCGACCTGCACAATGTGGCAGTTGTGGTTACCCGGTATTTCGGCGGCGTACTGCTCGGGACCGGCGGACTTGTGCGGGCTTATCAGGGAGCAGTCAATGCAGCCATTGCCAACTGTCAGATAGAGGAGCAGATTGATTTGCAGCTTCTGCTTGTTACCGTAGAATACGGCGATGTCGGCAAAATCCAGTATTTTATCGAACAAAAGCAGGAGTATCGTCTGGAGGAGACAGAATACGGTGCAAAGGTGGTATTCCGTATTGCGGTTCCTCTGGAGATGACCGATCAGGCCCGGAAAGAACTTGTGCAACTCACCGGCGGAAAAGCCGAGATTGAGATGGGAGATATTGTGGCGTCGGTGTGAGAATAGTATTAAAAAAGTTCCAAGATTGAGTAATCTTGGAACTTTTTTTGCAATTATTTTCTATATACTCACGGGGTGCAAACTAATTCTTTTTAAATCCTGCCCGCTTGCGCATGGTTGGATCCAAAATCTTTTTTCGGATGCGAAGGCTTTCCGGAGTGACTTCAAGAAGTTCATCCGTATCGATGAAATCAAGCGCCTGTTCCAGGGAAAGAATGCGAGGCGGTGAGAGACGAAGTGCTTCGTCCGCACCGGAGGAGCGGGTGTTGGTCAGCTGTTTCTTCTTGCATACATTGATTTCTACATCCTCGGCTTTTCCGGTTTCTCCGACTACCATTCCCGCATATACTTTTGTGCCTGCGCCGATGAACAGCGTTCCGCGTTCCTGTGCGTTGTAAAGACCGTAGGTGATGGCTTCTCCGGTCTCGAAGGCGATGAGAGAACCCTGGCTGCGGTACGCCATATCCCCTTTGTACGGGCCGTAGCCCTGGAAGGAAGTGTTGAGGATACCGTTTCCTTTGGTATCGGTCAAAAATTCGCCGCGGTATCCGATCAGTCCGCGGGAAGGAATAGAAAATTCAAGTCTTGTGTAGCCGCCGCTTGTCTGGCTCATCCCGAGAAGTTCTCCTTTTCTGGTGGAAAGCTTCTGGATGACGGAGCCGGAAAATTCTTCCGGAACATCCACATAAGCCGTTTCCATCGGCTCCAGCTTTTTCCCGTTTTCATCGGTTTTATAGAGCACCTCTGCTTTGGATACGGCAAATTCGTATCCCTCACGTCGCATATTTTCAATGAGAACAGACAAATGAAGTTCGCCGCGTCCGGACACCTTGAACACTTCGGTGGTGTCAGTTTCTTCCACGCGAAGGGACACGTCGGTGTTGAGCTCGCGGAAAAGCCGGTCACGGAGGTGGCGGCTTGTCACATATTTTCCTTCCTGTCCTGCGAGTGGAGAGTCATTGACCATGAAATGCATAGCGATGGTCGGCTCGGAAATTTTCTGGAACGGAATCGGCTTCGGATCAGTCGGAGCACAGAGGGTATCACCGATACGGATATCTGCAATACCGGAAATTGCCACGATGGAACCGATTCCTGCTTCCTTTACTTCTACTTTTTTCAAACCGTCAAATTCATAGAGTTTGGAAATCTTGACCTTTTTGGAATATTCCGGATCATGATGGTTGACAATGACAACCTCCTGATTGACGCTGATCGTACCGTTATCCACTTTTCCGACACCGATACGGCCTACATATTCATTGTAGTCGATGGTGCTGATCAGAAGCTGCGAACCTGCGTCCGGGTCACCTTCCGGAGCAGGAATGTAGTCAAGTATTTTTTCAAACAAAGGAATCATATCTTTGCCGGGTTCGTCCATGGAAAGGGATGCGGTACCGGCTTTTGCGGATGCAAAGACAAACGGACAGTCCAGCTGCCATTCGTCCGCTTCCAAATCAATAAGAAGTTCCAAGACTTCATCAATTACCTCAGAAGGTCTTGCTTCCGGGCGGTCGATTTTATTGATGCAAACAATGACCGGAAGTTTCAGTTCCAGCGCTTTGCGGAGTACGAATTTTGTCTGTGGCATAGCACCTTCAAAGGCATCAACCACAAGGATGACACCGTTTACCATCTTGAGAACACGCTCCACTTCGCCGCCGAAGTCCGCATGCCCCGGAGTGTCAATGATATTTATTTTTGTATCTTTATAGGTCACGGCTGTATTTTTGGAAAGAATGGTAATGCCGCGCTCCCGCTCGATGTCATTGCTGTCCATGACACGTTCTGCCACCTCGGCACCGGCGCGGAATACACCGCTCTGCTTGAGCAGCTCATCCACCAAAGTTGTTTTTCCGTGATCGACGTGGGCGATAATTGCTACGTTTCTTATATCATTTCTTTTTGTATTCATAATAAGTTCGCCTCTTTTTTTCTATTTTTTAACCTCAAACGACATAAGTCTACCACAAATGACGTAAAAATCAACAGTATTTGCTGTTTCTGCGGTCTTTTCGTCGATAAGAAGTAAGCATAAATGCGGAATCCGGGCATAGATTTATATAGCATGACAGGAAAAAATTCTTGATCTAAGAAGGGAGAACAAAAAATGACAGATAAGGTAATTGAAAACAACCAGGTAGTAGTAATCGGAGAAATTGCAGGAGATTTTGTGTACAGTCACGAAATATTCGGCGAGGGATTTTATATGGTCGATCTGCTTGTGCCACGGCTCAGTGATTCCTCAGACCTGATTCCTCTTATGGTGTCGGAGCGTCTCATGGATGTGGAAAAGGATTACAGAGGAACAACCATTATGGTAAGCGGACAATTCCGGTCCTACAACCGCCACGAGGAGCATAAAAACAGACTGATTCTTTCTGTTTTTGTGAGAGAGGTGGATTTCCCGGAGAATCTTCCGGAAAATGAGAAAACCAATTATATCTTTTTGGACGGATATATCTGTAAGGAGCCGGTGTACCGGAAAACACCGCTGGGAAGAGAAATTGCGGATATCCTGCTGGCAGTAAACCGCCCGTACGGCAAAAGCGACTATATTCCGTGCATCAGCTGGGGAAGAAATGCCAGATATGCAGGAAATTTCCGTGTGGGAGAGAGATGTCGCATCTGGGGAAGAATCCAGAGCCGCGAATACATGAAAAAAATTTCGGAGGAGGAAGCGGAAAAGAGAATTGCCTATGAAGTTAGCGTCAGTAAACTGGAACTGGTGGAAGAAGGAGAGGATTATGTGACGGAAGACAGCAGTCTTGTTCTGTAAAAAAGGAAATTATTGTGTTCTGAGGTTTTGACGTTGACAGAATCCCGGAACAATGCTATTCTTTCAATAAGGTTTTGGTCCTATATCAGAACCGACATATGTTAATAGATAGAGGTCGCGTCTTTCATAAGTACGTTTTGGGATGTAGCAGATACAGGCGAACAGAGCGGAAAGGGTGAGACGCCGAAAGAAAAAAAGGGCTGCACTTTTTTTCTTGGGCATGCAGTTAACAGCTGTATGACTGTCATCAGCAATTGATGGGGAGCTATCGGAAAAGATTATTAAAAGTCGGCTCTTTCCATGTCGGCTTTTTTCTTTATCAGAGAAACTTCTGATAATGTAAATCGAAGCGATTCCCACACAAGTGAAGGAGGAAGAAAAATGGCAATTTTTACAGGAGCAGGTGTTGCGATTGTCACACCATTTCATGAGGACGGAAGCGTCAATTATGAAGCATTCAAAGAGCAGATCGAACTTCAGATTGCAGGCGGAACCGATGCGATTATCGTATGCGGAACGACAGGAGAAGCATCCACATTATCCCACGAGGAGCATTTGGAAGTAATCCGCTATTGTATCGAAGTAGTAAACAAGAGAATTCCGGTAGTTGCAGGTACAGGTTCTAATTGTACAGAGACAGCCATCTATCTGTCACAGGAGGCAGAAAAGGCAGGAGCAGACGGACTTTTGGTTGTGACTCCGTACTATAACAAATGTACACAGAAAGGTCTTGCAGAGCATTTTACCATGATTGCAGAAGCTGTTCAGATTCCGATTATTTTATACAATATCCCGGGCAGAACCGGTGGCGTGTTCATTCAGCCGGAGACCGTTGTGAAACTCTGCAAAGAGGTTCCGAACATTGTCGGCGTAAAAGATGCGACAGGTAACATTTCCGGTGTGGCTAAATTGTTAGCAATGGCTGACGGATGTGTGGATGTATACAGCGGAAACGACGATCAGATTGTGCCGATTCTTTCTCTCGGCGGAAAAGGAGTTATCTCCGTATTGTCCAATGTTGCACCGCAGCAGACACACGATATCTGTGCAAAATATTTTGAAGGTGATGTGGAAGGAAGCCGTAAGATCCAGCTCGACGCCATCGATTTGATCGATGCGCTGTTCTGCGAGGTAAATCCGATTCCGGTGAAAAAAGCCATGAACCTTATGGGACTTGCAGCAGGACCGATGCGCAGACCGCTGACAGAGATGGAACCGCAGAATGCGGCAAAACTGGAAGCAGCGATGAAAGGCTTCGGTATTTTATAAAAATAGGTGAGAATTCCGTATGTGACAGGCAGAAAAAGCTGCCTGTCATATTCATATAACATCAGGAGGAAAATAATATGACAAAAATCATTATGCACGGTTGCAACGGCCGTATGGGACAGAACATTACAAAGATTGTGGAAGCGGATCAAAGCGCAGAGATCGTAGCAGGAATCGACGTGTTTGACGGTATCAAAAATACATATCCGGTATTTAAAAGTCTGGCAGAATGTGACGTGGAAGCAGATGTTATCATCGACTTTTCACTGCCTTCCAGTCTGGATGCACTGCTTGATTACTGTGTGAATAAACAGGTTCCGGTTGTTCTTTGTACCACAGGACTTTCTCCGGAGCAGCTGGAGCAGGTGAAGGAAGCTTCCGGCAAAGTGGCGATTCTCAAATCGGCAAATATGTCCATGGGAATCAATTTGTTGCAGAAGCTGTTGAAAGACGCAGCACCGCTCCTTGCCGATGCAGGTTTTGATATCGAAATCGTAGAAAAACATCACAAGATGAAAAAGGACGCACCGAGCGGAACAGCACTTGCCCTTGGTGATTCCATCAACGAGGCATTGACAGAAAAATATGATTATGTATATGACAGAAGTACCCGCAGCATGGAGAGACCGAAAAATGAAATCGGATATTCCGTTGTCCGCGGCGGTACGATTGTGGGTGACCACGATGTGATTTTCGCAGGAGAAGACGAAGTGATTACCTTGTCCCACAGAGCATATTCCAGAGCGGTATTCGGAAAAGGCGCTGTTCAGGCGGCGAAATTCCTTGCAGGAAAGCCGGCGGGAATGTACGACATGGGTGATGTGATTAACGCGTAAGGAAAGATAAAACAGCGTCCGAAAAGGCGCAGGGGGTATTATGGACGAACTTGAATTAAAATATCTGCGTTCTCTTTCCAAGCAGTATCCGAATATCGCAGCTGCAAGTACGGAGATTATCAACCTGCAGGCGATTTTGAACCTGCCAAAGGGAACCGAACATTTTATGACAGATATTCACGGAGAATATGAGCAGTTCAACCACATTTTGAAGAACGGCTCCGGCTCTGTGCGCAGAAAAATCGATGAAGAATTTGGCAACACACTGAGCAATAAGGATAAAAAGAGTCTTGCGACACTGATTTATTATCCGAAGGAAAAGCTGGAGATTGTCATGCAGGAGGAAGATAATATCGAGGATTGGTACAAGATTACATTGTACCGCCTGGTGCAGATTACCAAGCACGTGTCTTCCAAATATACCCGCTCCAAGGTGCGCAAGGCGCTGCCGAAGGACTTTGCCTACATTATTGAGGAATTGATTACGGAAAAAGCGGAAGTTCAGGATAAGGAAGGCTATTACAATGAGATTGTAAATACGATTATCCGCATCGGACGTGCACCGGAATTTATCGTGGCACTTTCCAATCTGATACAGCGGCTTGTTGTGGACCATTTGCATATTGTGGGCGATATTTACGACCGGGGGCCGGGACCGCACATTATTCTCGATACACTCAGACATTATCACAGTGTGGATGTACAGTGGGGAAATCACGACATCGTGTGGATGGGTGCGGCAGCAGGATCTCTTGCATGTATCGCCAATGTCATCCGTATGTCGGCCCGCTACGGTAATCTGGATACGTTGGAGGAGGGCTATGGTATTAACCTGATTCCTCTTGCCACCTTTGCCATGGAACAGTATGCGGATGTGAACTGTGACATCTTTTCTATTAAGTTTAATACAGACTACAATACAAAAGACCTCAGCATGGATATGAAGATGCACAAGGCCATCGCTATCATCCAGTTTAAACTGGAAGGACAGATCATTAAGCGCCGTCCGGAATTTATGATGGAAGACAGACTTCTTCTTGATAAAATTGATTATGAGAAAAAGGAAATCACCATCGACGGCAAAAAATATCCGATGCGGGATGTGGATTTTCCGACGGTGGATCCGGAGAATCCGTATGTACTCACCCAGGAGGAAGCGGAGCTGATGGAGCGTCTCAGACAGGCGTTTTCCCGCTGCGAGAAGCTGCAAAAGGATGTGCGTTTCCTGTTTTCAAAGGGAGGTCTTTACAAAGTACATAATTCCAATCTTCTTTATCACGGATGTGTTCCGATGGATGAGGACGGTAATTTTATCAAGGTGGATATTTTCGGAAAAGAGTACAGCGGAAAAGCACTCTATGATATTTTGGATAATTATGCCAGAAAAGGATATTACGGAAGACGGGATTCCGGAGAAAAATCAAAGGGAGAAGATATCCTTTGGTACATTTGGACCGGACCGAATTCACCGGTGTTCGGCAAGGATAAGATGACGACATTTGAGCGTTATTTCATCGAGGATAAAGAAACGCATAAAGAAAAGAAGAACGCATACTATCGCCTGTATGATAATGAGGATGTGATCGACCGGATTCTGGACGAATTCGGATTGAATCATGAAAAGTCCCATATTGTCAACGGACATGTTCCGGTGGAACGCAAAAAAGGAGAGTCGCCGATTAAGTGTAACGGAAAGCTTCTGATTATCGACGGAGGATTTTCCAAGGCATACCAGCATAAAACAGGAATTGCAGGATATACACTGGTAGCAAACTCCCACGGTATGCGACTGGTTTCCCATGAGCCTTTCGAGTCCACGGAAGCAGCCATCCGCAAGGAATCTGATATTTTCTCCGATTCGATCGTGGTGGAGACGGCACTTCAGAGACTTTGCGTGGCAGATACCGATGTGGGTACAGAACTGAAGGAGAGCATTCATCAGCTGGAAGAATTGCTCCTCGCTTACCATGACGGTAACCTAATCGAGAAGAGCGTGTACGAGTAAAGCCGTAAAACGGATTGGAAATCGAAGATGGATAAAGTATAAAAGAAAAGCCGAAAGCTTATATATTGGTATCAGAATGCATCACATGTCTGAGGAACGCTTGCGTTCCGAGTTTGAGGCGTTCTGATCCGGTATATAAGTTTCGGCTTGTTTTAATTTGTATTTATCTTCGATTTCCGCCTGATTTACGGATTCACATCGGTTCTGTTGTCAGTATTGTCGACGCCGTCTGTTACGTCCTTGATAGCGTCTCCGGCGCCGTCAGCTACGTCATCTACTACGTTTCCTGCATCGTCAATAGCATCTCCGACTGCATCTCCGGCATTTTCAATCACATTTCCGTTTTCGCCGGCTGTACTGTTTCCGCCGGTGCCAGTCTGATCACTGTCGGTTCCGGCTTGATCATTTCCTGTGCCTGTCTGGTCGCTGCCTGTCTGGCCGCTGCCCGCCTGGTCACCGCCGGTTGTCATGTTGTCATCTGTCATCTGGCCGGTCGTACCACCTGTCATATTGTCGTCGGTTGTTCCCTGCATTTCATCAGAGTTTGTAGTTGTTCCGGGTGTCTCATCCGCATTGTTTGTGTCGCTTCTTCCGCACGCACATGCAGTTAATGTACTCATGGCAAGACACAGTAAAAGAACATAAAGAATTTTTTTGCTTTTTTTCATAATTTTCACTCCTTCTGTCAATGATAAATTGTGTCAGTTGTTTTTGTACTGATATGCTTAATCTGCCCGTTTTTTTTTGTAATATTCATTGCCTGCAAAAATACATTGCCTGCGAAAACAGATATGTGCTATGATAAACAGCAAGAGCGAAGGCTTGTGAAAGGAGTCCGAAAAATGCAGTTTCGACCGTGTATTGATATTCATAACGGAAAAGTTAAGCAGATTGTGGGAAGCAGCCTTGTGGATGAAGGCAATCAGGCAAAAGAAAATTTTGTCTCCGAGCAGGATGCTGTTTTTTTTGCAAATTTATATAAAAGCAGAAATATTCTGGGCGGTCATGTGATTTTATTGAATAAAGAGGGCAGTGAATACTATGAGGCTACGAGGATGCAGGCGATAAAGGCACTTCGCGCATATCCCGGCGGACTTCAGATCGGCGGCGGAATTACGGCAGAAAACGCGAAAGACTACATAGAAGAAGGAGCCTCCCATGTGATTGTGACTTCCTATGTTTTTTCACAGGGCAAAATAAATTATGTAAACCTAAATAAGCTGGTGGAAGCAGTCGGAAGAGAGCATGTAGTGCTGGACCTCAGCTGTAAAATGTTTGCAGACGGTTACTATGTTATGACGGATCGTTGGCAAAACAAAACAGACCTTAAGCTGACGCTTGAGACGATGGAGGAACTGTCAACGTACTGTGATGAATTTCTGATTCATGCGGTGGATGTGGAAGGAAAGGCACAGGGAATAGAAAAAGAGCTTGCGGCCATGCTCGGAAAATTCGCGAAAAGGCCGGTGACCTATGCTGGTGGAGTGCATGACTTTGAAGATCTTCACAAATTGAAAGAACTTGGACAAGGTCATGTCAATGTCACCATCGGAAGTGCACTGGATTTGTTCGGCGGTACGATGGAATTCGAGAAAGTGTTAAAAGAAATACAGGCATAAAAAAAGAACCGGATTTTCCGGTTCTCTTTTTGTAATCTGTTAAAACAATTGTCTATTTAAAACTAAATTAAGCAAATTTATATTTCAAAAAGGCACATCGCAAAACGGATTAGTCTTATAATTTAGTTACGTTTACTGCCTGAGGTCCTTTTTCGCCGTTAACTACTTCGTACTCAACTGCAGCGCCTTCGTCTAATGACTTGAAGCCTTCCATGTTAAGTCCTGAGTAGTGTACGAAAACATCGTTTCCAGCCTCATCAGAGATGAAACCGTAACCTTTCTGGTTGTTGAACCATTTAACTGTACCTTTGTTCATTTTGGCTACCTCCAAATAAAAATCTGTGTCGTTTTTACGACAATGTAAGAGTAGCACAATGGGGCAAAAATGTAAAGAATAAGTTAACAAATTGTGAAAAAATCGGGTGCAAAATCAAATTTTCATCAGTCGTTCTTTTTCATACGTCCGAATACAAGCTCATAGCCGTCGTTTCCGTAAGTCAGGGAGCGGTTCACGCGGCTGATCGTCGCGGTGGAAGCGCCGGTCTTTTCTGCGATTTCCAGATAGGTCTTTTTGTCTCGGAGCATGGAAGCTACTTCAAATCTCTGGGATAATGAGAGCAGCTCATTTACTGTACATAAATCCTCGAAAAAGGAATAACATTCTTCTTTTGTCTCGAGCGTTAAGATTGCATCAAATAATTGATCCACCGGCTCGGATTTCAGTTTCTTTACCATATAGAAAACCTCCCACACTTTAACACTGTAAAATTTTAATGCTTTATATTGCAATAATATCACAGCGGGAGACAAGCGTCAATCAAAAAAGCGGTGTTCACCGGAAGTAATCAATCGGAAACATGATCGATCAGTGCAAGTAAGTCGGATACAGAACCATTGATGATCAGCTCTTCCGGAAAATCGGCTTCGGACAAAATGTTCCGGGCATAATTGTGTGCACCGACCAAAGTGTCCACATGGGCATCGGAGCTCATGATCACCCGGGTTTTATATTTTTTGCAGCACTCCAGCATTCTTAGGTAATTTTCGCGGGAATTTTGGCGAAAACCGTTCGGTGCCAGAGAGGCGTTGTTGATTTCCAGCAGTACGTTGTGTTCTTTGGCGGCTGCAGCAATTTCATCGTAGGTTAATGGAAACCGACCGTCATCCGGATGACCGATGATGTGCACATAGGGATTTCGAATGGCACCGAGAACAGCGTTTGTTATATCCGCTTCATCCATAAAAGGGATGCAAGGCGGATGGAGACTTGCGATTCCGTAATCCAAATCTTTTAAAATGCGCTCGGGTAGATCCACTTCACCGCAGCGGTTCAGAATATTCAGTTCCACGCCGAACAAGACAGGAACGTCATAAGCACCGCGATTCAAAATTTTAAGGTTCGCAAAGTAAAAATCATGGCAGCTTCCCGGCATCATCGGAGCATGCTCAGAAATTCCGAGAAGTGCCAGACCTTTTTCTGCAGCTGCTTTTGTCATTTCTCGAATCGTACTGTATGCATGGCCGCTTGCCAAAGTGTGGGTGTGTATATCTAAAATGTCTTTCATTTTTTCAGTCCTTCCTTTCTATCGTCTCAGTATAGTTTGCCCATGGAAAACTGTCAAATACGTTTACAAATAGTTTTAAATACTATATAATGTGATATAGTTGTAACAAAATATTCCGGGAGACATCCCAAAAGGAAAAGGTGACGAAATGACAGTGAATACAGAAGATTTGCTGGCCAGCATAATGGCAAGCTTTGACCGCATAGATTATATCAAGTCGGAGGATATACCGAATATCGATCTTTACATGGATCAGGTGACGACTTTTATGGACAGTCACATGCGGAGCAAGACGCGCAATCCGCAGGCGGATAAAGTGCTTACCAAGACGATGATCAACAATTATGCAAAGAATGATCTTCTGCCACCGCCTGTGAAGAAGAAGTATTCCAAAGAGCATATGCTTGTGCTCATTTTCATTTATTATTTTAAAAACATTTTATCCATCGGAGATATTCAAAGCCTGCTCAATCCTTTGACGGAGCGTTTCTTTGGCAAGGAGGAAGGCTTTGATCTGACGGCGGTTTATGATGAAGTGTTCCGGTTTGAGGAGCAGCAGGTGCAGGCTATCAAGAAGGACGTGACGGAGCGTTATCGTCTGGCACAGGAGTCATTTAAGGATGTTACAGGAGAAGACAGAGAGTTTTTACAGTATTTTTCTTTTATCTGCCTGCTCAGTTTTGATGTGTATATCAAAAAACAGCTGATTGAAAGTCTGATCGATGAGCTTGCCAAAAAGAAAGAAGATACAGCATCTGAGACACCGAAGAAATCAAAGACCAAGGAGAAACCATCAAAAGGCGAGGAAAATAAATAGGAGGCAGTATGCCGGGAAGTGATAGCTTAGTTATTGTTTTGGATCCGGGGCATGGCGGTTCCAATGAAGGCCTGAAACACAGAGGTCTTTTAGAAAAGGATATGAACCTTGTTACAGCTAATGCCATGCGGGATGAATTGTTGCAATATGACAATGTTGAGGTTTACATAACTAATCCTGAAAAAGCAGACATGTCATTAAAGGAACGTGCGCAGTATGCGGAGAGCGTGGGGGCGGATATTTTGATCAGCCTCCATTTTAATATGTCCGAAAAGCATGAAATGTACGGCTCAGAGGTGTGGATTCCGAGCACAGGACTGAACAACTCCAAAATGCACGGACTCGGAGATGTGTTTATGGAGCAGTTTGCGGAGGCTGGATTTACCCTGCGCGGTGTGAAGACGCGGCTGAATGATGACGGATTGGATTATTACGGGATTCTCAGGGAGTCTACCGCACTTGGAATACAGAGCATTCTGGTAGAACACGGCTATGCGGATCATGAAATGGATTTCGAAAAAGTTAATGATAAAGAGGATTGGCAGGCGCTGGGACGGTCAGATGCCACGGCGGTGGCAAAGTATTTCGGACTGACCAGCAGTTCGCTCGGAAGAGATTATTCCGACTATGCAGTCAACGGGTATTTTGTGCCGGAGGAAGCGGTGGGAAGCGATTTGACGGAGCCGGAGGGAGCAGTTCTCGTATATCTTTCTTCCGATGAGCAGGGAGAACTTTTTCATATTTCTGCCTATGATGATGGCAGCGAAATCGTATACTATGATTACAGCACAGACGGGGGAAATACATGGTCGCAGTTGTTTCCGTTTGCAAACGGAGCAAATTCGGCAGAGGTTTACATAACTGATGTGGTGTCAGGAAGTGAAGTCTGTGCAAGAGTGTACAACGGACATTTTTTATATACACAGACCAATTCGGTATGTTATGAGGAAGCAGAGGAGATGGCTGCGCAGGAGCAGTATGCGGCGCCGGAGAACCCCGGCAAGGACAGTCATGTGACAGAGGATACTCCGGCAAAGGGGTATACCGAAGCGGCGGAGACCGAACAGTCGGCAGGGCAGGGATCGCCGGTTGTCATGTATTTCGGTCTGATGTGTATTGTGTTTTCCATTCTTTTGATGATTGCAGCTTTTGCCACTTACAAGGAACGAATGAAGTTAAGACGCCTCGGAAGAGAAGAGAGAAAGGCCGGTTTTTTGCCGCTGAGACGTCTGCAGCAGATTGAGCACATCTGTCTTGTAATGGGGGTTTGCGCTGTACTTGCGGGGGTGACGATATTCGGTGTGTCCTATGCAGGGCGAAACGCCGCCTCGACGCAGGTGAGCGAAAGTGCAATGGTTTTAGCGGAACCGGAAGATACTGTTTCGCAAAATGAGTCAAAGCCGCAGATTTCCCTGAAAATCGATCTTGCGCGCACGGAAGGTTATACGGAGGTTGACGGTGAAATCCGACCGGGGGATGAACTTTTGGCGCAGTTGCAGTATAATGAAGATATGGCGTTAGAACCTGAGACAGTGACTGTCTATGACATAGCCGAGGGATTTCTGCGTGTTCCTTTGATAGAAGGAATCGCACGCAATCCATATGATCTGACAGCGTTTTCCGGGACCGATTTGCAGATGGATTATCAGGCCGGTGATGGTGTGAAAATTATGCGGGGAATAGATGTTTCTAAATTCCAGGGCGACATTGACTGGCAGCAGGTAAAGGATGCAGGTGTTGAATTCGTGATACTTCGGCTCGGTATCCGGGGATATGGAACCGGAGAAATGAAAATGGATGACCGTTTTTATGAAAATTACCGGGGAGCAACCGAGGCAGGAATTAAGGTCGGTGTTTATTTCTTTTCGGCGGCGATCAATGAAGAAGAGGCCGTGGAGGAAGCAGATTACGTGCTCAGTGCCCTCCGTGATTGTGTGATTGAAATGCCGGTAGTGTTTGATACAGAACCTATTTTCTATGATGTGGCAAGGACGGATGATTTGACGCCGAATCAGTTGACGGACATTACGCAGGCGTTTTGTGAGAGGATCAAGGCGTCCGGTTATGAGCCGATGATTTATGCCAATTCCAAGCGATTTACGACGGTCCTTCATTTAGAGGAACTGGAGGAGTATGACAAATGGCTGGCGGATTACCGAAATGCGCCGGATTATCCATATGCATTTAAAATGTGGCAATTTACGGAAAAAGGAACCGTTCCGGGAATTTCCGGAAATGTAGATATCGATCTTTACTTTTATGAGGAATAGACATTAGGAGTGGTAGTGTATGGTAACTTTACTATCAAAGATTTTTGTTTCCAAGCAGGGAAAAAAGGAAGACCAAATAAGGAAATCCTACGGGAAATTGTGCAGTGTATTAGGTATTTTTCTGAATATCTGTCTGTTTGCAGGGAAATACATAGCAGGATTTGTGAGTGGATCTATTGCGATTATGGCGGATGCATTCAACAATCTGTCTGATGCAGGTTCTTCCTTTATCACATTGATAGGATTTGTTTTTGCGGGCAAAAAACCGGATTCGGATCATCCGTTCGGACATGGGAGAATTGAGTATTTGTCCGGGCTCGGCGTAGCCTTCTTGATTATGCTCATGGGTGTGGAACTGATGCGGGGTTCGATTCAAAAGATCCTGCATCCGAAAGCAGTGGAGATCAGTGTGTTGTCAGTGAGTATTCTGCTTGTGTCCATTGCAGTAAAGTTGTACATGGCTTATTACAATAAAAAGATCGGAAAGATGATTAATTCCGGAGCGATGCTTGCTACTTCCACGGACAGTTTGAGTGATGCAATTTCTACTACAGTCGTTCTTCTTGCGATGTTGTTTTTGCATTTCACAAATATAAATATTGACGGTTACTGTGGTGTTCTCGTTGCACTTTTCATTTGCGTGGCCGGTTTTGAGGCAGCAAAAGATACCGTAAGTCCTTTGCTTGGCCAGGCACCGGAGCCGGAGTTTGTGGAACATATCGAGTCGATTGTCACGGCTCATGAAGAAGTTGTCGGTATTCATGATCTTATTGTTCATGATTACGGTCCGGGACGGAGAATTATTTCTCTGCATGCAGAAGTTCCGGGCAATGGTGATATCTATGAGCTTCATGATGTCATAGACTTAATTGAGAGAGAACTGGAGCAGGAGCTGCATTGTGATGCGACCATTCATATGGACCCGATCGACACGGACAATGAGGCGATAGCAGAGAAAAAGGCAGCTGTGGTAGCTTTGATTGATTCCATGAACGAAGGCTTGTCCATCCATGATTTTCGAATGGTAGTCGGAACGACCCATACCAATCTGATCTTTGATGTGGTAGTTCCCGTAGGATATAAGAAGACAGAAGATGCTTTGAAGCAGCAGATAGAGCAGCTGGTGCAAGGGAAATGGCCGGAATGCTTTACGGTGATTAAGATTGATTATGCGTATACGAAGTGAGAACGAGTTGAGTGGATGTAAGCCTGGGGCATAGGCAATACATATGTCAGCTGTATGCCCCGCTACCGGGAGAGGATATTGGATTATGTAAACCAAAGGGGCATATACGAATTTTTTTGCTCCCGGTGCCCCGTTTTTTGGAAAAATCGGGGTACCAGAGTGAAAAGGAAGGCTCTGATGCCCAAATGGTTGACATAACACCTAGAAGCAAGGGATGAGCGGGGCATAGGGAGCGACGCATGACTCTATAGACCCCCTGCGCAAGGTCGTGAGCCAACCCCAACACAGAATTCTGGCAAAGTCGTGAGCCAACCCCAACACAGAATTCTGGCAAAGTCGTAAGTCAAATCCAACACAGAATTCACCACAAGTATATAGAGTTGAGGAGAAGTTAAGATGAGAGATCAATTGACACAGTCGGATATCGATAAGATGCAGGAAGAAATCGAATACAGAAAGCTGGTAAAGCGGCCGGAGCTCCTTGAGTCAGTCAAGGAGACGAGAGCGCATGGAGATCTAAGCGAAAATTTTGAGTATCATGCGGCAAAAAGAGAGAAAAATAAAAATGAAAGCCGTATCCGTTATTTGGAGAGGATGATTAAGACCGCTGAAATTATTACAGATGACTCCAAGGAAGATGAAGTGGGGATGAACAATACCGTCACGGTTTATATCGAAGAGGATGAGGAGGAAGAAACTTATCGCATTGTTACAACGGTGCGCAGCAATTCGCTTTCTAATCTGATCAGCATTGAATCGCCGCTCGGCAAGGCGCTTCTCGGACACAAAGTGGGAGACCGCGTGGAAGTGAAGGTGAACGACAATTACAGTTATGCGGTAGTTATCCGCAAAATTGATAAGACGACGGACGACTCGGAAGATAAAATCCGCAGCTATTAAAAGTAAGTCAAGGGTTATTGCCAACTGCTATTACAATTAGCTTAGGCTCACATTCCACATAGATGGCACATATATTAGATAAGAATAAGATTTAATATATGGAGGCATTATGGCAGAATGTCAGATGATTACACATGAAATCGTGAGAGGGGATACCCTGTATCGCCTTGCGCAAAAGTACAGAACGACGGTGCCGCTTATACTTCTGGCTAATCCCGGAGTAGATCCGTACAATCTTCAGGTCGGTACTAGACTTAGAATCTGCAAGGGAAACCAGTTTACGGAGAAACCATCCATGGATGAAATTCAGGTGGTTGGGGACATGGAAAGCGCATTGATGCAATATGCAGGATGGTTGAAACTGTATTTGATATCACTGTCTCAGTCAGCAGCCCGTCAGAGGGAAGTGGCACAGAGAGCGGAGCAGTCAGCCGGAAAGATAGTGGATATTTTCGGATTGTTTTATCCGGATGCTATGGTTTCGAGACTGCGCGAATTGTTTACAAGACAATATACATTGGATCTCATGTCTTATGCCAATGCGGTGAACAATCGTGATACCATGGCGCAGGAGCAGTTTGAGGAGCGGGTTTCTGATCATGCAGAAAGAATAGCGGAGCTTCTGGCGCAGTATAACAGACATTACGGGGAAGATCGTATGGAGGAATGGCTCGATGAGGCAGCGGAGATTATGCGGCAAATTGTAAATGCAGCAGCCGGCGGTGAAGCCATGGAAGAATTTTCGGGATTTGACCGCATAGATCAGTGGGCATCGGCACTGGGAATGTACTTGGCAGACGGAATCCGCAAGGAATTTTACAGGGCTGGATGACGTTTTGTCGGAAAAATCCAATCTTTTGTCGGAAAAAAGACAATGGAAAATAGTGAGGTGTTATTATTTTTATACTAATATGTTTGAGTTTGAAAGACAAAGTATAAGGAGGATAACACATGAAATTGAAGAAACACATGCTCGCATTTGTGCTTCTCGCCGGTGTGGTTTTTGCCGGTGTATTCGGTACAAAAGCAGAGGTGAATGCAGAAGAAGTGCCATACTATAAAGTGTACACGGCAGATGAGATGACTAAGATCAAAGCGTCAGCTGCAGCAATGCAGTATAATAAAGATTATCAGCTGGCGGGGAAAACAGATCTTGAATACAATTATAAATTCACGGTTACCCAAAAAGGATATCTTACATTTTATGGTGATAATCCGTTTTTGGCAGAAAAAGACAACGGAATGTTACAGCCGTTTTTCAATGTGATTGATGCAAATGGTAATTGTCTGTGGAGACATTACTACGATCTCGGGGATGAACCGGCCCAGAAGCACGGCTATAAGATCGGTCTCAATCCGGGAACCTATTATTTCAGTGTGACAACCGGATTGTACAGTTTGAAAAATACAACTGCGACCATGAAATATTCGTTTGCATTTACACCGGATATTTATTTTGAAACGGAACCAAACAATACAAAAGAAACGGCGAATGCGTATACACTCGGAACGACCGTGTCCGGTGAATATTCGACACGTCCGTATTCATTTTGGGGGAAGGGGCCTTGTGATGATTTCTTCAAGATGACGCTGGAAAAAGGCAAAACATATATCTTTAAAGCGGATATGTATGAAAGAACTCTGACAGGTAAGGATTTCCGCATTGAAGATGCAAACGGTGAAAAAATTGCAAATAATTGGGATTTTAAAAATGGAGAGTACACATTTGAATGTCCAAAAACCGGAACCTATTATTTCAGAGCCGGAACAGATCTGGTAGCTGCAACAGGTACTGTGCAGCCATACAGCTTCAGTGTCAATGAAAAGCAGGTAAAAGTAGCATCGACCTCCATTAAGAAAGTGACGCCGAAGAAAAAAAGTGCTACCGTTACATGGAAAAAGAAATCCGGCGTAACCGGATATCAGATTCAGTACAGTACGTCAAAAGCGAAAATTGCGAAGGGGAAAAAGGTTAAAGTAAAAGGTGCTTCTAAAAAGAGTGTGACCATCAAAAAATTAAAGAGTAAAAAAGTATACTATTTCCGTATCAGAACCTATAAAAAAGTCAAAGGAAAAACCTATTATTCTGAATGGAGTAAAATAAAGAAGAGTAAGAGAATTAAGTAATAAAATGATGAAAAAGCGGCGGTTTGATATCGTCGCTTTTTCAAGGAAACCAGAGGATTTAAACATGCAGCATTTTACAATTTATATATGTGAAGACAGAAAAGAACATAGTAGTCAGTTGGCAAAAGTGTGTGGCGGGCTGCAAGAGGATTATCCGCATACATTGGAATTGTTTTTGTCGGCAGAGGAGATGCTGGAGAAAATGGAACAGTTGCAGGAAAAGCAGGACGAGATTCCGGACCTGGTACTGCTTGATATTGAACTTCCGCAGATGGACGGAATAACACTCGGAAAAAAGATCAAGCAGATGTATCCGGATATTTTTCTGGTGTTTGTCACGGCCTATATTGAATATGCGGTGAAAGGATATGAGGCAAATGCCTTCCGTTATCTGTTGAAGCCCCTCTCTGAGGATGTGATGCGTACTCTTTTTCAGGATATTCTTGCGGAGTACAAAAAGAAAAAGAAACTTACGGTCAAGACGACTGAAGGAGAAATGGTAGTCAATTTACCGGATTTGTTGTATATTAGTGCAGAGGATAAATACACGATACTGTATACGAAAGCACAGCATTTTGTCAGTGACCACAGCTTAAAATATTATGAAGAGCAGCTGGACGGGCAAGGTTTTTTCCGTATTCACAGAAAATATCTGGTCAACATGTACCATCACAAAGGGATTGCGGCCGGAAAGGTTGTGCTTTCACAGGAATGTAAACTGCCGCTTAGCAGAAAACGAATGACAGAGTACCAGAAACAGCTGTTTCGGTACCTCGGAGAGGATATTATATAATGGACATACTGTTATTCTGTATAGAAGTTATGATGAATGTGTTTGCCATGACGGATCTTTGGCTGATTCTGTATTTGTTGTTTGGATGTGACATGAAGATCAGTTTGCGGAATGTTGTGGTTGCAGATGTGATTTTTTTTGTGAGTTTTGTTGTAATATCCATTGTGCTGGAGGGACACGACTGGATTATTATGGCTTTTATGTGTCTGTACAATATAGCGGTCACACTGCTGTTGTGCAACAGCCACAGAATTCGGGCAGTTTTTCTTACCGTACCGGCGATTTTAGTCTATTCGCAGTTTAATTCCTTTTTGAATTTGTTCGAAAAAATAACAGGACTTGAAAAATATTACCTCATGAATTCGGACGGGCATATGCAGACGGTGGTTGGTATGACTTCGGATATGATGATGTGCATTGTGCTTGTATTACTCTCAAAAACAAGAGTAGCAAAGACAAAATCCATTCAGCTTACGATAGGAGAAGGCATTGTTGTTTCCATTTTCTGTATGTTTTCTCCGTTGATTGTGGTCGGCCTCGAGTGGTTTGAAGGTATGGTAAATGCACCTGCGTATCGTATTGCGTGGGTACTTTTTATGATTATTTTAAATATTGCAGTCATATATGCCATTGCCCACAGGAAAAGTGCTACCTATTACAGACAGTTATCTGAGGATTACAAAAAGGAATTTGAAACGGAATATTCTTTTTTCAAGGATTATAAAGAACAGCAACAGGACACAATCAAATTCCGCCATGACTGGAAAAATCATATGTTACTTCTTCAGGAAATGTTAAAAAAAGAAGAATATGAAAAGGCGGAGGATTATTTTAAAGAATTGACAAAGGTTGTACCTGCGAGTGCGACTAAGATAGCCACGGGTAACGAACTGGTGGATATGATTCTGAGTACCAAAATGAACGTAATGGAAGAATTGGAGATTGCCCTGCAGTGTAGAGGGGATATGTCAAAGGTTGCGTTCATGAAACACGTAGATTTATGCAGTTTATTATCTAATCTGCTTGATAATGCCATTGAGGCAAACGCTGCCATATCCGGTGAAAGATATATATTCTTGCAGACAAAAGTGACCGGCGGGGTAGTCTGTTTGGAGATGAGCAACCCTATGGAGGGTGAATTGATACGGCAGGACGACCGGATTATATCGACCAAAAAAGAAAAAGAAGGTCATGGGATTGGCCTTCAAAATGTGTTTGACATCATAAAGCAATATGATGGTGGGTATCATATTACGTCCCAAAATAATACATACAAAATACAAATGGTGTTTCCGAACTAAGCGGAAACACCATTTTTCACTTTGTCACAACGGTTATTCTGCAATTGCTTTCTTTGCAAAGTCTGTGTTGACTAACTTTTCATAAGGAGCACGCTCAGTAAGCTGATCGGCTTCCTCCAAAATATTCTGCAGCAGATCAAAGCTGTCTTCTTCAAATATCAGATTGGTATTCCATGTGTCCTGCTCATGGTAACGTGATATGATTGTGGTGAGGGTTTCCAAATCAGTGTCTTTAAATTGCGGATGGATAATCTCCGCAATCTCCTGTGGTGCGTGTGAGTTTACATAATCCATGCCAAGCTGTAGTGCATCCGTAAATTTCTGCACAATATCCTTGTTTTCGTTTACATAACTTTCTTTTGCTGAGAAGCAGGTGTATGGCACGAAACCGGAATCCACGCCGAGGGAAGCCACCACATAGTAGCCCTCGTTCATCATTTCGAGTGCGGTGGCAGAAGGTTCAAATTCTACCGTGTAGTCGCCCTGTCCGCCGGAAAAAGCAGCCGCTGTGGAACCGAAGTCGATACTCTGGTCAATGGTGAGGTCTGTTTTCGGATCAATGCCGTTTTTCTTCAGGATATATTCGAAAACCATTTGTGGCATACCGCCTGCACGACCGCCAAGGACGTTTTTTCCTTTCAGTTTATCCCAGGTGAAATCAGGATCGTCTTCTCTGGCAACCATGAAGTTTCCGGCTCTTTGAGTCAACTGCGCGAAATTGACAACAGTATCATCCGTACCGCCAAGGTAAGTATAAATGGTAGATTCCGGCCCCATGAAGCCGATGTCTGCTTCTCCGGAAAGTACCGCTGTCATAGTCTTGTCGGCACCAAATCCCGTCACAAGTTCCAAATCAATTCCTTTTTCCTCAAAATATCCGTTTTCTATGGCTACGTACAGCGGAGCGTAGAAGATGGAATGCGCCACTTCGTTGAGCACTACTTTTTCGCCGCTGCCTTCTTTTGTCCCGCCGCAGCCCGTGACAATGAGAGCAGTCATCATCAGGGCGGTCAATTTGTAAAAGATGGATTTCTTTTTCATAATATTCCTCCTTTTTTGCGCAAGGCGCTCTTATATCAGAGTATGCAGAGTGCTCCCCGGCGGTGACTGCGGTTCATCATTTGGCGACGGCAGATTTGCAAGAGGAGAGGAAGTGTGGTATTCTTTTTCTTCGGCAAAGAAATATTAGTGCAAGCTACCGAACAGAGGTGTTATATATGTGGATGTTACAGGTTTTATTATACGGATTATTAAAAGGAACAAGGGAGATTGTAAAAAAGAAATCCTTAAACAGAAGTTCCGTGATGGAAGTGCTGTTCTTCTATACGTTATTCGGATTTCTTTTTGTCTGTCCGGACGCCGGAAATGCAGGCGGTGTTCCGGTGTCGCAAATGATACTTGTTGCGGTGAAATCTTTTGTCATTTTTCTCGCATGGATGTGCAGCTTTAAGGCCATCAAAAAAATGCCCATCAGCTTGTATGGAATTCTGGATTTGTCCAGGGTTTTGTTTGCAATGCTTCTGGCAACGATTGTCATGCATGAGAGGCTGAACGCATATCAGGTGACGGGACTTGCTTTTGTTTGCACGGGCTTACTTATGCTCAAGGGATTTCCGGGGAAAAAGAAGGAGGACAGCAAAGAAAAGGTGGCTCCGGTCATAGTAATGTTAGCTTTTGCTTCCTGTCTGCTCAATGCCTTTTCCGGACTTTTGGACAAGATACTTATGCAGGACTTGAACAGTTCCCAGCTGCAGTTTTGGTATATGTTATATCTGGTGCTGTTTTATTTAGTTTACATAATTCTAACAAAAACAAAGATCCGGGTAAAAGAAGCGTTAAAAAATCCGTGGATATGGATTTTGGCAATTTTGTTTATTATTGCGGACCGCTCGCTGTTTTTAGCCAATGCGGATCCGGACAGCAGAATCTCCGTTATGACGCTTATTAAGCAGTCGGGATGTCTTGTGACGATACTGGGCGGAAAATTCATTTTTCATGAAAAAAATATCGGCTATAAATTAATCTGTGCGTCGGTCATTGTGGCAGGAATTGTGATTGCGGTACTGTGACAGGCGGTGGTATAATGGTGAGCAGATGACAAAGGGGCAAGGAAGAGAAGGGAAACGATATGAGTATTTATGATTCCTTAAACGAAATGCAAAAAAAAGCGGTGTTTCAGACAGAAGGACCGGTTCTGATTCTGGCGGGAGCAGGTTCGGGAAAAACCCGTGTGCTGACCCACCGCATTGCATATTTGATTGAAAAATGTGATGTGAAGCCTTGGAATATTATGGCGATTACATTTACCAATAAAGCGGCGGAAGAGATGAAAAACAGGGTGGATGATCTGGTCGGAATGGGTTCGGACAGCATTTGGGTGTCCACATTCCACTCCAGCTGCGTCCGCATTTTGCGGCGATATGCGGATCGGATCGGTTATGATACCAATTTTACGATTTACGATGCGGATGATCAGAAATCGATTATTAAAGATGTGTGCAAAAAATTGCAGGTTGATACGAAGATGCTCAAGGAGCGGACGATACTTTCTGCGATTTCAAATGCCAAGGATTCTCTGATTGGTCCGATTGAGTATGAGATGAATGCGTTTGGGGACTATAATAAGCAGAGAATCGCAGGCGTTTATAAGGAGTATCAGGCGACGCTCCGCAAAAACAACGCCATGGATTTTGATGATCTGATTATGCTGACCGTGGAGCTTTTAAAGGGAGATCCGGAAGTTTGCGCAGGTTATCATGAGAGATTTCAGTATATTATGGTGGATGAGTATCAGGATACCAATACGGCGCAGTTTGAACTGGTTAAACAGTTAGCAGCGGGTAACCGGAATCTCTGTGTGGTAGGTGACGATGACCAGTCTATTTATAAGTTTCGTGGAGCTAACATTCGCAATATTCTCGATTTTGAAAAGGTATATCCGGATGCGTGTGTGATTAAGCTGGAACAAAATTATCGTTCCTCGCAGAATATATTAGATGCGGCTAACGCAGTGATTCGCAATAATATAGGGCGAAAGGATAAGTCGCTTTGGACGGCGGCGGGAACCGGAAGCAGAATTCATTTCCGCCAGTTTGACACGGCTTACGAGGAGGCGGAATATATTGCGGGCGATGTTTCGTCCAAATATTACAGCGGAAAACTCAGATACAGCGACTGCGCCGTGCTATACCGTACCAATGCACAATCCCGTCTTTTGGAGGAGCAGTTTATCCGCTCCAGCATTCCGTACAATGTGGTCGGCGGTGTGAATTTCTATTCCAGAAAAGAGATTAAGGATGTTCTTGCTTATTTGAAGACCATTGACAATGGCAAGGACGATCTGGCGGTTAAGCGTATCATCAACATTCCGAAGCGCGGTATCGGTCAGACGACCATCAACAAGGTGCAGGATTATGCGGACGAGAGACAGATCAGTTTTTACGATGCGCTCTGTGAGGCGGATCAGATCAAGACGCTGGGGAAGGCAGCAGCCAAGCTGACACCGTTTGTCAATATGATACAGGTATTCCGAAGCCGGCTTAACGTGTATTCGCTGGAGGATCTGATGCAGGATATTCTCGACACGACCGGATATCTGGAACAGCTTCAGGCGGATTCCGAGGAGGAGGCCGAGGCGCGCATCGAAAACATCGATGAGTTGATCTCAAAAGTGGTTTCCTATGAGGAGACCCACGATCAGCCGACGCTTTCCGAATTTTTGGAGGATGTGGCACTGGTAGCAGATATTGATGGTGTGGACCCGTCTCAGGATAAAGTGCTGCTTATGACACTGCACAGTGCGAAGGGACTGGAATTTCCGCACGTGTATCTGGCCGGGATGGAGGACGGTGTGTTCCCGAGTTATATGACGATTATGTCCGACGATTCCACGGAGGTGGAGGAGGAACGGCGTCTGGCTTATGTGGGAATCACCCGCGCCAAGGAGGAACTTACCATATCGGCGGCTAAACAGAGGATGATTCGCGGCGAGACCCAGTACAATCCGGTGAGCCGTTTTGTGAAAGAAATACCGCAGGAGCTTTTGGATAACCGGCTTCCGATATATAAACGTGATTTTGCGGATTACGAGGATGATTCCAGAGAGCGTTACAGCTTTAAGCAGAAGCCGTATGATTTTGCAGGTGGTTCGACTTATGTAAACCATGAGAGACGAACGACAAGTGCGAGTTATGTAAACCCAAAAGCACCATCATCCATCGGGATCACACGACCAAAAGCAATTTTAAAACCGAAAACTACGCCGGATAGTGTGAAACCATTTATTGCGCAGGCATCGGCGGTGAATAATGCAACGTCCTCTGCGATAAACTATAAGGTGGGCGACCGGGTGCGTCACAGTCGCTTCGGAGATGGAGAGGTGCTGCAGATGGAACCGGGACCGAAGGATGTCAAAGTGACGGTGTCTTTCGATGAGTGCGGGCAGAAAATTATGTATGCAACTTTTGCAAAGCTCACGAAAATTTAAGTAGTAAAGAGCCGGAAAATGTGTTAAAATAGGTTCATATATAGGGGCAACTATAGCAGAAAGGTGGAATGCGTTATGAAAAATATGAAAATTGAAGACATGATCGCAATGATCAAAGCCAATGATCTGATCAAAAAAGAGGAAGAAAAGAAAAAACCATGTGTACTTCTCTGGGTGCTCGGGATCATCGGGGCAGTAGCAGTGATCGCAGCGATTGCTTATGCGGTATATTTGTATTTTACACCGGATTATCTGGAAGATTTCGAGGATGATTTCGATGATGATTTTGATGATGACTTCTTTGAGGAAGAGGAAGAAGCAAAGAAGGCTGACGCAGAATAATATCTGCAAACCGAATAAATAAGAGATGAAAACGGGATTCCGACGGAGTCCCGTTTTTTAGGAGAAAAAATGAAAAAAGGTGAAATTTACGAAGGGAAAGTAAGTTATGTAAACTTTCCGAACAAAGGAATGATTGAAAACGGCGATTACAAGGTGACGGTAAAAAATGCGTTGCCGGGGCAGACGGTGAAGTATCGCGTGACAAAGAAGAAAAAAGGAAGAGCCGATGCGACTGTGCTTGAGGTGCTGGAAAAAGCTCCTTGTGAGATCGATTCTGCCTGCCCGCATTTCGGTCAGTGCGGAGGCTGTACCTATCAAAACCTCCCTTACGAAAAGCAGTTGGAACTGAAATCCGGACAAGTGAAGGGACTGCTGGATGAGGTTTACATAAGTAAAAGCAAAGAGCCGTCCTATCTGTTTGAAGGAATCAAAGGAAGCCCGAAGCAGTTTGCCTATCGCAACAAAATGGAGTTTTCTTTCGGCGATGAATATAAAGATGGACCGCTCAGTCTCGGAATGCATAAGCGGGGAAGCTTTTATGATATTGTGACTGTGGGTCAGTGTCAGATTGTGGATGAAGATTTCCGTTTGATTCTGCGTACAACTTTGGATTATTTTAAAGAAAGTGAGACACCGTTTTACCACCGCATGCGGGGAGAAGGATATATCAGACATCTATTGGTGCGAAAGGCCGTAAAGACCGGCGAGATTATGGTAGCGCTGATTACGACATCGCAGAAGGAGTGTCTGGGCGTAGAAAATACAGAAAAGGCCTGCGAAGACTTGCTTCAGGGATATGTTTCGGTGTTATGTAAACTAGAAAGTGCATTTTCCGGAAAACTGGTCGGTATTCTTCACACGGAAAATGATTCGGTGGCTGATGTCGTAAAAAATGACGCAACAAAGGTGCTTTACGGACAGGATTACTTTTATGAGGAATTGCTGGGACTGAAATTTAAGATTACAGAGTTTTCGTTTTTCCAGACCAATTCCCTCGGAGCGGAGGTGCTCTATGACACAGCCCGTTCTTATATCGGGGACCTGACCGGCGGCGGGGCGCCGGATAAAGTTGTCTTTGACTTATATTCCGGAACCGGAACGATTGCACAGCTTATGGCACCGGTGTCAAAGAAGGTGATCGGTGTAGAGATTGTGGAAGAAGCTGTGGAAGCTGCAAAAAAGAATGCAGAACTCAATGGTTTACATAACTGCGAGTTTATTGCGGGTGATGTGCTGAAAGTTCTGGACGATATCGAGGAAAAACCGGATTTTATCATCTTGGATCCGCCACGTGACGGAATTCACCCGAAAGCCCTCAAGAAGATTATTGATTACGGTGTGGACCGATTGGTGTATATTTCCTGTAAGCCGACATCCCTGGCCCGTGACCTTGCGGTGTTTGAGGAGAACGGTTATTGCATGGAAAAGGCCTGCTGCGTCGATATGTTTCCGGGGACTGTGCATGTGGAGACATGTGTGCTCTTAGTGAAAACGAGCGTAAGCGAAGTGAGAGTAGATTACGGAGGTCCATACAGGGAGACTTAGTGATTGGCGAGCCGTAGGCGACGGCTGATTGGCTGCGGGCTACTGCTGACCGTCTGCTTTTTGCTCCCAAAGTGAGGGTAATGTGTGATGTCAGTGGAATACTTGTTATCAAGAAAAGTTAGACCCTCTGGTTAAGCAGAGGGCCTTTAGAAAAGCTGTGCAATGCCTGTAAAACAGACTAGATTACATAAACAGTATATGTAAAATATGAGAAAGAGTTGTGTAACACAACTCTTTCTCTAGAAAAGCCGTATGGCCAATGCTTCTTATGAAGCTAGATAACTTATTTATATTTAAATTATAGCATTTCCCATATAAATGTCAAGGTTGCTGTAATTATAACTCCAAGTGTTTCCTTAATAATTTATCGACTTCAGCAAGACATTCTGAAGTTAAGCATCCGATTTTTCTTCCTAAACGGATCTTATCAATAGTTGTAATATCAGTAACGATTATGCGAGAAGGATCTTTGTCTAAAGAGCCCGTGCTAAATCGCTGGAAGACAGACGCACTTGATAATTTGGATTGATTTTTGAACCGTTTCCCTCGATAGGAAGTATGTTTACTTTTTCACCATAGATGTTACCTTTTTTATTTTGAACAATAACTACCAAATGGTTACCACATAGTTCGCTTCCGACTCCTTCGGTGATAAAAGCGTTATAGATTTCCCCTCTTTGTGGCTTGATTGGGTGATATTTTTTAGCGTGTGCATCGCGATTTTTTCTGTTTTCTAAAGAGTTATAGTGCATACGGCATTGACTGGGTATGTAACGTAGATATGCTGTTGCTTTGGTTACAGATATGTGTTTTAAACTTAATAATATGTCTTGGAAAACGGAAGTCAAAGAAGACTTGTCGTTATCGTTCAAGCTATTTTGTGATTTATATTCCATATGGACCTCCGTATATGTAGTTGGGAAAATTGCAGAATATTATATTATGATAAAGAGTGTAATGTGATGAATAGAGTGTTTCTTGACTACTATATGGGAAAGAATGACAAATTTGAAAAAGTGGATGAAATGCAGATATCATGTGAATATGCGAATTACTTATTGACTGATATAATATCATTGGTATATGTAAAATACAAGTGGTATTTTGATTTGATTTGCAATAGTATCAGAAAAGGAGCTTCCAAATGATTGAAACACCAACCACCCTCTTTTCTGCATGGGATGAAACCATCCTATGGTCTTGTCTGCAGGATATGAACTGAAAATGCTGGAAGAGACCGAGTATTATCTTTGCCGGGAAAACGGATGGGCAAATGATCTGGTGTCGCAGTACGATGACTATGCGACATATAGAAAACTCGGAGTGGGCGTTGCGGTTTTAAAGGATGGAGAATTGGTAGCAGGGGCATCTTCTTACAGCACATATGATAAGGGAATCGAAATAGAAATTGATACGCGGGAAGACCACCGGAGAAAAGGGATGGCCTATGCGTGTGGCGCAAAACTGATTCTGGAATGTTTGGAACGAAACCTATATCCAAGCTGGGATGCGCAGAATAAATGGTCCGTGGCTTTGGCGGAAAAGCTGGGGTATCATTTCAGCCATGAGTATACGGCTTATGAGATTGAAGGATATTGAGGAAGAGTAGAGAAAGGATGCGGAAACAAATGACAATCAGAGAAGCAAACAGAAACGATTTAAATGAAATATTGCAGCTGTACCTGTATCTGCATGAGAAAAGTGTCCCGGAAGATACCGGGCACTTGCGAAATACGTGGGAGAGTATTGTAAATGATCCGAATCACCACTTGATTGTTTGCGAGGAAGACAATAAGATTGTAGCATCCTGTGTCTGTGTGATTATTCCGAATCTTACACGAAATGTCCGCCCGTACGCATTTGTGGAAAATGTAGTTACGCACGCCGACTATCGGAAGAAAGGTTATGCGACAGCCTGTCTGGAATTTGCAAACCGAATTGCAAAAGAAAATCATTGTTACAAAATGATGCTGCTCACCGGTTCCAAAGAAGAAAGTACACTTAATTTCTATCGGAAAGCCGGATACAACAGTTCGGATAAGACTGCGTTTATACAGTGGATTGATATGTGAGTTATATGTAAATGCAGGGAGAGAAAAAGATTTGTTTGGATAACCTCGGTAAAAATTACTGAGGTTATCTTTTTTTATTAAGAATATGGTTGCCTCAATTCTGTAAAAAGTATATAATAGATTTATGCAATGCATAAGGAGGACTTGTGGAAGCAAGAGAAGAATTGAGAAAATTAAGAGAAAGTACCGGGATGAACCGGAAAGAATTTTGTGAGTACTTTGAAATTCCTTATATGACGGTGACGGATTGGGAGTTAGGAAACAGACGAGTACCATTATATCTTTTGCGGTTGATGGCATATAAGATTCAGATGGAGAAGTTGGCTGATAAAAGGAATAAGGATGACAAGGAAGATGAGTGTGCAGATGGCAGAAAACACGGAATTAATGACGTTGGATAATATATGTAATCGAGTATACATCATAAGAGGACAGCAGGTTATGCTGGATTATGATTTGGCTGAGATTTATGGGTATGAAGTGAAGCGTTTGAATGAGCAGGTTAAGCGTAATATTGCGAGATTTCCGGAAGATTTTATGTTTCAGTTAACAACAGAAGAAGATGGGTTCTTGAAGTCGCAATTTGCGACTTCAAGTTGGGGTGGAAAAAGAAAGCTTCCTTATGCGTTTACGGAACACGGCATTTATATGCTTGCTACCGTTCTAAGAGGAAAGCTTGCAGAACAGCAAAGTATTTTTATAATGCGTGCATTTCGTGAGATGCGTCATTATATAAAACAGAATCAGCAGTTTGTTACACGGTCAGAGAGTGCATATCATTGTGGTGCATCCAGTAAGGATGCAGGAAAGAAACTTTGTGCCATAAATGTGATATTAGAGACCAGCATGATTCATCCGGTAATAGATAAATTGCTATTAGCTCCGGATAAACAGATAAGTTCCTCTTATTGACATCAAAATTTCTCGGTGATAGAATAACCATATCATAAAGAGAGAGGTGAAAAGATGAAGAGATAATCGACTTTTGATTGCATGAAGGTTTATTTTGTGTGAGCGATAGGGCTCATACTGTTTTTCATGTTGCCAAAAGTGGATTATGTTCTCATAACCTCTCTTTTTGTGTGCATAAAAATGATATGGTTATAGTGCGTAATGGAACTGTTTGGCAACAAATGGTTCTTTTTATTTTGAAGGGAGATTTGCATATGAAAAATATATTTGTAGAAGGTATTCAGGGATCCGGAAAAAGCACATTAGTAAATCATATTTCAAAATGGTATCCGGGGTTACATGTTTGCAGGGAGGGAGATTATTCGCCGGTTGAACTGGCATGGTGCGCATGGATGAACGGGCAGGAGTACGAAGCTATTTTGAAAAAATACGATTTGATAAGAGATGAAATTATAAAAAATACCGTTCGGGAGCAGGAGAATTATATTATTACCTACACCAGGATAAATACGGATATTCCCGGATTTTATAAGGATTTGGAAAATTATGAGATTTATAATGGGAGAAAGACCTTGACGGAGCTTAAGGAGATTATTTCCGCAAGGTTTCAAAATTTTTCGGATACAAGATATCTGTTTGAATGTTCATTCTTTCAAAATATCATAGAGGATTTGATATTGTTTCATATGCTCAGTGACGAAGAGATTATGGCATTCTATGGAGAGTTGTTTGAATCGGTAGATAAGTCAAAATTTATGCTGTTATATTTGTATGCAGATAATCCGGAAGAGAATATTAAAACGATTCAAAAAGAACGCTGCGACGATGCGGGAAATGAAGTATGGTATCAGATGATGTTAGAGTACATGGCGGATTCACCCTATGGAAGAGAGTATGGATGCAGTACATTTGATGACCTGATCCATCATTTGAAGCACAGGCAAAGGTTAGAATTGTCTATTATAAAAAATGTAATAGGAGAAAATGCAGTGATTCTTCCGGCCCAAAAGTATGATATCAAACAATTGACATCTGTGATTGGTTTTCCGGATAAAATCAGCTATAATATAAGACATATGAGAGGCAAAGAAACGGCTTTGCTGGATGACTTTTTGTACGAAGCAATTTTTATTCCGGAGGGCGCAACTGCACCACCGAAAGAGATTATAAATAAACCTGAGTTACAGGTTTATGTGCGTGATTTCGGGATGCAGGAAGATGACATTTGTTTTGTCGCAGAAGTAGATGGAAATATTGTCGGAGCCGTCTGGGTCCGTGTGATGGATGACTACGGACATGTGGAAGACGGGGTTCCATCTTTTGCCATATCGCTGTACAAAGAATATCGCGGTCTCGGTATCGGGACGGCGATGATGAAACGGATGCTTGGCGAGCTGAAAAGCAGAGGTTATAAGAAAGCTTCTTTAGCGGTGCAGAAAGCAAACTATGCTGTGAAGATGTACCAAAATGTCGGATTCAAGACGGTGGCTGAAAACGACGAAGAATATATTATGGTGTGTGTGTTGAACAGCTGACTTATAACAAAGGAGGAATCAAAATGAGCAGAAAAAATTTCGGTGCGAAACCATTTATTTACCCGATGCCGGTTCTGATTGTCGGAACTTATGATGAAAACGGGGTTCCAAATGCAATGAATGCAGCGTGGGGAACGATTACGGACATGAATGAGATTACAATCAGTATGTCGCCGCATAAAACGACGGCAAACTTAGAAAAAACAGGTGCTTTTACGGTGAGCATTGCGACGGAGGATACGGTGGTTGCGTGTGACTACGTAGGAGTGGAGTCTGCAAACAATGTCCC
This sequence comes from Lachnospiraceae bacterium, assembly GCA_045535935.1. Taxonomy (GTDB): domain Bacteria; phylum Bacillota; class Clostridia; order Lachnospirales; family Lachnospiraceae; genus SVFI01. The sequence continues at coordinate 56,898 of JAZSMO010000039.1, read as the reverse complement.
GGACAAATTTGCAAGAGCCGGTTTCCATGCGACAAAGAGTGAGTTTGTCGATGCTCCGCTTATCGATGAGCTCCCGATGGCACTTGAGTGCAGGGTGAAAAGCTATGAGGACGAGATTTTAGTGGGCGAAATTGTCAATGTCAATGCGGACGAGAGTGTTTTGACAGACGGACAGATCGATCCGAAGAAACTGAAACCGATTGCATATGATCCGGTCAACCATGCGTATGTGGGACTGGGAGAAAAAGTAGGCAACGCATTTAAAGACGGACTTGCATTAAAAGAATAAACAGTAAAAAGAACGTGAGAAATAATTATGAGACTGATACCGATACCCCGGGAAGAATATGAAGCTTACCGGCTGAATCTGATGTTTGATTGCTATAAATGGGATCCGCAGTTTCTCGATCACAATACCATCGCAAAGTATGCGCTTGTGATCACGGAGGAGGAGCATGAGCAGCTTTCGGAATGGACGGAGAAATTGGATGAAGAAACCCGTGCGGCGGAGCTTGTTTTAAACGGCGACCGGAAGCTGGCAGGACCGCTTGCGCTTCCGAGAAAACTGCATAGGGAACTTCAAAGAATGGACAATTATGATCCGGACGGACATGTCCGGCTGATGCGCTATGATTTTCATCCGACGACGGATGGCGGATGGGCGGTCAGCGAGGTGAACAGCGATGTTCCGGGAGGCTTTGCCGAGGCATCTCTTATGCCGGAGGAAGCCCTGCGCCGATTAAAAGAAAGCGGTCTTTGGTATATTAATTTCGGCGATATTTTAGTGAATGCAATCGCAGAAAAAGTGCCGGAAGGCGGACGTATTATGCTGGTGCATTGTACCTCTTACAGCGACGACCGTCAGGTGATGCAGTTTCTCGGCGATGCACTGAAAGAAAAAGGGTTTCATGTCATCTACGGCGCGGCGGATCATATTCATTTCAGAGAAAAAACGGCCTTCAGCATTCTGGACGGCAATGAGGGAAAACTGGATGCAATCATCCGTTTTACACCGCTGGAGTGGCTGACGGAGATTCGGCCGAAGAAATGGGACGGTTATTTTGACACCACGACCGTGTCCTGCAATCACCCGGTTGCCATCTATGCGCAGACAAAGCGCTTTCCACTTGTGTGGGACGCATTGGAACAGAAAGGCGTCTGCTTGGATACGTGGAGAAAACTGCTTCCGGATACGCTGGAAGTAAAAGATGCCAAAGGAAAAGAAGGTTACATATACAAACCTGCCTGCGGAAGGGTCGGTGAGAATATTTCCATCAAGGAGGCTTGCTGGGAAGGCGAGTACGACAAAATCATGAAGGATGTAAAACGTCATCCGAAGAAATACCTGGCGCAGAAGCGGTTTTACAGCAGACCTCTTGCGGGGGAAAACGGTGAGCAATATCATGTCTGTCTGGGCTCTTATACCGTGGAAGGAAAGCATGCAGGCTACTATGCCCGCATTACCGAGTCGCAGCGTATAGACTCGAATGCGGCGGATATTCCTGTTCTGATTGAAAGGAGCGGTGAAAGAGATGACAGATAAAGAAATATATCAGGTCTGGGCTCCGTACGGAAAGAAATGGACGGACTGGGTCAGACCGGTTCCTTTTGTCGGAATCCGGGAACATTCTTCCAAATACCGGTTTTCCAATCTGAATGTACCGGTCGTGGCATTGGAGGAGAAAGAGAGAGAAGGAGCCGCTGTGATTGTCGACCTTCCGGGAGTCGAAAGTGTGAAGGTGGGAATTGCTTTGGCAGGAATCGGTTTCCGGCCGATACCGGTATACAACGGGACAATCGAGCAACAGGGGGCAAGAGCCACGGTGGACAATCAGGCGGTCGGTGTCGGGCTTATCTGGGGTGCAACCGCACTTTCTGCAATAGAAATCGGCGAAGACGCACCTCCGGCTTTTTTGCTGGATACAAACAGGCTCAACCGGTTTAAGATGGAGGATGCGCTGTTTGACAACAGCTGGGACATTTATCCGCAGGATCTTCCTTCGGCGGAGTATTTGATGAAAAGCGGAATTCACCGCATTGTGATTATAAGCAGCCGCCTTTCCAAGGATCTTGCAAAAATCCTGTACGGCTTTCAAAAGAAAGGGATCCGGATTTGTATTACGGACGGCTATGAGTCGCTGCGAAACATCAAAATCCGCAGACCGCTCAAAAAAGACTAGAGTAATGAGGTAAAAGAATTTGATAAAGTTTGAAGGGCGCATTGTCCAATTTGGATTCGGGGCGGTGGGCAAAAGCTTTTATGAAAAAATTTCAAAAGAGATCAAATTTGATGAGAACAAATATTATGTGATAACAAGAGATCCGTTTGAATTCCAGGACTACGTCAATCTGGGTGGACTGGTTTCCAATTTCGTCGTCAGCGATGTGACACGGGACAATTTCGGCCAGGTGTTTCAGCCGTACCTGGGCGAGGGTGATTTGCTGATTGATTTTGCGGATACGGTCGGTACAAGGGATATTTGTCAGTGGTGTGCGGAGCGCAATGTCATGTATCTGAATACCGGAGAAGCGGACTGGCCGGACCACTGGTACAGTATTTTTGAGGAGAATGAGTTAAAAAACGAGCTCAAGGAAAAGTACCGCAGGGATCCTTCGCGAAATCGTCATCCGATTGTTCTGCATCACGGAAATAATCCCGGGCTTGTCTCGCATTTTGTGAAGGCGGCGCTGGAATATGTAGTAAATACCCAGTTTAAAAAGGACAAGAATCTGAGACGTCTTATGAAGGAAGGAAAGTTTCCGGAGGTGGCCCGAACGCTTGGTGTGAGGATGATTCATGTCAATGACATTGATCTTCAGAAGGTAAAGGATACGTACAGCGACAACATGCTGTTCAGCACCTGGTGCACCGATTCATTTTGGTTTGAGATGCTCAGTGAATCGACTGTCAATATCGGAACACATGAGATGGTTGATTTTGAACGGCAGTGTAATTTTGTGGACCGGCAAAAAGGCTATTTGGAATTTAAGAAAATTGCGGCGGATGTCAAATGCAAAACCTATTATCCGGACGGGGCGTTTGAAGGCTTTTTGGTTCCTCATGAGGAGACAGTCAGCATTGCCAAAAGTCTGGAAATAAAGGAGGGGGATACGGTGGTATATCGCCCGACGGTAGCCTTTGTCTATCAGCCGTGCGCTTATGCAAGCAGTTATTTTGCAAATGCCAAGGTGAATGAGTATCCGGATTCCGATCCGGACAAACCGCAGGACTGTGAAAATGTGGATGGAAAGACGATCATTCGCGGTTATGTATATCCGGAAAATTTTCAGATTTTGTATCAGGAGAAAATTGAGTCCGGGACAGAGTATGTAGGGATTTTGCTTTTGGGAGACCGTTTTGAACCGGTTTGGGTAGGGAATCGGATTGAACCGGGATTTTTATACAAGGATAAAAAGACATCTTACTGGCAGACGCCGACGATTACACCGGTGGCCATGTCAGCACTTTCCGCCGTTTGCTGGATGCTGCAAAACAAGGAGAAGGGCGGTATTTATTTTCCAGATGATATTGCGGATTATAACAACATCATCAAAAGAGCGGAGAAATATATTTCAAAAACCATATATCAGACGTTCTGGAAGGAAGATATGGAAAAGGAACTTCAGATTGACTTTGGACACCTGCAGATAGCCGATCTGCTTATAAAATAATGCGTAGTGACATTGCGCAAAAAATCAATCGGTGTTACAATGCGGTTATCCGGAAAAAAGGAGGAATATAAGTATGATAGGATTCATAATTGGAATTGTTCTTGTCGTTGTTATTATCGGTTTTGTGATTGCTACATACAACGATATGGTTCGGCTTAGAAATTCGGTGAAAAATTCCTTTGCACAGATCGATACCCAGTTGCAGAGAAGATTTGACCTGATTCCGAATCTGGTGGAGACCGTCAAAGGCTTTGCCACACATGAGAAGGAACTCTTAGAAAATGTGACAGCCAGCAGAAGCGGATATATGAGTGCAGGCTCCAATGAAGAAAAGCTTGCCATGAACAATCAGCTGACTTCTACGTTGAAGTCATTGTTTGCAGTGGTTGAAAACTATCCGCAGCTGAAGGCGGATACCAATTTCCTGAAGCTTCAGGATGAACTTTCCGAGACAGAAGAAAAGGTGGCATATTCCCGTCAGTTTTACAATGATGCGGTTACCATCTACAACAACAAGATTCAGATGTTTCCTGCTAACCTGATTGCAGGAATGTTTGGATTTAAAGAGGAAGCATTGTTTGATGCAGCGGAAGCGGCGGATGAAGCACCGCAGATTCGTTTTTAGAAGTTTTTGATAAAGGCAAAGCCCAACAAAGTTTTTTGTTGGGCTTTCTTTTTGAACAATTTTATCTAAACGCTATTTCAGTCGCCGGCTTAGTGGCCGCCGCCACCGCCTCCGCCGCCGCGTCCGCCACCGCCGTAGCCGAAGCCGCCGCCACCGCCTCCACCGGAGAAGGAAGAGCCGGAGCGCACAGAGGATCGGAAACTGCGACCGGAATGGCGATATCTGCCGGAACGACAGTAATTGTTGCCAAGGATCTGACTTTCGGAAGCTTCCGGACATCTGAGGTTGATAGCCTTGATGACTTTTTCGGAAAGACCGAAGGCAGTTGCGTAAACAAGATACTGTTCCCAAAGAGGGAGCTCGATGTAGCTTCGCTCGTGTATCAGTGTTTCGCTGCTGAGGAAGTTGTAAAGTCCGCGCCACTTCGCATATTCGTCTTCTCCCAGCTGGGTCAGAAGTACATATTTCTTTGCTTCCTTTTTAAGGAAAAGTGCACTTATGATGCAACTGATACCGATGATAAACCATCCGCCGAGAGCGAGCTCCAGGCGTGTCTGGTAGGAAATGATGTTTCCGAGGATTGCCAGCAGAAGACCGCAAACCATTAAAAAGTTAGATAAAGATAACATGCTTTTTTTCGGCTGCTTATAATTTGCCTTCTGGAAATAACCCTCCTTGATACCGATGTTGACAATGGAGTTATCCATGTTGCGGGCAAAGGACTGGGTATTTTCGTAGTCGGAGGAAACTCTTGCCTGGAAAAAGCTCATGGTAATGCAGTCGCCTACCATATGACGCATGAGCAGGTTGTAATAATACTCCTCGCACAGTGTCAGCGGTTCAAGTGTTTCAGTTGTTTCTGCTGCCGGATCAGTCATAGGCGGATCGGACGGAAGTCCCGGATATCCGAGCATCGGGTCCGGATCAATAATTGCAGCAGGCTGCAGATTCGGATTGAAAGCCGCATTGACTCCGTTGCGATTTATCATGATTTTGACATCGTCGCCATACTCGTACAGTTCGATGTATTTTTTGCGTGCAAGACTGAGAAGTATCGCAGAGTACACACCGGAATCATCTTTCGGCGGATCTTGCTTGCAAAATACCAGAGCTGCTGCAAAATTCGGGTCCAGATTGCTCGGAATGTCTCTGTAGTAATCCGGTTTTACCGTCGGTTCATAGAACGTATGCTTGCTGCGAAGCCGTCTGCCGTAAGTGAAGCAGTAAAGCAGCACAAAGCCGGAAATCAGTATAAGTGACAGGCAAACAATGGCTTTGATTACCTTGAATTTTGCCGGTTCATTGGCATATGCCCGCTGCTCGTCGTAAATCTCTGTGAGCACATCATCATATGTATAATCGTTATATGGGGCATATTCCGTGAAAATATGTCTGTCTTCGTTGTACGATACCAGGTCAAATTCTATGTATTCGTTGTACGGCTTAAACTGCAGATCATCCTCATCCAGTTCAAAATAGAAGGTATGATATCCCGGATTCATGGTGTCGGATTCTTGCACCGGGAACTCATTTGCGTTGGTTCCGTAGGTGTAGACATCATAGTTGCCCGGAGCAGGCATATCTTCATCCGGGAATAAAATCTGGGCTTTGTAGGAGTCCAGATGTTTGATCGTATTGCCGGAATAAAGCGCAAGATATAAATCGGAGCAGTCGTTGTAGCGCAGAGCTGCGTTGTGCATTTCGTACTCGATTTCATAGACAACTTCCTCACGGTAAATACCGTTCACATAGAAAAATACACATTCATACTGTGCATCTGCTTCGCTGTAAGGTCCCTCGCTGTGATACCATTTGTAAGGCCCGTAGGTCGGGCTGACGTAATCGTAATCATCCCAGTACAGCTTTGGGCTTTCCTCATAAACGAGCTCCGTTCCGTCGGGAAGAATCTGTTTTACGGAATTAACTCTGTAATCTACTTTGACGCCGTCCACATAATCCTCCGGCAAATCCCGCCAGAGCTCCCAGAACGGATTGTTAATGTCAGCTGCGTGAATGTCAAAGGTCAGGCGTTCGGTGATGACCACCTTGCCTTCGCTGCCTGGTTCATCCACCACGACTGCCTTGTAGTCCACATCGGTGATTCTGGCATAGTCATTGGGATTTAAATTCACGTCCTCAAACAGATAAGAGAACTCTGCCAAAAACGGTGCAGAGAAACACAGGATGACTAAGAGCCAGATGAAAAAAGAGGCTGCTTTATCTTTCATATCAAACCTTCTTTCTATTATGTATTTGCAGTTAATTATACCGAAAAAAAGAGGGGGTGTAAAGGAAATAACAGTTTAGGGAAAGCACGGATTTATAGTGAAATTATAAGGCGTATATGGTAGAATAAACCAAATGGGGAAAAAGGGTTTTAAAGGAGAAAATATTTATGCTCAGAATGGAAATAGCATGTTTTATGGTAGTGTTTTTTATGGGGATTTTGTATTTTGCCGTAAAACATGAAAAAACGAAGCTGCATCAGGTGTTTTCAGCGTTACTGATAGCATCCATGTTGCATTTGATTTTTGACGCTCTGACAATATATACGGTGAACCACATGGATATAGTGCCGATGTGGTTGAATGATCTGGCGCATCGTCTGTTTATCGGTACGATGGTCACGATCTTCTACCTTGTGTATTGCTATATCGTGATTTTGATCCGGGATGAAATCGGAGAAGATATACGGATGCTGAAAAGAAGTAAATGTCTGTATGTATTTGCGATTGTCTGTGTCTGCGTTCTGCCAATATATTACAAGGAAGCAGATGAATCCAATTATGCATATGGTATGGCGGCGTATATGACATACATTTGTGTCGCTGTATATCTTTTGATGGTAATCAGGTTGCTGATTTGTTACAGAACACGTATCCGTAAAAGGGAGTTACTGGCGATTAGTGCGGCGATGTCCATCGAAGTTGTGGTTTCCGTGTATCAGGCTTTTCATCCGACGGCGCTTCTATCCGGAATGGGCATAATGCTGATTGTACTTGCATTTTATCTTTTTATGCAAAATCCGGATATTCTTTTGGTAAAACAGGTACAGATTGAGAAGGAAAAAGCGGAGCAGGCCAATGCGTACAAATCCGTATTTCTTTCCAATATATCCCACGAGATCCGCACACCGATGAATGCCATTGTCGGGATGACGGATATTTTGCTTCGGACGGAGCTGACAGAGGAACAGAGGGATTATCTGTCTAACATTAAGACGTCAGGTCATGCGCTTGTGGCGATTATTAACGATATATTAGATATCTCCAAGATTGAAGCCGGCAAGATGACACTGGTGGAAAATGACTATGACATCAAACGGGAACTCCGGAATATACAGATGATCATCGAAAATCAGATCGGCGAAAAACCAATCCGACTTGTTTATGACATTGATGACCGGTTGCCCAGCCGCCTGTACGGGGACTGTGTACGTATTCGTCAGATTATAATCAATCTGCTGAACAATGCAGTGAAATTCACGGAGGAAGGACAGATTACGCTTTCGGTAGCAGTTGCCGAAGAACATAAGACGGAAGCAGGCGACGCAGAGAGTTTCCGGCTGGATATTTCCGTGTCTGACACCGGACAGGGAATTAAGGAGGAAGATTTTGTCAAGTTGTTTGAGGCGTTCGAGCAGGTAAATAAAAAGCTGAACAGCGGAAAGGAAGGTACCGGTCTCGGGCTTGCCATTTCCAGTCAGCTTATTGACATGATGGGCGGCAAGCTTCAGGTGGAAAGTACCTACGGCGAAGGAACGCGATTTTATTTTTCCATTGTGCAGAAGCCGGCAATTTCACAGGAAGAGGATGCGGATGATGCCCAGGTCAATATGAACTTTACCGCAGAAGGGGCAAAAATTCTCGTTGTAGATGATGATTTGATTAACCGGAAAGTTGCGCAGGGCTTACTAAAACCGTTCCGCATGCAGATTGATCTGGCCGAGGACGGCAAAAAAGCGTTGGAAATGATCCGGCAGAAAGAGTACCATATTGTTTTCATGGATCATATGATGCCTGTCATGGACGGCGTGGAGGCCACAAAGATTCTCCGCGAAATGGATGACAAGAAATATGAGAAGCTTCCGGTGGTAGCATTGACCGCCAACGCCATGAAGGAGGCGGAAGAAATCTTTTACGGTGCGGGTATCAGCGATGTTCTCACCAAACCGATTGAGATGGAGCACATGTGCAGAGTTCTCAGAAAGTGGCTTCCGGCTACGCTGATCCGGGAGGAAACGGCGGATGATGCCCGGGAAGAACAGGTGCAGGCAAAGCAAAATCCGGCAAGGCAGAAAGAGGCGCTTGTTATAGAGGGAATCCACGTGGATGCGGGAATCAGAAATTCCGGAAACAGGGATTTGTTTTTCAGTACTATGGGAGATTTCTATACGTTGATTGATGCCAAGTCCAACAAAATCCGCAAATGTCTGGCAGATGACATGATTCGGGAATATACCGTAGAGGTCCATGCGCTGAAAAACAGTGCAAGACTGATCGGAGCCCTGGAGCTCGCTGAGGAGTTTGCAAGGTTGGAACAAGCGGGGAATGCAAATGATTTTCAGGTTTTGCATGTGGAAACAGAAAAAGTGCTTTCACATTATGAAGATTACAAGCGGATTTTAAAACCATTCGGAGATAGGCAACAGAGAGAAAAAAAGGAAGTGAATGTCGATGAGGTCATTTCTTGTCTTGAAAAAATGAAGCGGTCGGTGGATGAATTTAATCTCGATGAGACGGATCTTGCGATGGAAGAACTCGAAGGGATGAAACTTCCGGAGGATTGTCTGGAATATATGGAGCAACTGAGAGTATATGTGACGGATGTTGATATGGAGAATATCATACAAACAGCAGATCTGATGCTTGCAAAGTTGCGCAAAGGCATATAAAATTGTGTAAGGCGGAGGAATATGGAATGAAAAAGATTTTAATCATCTCAGAGAAAAATAATTTTATCGTGAATTCTTTGCGGGAACAGCTTGCGGAAAAAGGCCATGATGTAGTTCATGTGGAAGATAATCCAAGTGAGATGAAGAAAACCACGGATGATGTGCGGCTTGTTATTCTTTGGGCAGATGAATTGAGTATGGAAGGTATCATATACATAAAAGACAGGATTATAGAAGAAAGTATTCCGGTTTACATTTTTGGAGACAGAGATCATGTAGAGAAAGTAAAAGGAATTATTCCGAATCAGTTTGTTAAAAAAGAATTTTGCCGACCGGTTGACATTAAAGAAGTCATAGCTGCTGCAGATAAGTTTATCAAGGAAGATACGTCTCATTTAAAGAAAAAGATTCTTGTGGTGGATGATTCCGGTGCTATGCTCCGAAGCGTGAAGGGATGGCTGGAGGATAAATATCAGGTCATTCTTGCCAACTCGGGAGCCATGGCAATCAAATATCTGGCGATGAGCCGTCCGGATCTGATACTTCTTGATTATGAGATGCCGGTCTGCGATGGGAAGCAGGTGCTGGAGATGATTAGGGCTGAGTCGGAGTTTTCCGATGTGCCGGTTGTATTCCTAACCAATAAAAATGACAGGGAAAGCGTTCTGAGTGTTTCGGCATTGAAACCGGAAGGCTATTTGCTCAAAACCATGGAACCGAAACAGATTGTGGAAACGATTGATCAATATTTCGAAAGGAAAAAGTGGATGCTGTAGCATCCGCTTTTTTATATGCTATCTGGTTATATAAAATTGATAAAAACTGGATATTACCATATAACCAAATGAGGAGTAGATTTTTATACAGGAATGAAAAGCAGGAGTGTGCCATATGAAGAAAATAGCACTTATTAACGATTTGTCCGGTTTTGGCAGATGTTCGCTGACAGCTGCGATTCCGGTCATTTCTGTGATGGGAATGCAGGCTTGTCCGCTTCCGACTGCGGTTTTGACGGCGCAGACAGGATTTAAAAATTATTATTGCGATGATTTTACGGACCGGATGGACCATTTTACGGAGCAGTGGAAGCAAATGGGAGCATCCTTTGACGGAATTTATTCCGGTTATTTGGAGGGAGCCCAGCAGATAGAGAAGGTGCTTCGTTTTCTGGATGAATTTCAGACGGAGGATAACATTTATCTTGCCGACCCGGTCATGGGCGACCATGGGGAGCCTTATACGATGCATAGCCGGGAACTGGTGCAGGGAATGAAGCAGCTTATGAAACGTGCAGATGCCCTGACTCCGAATTTGACGGAGCTTTGCATGCTTGCTGATATAGAATACAAAGCAGTGGTGAAGCACCGAAAGGATGAGGATTATGTAAACCAAATAGAGGCGATTGTGCGCAATTTGCTGAAAGAATCCGATCGGACGAAGTATATCGTAGTAACCGGAATTATCCGGGAGATTAACGGCAAAGAGTACATCGGGAATCTGGCAGTTTCAAAGCAGGATAGCTTTTATGTTGAGAATCCATACACAGGCATGGGATTTTCCGGGACGGGTGATTTGTTTGCATCGGTTATCAGCGCTTCGCTTGTCAAGGGACTGAGTATCCGTAAGGCGATGGAAAAAGCGACTTATTTTTTACAGGAAGCCATTGAAGAGGCCTCGGCAGAGCAGATTTCGGCGGCGCATGGAGTGTATTTTGAAAAATACTTATCAAGGCTACTTTAGGAGATGATTTGTTATGAAGATAAAATATATGGCGGTGACAGGTGTCATGGCAGCGATGATTACCCTTATGACAGCTTATATCTGTCATATTCCCATTGGGATCAATGGTGGATATCTCCATTTTGGGGATGCCATCATCTATCTGGCAGCGGCTATGCTGCCGAAGCCATACGCACTTGCGGCAGCTGCAATCGGTGGTGGGATGGCGGATTTGCTCACCGCACCAATGTGGGCACCGGCTACCATTATCATTAAGATGCTCCTTGTGTTACCGTTTTCGGAAAAAGAAGGAAGGTTTATCAATCACAGAAATGTTATGTCAACCATATTGGCATATTTCATCTCCGGATTCGGTTATTACGCAGCAGAATGTATCCTGTTTGAGCAGGGAGCTGTACTTGCGGTAACGATGGGACAGACGTTGATTCAGTCCGCGGGGAGTGCATGTGTATTTCTGGTCCTGGCAGCGGCGCTGGACAAAAGTGGTATGAAAAAAAGATTTATGGAATAGGGGAAGAGAGCAATGGCAGATATTTTATATACCTACAAAAATCAGATTTATGCGAATATAACCAATCGTTGTGACTGCAGCTGCACGTTTTGTATCCGATCACACAGGGACAGCGTAGGCGAAGCAGATAATCTGTGGTTTACAAAGGAGCCGACTTTAGAAGAAATTAAGAAGGCAATGGATGAATTTGACTTTACAGAATACGATGAATTAGTGTATTGTGGATATGGAGAGCCGACCTGTGCATTAGAGAATTTGATTGCGAGTGCGGCCTATGCCAAAGAGAAGTATGGGATTCGGATTCGCCTGAACACAAACGGGCTTGCAAATCTGTACCATGGGCGGAATATTGTACCGGAACTTGCAAAGGTGGTGGACAGTGTCTCCATCAGCCTGAATGCGCCGACTGCAGAGAAATATCAGGAAGTTACAAGACCGCAGTTTGCGAATGCATTTCCTGCGATGCTCGATTTTGCTTCTCTGGCGAAAGATGCCTCCATGCATACGCAGTTTTCTATCGTTGATGTACTTCCGAAGGAAGAGATCGAAGCGTGTCAGAAAATAGCGGATGAGCGAGGTGTTTATCTCAAAATACGAAAATTCGCTTGATCGGAGGAATAACATGAGTCAGACAAATTATACATTAGAGGTGGAAAGAGCCATCGAAAACTGGTATTTTGCAGGAGAAGGTGCGAATCCGGCGCCTATCTTTAATGCAATCAAACTGGGACTTGATCATGAGATGCAGTTTATTGTCCCGGTACATACACCGGAATCTGCAGAGGATTTGATGGTGGATACAGAGCATATTAATTTCAAATTGATTGATGCAAAGCAGAGAGGCAAATATTACATTCCGCTTTTTACCTGTGCAAAGCAGGTGGATAAAGGGGAAGAGACGGTGGTGGTCGACTGCAAACTCAGTGATATGGTCGATGCGTTGGACAAATGGCCGAATTGCCTCGGTTTTATTATTAACCCGTGGGATAAAAAATTGATGATTACGAGAGAGACATTGGATGTGATTTTAAAGCGTGAACTTCATTCTCAGCTCACATTTATAAACGGAAGTGTACTTTTTGTTCATGCGGGCGCCATTGTCAATGCGGCGAATGAGACACTGCTCGGAGGCGGAGGCGTCGACGGTGCGATTCACAGGGCAGCGGGACCGATGCTTTTGGAAGCATGTAAAGCGCTCGGCGGATGTCCGACCGGCGGAGCCAAGGCAACAGGAGCTTACGATCTGAAAAATGCGGACTATATTATTCATGCCGTGGGACCGAAATATACCGGCGAGGCAAAGGAGGCCAATCAGCTGGCTGCATGTTACATGAATGCACTGGAGCTTGCTTGGAAAAACGGATGCATGTCGGTTGCTTTTCCGGGGATTTCCACGGGAGTTTACGGATATCCGTTGGAGGAGGCTGCAAAGATTTCGCTGGCAGCAGTTATACGCTGGTTTGAGGAGCACAAAGATGTGACATTAAATGTATACTTCTGCTGTTTCCGAAAGGAAGAACTGGAAGAATATAACAAACTGGTGCAGAAAAAATAAATAGCAAATTAAGAGATAAGGGGTTACCTTAGGGTAACCCTTTGTTTATAAATCTGAAGCAGGATAAAAAAGAATAGGGGGTATGCAAACCATGAAAGCATTATTTATCGGAGGAACAGGAACCATCAGTATGGCAATAGTAAAGCGTCTTGCACAGGATCCGCTGTGGGAGGTCTGGGTGATGAACCGCGGAAACAGAGAATCAGAGTTGCCGGCAGGAGTGAAACAGATTGTTGCAGATATCCATAACGAGGATGAAGTATGTGAGAAACTGAAAGACATGACATTTGACACAGTCTGCGAGTTTATCGGATTTCATGTGGAGGATGTGGAGAGAGATTACAGACTCTTTCACGGAAAGACGCGCCAGTATATATATATCAGTTCTGCCTCTGCCTATCACAAGCCGGCGGCTTCCTATGTGATTACGGAGGGGACGGCGCTTTCCAATCCGCACTGGCAGTATTCCCGCGATAAGATCGCAAGCGAAGAATTTTTGATGGAAAAATATCGCAAGGAAGGATTCCCTGTTACGATTGTGCGCCCGAGTCATACCTATGATGAGCGCAATATCCCGCTCGGTGTGCACGGAAAGAATGGTTATTGGCAGGTAATCAAACGAATGATGGAGGGGAAACCGGTCATCATTCAGGGAGACGGAAGTTCGCTGTGGACAGTGACGTTTAATGAAGATTTTGCCATTGGTTTTACGGGGCTTATGGGAAACCGTCATGCTATTGGTGAAGCGTTCCATATTACAGGAGATGAGATTCTGACATGGAATCAGATTTATCAGACGATCGCAGATGCATTGGGTGTAACGCTCAAGCCATATTATGTATCTTCGGAGTTTTTGGCTGCAACAGGAGATAAATACGGATTTGATTTCACCGGAAGTCTGATCGGAGATAAGTCGGTTTCCGTTGCTTTTGACAATAGTAAATTGAAACGCGCAGTACCTGATATGACAACAAAAGTGCGTTTTGAACACGGAGTTCGCAGAGCACTTGCATATATCATGGAACATCCGGAGTATCAGGTGGAAGATCCGGAGTTTGATGCTTGGTGCGACCGTGTGATTGAAGCGCTGGAAAAAGCGAAAACAGAGGTGTAAAGATGCAGTATCGCAATGACAAATACGGAAATAAAATATCGGTGCTCGGCTATGGCTGTATGCGTTTTTCGCAGAAAGCCGGCTCGCCGGATGTGGATAAGGCAGAGAAAGAGATTATGGCGGCGTACAGCGCAGGCGTAAACTATTATGACACAGCCTATATCTACCCGGGAAGTGAGCAGACGCTCGGCAAAATTCTGGAGAAAAACGGAATTCGTGAGAAGGTCAGCATCGCTACGAAATTGCCGCACTATCTCATGAAAAATACAGAGTCTGCGGAAAAATGCTTCGGCGAACAGCTTTCGCGCCTGCGCACGGACTATGTGGATTATTATCTGATGCACATGCTTTCCGATATCAAGTCGTGGGAGCGGCTTGTGGCAGACGGGATCGAGCAGTGGCTTAAGGAAAAGAAAGCAAGTGGTGCAATCCGCCAGATCGGTTTTTCTTATCATGGAAATACCGACATGTTCTGTCAACTGATTGATGCGTATGACTGGGATTTTTGCCAGATTCAGTACAATTATCTGGATGAGCATTCCCAGGCGGGACGCAAAGGGCTTGAGTATGCGGCGGCAAAAGGAATACCGGTCATCATTATGGAACCTCTGCGCGGAGGCAGACTCGTGAATAACCTTCCGGAAAAGGCCGAGAAACTTTTTGCAAATTATGAAGTCAAGAGAACACCGGCGCAGTGGGCATTGCGTTGGCTTTGGAATCAGCCGCAGGTAACCTGCGTGCTTTCGGGCATGAACTCCATGGAGATGGTGGAGGAAAATGTCCACAGTGCTTCCGAGTCGCGAATCGGCGAATTTTCCGAGCAGGATGAGAAACTTCTTGCCGATGTGGTAAAGGCAATCAACGAAAAGATGAAGGTCGGATGTACCGGATGCGGTTACTGTATGCCATGTCCGAAAAAGGTGGATATTCCGGGAACCTTTGCCATCTATAACAAGAGCTATACGGATGGATATTCGAAAGCATTTCAGGAACATATTCTCTGTACCGTTCTGCGGAAAGACGCAACCTCGGCATCGAATTGTATTGAGTGCGGCAAATGTGAACAGCACTGCCCGCAGGGCATTCCGATTCGCAGGGAACTGAAGAAAGCAAAACGCCGATTGGAAGGACCGCCTTATAAGATTGCGAAGTGGTTTGTCGGAACGTTTTTGAAGTACTAATACCTGATATTGCAAGAAGGAGGGAATGGTATGGTTTACAAAGAGTTTCAAGGAAAGAAATTATCTTTGCTCGGATTCGGAGCGATGCGTCTTCCGCTTTGCAGCGGGAATGATGCGGACATCGATGTGGAAAAGACAAAGGAGATGGTAGCCTATGCCATGGAGAACGGAATCAATTATTATGATACGGCGTGGGGCTATCATAACGGACAGTCAGAAATTGTAATCGGTGAGATTTTAAATGACTATCCGAGAGAAAGTTATTATCTGGCAAGCAAGTTTCCGGGCTATGACATTTCCAATATGGACAAAGTGGAGGAGATTTTTGAGAAACAGCTGGAAAAGACAAAGAAAGAGTATTTTGACTTTTATCTGTTTCACAACGTATGCGAGATTAATATCGATGCGTATCTGGATGAAAAATACGGTATATTTGAATATCTCATGAAACAAAAGGAAAACGGACGCATTCGTCATCTGGGATTTTCTGCACACGGAAGCTATGAGGTGGTGAACCGCTTCTTGGAGAAATACGGTCATGCAATGGAGTTTTGCCAGTTGCAGATCAATTACATTGACTGGGAGTTCCAGAAAGTGAATAAAAAGGTGGAGCTTGTGCAGTCCTACGGAATTCCGGTGTGGGTGATGGAGCCGCTCCGGGGAGGGAAACTGGTAAAGATGGAGCAGGAGTACTGTGCGCAGTTAAGCGAGCTGCGTCCGGAGGAAACAGTTCCGGGTTGGGCATTCCGTTTTCTTCAGAGCTTACCGTCAGTGACAATGATTTTATCAGGAATGTCTGATATGCAGCAGCTTACGGATAACATTCGGACCTTTGAGACAGACGCTCCGCTTGATGAGAGAGAAATGAAGTGCATAAAAGAGATTGCAGCAAAGATGACCGGAAAAATCGCACTTCCGTGTACGGCTTGTCGCTATTGCACTGCAAAATGTCCGAAGGGCCTTGATATACCGACGCTTTTGGAGCTTTACAATGAACATATTTTCACCGGCGGAGGATTTTTGCCGGAGTTTGGTCTGATGGCAATCGATAAAGAGAAGCATCCGGATGCGTGCTTGGGATGCAAGAGCTGTGAGGCGGTATGTCCGCAGCAGATCGAAATTTCCAAGGCATTAAAGGATTTTGCTGATAAAATGAAGTAGATGATAAAAAGCAGAATAGGAAAGGAAAGAAATTATGAAAGCAAAAGCAAAAACATTTGTTACATGGATAAAAATATCGCAAATACGCACGAAAACAGTTGCAGTTTGCATGGCGGTTGCCGCTGCAATCATTCTTCCGCAGCTGGTACATGTAGCAGGAACGGCAGTAGGGGCAGGAAGCGGAATCGGAGAGATGCTTCTTCCGATGCATTTACCGGTGTTGTTCATCGGATTTTTGATGGGACCGGCGGCTGGAGCTGCAGCAGGGGTATTGTCACCGGCTGTAAGTTATCTGCTTACCGGAATGCCGACCTCCATGATGCTTCCGTATATTACAATTGAGCTTGCGGTATACGGATTGGCGGCAGGTCTTATGCAGCGCAGCAAATGGAACAATGTCGTCAAATTAGTAGTGGCACAGATTGCGGGAAGAGCAGCGCGTTCTCTTGCGGTAGCCTGTTCCGTTTATCTTCTCGGAAGTCAGACACTTGTCATCGGTATGGCATGGAAATACATTACTGTTGGAATTTGGGGCATAATGATTCAGCTTCTTGTTTTACCTGTACTTCTCTATTTCGTGCAGCAAAAACGTATGAGACGGGGAATATAAGTGTGATGCAGTCTGAAAATTTGGAAAAAGCAGTGCAGATGCTTCGGAGTCGTGGGCTTACATGTGCATTTGTTAAAGGAGAAAAGGTTTACATAAGTAAAGAACGAGGCGTGCGCCCGTTACTGGAATGCTACCATGGAAATGCGATGGAGCAAGGGTTTTCTGCTGCGGATAAAGTGGTGGGAAAGGCGGCCGCCTTTCTTTATGTGCTGCTCGGCGCAAAGGAGATTTGTGCGGATGTAGTGAGTCGCCCTGCCCTGGACACTTTACATAAGTATGATATTTATGTAAACTACGGTGTGCTGGCCGATGCAATTCGAAATCGCACAGATACCGGATTTTGCCCGATGGAAACAGCGGTAAGAGATATATCAGATCCGGCAGAAGCACTCGGTGCAATAGAAAAAACGCTCGCAAGGATGAGAGGTGAGACGGAAGGAGAAAAGAGATGAAAAAAGATAATTATAAGGCACTGTTACCAATTGGAGTATTTTTAGTGCTTTATTTAGGACTTGGTATTTTGTTTGAGTACATACTCAAGATTGAGATGGGATTTTACAACATTCCGATTGTTGTAATCTTTCTTGTGGCATTGCTTGTTGCGTGTATACAGAATCCAAAAGTAAAGTTTGACGATAAATTGGAAATTATGGCAAGAGGCGCCGGAGATAAAAATATTATGACCATGGTGCTTATTTTCCTTACTGCGGGTATTTTTGTCGGCGTAGTCGGAAGAAGCAGTGCGGAGAGCGTGGCCTATTGCCTGCTTTCCATTATTCCGTCGCAGTTTGCGGTTCTCGTTCTTTTTGTGGTAAGTGCATTTGTTTCGCTTGCCATGGGAACAAGCGTGGGAACGATCACGCTGATCACACCGATTGCAGTGGCGATTGCGGGCAGTACAGGTTTTGAGGTTGCATTTTGTGTCGGCTCCGTTGTCGGAGGTGCTATGTTCGGTGACAACCTTTCGTTTATTTCCGATACGACAATTGCAGCCTGCAACGGACAGGGCTGTCAAATGAAAGATAAGTTCAGGGAGAATTTCGGAATTGCACTTCCGGCCGCTCTGGTGACCATGGTGATTATTGTGTTAAAATCGCTTGGAACGGATGTCGGCGCCACAACAGTACCGGAGTATAATCTGATTCAGATTATTCCGTATGTGCTTGTGCTTCTTGGCGGAATTGTCGGAATGAACGTATTTGTTGTACTCTTGATTGGTATTGTGACCGGTTCTGTGATTATGCTTGCTACAGGTGCGGTAGAGCCGACCAATATTCTTGCAAACATGGGATCCGGGGCATCCGGTATGTTTGAGACAGCTATGGTAGCTATTCTTGTGTCTGCCATCTGTGCTTTGATTCAGGAGTATGGCGGATTTGCTGCTTTGCTTTCGCTTATTAAAAGAACATTCAAAGGAAAAAAAGGCGGACAGCTCGGTATGGGGCTGTTGGTCGGCGCGATGGATATTGCAACAGCAAATAACACAGTAGCTATCGTTATGGCGAACCCGATTGCAAAAGAAATTGCAAAGGAATATGATATTTCACCAAAGAAATCGGCATCGATTCTGGATACATTCTCCTGTGTATTCCAGGGCGTGATTCCATATGGTGCGCAGATGCTTGTTGCGGTATCAGCGGCTACAGAGCTTGGAGCGAATGTGACAGCGTTCAAAATTATGCCGAACCTCTTTTATCCTTATGTACTGTTAATCAGTTCGCTTGTGTTTATTTATTTGATTCCGGAGAAGAAACAAAAGTAGTCCTTTTCTGAAAAAGATATACATGATATACTTGTTGTAGTTTTTGAAATTTTTACTTGTGGAGGAAAAGAAATGGAAGGTACAATTTGGGCACTTGTGCCGCCGATCCTTGCGATTGCGTTGGCACTCATCACAAAAGAAGTTTATTTTTCATTGCTTGCAGGTATCTGTGTAGGAGCACTGCTCTATACAGATTTTGCAGTAGGAGCAGCGATGGAGACAACCGTAAACATTATGAGCGGTAAGGTTGCGGATAATATCAGCATTCTTATTTTCCTTGTTTTGCTCGGTATGCTCGTTGCGTTGATGTCAAAATCCGGCGCTTCCAAAGCATATGGTGAATGGGCTGTAAAAAATATTAAGTCAAAAAAGGGTGCTTTATTTGCAACGGCGGGACTCGGAACATTGATTTTTGTGGACGATTATTTTAACTGTCTGACGGTCGGTACAATCATGAATCCGATTACGGACAAACAAAAGATTTCCAGAGCAAAGCTTGCATATATTATTGATGCGACAGCTGCACCGATTTGTATTATCGCACCGGTTTCCAGCTGGGCGGCAGCGGTTAGTTCCTCACTTCCGGAAGGAACAGGACTGGATGGATTTGTGCTGTTCTTACAGTCGATTCCGTACAACTACTATGCGCTCTTTACTTTGCTTATGGTATTTTTACTCATTGTTTGGGATTTCGATTTCAGTAAAATGAAAAAATACGAAGAGGCATATGGTATCAAGGTGACAGGAGAGACAAAAGCAGAAGTGGAAGAAAAGCAGCAGATTTCCGGAAACGGAAAGGTGCGCGATTTGATTATTCCGATCGCACTTCTTATTGTCTTCTGTATCGCAGCGATGCTTTACACAGGCGGTATTTTGGAAGGTGCAAGTATTAAAGATGCTTTTGCAGATTGTTCTTCCGCATATTCTCTTGTAATCGGATCTTTCTTTACTATGATTGCAACAGCAATCCTTTATCTGCCGAGAAAGGTCATCACATTCAAGCAATTTACGGATTCCTTGAGTGAAGGATTTAAAGCGATGGTTCCGGCGATTTTAATCTTGACATTTGCATGGACATTAAGCGGAATCTGCGGTGATGAGTATTTAAATATCGGAAGTTACGTAAGCGGAGTTGTTTCTGAAGGTAATATTCCGCTGGCTGTGATTCCGATTATCTTCTTTGCAGTAGCACTCGGCCTTGCATTTGCAACAGGAACTTCATGGGGAACTTTCAGTATTCTGCTTCCGATTGTTTGCACGATTTTTGCAAACGATCCGACGACACTCATGGTTCTTTCCATGTCAGCGGTTATGGCAGGTGCTGTATGCGGTGACCATATTTCACCGATTTCCGATACAACGATCCTTTCGTCTACGGGAGCAGGCTGTGATCACATTGAACATGTAAATACACAGATTCCATATGCACTTCTTATTGCAGTCATTTGCTGCGTAAGTTACCTTATCGCCGGATTTACAAACAATGGATACATCGGTCTTGTAATCGGTCTTGTGCTGACCGCACTTGTTCTTTGGGTTATTAAGAGCCGTGTGAAGAAAGAGGGCGTTAAGAGTGCAGCCTAAGTCAAAACAGTCAAAACCAGTACAACAATCCAATTGTGATACGTGTATCAATTACGTGTATGATGACGATTATGAATGTTACTGTTGCGAAATGAATCTTGATGAAGACGAAATGGCCAAATTTCTTGCCGACAGCTTCCGGGATTGCCCGTACTATCAGCTGGATAATGAGTATTTGATTGTGCGGCATCAGATGTAAAAAAGTATTTTAAAGCAGAGTTTGTGACAGGCAAATTTTTTCTGCTAAAGCGATCTAAGAATTACTAAGAGCCTGAAATATTGTGAAAAACGGTCACCAAAACACCAAACTCGGAACGCAGGCGTTCCTCAGACAGGTGGTGTTTTGCTGACCGACACAATTTTTCAGGCTCTAACTAATTCTAAAGATGCTTTACAAGAAAAATATTTGCCATGCTCACAAACTCTGCTTAAATTTCTGTTTTACTACAATATCTTCGCCAAAAACGCCTGCAAACGCTCACTCTGCGGGTTGTCAAACAATTCACTTGGCGTGTTTTCCTCCACGATCTTACCTTCGTCGATAAACATGACGCGGCTTGCCACTTCTTTGGCAAAGCCCATCTCATGGGTGACAATCAGCATGGTCATACCATTTCGGGCAAGATCCTTCATAACCTCGAGAACTTCGCCGACCATTTCCGGGTCGAGAGCGCTTGTCGGCTCGTCAAACAGGAGTACGTCCGGATCCATGCAGAGGGCACGGACAATGGCGATACGCTGTTTCTGGCCGCCGGACAGCTGGCTTGGGTATGCGTTTGCTTTGTCTGCAAGACCGACACGTTCCAGATATCCCATGGCAAGCTCGGTGGCATCCTTTTCGGACAAACCGCGGAGCTTCATCGGAGCCAAAGTCATATTTTTGAGGATCGTCATATGTGGGAACAGATTAAAATGCTGGAACACCATACCGATTTTCTGGCGGTATTTGTCGATGTTCATATGCTTGTCGGTAATATTCTGTCCCTCGTAATATATCTTGCCGTCTGTCGGCATTTCCAACAGGTTCAGAGAACGGAGGAAGGTGGATTTTCCGGAACCGGAAGGACCGATGATCACCACAACCTCACCTCTGTCAATATCCGTGGAGATGTGGTCGAGTACGAGACCGCTGCCGAAAGACTTACATAAGTTTTCTATGTGAAATAAACTGTTATCGCTCACTACTACGCAGCCTCCTCTCGAGAAGTTTTACAAAATGAGACATTATCATAACGAGAGCCAGATAAATCAAGGCAACCGCAATGAGAGGCATAAATGCTTCATATGTACGGCTTCGGATAATATCTCCGCCTCGTGTCAGATCCATCAGACCGATGTAACCGCAGATGGATGTTTCCTTTAAAAGCACGATAAACTCATTGGCAAGCGCCGGGAGAATGTTTTTAAATGCCTGAGGCATGATGATGTACCACATAGTGCGTGCGTAGGAGAAACCGAGGCTTCGGCCGGCTTCCAACTGCCCACCGTCGATGGACATGATACCGGATCGAACGATTTCGGCCACGTAGGCTCCCGAATTGATACCAAAGGAAAGAATAGCAACAACTACCTTATCCATGCTGGAAGATGCAAAAATGACATAGTACATAATGAGAAGCTGTACCATGGCCGGAGTTCCGCGCACGACCGTCAGATAAATGTTACAGATTACATTCAGAAATTTGAGTTTTCCTGTCTTGTCGTAGGTGGAGCGGATGATTGCAACGATAAAACCGAGTGCAATACCAATCAGGGCGGCAAACAGAGTAACAATGAGTGTGACGCCGAGACCTTCCACCAGATACATATAGCGGTTGTCGTCTATGAAATTGTTTTGAAAACTTGCAATAAAATCGTTCACGATAGTTCCTCTATTTTCTTACAATGATAACCTGAGTTGCAGTTGTGTAAGAGTCTGAGAAATCAATACTCTTTAAGCGGTCTTCTGTCACGGTCATACCTGCAACACCGAGATCAGCTTTGCCTGACTGTACCGCATTGATGATGGAATCAAATTCCATATCTTCGATTTGAAGCTCGTAGCCTAATTTGTCGCAGATGGCCTGTGCCATATCAGCATCAATACCGACAATCTCACTGCCATCGTAGTATTCGTACGGCTCAAAAGCAGCATTGGTAGCCATGATGAGAGTTCCGTTGGAACGATCCACGTCGGCCGGTGATTCATAAGGACAGGTTCCTTTTGTATCGTCGCCGATGTAGTTGGCTACGATCTGGTCAAGAACGCCTTCCTCTTTTAACTGGGCGAGAGCACCATTGATCTTTTCTGTCAATTCTTTGTTGTCTTTGGAGATGGCGATTGCATACTCTTCCAGAGCGAAATCCTCTTCCAGAATCATAAGATCGTCATTTTTTGCAACAAATGCCTTCGCCGGCTGTTCGTCGATGATTACGCAGTCTACTTTACCCTGCTTTAATGCCTGTACTGCGTCATTTCCTTTGTTGAAACGTTCAATGGTAGATGCTGCTACAGAAGCATCTTCCGGCTCCTCGTAGTCAGATGCATAAATGTCACCGGTGGTACCGAGCTGTACACCGATCACTTTTCCCGGAAGGTCAGCTACAGAAAAAACAGTGTTTTCCGGAACTTTGTTTCCGCAGGCTGTTACCATAAGTGTCATGCTGCAAAGCACGGCAAGACTGACTAATTTTTTGATGTTTTTCATAATATTTCTCCTTCTTATTTATATGTATTTACAAAGTCTTTGTTAAGTATAGCAGAAGGACAAATTTAATACAATATTCATAATTGAAAAACTATATAAAATAGATTACAATTTTAATATGTGTAAGCATACAATTTTCAAAAGAGGAAAGGGAATGGCATATGATTTATAAGTGTAGAAATTGTGGGGCAAATGCGATTTATTCACCGGAAAAGCAATCCATGTACTGTCCGTATTGTGACAGTGTCGATTGTGAAGAGCTTTCGCCGGGTCAGGGAATGAAGATTTGTAATAACTGCGGGGCTGAAATTAATCCGGGAGATTATCGTTCGGTAGTGAAATGTGAGGCTTGTGATTCCTATATTATTTTTGAGGAAAGAACGAGCGGAGAATATGAGCCGCATCTGATTATCCCGTTCAAAATGGGAAAGAAGCAGGCGCAGGCACTTTTGAAAAATGAATTCGGAAAAAGACCGTTCCTTCCGAGCGATTTTTTGTCGGAAGCGAAACTTGATAAAATGGAAGGTATGTATGTTCCGTATTTTATGTATGATTTTGATTGTGATTACTTGTTGAGCGGAACCGGACATATTGTTCGATCGTGGAGACAGGGGGACTACGAATATACGGAGACTTCCAATTATCGGGTGGAACGTGATATGAATATCAATTTTGAAAAGGTTCCGGTGGATGCGTCGATTGCTATGGCGGATGATATCATGGATTTGTTGGAACCGTACAGCTACGGACTTTTGCAACCGTTTGATACGAAATATCTTTCGGGATTTACATCTGAGAAGTACAATATGTCATCCTCCGAACTGGAGCCGAGAGCCATCAAGAAGGCCAAGGCAGATGCCAGATCGCTGATGGATGAAACGCTTACCCGTTATACATCGGTGACGGATCGTCGGGATAGCACAAATTTCCAAACCAAGGCAGATAATTATTCACTTCTTCCGGTATGGAATTACACCTATACATACAGAGGCAAGCCGTATCCGTTCAAAATCAACGGACAGACCGGTAAGATGAGCGGTAAGCCGCCGATTTCGATTCTGAAGGTGATCGCTTCGGGACTTACGGTTTTTCTGTCAATTGCTGCAATCGGTGGCTTGTGGAATATGATTGTGGGGGTGATTTAGGATGAAACAGTATTTTAAGAGATTTTGGTTTTGGTATGTGATTATCGCCGTTATGCTGGTGATATACCTTGTTGCAAGATTTGCGGGCGGAAATGCCGGGCAGGAATACACCCGCATCAATACGGAATGCCTGACGCAGGAGCGAGTGTTTGACTATGCAAATAAGCTGTCTGATTCGGAAGAAGATGCCCTTCGTGAATTGATTGCAAAAAGAGAGAAGCAGGTCGGATGCGATATCGTGCTGGTAACATTGAACGATCCTGAGTTAAACAGCGATCCTAAGATGATGAAATATGCCGATTATTTCTGTATCGATAACAAATTCGGATATAACAGGGCAGTCGGTGACGCCGTAATCTATGTAGATAACTGGTATAACGGATATGTTTGGATGAGCACCAGCGGTAAGGTCGAAGCGAGATATTCTTCAGCGATGATCGATAGTCTCATTAAGCATGCATGTGACGTAGTTAACAGCAATCCGTATAAAGGATATGAACGTTATGTAAACCGAATCTACAGAGATATGTCTGCAAATTCAGTGTTCGGATCCTTCCGTATCAACACTCCGGTAATATTTATTGTAGCGCTGATCATCACTGTGATTTATTTGATTGTCGGACTTTCCGGACACAAAGGCAAAAAGACGACGACCGCAACCACTTATGTCGCAGGAGGAAGACCATATCTGCGCAACAGCGATGATATTTTTATCAATAAACATGTGACCAAGCACAAAATTGAGAGCAGTTCCGGCGGCGGAGGCGGCGGTGGTGGAGGACACCACTCAACGGGAGGTCATTCCTTCGGCGGAGGTGGCGGACGCCACTAATTTATAATTCAAATGCCATATTGAGCGCCTCGGATATTGTATAGCTGAGGCGCTTTATTGTTTCGTCAATGTCTTTGTTGGTCACGAACATATTGTTCAGATCGTGAAAGGTTTTTTGAACATTTGGTTCGTTATAATCGAATAATTCAGAAGGAGAGCCGAGAAGATCCAGGGCGCTGCGCACAATCGTTGCAGCGTCAACGACAGTCGGGACACCGATGGCGACGACCGGTATGCCGAGCGTTTCTTTTGTCAGGGCGTTCCTGTGATTTCCGACACCGGATCCGGGAAGAATTCCTGTATCTGTCAACTGGATGGTGCTGTTGAGCCTCCGGATATTTCGTGCGGCGAGGGCGTCGATCACGAGCATGAGCTGCGGTTTGGTCTGGCGTATGACACCCTTGATGATTTCGGCGGTTTCCATTCCGTTTTTTGCCATAACACCGGGAGCAAGACTGCTAATAGAATGAACCTGCTCTTTGTTGTAAGCAGCTTTTCCGTATTCGAGCAGGATGTGTCTGGTAATGCAGAGATTGTCAATGACATTGGGGCCGAGGGCGTCGGCGGTTACATCACGATTTCCGAGGCCTACAACTAAGACGGATGTCTCTTTTTTTAGATCGGGAATCATGTAATGCAGCTGATGCGCCAGCTCTTTTGCGATTTCCCGATGATATCCTTCATCCGGTTGCGCCATATCGGGGGCTTCGATGGTAATGTAGCGGCCCATCGGCTTTCCGATAGCCTTCGCACCATTTTTGGTTGTAATAAAAACACGTGTTATTTGTGTGTTGCTCTGTTTGTGATAGCGTTCCTGCACCTCAACACCGTGAATCGGAGAGTGCGCATCTTTATGACTGCCTTGCACACTTTCATGAGCTTCCAGGGCAAGGTCGGTTCTGATTTGCGTAGAATACATGATAGGCTCCTTTTCGTATATAACATTGCTTCTGCAAATATTATCCGCAGATTATGGTAGATTATGTGAAAATAAGCAAAAAAACTAATTTAATCTATTGACAAATAGTTGGAGAGCATTTAATATAATATGCGTGTGTTTACATTAGACTGTCCGTGTCCGGCGTAATGTGACACGAGAAAACATATTAATTTAAACATTACATGGGAGGTGTAGATCTTGGCTAACATCAAATCTGCAAAGAAAAGAATCTTAGTTACACAGGTAAGAACAGAGAGAAACAAAGCAATCAAATCCGGTGTTAAGACAGCTGTAAAGAAAGTATACGCAGCTATCGATGCAAATGATAAGGAAGCAGCAGCAGAAGCATTAAAGAATGCTACAACTACTATCGATAAAGCTACTTCAAAAGGCGTTTATCACAAAGCAACTGCTTCAAGAAAAGTTTCTCGTTTAGCAAAAGCCGTTAACAAAATGGCATAATAAATCAGAAATGCGAAAGCATTCGGGTCCCGTCAGCCCGGATGCTTTTTTTGTGCCTGCGTATATTCCGGTCAGGTGTCGCATAGGTTTTATTAAGAAAAAAGAAATGAGGCAGAGGGTGTCGGGGCGAAAAAAGCGTTTTATGAGATTTTTACAGTCAGGAATTCTGCTGATAGCAGCAGGAAGCCTGTTTTTTTTATATCATATTCCGTGGACATGGATGAAAATAAATTGTCCGTTACTCGTGTACGGGAATGAAAACAGAGGCGTATCAGAGGATCTTGTGTGTAAAAGCATTATCGGACATATTCCGCTGTATGCATATGCAGGTTGTGAAGAACGCATCGGAATTGCTGTTCAGAATCAGATTACGGAGAAAATTCTGCTTGCAGAGGGAAGGGATGAGGAAAATGAGCAGATGCCGGAGGAAATGGAAAGGGTATATGAGGAAAATGCCGGGAAGAAAACACAGGAGCAGGAACAGCAGATCCGGGAACAGCAGGTGCAGACTGCGGAAACAGAGGTGGAAGAAAGCAGGTCTGATTTTGATGTAGAGGTTTACCGGGATATCGATCGCTTGCTGACGGATTTTTATGTGGTGGATAAAAGTACCTATATCAATGCGGAGGAACTGGATGCAGACAAAATGTTAAATCTTGATTTAAGTTTAGATAAAAACGTGGAAGGGCCGCAAATATTGATCTATCACACTCACTCGCAGGAGGCTTATGCGGATTCTGTGGAAGGAGATAAAACGACAACCGTAGTGGGTGCAGGGGAGCAGCTTGCGCAAATATTACAGGAGGAATATGGATTTGCGGTGCTCCATCATGAGGGAGAATACGATGTGGAGAACAGAGACTACGCCTATGCCAATGTGGTTCCGGATTTGGAACGTATACTTTTAGAGAACCCGTCCATTGAGGTGGTGATCGATCTGCATCGGGACGGCGTGGCAGGAGATACCCGGCTTGTGACGGAAATTGATGGAAAAAAGACGGCACAATTTATGTTTTTTAACGGTCTGAGCAGGCTTTCTTCCGTGGGAGAAATCGATTATCTTAAAAATGAAAACCGCAGTACAAATTTGGCATTTTCCTTTCAATTGCAGGTAAAGTGCAGGGAATATTATCCGGGACTTGCCAGAAATATTTATTTGAAAGGATACCGCTACAATATGCAATATAGAGGCAGAAGTCTTCTGGTAGAATTGGGTGCCCAGACAAATACGGTGGAAGAGGTGTACAATGCGGTTCCGCACCTTGCCCATGTACTGGCGATGGTTCTTGGAGGGGATGACAAGGGAGAGGCGTTGGAGGAAGCGAAAGCGGAAGAAAGATAAACATAGCATTTTTTGTACATCTGTGATATAATTATACGAATGTTCAGATTGTTCAAAAAGTGGTGATAAACATATGATTGGATTTAATGTACCGCCGTATGTGGGAACGGAGCTTACATACATAAAACAGGCAATTGAAAATCATAAAATAAGCGGAGACGGAGAGTTTACAGCCAAATGCAATACTTGGCTGGAAGAAAGAACCGGAGCGAACAGGGTTCTGCTTTCAACATCCTGTACGCATGCACTGGAGATGGCTGCTCTTCTGGCAGAAATCAAAGAAGGGGATGAGATTATCATGCCCTCTTACACCTTTGTGTCTACGGGGGATGCATTTGTTGTGCGGGGAGCAAAGCTTGTGTTTGTAGATATCCGTCCGGACACGATGAATATTGACGAGACTAAGATCGAAGATGCGATTACAGAGCGTACCAAAGCCATTGTTGTGGTACATTATGCCGGGGTAGCCTGCGAGATGGACACCATTATGGATATCGCAGGAAGACACAATCTCCTTGTGATTGAAGATGCAGCCCAGGGAGTACTGTGTTCTTACAAAGGCAGATCTCTTGGCACCATCGGTGATTTCGGCTGCTACAGCTTTCATGAGACGAAAAATTTCAGCATGGGAGAAGGTGGCGCACTGGTACTCAAAGATACTGCTTTTGTGGAAGAGGCAGAGATTATACGCGAAAAAGGTACGGACCGCAAGAAATTTTTCCGTGGGGAAGTGGACAAGTATCAGTGGGTAAATTGGGGATCTTCCTATCTTCCGAGTGAGTTGAATGCTGCTTATTTGTGGGCGCAGCTGGAAAAGGCGGATGAGATTACCCGGGACCGTATGCGTTCCTATGAAAGATACCAATCCGGTTTCGCGGCGCTTGCGCAGGCGGAACGGGTACAGCTTCCGTATGTTCCGAAGGAGTGTGAGCACAACGGACACATGTTTTATCTGAAGTGCAAGGATCTCGGCGAGAGAACAAAGTTACTTGATTTTTTGAAAGAGAATAATATTTTAGCGGTATTTCACTATGTACCGCTCCATTCCTCGAGAGCGGGAAGACGTTTCGGAAGCTTCCACGGGGAGGATATCTATACGACGGCGGAGAGCGAGAGACTGGTCCGGATGCCGATGTACTATGGTCTGACGCAGGAAGACCAAGATTATGTAATAGAAAAGGTGCATGAGTTCTATGGAAAAAAATAAACCGAGAGTACTGGATTATATTCTGCTCCATTTGTTGCTTGTCTTTTATTCGGCGGGAGCGATTTGCTCCAAGCTTGCTGCGGGGCAGGAACTGTTTTCTTTTAAGTTTTTTGTGTTTTACGGGCTTGTTTTGGTGAATTTGGCTTGTTATGCAGTGTTTTGGCAACAAATTTTAAAAAGGATACCTCTGACGGTAGCGTTTGCAAATAAAGCGGTAACGATTGTTTGGGGACTGCTTTGGGGATTCCTTTTCTTCGGAGAGGCGATTACAATCGGAAAGGTAATCGGAAGTCTGCTGATTATAGCAGGTGTTCTGATTGTGGTGACGGATCATGAATGAGATACAATGGTTTGGAATCCTGTTATTCCTTTTTTCGGTGTTTATTTCATCCTGCTCACAGATTATTTTGAAAAAAAGTGCGCAGGTGACTTATGAGCATTGGATACGTGAGTATCTGAATGTGCGTGTGATAAGTGCGTATACTATTTTTTTGTTGTCGTCCTTTTTGACGATGTATGCATATAAATATGTTCCGCTGTCATTGGGACCGATGTTGGAGGCGTGTGGTTATATCTTTGTCACAGTTCTCGGCGTGTGCATCTTAAAAGAAAAAGTAGGAAAGAGAAAATTGGCGGGAATGGCGCTGATTATGGCAGGAATTACCGTGGTCAGCTGTTTCGGTGCTTAATATAAGGTGAGGAGAAAAATATGCCAAAGAAAATGAACATCATTGACAAACTGCATCAGGAGTTTGTCGTGGATAAGATCAAAAGTACGGATTGGGAGAATGGATCTTCCGGACCGCTCGTTGTGGAGCTGGATACGACGGAGGTGTGTAATCTCGCGTGTCCGGGCTGTATCAGCGAGGATCTGGTCTGCAACAAGACATCGTTTTCCAGAGAACGTCTGCTCAAGCTGGCAGAAGAAATGTACGAAATCGGAGTAAAGGCTGTCATACTGATCGGCGGCGGAGAACCGTTGGCGCATCCTGCAGTCGGAGAACTGATGGAGTATTTGGGAAAACACGATATTCGTATCGGTATAACGACAAACGGTTCATTTATTGACAAATACATGGATATTATTGCAGAGTATTCCAGCTGGACGCGGGTGTCCATGGATGCGGCTTGTCAGGAGACGTTTGATAAGCTCAGACCGGCAAAGAACGGAAAGTCCGAATTTGATCATGTTGTAACTACGATGAAAGAGCTTGCCAAAAAGAAAAAAGGAGATCTCGGATTCTCTTTCCTGGTCCGTACGGAAGCAGACGGGTTCGGGATCGAGTCAAACATTCCGGATATCTATCCTGCGGCTGTTCTTGCAAAAGAAATCGGATGCGATTATTTTGAAGTAAAACCGAGTTACAGCTATGTGGGAGGTCAGGCCCATGCGCTTGTAGTTCATCCAAAAGAGCGGATGGAAGAAGCGAGAAGAGAGATTGAGAGACTGGATGCATTGGCAGATGAGAATTTCCGTATTGTCAAGGCGATTAATATGGAGGATTCCCTTGCCAGAGTGGAGCACAAACAGGAAAAAGACTATACATTCTGTCCGGTGACAGAGCTCCGTACGCTGATTTGTCCGTCCGGAGTGTTTGTTTGTCCTTATTGGCGCGGAAAAGACAGCTTCCGTATCGGAGATGCGCACACGATGTCCATGGAAGAAATTTGGCACGGAGAGCGCAGAAAAGAAGTGCAGAAATTTGTAAATCCGTGTAAAGTATGCGATTTTCATTGCTTGCGGCATGAGTCTAACGTGGAAGTGTTGAAAATCAAAGAACAGCCGAAGGACGAAATATGGCTGAAGGATGAATACGATCGTTTTATATAAAAAAGTTAGGAGAGCGGTATGATAAAAGATCTGGAACAGTTTTTCTTGGATAATCCACCGGAAAAAAGAGCATTTATTGGCGGAAAATATGTGGAAGCGTCAGACGGCGCTGTGATGAAAAAAGGCAATTCCTACAGCGGATTTGATTTGTCCGGAATTGCGGATTGCGGCGGAGCGGACGTTAATCGGGCGGTACAGGCTGCGAAAGAGGCATATGACAGTGGTGTGTGGTCCCGTCTGGATGTAGTCGAAAAGAAAAACATCATACTTCGATTTGCAGATTTGATGGAAGAAAACCGGGAAGAGATAGCTGCTCTTGACACCATCGAAACATGTCGAAGTTTTCAGAACTATTATTATGATTCGATTCCGAAAGCGATAGAAGCAGTACGCTATTTTGCGGAAGCGGTTGACAAAGTATACGATAAAAGCATTTGTGGGAGATCGGGAATGCACGGCATTGTCAAGCGGGTACCTCTCGGCGTGGTAGGAGTTATTACCCCGTGGAATGACCCGATGGTAGTTACGATGTGGAAAGTAATACCTTCCCTTTTGATGGGAAACAGCGTGGTAATCAAGCCGGCAGAGCAGTCATCGCTCTCGACCATCCGAGTGGCAGCGCTCATGAAAGAAGCCGGAATTCCGGACGGTGTTGTGAATGTGGTTCCGGGACGCGGAGAAGTGGCCGGAAAAGCACTTGCCCTCCATATGGATGTCAGAGGAATATTCTTTACCGGCTCTTCGGAAGTCGGAAAAAAGCTTTTGGAATATGCAGGACAGTCCAATATGAAAAAGGTCGGACTGGAGTGCGGCGGTAAAGGACCGTATATCGTATCTTCCAAATGCGGCGATATTGCGTTGGCGGCAAAGACGCTGGCGGATAATATGTTTTACAATCAGGGTCAGATCTGTTCGGCGCCGAGCCGGGTGATTGTGGAAGCTTCCGTAAAGGAGGCATTTATAGAGGAATTAGAGAAACAGTGCGCAGCATATGCGCCGGATAATCCATACAGTTTGGAAAGCAGAGTGGGCTGTGTGGTCAGCCGGGAGCAGTATGACAAAGTGCAGGCGTATATTGCATATGCAAAGGAATGCGGATATACCGTATATCAGCCAAGTGACAGAGGTACGATGAAGGAAGGTGCATGTTACATTCTTCCGACGGTAATCAGTGGTCTGACGCCGGAGGATAAACTTGCCAAGGAAGAGATTTTCGGACCGGTGGTAGTCATTTTAGAGGTAGAATCTGTCAGTGAGGCGGTGGATATCGCAAATGCATCGGAATACGGGCTTGCGGGAGCAGTTTGGACCGATGATTTGAATGAGGCGTATGATGTGGCAGAGCGTGTGGAAGTCGGACTGATGCATATCAACAGCTACGGCGAAGATGACAATGCAGCACCGTTCGGCGGTGTCAAACAGTCGGGACTGGGAAAAGATAAATCGTCCTATGCCTTTGATGAATACAGTGATTTGAAGACTATCTGGATGAAATTCAGATAAGAAAAGTGGGATTATAGATGAAAAAATTGCTTGTGTTAAACGGAAGTCATTCGGACATTCCGTTGATTAAATCTGCACACGATCTCGGGTATCATGTGACAACGACAGGAAACCTTCCGGATTTGATCGGTCATTCCTACGCGGATGCGTATGTCAATGCAGATTATTCCGATTACGAAAAAATATTGTGGATTGCGCAAAAAGAACAGATCGATGCAGTTTGTGCCTGTGCCAATGATTTCGGTGCCATCACAGCGTCTTATGTGGGTGAAAAGATGGGATTTGCGGGTCATGATCCGTTTGAGACGACCCTCATGCTGCACCATAAGGATAAATTCAAACAGTTTGCACGCAAATGGGATATTATGACACCGCTTGCAGACAGCTTTGATTCCATAGAAAAGGCGAAGGAAGCAGGTCGCAAATACACCTTTCCGATGATTGTCAAACCGATTGATTTGACGGGAGGAAAAGGAATATCCCGCGTGGATAATTTGGAAGAATACGACAGAGCGGTGGAAGTGGCGTTTGAGAGATCGCCGTCAAAGGTGATTGTGGCAGAACCGTTTATTGAAGGAACACATCACAGCTTCAGCACGTTCCTTGTCAATAAAAAGGTGTTGGCTTATTACAGCGATAACGAATATTCGTATTGTAACCCGTATTTTGTGTCCACGTCTGCGGGACCGGCGGACCGCGTGGAACTGTATGCGGATGTTCTTGTCGGCCAGGTGGAGAAGATGGCGCAGGCCATGGATCTTTGCGACGGCATTTTCCATATGCAATATATCCTGCAGGGCAATGTACCGCATATTTTGGAGTGTACCCGCAGATGTTCCGGAGATTTGTATTCCCTTCCAGTGGAGCATGCGCTTAAGATTCCGTGGTCCCACATGATGGTGTCGGCGGAAGCGGGACTGGATTGCACGAAATTCAAGGCGCCGGAGCAGAAACAAACCTATGGCGGACGCCATTGTATTATGGGGGATCACAACGGAAAAATCCGTAATGTGCTCATTCCGGACGAGTTGAAAAACAATATTTATGACAGCCTTCTCTGGTGGAAACCAGGGTATGAAATCGGCAATTATCTGGTGGATAAGCTTGGAATCCTGATGCTTTCTTATGCGTCCCGGGAAGAAATGCTGGATAAAACAGCCCGGTTGACAGAGATGATTCGTATTGAATACGAAGAGTAGGAGCAAAGATGAAAACGATATCGGTTGTAATTCCATGTTATCGTTCAGAGAAAACGATTTGTGGAGTAGTAGATGAGATAATTAAAACAGTGGGTCAGCATTCCGGATATGATTATGAGATTGTTCTGGTAAATGACTGCTCGCCGGACGGAGTCTGGGATGTGATTTGCGGACTTGTCAAAGACAATCCGAAGATAAAGGGCATCAATTTTACGAGAAATTTCGGTCAGCATTCTGCCGTTTTGGCCGGTTTTGCCAATGCCTCTGGAGATTATGTTTTTTCCATGGATGACGACGGACAGGCGCCGGTGGATGAGATGTTTTTACTCATTGACGAACTGGAAAACGGAAGAGATGTTGTATACGGTTCCTATCCGGAGATTAAGCAGAGTCTGTTTCGCAGATTCGGCAGCTGGATGAATCTCAAAATGCAGGAATCCCTGCTTGAATGGCCGAAAGGGCTTCACGGCTCCAGCTTTTTTGTCTGCCGCAGAGTGATTGTAAATGAAATGATCAAATACCACAATTCCTATCCGTACCTCGGAGGACTCATTATACGTGCAACGCGCAATATCAGTTGCGTAACGGTGCATCAGAGAGAACGAGTGGAGGGACGTTCCGGATATTCGTTCGGAAAGCTTCTTGCCCTCTGGGTAAACGGTTTTACGGCGTTTTCCCCGAAACCTCTCCGTATGGCGACGTTTATCGGTATCATTTCCGCATGTGTCGGTTTTTTGTACGGCGTATACATTATTGTACATAAGCTCCTGCAGCCGCAGGTTTTGATGGGATACAGTTCTTTGGCAGCAATCATGCTGTTTATCGGCGGTATTATCATGTTGCTTTTGGGAATCATCGGTGAGTATGTCGGACGAATTTACATTACCATAAACAATGCGCCACAATATGTCATCAGACAAATCGTGACGCATGAGGATATGAATCAGAATGAATAATTATTCTATTTCGGTAGATATTTCAGGAGAAGCAGAGGTTCTGCTTCTCTTTTTTGTTATGATTTCGCTCAGGATGACCAGCAGATAAAGGAAGACAAAACCGAGCGATACGGCGACACCTGTCGTGAGTCCCGCAGGTTTAAATTCAAGGTGAATATCGTGGGTTCCTTCTGTGGTGGTCAGGAACATGGTTCCGTTAACCATAGCGCCCAGGTTTGTTTTGACACCATCGACATAGGCGGTCCAGCCTTTTTCGTAAGGGATGGCAAAGTATACACAACCGTCTTTCGGAAGAGAAATGGTTCCGTCCAGATGTGTATCGCTGTAGTCTGTAATCTCCATCGTATGTTTGGATGCCTCATCATAGAATTTTTGGAAGGCATCATCGTGGTAAAGGGAGGCAATACCATATGCGTCTTCGGTTACTTCGATGGTGAAGTCGTATGCTTTTCCGGCTTCTAAATAACCCAGATAGAAAAATTCATGAACGCGATAGTAATATTCTCCGCTTTTTTTCGGTTCAAAATGAATATTTTGATATTTTACACCTTCTTTTTCAGAGAAAGTGTAATTGTTAACTTTGTCCGCATCTTCCCACTCAACATTTCCGATTTTTATCAGATCGGTGAAGATTTTTTCGTCCGGGAGGAAACCGTAAACATAGTTGTTGGTAAATGATTCGGCAACCTCTACATCGGCAGTGAAAACATAGCTTTCATACGGCATGAAAAAGCTGATCGGAAGTGTGCGTTTGTTTTCCAGTATCGTACGTGTCTTGTAAGACGCAATCGGTGTATAGTGTGAAAGGTCAATATAGTCGCACAGGGTGTATTCGTCTAATACCATATATTTTACATTTGTTACAGCATTTGAAAACGGAGTCAGATTGTTTGCTGCGCTCAAGATATTATTTGAAACGCCGTAACCAAGGGAAGATCCGATATTTCGCTGATTCATGGTCAAAAAGGAATTAAACTGGTTTAAATAGTTTACATGATTTACCATTCCCTGATTGGTCATTACCGGTCCGAGGTATGCAACTCGATCAATTAAACTGTCGCCCAAATATTCTGTTTTCAGGTATTCTGTAACTGTGCGGTTGTGGTGAATATCATCCTCTCGGGAAAAATATGCCCATGAAAATGAATGCAACGTGTTTATACACAATTCGGCGATAGCAATCACAACAAACAATCGTGTCAGGGCCGGAGATGCTTTCTTTTTATGAATCATAAGAAGCAGTCCGGTATATAGGATTATCAAAATGAGAGTTGCAATCACAGATCGAATCGGAACACTTGAAAAAATATTTGTTATTACAACTATGGCACTAAGTATGATGCCGGCAATTGCAATTTTTTTTGTGGTACATTTCTTAATCTGATAAAGCAATTCAACGGAAATATCAATAAGTAAAAATATCAGCAAATAAGAGTAGCGGTTAGGAACCTTTGTCTGATAATGGAAACCATTCCAAATATAACTCAGCATATTGTTGTTGCTCGAGAAGAAAATAAAAAGCATGAAAGCGAGTTTTAAATATTTGTTGCGGCAACGTTTGCCAAACAGTATATAGAGGATAACAAGGAGCAGACAAAATACGCCGCAGTACAAATTGATGGCGCCATCGGATGTTGTGATAATGACAGGATCTGCCAATGCAAAACTCTGTCTTATACTGTCAAAGAAACTTTGATAGAAAGTAAAAGTCGGGAAGACAGAATCCTTGTCGGAGTATGGGCTGACCTGCATTCCCATATATGTGGCATACAGTACAAAGAAACACATTCCGGCAGACAGAATGGAGCTGAATGCAAAACGGATTCCTTTGCAAAGAAAGTCTTTAAAGTTGTCAAAATGGTATGTAAAAAACGTAAACACAAGAAATACACATACATACAGGGTAATATTGTAATTGATTAATATACCGAGTGTTAAAAGAAAGATATAAGGCGCTTTTTTCTTTTCAAGCATGAGTTTGTCCATGGCAAGCAAAATAAGAGGGAACAGAAGAAGAATGTCCACCCATGAAAAGAAACCGCGCATGTTAATCATGTAAGAACACAAGCTGTATCCGGTCGTAAAAATAAGAATGCGATAATCGTTTTTGTGCATGCGTCGACCGACTTTGCGTCTTGTGAAATACAGATAAGCGCTGGATCCGCAGAGAGCGATTTTGATTATTTCGATAATCGTAACAGCGGAAAGGAATATATCTTCCGGAATCAGACAAAGCCAGAAATTTAAAAACATGGCAGGTAATGTATAGAATATGTTTGTACCGCCGCCTGCTGTCCAGGAGTATAAAAGACTGCCGTTTTTAATCTGCTCACGCATCTGGTAAAAGGTTGGAATAGTGAGGGCAGAGCCGTCATTTTTGAAGAATGTATCTACACCGAATGGTGCTAAGTTTGTAAAGATACAAGAGGCTAGTAAAATAGCGAGCGGAATAAGGAATGTAGATATAGCTGTCAGATTCCGATGAATATATTTCACTGCCGGATTTTCTTTTGCAGCACAAGATAAGCCTTTCTTGGAGAACTTTAAATAAAGCAACAGACTGATGAGAGTCAGAAGGAGCCCAAAGTAGAACGGACCATAGAAAAGCTCAATTTTCAGAGTGTGAGTTCCTTTGTTAATCGGGACAACTGTGGAGTTGTTTGGGCCGGACAGCTGTTTGGTTGCTGTGCCGTCCACTTGTATCCGGATCCACTTGGAATACGGAAGATTCAGTAATAAATTTCCGTTTTCCGGTGCATCGACATGCAACGTATAGGAAGAAAAACCAGAATTGTCTTTGAGGTCAAAGGAGCATTTCAGGTTGGTTGCCAACTGTTGAAATGCATCCGGTTGCAAATAAGCACCATAAACCCAGTAATTTTCATATATGTTGCTGCTTGTAGGGAAACTCATTATATATTCAAACGGTTCTCCGGCTGTGACAGAACCAATGTAGGATAGTTTGGTCGTGTAAAGATAAAGATCCCCGCTTTTGTCCGGAGTAATCGTTAGATAAACATGATTGTTTGCGGTTTTTGCGTTTGGTGTATCCGGAATAACTTTGAGAGTAAAAATATTGTCCTTTGTTTTCTGGCAGGTGATATTGTTTGAAATTTTATATGAAATCTCAAGACCTGCAGTTTCAAAAATCGGCTGTTTGACGCCGAGTGAAGAGGCAATATCATTTTGTGCATCAAAAACAGTGGCAGAATATTCATCTGCCTGTTCGTAGTCGCCGGCAATAAAAGAACAGAATTGCAAATCCGGCTGATTTTCAAATTCTGCACCAAACGGGCGGAATGGGTTGGAATACTGCTTTGCCGATGCAGAAGCAAGCAAATCTGACATCGGTAAAGAATCTGTTTTTATATAAGAAAAGTTGTAGTTGGCATTTATAAAAAGCTCTCCTGCACAAAACAGCATAAGCAAAATGAGATAAGTCTTGCGGTTGATTGAATTTATGCGATAAAAGATAAGAAGTATCGCATAGATTACAAATAAAATAAGGCTTATGAGCAGAGAGGTTTTATTGCTGTATTCTTTCGCATGCAGGCTGGAAAGAAGAAACAGACCGAAAGGCAGCAGAATCGCAAGGGAAAGAAAGAGCAAACGGCTTTCTTTCAGATGATAAAAAGAGTCTGCAGTGATGGAAATGATAAAGAAGCAAATAATGAATCCGAAACAGTTGAAAACAAGATCCGTCTGTGCAAAAAGAATGCCGACGTAATGCAGGGATAAGATATTTGCAAACATTATGGTGATTGTCAAATATAAGACATTTCGAAGTTTCTCACCACAAGTGATTTTTTTGTCAAACAGGTAGAAAAATAAGAGTATAAGGATAAACAGTCCGCAGTACAGGTTGCTTCCGAGACTGCTCGCAGTGACGTAAGAACCGTAATTTCCCGGCATAAATTTGGAAAACAGGCTGAGCCAGTCGTGATTTGCAATGAATTCCGGCCAAACATACTCCGATAAAGCAGAGTGGTATAAAGAATAAAATCCCGGAATGATTGTCACAGCACTGAGCGCGGCAGAAACAAATGCAGAACGAAGGAATAAACCGACCTTGCGGAAGGCGTCAAAAAAGTCTCCTTTCTTTCGGGTGAGAAGATGAAGGAAAAGAAAGAATATTATAACAGATGTTATGTAAAAATTACTGATAAACATGCAGAAAAGAAGCAGGATAAACGGCTTGCTGTTTTCTTTTTTCCATAAAAATTCATATGTCAGTACAAGGAGAGGGAAGAGCATGGCGCAATCCAAAAACATGAATTCGTTGTACTGAACAAGCATATAAGAACTTAAAGAATAGCCGAGAGAAAAGAGCAAAGAAGTTAAATCATACTTTGATGCTCTGCGGCCGGTTAAACGGTTGGTCATGTACAGAGACATAAACAGACCGGCAAAGCCGATGCGAAGAACCACTGTAATGCTTAAGAGCTGTGTGGCAATACCGACAGGGAAAGCAGCCAGAAACAGATGAACCGGGCTGCATAAGAAATATATAATCGTAGAATAATATTCGCTTCCGATTTGACCGCTCTGGGCTAAGAGAGAAAATCTGCCGGAATGGAGCTGTTCCGAAAAGGAAGCGAAGACAGACAGATATTCAGATCCGTTTAAGATAAAAAGACTGTTTTCACCGAACGGAGCAAATCCGTAATGTGCCATCAGGAAAAATAAAAGAAAAACAGGAATGCAGAAGGACAATAAATACAGTGCATTTCTGCTCAAAAAGCTCAAAAATTTAGAGGAACCGGTGTAGAATGGTTTCCATTCTAATGGAGCATCCTCTTTTTTATGTATATCATTATGCGGTAATAAGTGGAATTCAAATTTCATAATATGCCTCCGTCGTAATACAAAGTAGTAATATTATAGCATTCTTTCTTGAAGATGGCTATTCATTTATGGTATACTTTCTTGCGGAAATAAGATTTTGGAGGAATTACATGTCACAGACAGATCAGAGTAAAATTCGTAATTTTTGTATCATAGCGCATATTGACCACGGTAAGTCAACCCTGGCGGATCGTATTATAGAGAAGACGGGGCTTTTGACCGAGCGTGAAATGCAGGCGCAGGTACTTGACAATATGGAACTGGAAAGAGAGCGTGGTATTACAATCAAGGCGCAGACTGTCCGCATTGTCTACAAGGCGCAGGACGGAGAGGAATATATCTTCAATCTGATTGATACGCCGGGACACGTGGATTTTAACTATGAGGTCAGCCGTTCCCTTGCAGCCTGCGACGGGGCGATTCTC
This sequence comes from Lachnospiraceae bacterium, assembly GCA_045535935.1. Classification (GTDB taxonomy): domain Bacteria; phylum Bacillota; class Clostridia; order Lachnospirales; family Lachnospiraceae; genus SVFI01. Next base: position 17,115 of record JAZSMO010000039.1, on the reverse strand, counting down.
GTGGTGGATGCGGCCCAGGGTATCGAAGCGCAGACCCTTGCCAACGTGTATCTGGCTCTTGATCATGATCTGGATGTATTCCCGGTGATTAATAAAATCGACCTGCCGAGTGCGGAGCCGGAGCGTGTCAAGGAGGAAATTGAGGATGTGATCGGCCTCGAAGCCCACGACGCACCGCTGATTTCGGCGAAAAACGGTATCGGTATCGAGGAAGTGCTGGAGCAGGTGGTTGCAAAGGTTCCGGCGCCGACCGGAGATGCGGATGCACCGCTTCAGGCACTGATTTTTGATTCGGTTTATGATTCCTACAAGGGCGTTATTGTTTTCTGCCGTATCAAGGAAGGCCGTGTGAAAAAAGGAACCAAAATCCGCATGATGGCTACGGGAGCGTCGGCGGATGTTGTGGAAGTCGGCTATTTCGGAGCAGGTCAGTTTATTGCCTGCGATGAGCTTTCTGCCGGAATGGTAGGCTATATTACCGCTTCCATCAAAAATGTGAAGGACACAGCGGTCGGCGATACCATCACCGATGCGGCAAATCCGTGTGCAGAGCCTCTTCCGGGCTATAAGAAAGTCAATTCCATGGTGTACTGCGGTATGTATCCGGCGGACGGAGCCAAGTATCCGGAGCTTCGCGATGCGCTGGAAAAACTGCAGCTCAATGATGCATCTCTCAACTACGAGCCGGAGACGTCAGTTGCCCTCGGTTTTGGATTCCGTTGCGGATTCCTCGGACTGCTGCATTTGGAAATCATACAGGAACGTCTGGAGAGAGAATATAATCTGGATTTAGTAACGACAGCACCGGGCGTTATTTATAAAGTGTTTAAGACAAATGGTGAAGTGATTGAACTGACCAATCCGAGCAATCTTCCGGACCCGTCGGAGATTGAACATATGGAAGAGCCGATTGTCAGCGCCGAAATCATGGTGACGACAGAGTTTATCGGACCGATTATGGAACTTTGTCAGGAACGCCGCGGCGTTTACCTCGGAATGGAATACATGGAGGAGACCAGAGCGCTTCTTCGCTACGATCTTCCGCTCAATGAAATTATTTATGACTTCTTCGATGCACTGAAATCCCGTTCCAGAGGGTACGCATCGTTTGATTATGATCTGAAAGGGTATGTACCGTCGCAGCTTGTGAAGCTGGACGTATTGATCAATAAAGAGGAAGTGGACGCACTTTCGTTTATCGTGCACAAGGACGGCGCCTACGAGCGCGGCCGTAAGATGTGCGAAAAATTAAAAGAAGAGATTCCGCGTCATCTGTTTGAAATCCCGATTCAGGCTGCTGTGGGCGGCAAAGTCATTGCCCGCGAGACCGTAAGAGCCATGCGCAAGGACGTGCTTGCGAAATGTTACGGCGGTGATATCACCCGTAAGAGAAAGCTTTTGGAAAAACAAAAAGAAGGTAAGAAGCGTATGCGCCAGATTGGAAATGTAGAAATTCCGCAGAAAGCCTTCATGAGTGTTCTGAAACTGGATGACAGAAAATAGGATAGAGAAATGAAAAACAAAGATTTAAGCCTGTATATTCATATTCCTTTTTGTGAGCGCAAATGCCTGTACTGTGACTTTTTGTCGGGACCGGCGGATGAGCACATGCGGGATACGTATGTACAGGCTTTGCTTTTGGAAATAGAAAGCTACCGGGATACGCCGCTTACAAAACGAAATATAACAACTGTTTTTGTTGGCGGCGGAACACCGTCGATACTGGAGGAAGAACAGCTAACGCCCATTTTTGAAAAACTGAAGGATGTGTTTGTGTTTCGGGATGACTGTGAGGTTACCATCGAGATGAATCCGGGCACTGTCACGGAAGAAAAAATCAAGTGTTATTTAAAAAACGGGATCAATCGGGTGAGCATCGGGCTGCAGTCTCCGGATGATCGGCTGCTGAAAACGCTCGGAAGAATTCATACGTACGAGCAGTTTCTTGAAACGTATCACATGGTACGGAAGGCGGGAATTAGAAATGTAAATATTGACCTTATGTCGGCGCTCCCGGGACAGACAAAGGATACGTATTGTGACGGACTGCGCAGGGTGCTGGAGCTGAATCCGGAACATATTTCGGCGTACAGTCTGATCATAGAAGAGGGAACCCCTTTTTATGAGATGTATAATAACAGGTGTGATTTGCTGCCGGACGAAGAGGAAGACAGACGGATGTATGAGTGCACCGGAGAGATTTTGAAAGCGGCCGGGTATGAAAGATATGAAATATCCAATTATGCAAAGCCGGGGGCTGTATGTCGTCACAATATCGTCTATTGGGAAAGAGGAGACTATCTTGGCCTGGGGCTCGGCAGCGCTTCGCTGGTGGAACATTGCAGATTTAAAAACACCGGTGATTTAATTGGATACACAGAGGCGTGGATTGCAGGGGACGGCGCAAATGTACAGCGCATGGAAGAAGAAAAGCTCTGTGAAAAAGATGAGATGGAAGAGTTTATGTTTTTGGGACTCCGCATGATGCGAGGAGTTTCGGTATTCAAATTCGGTGAGCAGTTTGGATGCGGCATAAATGAGATATACGGCGACGTGATTGAAAGATTAGTACAGCAAAAACTTCTTGTATACAATGCAGACGGCAGTATGATTTCATTGACGGAGAAAGGGATTGATGTCAGCAACTATGTGTTTGAACAATTTTTATTATAGCTTGCCTTTTGGAAACTTAGTATGTATAATGAAAATTAGACTGTTACGTTAACCAAACCCTATGCATAGAATAGTATAAAATGTATTTGGGAGGCTTCCCTTGCAGACCTTTCAAAAACCCCTTTCCGAGGAGGAAGAATTATACTATTTAGAAATGCTGAAGGCTGGGGATACAGAGAAAAATAAGGAAGCCAGACAGATACTGATCGAGAGAAACCTTCGACTTGTTGCTCATGTAGTGAAGAAGTATCAAAATGTCAATGAGGACGTAGAGGACCTGATTTCCATTGGGACGATCGGGCTGATTAAAGCCATATCCAGCTATGATGCGTCTAAGGGTAGTCGGTTGGCTACTTATGCAGCCAGATGTATCGACAACGAACTCTTGATGATGCTGCGTATGCGAAAGAAGTCAGCCAAAGATATTTCGCTTTATGAGCCGATTGGAACGGACAAAGAAGGGAATGAGATAAGTCTCCTGGATGTGACGCTCTGCAATCAGGAAGACTTTGTGCAGGAGCTGAGCAAACGGGAGGATATACAGAAGATCAGAGAACTTGTGGAGACGTTATTGCCTCCGCGAGAAAAAGAAATCATCACTCTGCGCTATGGGTTTTACGGCGGTGAAGAATTGACGCAGAGAGAGATTGGCAAGCGACTCGGCATATCCAGAAGCTATGTGTCTCGCATAGAGAAAAAGGCTCTTGCGACGCTGCGCACGGCTTTTGAGAAAAATATGTAATGTAATATTCCATATGTCCAATATGGAAAGAAAAGAGAGGTACAATAAATATGTTAGAATTAGTAGAAATACTCCAGGTAGCATATCAGGCAGGAGCATCCGACGTACATCTTACGGTTGGTATTCCACCTACCATGCGTCTGAACGGTCATCTTGTAAAGATGGATTACCCGATACTCAGACCGGAAGATACCTTAGAGCTTTGCCTGGATGTTTTAAATCCGGTTCAGCGTGAAAAGTTCGAGGAGAGAGGAGAGTACGACCTTTCTGTTGCGTTCCGCGGCATCGGACGTTATCGTGTCAACGTATATAAACAGCGCGGCGCCATTGCACTGGCACTTCGTACCATTACGGACGAGATTCCGGATCCGGAAAAATTGGGTGTACCGAAATCTATCGTAGATCTCTATCAGCGTAAACGTGGACTTGTACTTGTAACAGGACCTACCGGTTCGGGTAAATCAACGACACTTGCTTCCATCATTAATAAAGTAAATGAAAACAGAGATGCCCATATCATCACACTGGAGGAACCGATCGAGTACGCACACAGACATAAATTATCAATGGTAAACCAGCGTGAAATCGGTCAGGATACGCTCAGCTTTGATAACGGACTTCGTGCAGCCCTCCGTGAGGACCCGGACGTTATCCTCGTGGGAGAGATGCGTGACTTCGAGACTATCAGTATCGCTATTACCGCAGCCGAGACCGGACACCTTGTGTTCTCTACCCTGCATACGGTGGACGCAGCCAGTACCGTAGACCGTATCATCGACGTATTCCCGGAGCATCAGCAGCAGCAGATCCGTGTTCAGCTTTCCAACGTTATTGAAGCGATCATTTCCCAGACACTTATTCCTAATATCACGGGAGACGGTCGTTGTGCAGCGTTCGAGGTAATGCATGCTACATATGCGGTTCGTAACCTGATCCGTGAAGGAAAATCACATCAGCTTGATTCCATTATCCAGACCGGTAAGAAGGAAGGTATGATGACGCTGGATGATTCTCTGCTCTCACTTTACATGGCACGTAAGATTTCTAAAGAAGATTGTATCCAGTTCTCGCGTGATCCGGAAAAGATGAAGACAAAAGTATTCTAAAACAAATTAAAACATATTTATATTTCTTGTAAATGCGTCGGCTGCGCTTGTTGCAGCCGACATTAAAATTTTCAAATTGCAATTCAATTTATTTCTATTATTCAATTTCAAAATTTAATCTCAAAATTAAATTCCAAAAAACAAAGTTAAAATTAATGATTTAATAAATGGAAGGAGGACTATTTTTGTATCAGACAATTTTATCAGGAGCTTATCATGGCATGGAAAGCTATCTCGTTTCGGTGGAGGTGGATGTGTCCGACGGACTTCCCTGCATGGAGATGATCGGTTATTTGGCGAGCGAAGTCAAAGAAAGCAGGGAAAGGGTGCGTGTTGGAATAAAAAACAGTGGTTATAAAATTCCGCCCAAACGGATTACTATCAGTTTATCGCCTGCAGACATACGAAAAGACGGAAGCGGATTTGACTTGGCAGTGGCGCTTGGGATTTTGCGGGCGCTGGAACTGCAGGGGGAGAAGTATGGTATCACAACGTCCGAGGCCGCATGTCGGAGCTCGGAGATTCTGGTGCTCGGTGAACTGGGGCTGGACGGGACTGTGAAACCGGTCAGAGGTGTGCTGCCGATTCTTGTGAAAGCGGAGGAGGAAGGCGTGAAATATTGTATCGTTCCGAAAGGCAATGCAGGGGAAGCCGCAGTGCTGAAAAGGATGATTTGCATATGCGTGGAAGATTTAAAACAAGCGTTATTAAATTATAACAGTCTGCAACAAGGAAGCTTGTTAAAGGAATACGTTGTCAAAACATCGGAAGAGGTACTTGGCAGGAAAGCCGGGACAGAGCGCATGGAAAAGGATTTTTCGCAGGTGGTGGGACAAGAGCAGGCAAAGCGGGCAGCGGAGATCGCAGTGGCGGGATTTCACAATCTTCTTTTGTTCGGACCGCCGGGGAGCGGAAAGACGATGATAGCAGAACGGCTTCCCGGAATCATGCCCGATATGACCTATGAAGAACAGCTTGAAGTCACCATGATTAAAAGTATGATAGGGGAACTGGGAGAAAAAGAAACACTTGTTACCGAACGGCCTTTTGAGACGGCGCACCATCTGATTACGTCGCAGGCGCTGGTCGGCGGAGGAAACGTGCCGAGACCGGGAATGGTGACGAGGGCCCATAACGGCATTTTGTTTTTGGATGAATTTCCGGAATTCGGAAGAGAAAAACTTGACCTCCTGAGACAGCCGTTGGAAGCCGGAGAGATACGGATTGCAAGGAAAAATTACATGTGTAATTATAAAACGGGATTTATGCTTGTGGCAGCGATGAATCCATGTCCGTGCGGATACTTCCCGGATCGCAGGAAATGCAATTGCCGGGCTTCGGATATCAACCGGTATCTGCGAAGAATATCCGGACCGCTTATGGATCGGATAGATTTGAGTGTAGAGGTGGGGAAGATACCGTTGGAACAATTGCAGGCCAAGTCAGGGGCAGAACAAAGTCTGGAGATACGCCGGAGAGTTGAGGCGGCAAGAAGGTTTCAGCAGGATAGACAAAGGAAATTAAATTCAAAATTAACAAAAGAAGAAATGGCTGAAACGTGTATATTATCAGAAGATGCAGAGAAACTTCTTCGCTTTGTTTTGAAAAAGGGAGATAAAAGTATGCGCTGCTATGACAGACTGCGGAAAGTGTCCAGGACGATTGCGGATTTGGAACAGTCGGAATTGATTCGGGAAGAACATATGGCGGAAGCTGTTGTTCTAAATAGCGGAATGGATGTGATAAAAGAGAAAAAGGGGGATTTGTATGAGTGAGATGCAGGAAAAATATGTGAACTGGCTGTATCATGTTCCAGGGATCGGGCGCAAGACTTTGTGCGTTATGTTAACCGGTGCAAGAGAGAATCAAATAGATTTGCAACAGATTATCTGTCTGTCGGAGCATCAGATGAAACTGTTTTTGGAGGAAAAATGTTCCTTTTCGGAGACGACGGCAGGAAGAATTGCGGAAAGCATCAGCAAAGCAAAAAAATGCAGTACGGCAGATCAGCTTTGGGAGGAAATGAAAAAAAGAGGAATCCGTTTTTTGATGCCGGAAAATCCGGAGTTTCCGCAGCGTCTGAGACAGATTCCGGATGCGCCGGTTGGATTGTATGTCAAAGGGAACGGAGACTTTTTGGATAGGAAAGTACAGAATAATCCGGTTGTGGCCGTTATCGGGTCCCGGATTTGTTCGGAGTACGGGAAATACGTGGCGAGACAAATCGGGGAAGCGTGTGCAGAATACGGGGTTTCTCTGGTTAGCGGAATGGCCCTCGGTATTGATGGAGTTTCGCAGTGGAGCTGTGTGAAAAAGGACGGCAGAGTGGCTGCGGTGCTTGGCTGTGGCGTAGATATCTGCTATCCGCCCGCAAATCGCCCGCTTTATGACGAGCTCAGCCAAAGGGGGTGTATCTGCAGCGAGTATGTGTCCGGCACGGAGCCGAAAGCCAACTATTTTCCGCCGCGGAACCGGATTATCAGCGGAATGGCGGATGTGCTCGTGGTTGTGGAGGCAAAAGAAAAGAGCGGTACGCTGATTACGGTTGATATGGCACTGGAACAGGGGAAGGAAGTGTATGTCGTGCCGGGGAGAGTGACGGATCCCATGAGTGCGGGCTGCAACCGATTGATTCATCAGGGGGCGGCTGTTGTGTGTGATCCGGTAAATTTTGTGGAAGAAATTGCAAATAAAGGTTTACATAATTCGGATGGTGTCGGTAGGTCGAACAATATAGCGACTCAAAGCGCCGGAGATTCTTCTGCAAAAAATCCCTATTCACCGGAAAGCGAAAAGTATTGCATTTATGAAGTGCTCGACAAGACTCCTTTATCGGTCCAGCAAATATACGAAAAACTGGTGGATAAAACCGAAATCGATATCAGTACTCTGCAAAGGGAACTTCTCTATATGCAGATGGATGGAGCGGTACAGGAGACGGGCGGCAGATTTTTTGTTTTGTAACTAGCCAAAAACAAACATCTTTGCTATAATGTTATGAGGTATATTTATACATAATTATATTTTTTGATAAATCAAATCTAGGAGGGAATTATGAGAAGGAAGAAATTTGTCTCAAAACTGCTGAGTGTGATGCTCAGTGCAGCTGTGATTGTGACTTCATCTTTCGGCGGACTCACACTTGTTGATGTGGATGCAACAGAAGTGACGGCGGAAGAGACCGTTGTGGTTTCCGACAACTCTGCGGATACGCAGCAGGAACCGGCGACGGAAGAAACTGTCGTGACAGATGAAGCGGCAGATGACAACGCAGCAGAAGAAGTTGCAGATGAACCGGAAACAAAGGGAGAAGATGTTTCTGATACGTCTGAGGACAGCAAAAAGGGTGCGGTATCGGAAGATATTCGACCGGAGAAAGCGGTAGATAAGACTACGAAAGTCAGTTCTCTTGTTGAGAATAAGGATATGGATGCGAACATTGCAAAGGTGCTGTTGCATGTATACAATGAGTCATACAATGGTGGAGAAGATGTAACTGAGGATGCATTTACATTGGAAAATGTTTGGGGTATTACTGGAGTGATTAGCTTTGATGAAGTGGTAGAAGGCGCCGGATTGACGCTTGAAGATATCACAAGTGCAAAGGGGCTTGGATATGCTAATCAGGCCCAGGAAATTGATTTGGGCGGAACATCCGTTAAAATTATTCCGGATGGTGAGTTTTATGCCAATGGAAAGCTTGAGACAATCGTGCTTCCGGATTCGCTTGAAGGCATCCAAGAAGAAGCGTTCAAAAACTGTACAGCACTTGTAAATATTCATACCTATGTAGATAAAAATACGATCAAAAATAATACGATGCCATCTTCGTTGATTGATGTGAAGGTTGGTTCCGGTATTTTTGCGGGATGTACATCGATAACGACAATTAAACTTCCTGAATGCGGTGCGGCACTTCAGTTTGCAAAAGAACTTTTTATGGGATGTAGCGGACTGAAAACGGTTACCATTCCGGCAACTGTTACGGTTCTTCCGGAAAGTGCTTTTGTTGCAGCCGGTGTGCCGGAGGGGATGACGGTTGTGTTTGAAACAGATGGTCAGGGAAAAGCAGGGCTTGTTCGTCTTATGAGTTATGCATTTGCAGGAGCTAATATTACACAGCTGGATTTGTCGGCATGTACCGGTTTGGAAGGTATTGACCCGGGATGTTTCAGTTATGCCGGAGCAAGTGCAAGTGCCAAATTGAAGACGTTGGTTTTGCCGAATACAGTGACAAAAGACGGATTAGTAATTGGAACGAATGCGTTTAACAGTACACCGATTACGGATATGTATGTAAAAGAAAGAGAAATAGAGGATGCGGGCAAGGTTGTCCTCCCGGATTATGTAATATCGCTCGGAGAAGGTGCGTTTTATAATAATACGGCGATGGAAGAATTGAGGATTTCGGCGAATCTTCCGAGAATCAATGCCTATACCTTTGATGGCTGTGCGAATCTTGGACATATTGAGCAGAGCACAGTGAATGGAGAATGTAAGATTATATCCATCGGTGATGCGGCGTTTCGCGGTACTAGTACATTGGATAATGCGAATTTCTTGGCTGATATGAATCGTTTGGAAGTGATTGGTGATTCGGTTGGTGCATTTGATCAGAGCCATGATGATGAGGCGTTTTCTGGTGTGAAACCACTGGAATATGGAGGGGATATAAAAAATAATGTAGTATACGGAAGTTCTGTTTTTGAAAAGTCAAAAATTCAGGAAGCGTCATTTCCGGCGTCTTTGCGAAGGATCAATTTGTATGCGTTTTGGGGAGCGGATAACCTCAAGACAGTTACGTGGGCTTCGGAGCCGAGTGGAGATAAGCTTGAAAAAGGAGAATATGTTATTGATGCAGGAGCATTTTACGGATGCACTTCTATGACGAAGTTTTTGTATCCGAAGACAGAGAACCGCGGGGCAACGTTTAAAATACTCGGATGTGCGTTTTATAACTGTGTCAAATTGACGGATTTTTATGCGAATGATGCGAATTTGACGAAAGAGGATAATGCCTTCCCGGTGACTACTTCTTTGATTGGACAGGGAGTATTCCTTAATTGTGACGCTCTGGAAAAAATGAGAATTAGTAATAATGAAGAAGGTGCAGCGCCGGAAATCTGGATGTGGGTGTTTATGGATTGTAGCAAGCTGACATCAGTAGAGCTTCCGAGTAAACTTACATATATTCCGCTTCAGATGTTCCATGGGGCTAGGTTGCAGAGTTTTCCAACCTTTGTAGGCGGCGAGAATAATAAAGATAATTCGATTAAAACTATTGGAAAGCATGCGTTTTTTGGAAGTGTTATGTCTACAATGGATTTGTCGGCGTTAACCTCTTTGGAGCGGATTGAAGAAGGTGCGTTTGCCTATGTGGGTAAGATAAAAGGTAAAGAAGTCATTTCGACGGAGCTTGCCTTACGTATGGACAATAAGGGTGAGATTATAGAAAATAAAGAAGAAGTTCCGCTGCAAAAAGTAATTCTTCCGTCGCAGCTGAATCATACCAACGGAATGAGATGGGGAGATAAGCTCTTTATGGGAGCTGCCGGTCTTACAACAGTGGCATTCAGTGCAGAGGATGAGGGTACTGTTTGTATTCCTAACTATGTGAAAGATACTTCCTGTGGTAAGGGTGTGTTTGCTTTGACGAGTGTTTCGGAGGTACACTGGCAATATACGGACTATCTTGCTCAGGAAGCAACTGCACCGCAGGCAAATCGCTGGTCGAAAATTCCGGCGTCAATGTTCTTGGGAACAGAAGTGGAATCTTTTAAGGAAGCGAGCATCCCACAGGAGGACTTGGTTGCTATTGGTCCTAGGGCATATGCCTATACAAAGGTTGCAGAAGTTGATTTTTCGGATATTGAAGAGGGAGAGGCAGGCTATTCTGCAGAGAATGTGAATGCAAATCAGAAATATTCAAAATTAGAGACCATCGATGAAAAAGCGTTCTATAACTGCTATAAATTGGCTGAGTTGAGATTGCCGGACAATGAGGTATTCACAACTGTCGGAAAATTTGCATTTGCGGTTGGTAATAAAGATGATGGGGGACTTGATCTCGGGAAGTGGTATGTGAGCAAGGAGGGGCATAAATCTGCGCTTTCGAGTATTGATTTCGGCAGTGCAACAACATTGGGAGAAGAAAGTTTTTCGGTGCGCACATCGGATGGAAAACTTGAAGGCGCCGAGTCGAGTTTGGAAAACCTTGATTTCAGAGGTTATGGTGCTACAGATGAGACTTGGGAGCAGAAATTAGATCTTCCGGGTGACAGTGTAACGACTATTTCAAAATCGGCGTTTGCCGGACACGGCACATTGGCGCGCCTTGATTTGGGAAGAGTGGTCACGATTGGAGCAAATGCTTTTGAATTGTGCACATCACTTTGCTTGACGGACACACCGATGTCAGACAGTGTAGATAAGATTGGAGAAAAGGCATTTTATAAATGTACATCTCTCGGAGAGGTGACGTTTGGTTCGGGTCTGGCATCTATCGGAAAACAAGCGTTTTCGGAATGCTATAAAGATCTGGATGGTGAGATGATAGAGGGGAGCGGATTAACGAAGGTTGATTTTGGCGCTGCTGACGAACTTAGTGTGATTAATGCGAGTGCATTTGCAAGGACAGCGATAGAGGAGTTTGATGTTTCGGAAACGAAATTAAAAAGATTGCAAGATAGTGCGATAAAAAGTTGCCCTTATTTGGTCAGTGTTAAACTGGGACCGACGGTTCAGATGGTAGAGGGGAATGCAATGGCGGGATGCATTGCCATGCAGGAATTTGAGTTCTATTCTTCGACGATTGTGAGCAAGAGTGCGTTCGAGTCCGAAGGGGAGTATAAAGACGAAGAGGAAAAAAAGACAACTCCGATTGATGATCCTACATTCCGGTTTAAAGTTTATCCGGTAGAACTTAATATCGGTGTTGGCGGTGTGACACCATTCCCGTTTTATGTCAATCTTGCAACGGATGGGGCAGGGACTTTTGGTACCGTGGTGATTGGTTCGGAAAGTAATGCGTCAGAGGATTTATACAAGGATATATACAAACATGTTAAATTGATAATCTCTCATAGTGACAATTTGTATTATAAAAATACGGCAACGGGGCAGGGGAATCAGATTGCAGTTGGGGACTATTATGAACAATCGGATAATCCGCTGGAATATACGGTGTCTGTTGCTAAGATAAAAGATGGAGTGGAAGACGGAGTGGAAAATAAGGTTGTGTCAACTTTCGGAATCGAAGGATTAAAAGCGACACCGGAACCGGTTCCGTTTTCTGTTACATGCGGATTTAAATTTAAGAGCAAAGATAGAGGGGTTGCAGGAATTGTTTCCAAGGATTTGACGGCGAAATATAGTCTCAATGTTATGGAAGTTCCATACTATCCGACATTCTATTTGGATGCTAATGGAAATAATCCATATGAAGATTTCACGTTCGATGAAGAGACTCTGCAGACAAGCGGAGAGACCGTATGGGAAGTACCGAATGGAAATGCAGTTAAGAAGTTGCATTATAGAATCAATTGTGCAATTGATACCAATTGGAAACCGCAAACGGCGAATCTGATTATCGAGTCCAGCAATCCGGCAGTTGCGGTTGCAAAGACATCAAAGGAGGTAAAAGAACTGACGGCTTCTTCTTGGAAATTGACCAAAAACTATTCTGGTAAAGCGACGGATGGTTCGTTTGAAATCAAGCCGACCGGCGCTGGTGATGCGGTGATCACGATTTATCATGAAGATCGACCAAATTTCAAAACCACATGGAAGATTAAAGTGAAACCGGATATCAGCAATATTAAGCTCAGTGTTCCGGAAGAATATAAGAAAGGTGTTCAGGTGGGAAATACATTCTCTATGATTGAGTCTGTTGAGAACTGTCTGAAACAGAAGGTTTCCAGAAAGGACGGAAATCTTGCAAATCTTTCGAAGATATCGGACAATGTGATTACATATAAATCAGATAATCCGGCGGTGGCATCCATCGATGCAAACGGAAATGTAAAGATTCACAAGGTGACGACAACAAAGGTTAAGGTTACATTTACGGCGACGGTGAAATTATCGACAGGAGCAACAAAAGACTATAAAGGTACATATGATGTTGTTTATCCGCCGATTTCCACAGAGGATCCGACGGTTACGGAGACAGGAGAAACCGTGCAGGTAACCAAGAAACCGACAAAAAATGATCCGGGTGAAGCGGTTTATGTGGCACCGAAAACCGGAGCTACCGCAGTGGTGATTCCGGCTACGATGATGGTAAACGGATATCCGTGCAAGGTGACAGAGGTTTCGCCGAATGCGTTCAGCGGAAATACGACGATTACTTCTGTTTCTATCGGCAAGAATGTGACCAAGATCGGTAAGAAAGCATTCTACAAGTGTACATCACTGCAGAAGGTAACGCTCCCGAAGGGTATTCTTGAAATCGGAACGAGCGCATTCAGCGGATGTAAAGCACTTACAACGGTTTCCATCAGTTCCAGCGCGAAGCTTACTAAGATCGGAAATTCAGCTTTTGCAAACTGCAGTGCTTTGACGAAGATTACGATTCCGAAGAAAGTGACTTCCATCGGAAGTAAAGCGTTCTATAATTGTAAGAAGCTGAAAAAGATTAATGTAAAGAGTAAAGTGGTTACAAAAGTCGGAAAGAATGCGTTTAAAGGCATTTATAAGAAAGCTGTAATCGATGTTCCGAACAGCAAAAAGAGTACATATAAGAAGCTGTTCAAAAAAGGTCAGGGGAAAAAGGTGAAAATTAAATAACTTCTGATTTTTAATAACAAACCATGCTTAGGAAGGATTCTGTGACAGAATCCTTCCTTTTTGTATAGTTTAGTTGCGGGAAATAGGGAAAAACGCAACCAAACTGTGCAAGATGCTTAAAAAAAATAAAAAATATTGTGCAAAAAACCGAATAATTATACGAAGCAAAGGGTTTACACTTTCTTAAGAAAATGTTAAAATGATTTACATAAAATTCATACTATGGGTTCAGTATGCCCATGCATACGAATTCTGGTCGTAATTTTGAGAAAAACACTAAATATAGTATGAAAGGACAGGACAATGGGGTTATCAGGTAGAAGAAAAGTACGTATTGGTGATATCTTAATTAATGAAGGAATTCTGTCACCTGAAAAATTGGACGAAGCGCTTGCGCTTCAAAAAGAAAAGAAAAAACGTCTCGGCGAGATTTTGGTAGAAGAAGGATTCATTTCAGATGAAACCATGGCAAATGCGTTGTGTCATCAGCTTGGCTATGCCAGAGCTGATTTGCAGAATGGTCGTGTGCCGGATGATTTGCTTTCTATGTTTGAGCCGGATATCTTGAAGAAGTATTCCGCTATTCCGTATATGTATGATGATCGCAATGTGAATGTGATTTTGATGGCGATGTCGGATCCGATGGATATGCTTGCAATCGATGACCTTTCCATGATTTGCAATCGTATGATTCAGCCGGTGGTTGCGACACCGCAGGAGATCATGCTTGCGATTGACAAGTATTTTGGTAATGCGGAGGCCATTAAGGCGGCCAGTGATTATGAGCAGGAAAGAGCCGATCTCTTCCAAGAGGATGAGATTGATAAGATGATCAATGACGATGTTAACAATTCGCCGATTGTACAGCTCGTAAACTCCATGCTGGAGCAGGCAGTTCGTCAGAGAACTTCCGATATACATATTGAGGCGCTGGAGAGAAGTGTCCGCGTCCGTTATCGAATCGACGGTGCTTTGTTTGAGAAGATGACATATAATATCAAACTTCTTCCGGCGATTGTTGCCAGACTTAAGGTTATCGGCGGAATGGATATTTCAGAAAAGCGTAAACCGCAGGATGGTCGAATCACTACATTTGTAGATGGAAGAGAGTACGATATCCGTGTATCTATCCTTCCTACCGTATACGGCGAGAAGACCGTTATGCGTATCACGAATAAGGGAAATCTTACCCGTGATATTTCAGAGCTCGGTTTCAATGAAGAAGAACGTAAAGTATTTACACACATATTAAAGAATCCACATGGTATTATCCTGGTAACAGGACCTACCGGTTCCGGTAAATCTACGACGCTGTATACGGCGCTCAGTGAGCTGAATACAGAATATGTAAATATTATCACGGTAGAGGATCCGGTCGAGGCCAATGTGGCCGGTATCAATCAGGTACAGACCAATGTAAAAGCGGGACTTACCTTTGCCAGTGCGCTGAGATCCATCCTTCGTCAGGACCCGGATATCATCATGATCGGAGAAATTCGAGACGGCGAGACGGCGAGTATCGCAGTTCAGGCGTCTATCACGGGACACCTTGTTGTAAGTACGTTGCATACGAACTCAGCAGCCAGCACGGTTTCTCGTCTGGCGGATATGGGGGTTGAGTCATACCTCATCGCCGACTCAGTGGTTGGTATTATTGCGCAGCGTCTTGTGCGTAGACTTTGTCCAAGGTGTAAAGAAAAACGACTTGCCAATATGGATGAGCTTGAAGTATTAGGATTTGAACCGGATGCGCAGATTGAGATATATGCACCGAAAGGTTGTCCGAACTGTGACAATAGCGGTTACCGCGGACGAATCGGTGTATATGAGATTATGGAAGTCAGCAACGATGTAAAACGCATCATTGCAAGAGGCGGTGACGCAGATCAGATTAAGGATGCGGCTCTTAAGAACGGTATGAACACACTCCGTATGAGTGCGACCCGATATGTGCTTGACGGAGTTACATCGGTAAGTGAAATGATTAAGGTTTCGTTTGAAGCTTAAGATTCATGGAAATATATAAGAAAAGACCAGGAGGGCAAAAGAAGTGGCAGTATATAAGTATTCGGCGGTTGATAAGGCCGGAAAGACAGTAAGCGGTACAATCGAGGCCGACAACGAGCAGAGAGCTGCGGAGCAGCTGAAAAAAGAAGGCAAAATGCCTACAGAGATCAAAGAACAGGGTATTCTTGATAAAGATATCAATATGGCGGATCTCTTTAAAAAGAAAATACCGGTTCGAGACATGAGTATTTTCTGTCGTCAGTTTGTGAGTATGCACCGTGCCGGTGTAACGATTCTCGAAACGATGCGTATGTTGACAGAACAGACAGAAAATGAGAGATTAAAAAACGGTCTTCAGGAAGTATATCTCGGAGTGCAGAAAGGTGAATCGCTTGCGGCATCTATGGCAAAATGTCCGGATGTGTTCCCAAAACTGTTGATTCACATGGTAAGTGCAGGTGAGGCTTCTGGTAGTTTGGATATTGCATTTGAACGTATGGCAGTGCAGTTTGAAAAATCTGCCAAGATTCAAGGACTTATCAAAAAGACAATGGTATACCCGGTTATGGTACTTGTTGTTGCGGTTGTTGTTGTTATCGTAATGCTTACCTATATCGTGCCTACATTCATGGATATGTTTGCAGATATGGAAATTGATATGCCAGCCATCACACTTGCAGTTGTTGCGGCGTCTGACTGGTTGAAAGCCAACTGGATCCTTGCCGGTGTCATTGTGGTTATTTTAGTGTTTGTGATTCGCTGGTTTGTCAGAACAGAAACCGGAGAGATTTTTGTGGCAAAGATTGCGATTAAGGTACCGCTGTTTGCGGATCTTACCGTAAAACAGAATGCGGCTAAATTTGCCCGTAACTTATCGACGATGCTCGCAGCAGGTATCTCTATGCCGGATGCGGTAGAAATTGTAGCTGAGACGATGAGCAACCGCTACTTCACGACGGCGATGAAGGATGCGAGAAGCGATGTTATGCAGGGTATTCCGCTTTCGCAGCCGATTGAAAAATGTGGTTTATTCCCGCCGATGGTACACCATATGGTTCGTATCGGTGAGGAAACCGGTAATATCGAAACGATGCTTGATACACTTGCAGAATACTATGAGGAGGAGGTTGAGGTTGCTACCGAGTCTCTCATGGCAGCGCTGGAACCGCTCATGATTATCGGTCTTGCAGCGATTTGTATGGTTATTATCGGTGCGGTTATGGCTCCGATGGCATCTATGTACACAGGTCTTGATAGTTTATAAGATAGACCGAAGGGGTTTTTATGAAAGAGAACAAGGGGTTTTCGTTGGTTGAATTGATTATTGTGATTGCTATCATGGCTGTTATGATAGGGCTTCTTGCACCGCAGTATGTCAAATATGTTGAAAAATCCCGAAAGGCGAAGGATGACAAGTTGGTCAGCGAGCTCTTAGAGCTTGCAAATGTGATTGCTTCGGACGAGGATTATTTTTCAAAGATTAACGAAAATGATTATATCAAGTTTGACGCGACGGGGATTTACTCAAATAACAGCGCAATTGAAGATGAGATTCTTCCGGAGTATATATCCGGTTGGGAAAGCGCCAAAATCGAGTCAAATGAATACAAAGACAAATGTTACACGGTACAGTTTGTTGCCAATGCGGATGACTACAAAATAGCCATTCAAGTCGGCTGGAATTAATATGGTTTAACTCCTGCAAATAGGGGGCGGGAATTAAATAAATAAACAATATATTAAAAAAAGGAGAGGTTTAAAATGAAAAAGACAAACAACAAAGGTTTCTCACTCGTTGAA
>JAZSMO010000038.1:0-7300 GCA_045535935.1 Lachnospiraceae bacterium | reverse complement strand
ATATGTTCTCTCCTTATCTTTTTTCTATTTTTAACAATTTTCATTAGTTTTTCTATATCTATAAAAATGCAATTATTGCGCAACCGGCAACTGCCGGTTGCATCATTTGTCTTTTTTCCTACTCCGCCAATCTTTTCAACTTGTGAAACCTCTCGTCCGTCTCCTTCTGCAACCGTTCTACCACTTCCCGATACTCTTCCTTCTGCAGATGCTTTGTCCGTCCCATCATGGACAGCCAATCGAGCACCGGAATTTTCTTTCCGTTCTTTTCCGGATCAATTGAAAGTGTCGTTTCTCCCATCTCCACTTCATACAGCGGGAAATAGCAACAATTTACCGCCGCTTCAATCACACGGCGTTCCGTCGCCGGTTTGTCGTTCCAGTTGAGCGGGCAGGCTGAGATTGCCTTCATATAAGCGGTTCCGGTCGTCTTGGCATAATGCGCTGCCTTGGCCGCTTTTCTTATAAAATCCGTCGGATGCGACTCCGCCACCGTAGCCACATACGGAATTCCCGTCGCCGCCATAATCTGCGGCATATCCTTGTGGAAGAAAGTCTTTCCGTACTGTGTCTTGCCGACATGCGAGGTAGAACTGCGTGCACCCAGAGGAGTTGAATACGAAAGCTGATAACCTGTGTTCATATATCCGCCGTTATCATACTCAAAAATAAGAAGTCTGTGACCGCGCAGCGCCGTTCCGAGTGCTGATCCCATACCGATATCCATTCCGCCGTCTCCGCTGACCATGACAAAAATAATGTCCCCCGGCGGAATTTCACCTTTTTGCTGCTTGCGATAACAGATTTCCGCCACACCACTCAAAGTCGCCGCTCCATTTTGGAATAGATTGTGCAGGTATGGGACCTTAAAACTCGTTCTGGGATACGCCGTCGTGACAATCATCGCACACCCGGTCTGAAACAGAAAGACAACCGGATCTTCGATTCCCTTTAGAAGCAGATTCAGATTTACCGGAATACCACAGCCCGGACATGCACCATGCCCCGGTGCGATACGATCCGGCATCGCCGTCACATCATTTAACATTCCTCCGGTTACCTTGAGCTTACCATCCTGTCCCGGCAGGACTTTTGTAGCACCGATGCTTGTGCGTTCTCCTGTAACCGGTGCAAACAGAGGACTATCCAAAAAGCTACTGTCACTTCCCTGTTTCTCACTTTCTGTTTTACCCGGAGTTACTCCATAGTAACTCTTTTCCGGCTTTGTCGGATCATCCGTCCATGCCAGTAAGGTCTTTGCATCTTCCCGGCTGAAATCTTTCCCTCCCAGTCCGTAAACAATATTTTTAATACAAGCCCTGCTTCCTGCCTTCTGCATGGCAGCGCGCACTTCCAGCGACAGATTTCCACCTCCACCGCCGTAGCTGTCCTGACGGTCCCCCACCATAACATGGTCCGCATTGGATAAAACCTGTGTCAATTCTTTCTCCGGAAACGGGCGAAGAACATGAAGTGTAAGCGCACCGACTTTCTCCTCTTTTCGGCGCATATCCTCCACCGCTTCCATGGCTGTATCGTAAGCAGAGCCTAACAAAACAAGCACATTTTCTGCATCCTCGCACTGGATTCCCTCCACCTTACCGTACGTTCTTCCTGACAACTCTCCGTAAGTTGCAAACAACTCATCCAAAGCCTTCTCTGTCTGCTCCATCGCAAAATGTAGCTGATAACGGTTATTCATCAGATCCGGTTCATTCATATAGGAGCCGACTGTAATCGGATGGTCAAGATCCAAAAACGGATACGGCTCTATCTTCGGTCCGATAAAGCGTCTGACCACGTTATCGTCTGCAAACCGATAGCAGCGCGCTTTTTGGTGGCTGGTAAAAAAGCCATCATAGGCCACAACAACCGGAAGCCTCACTGTTTCCGCCAGTTTAAGCGCAATGATGTTAAAGTCGTAAACCTGTTGCA
The DNA here is from genome assembly GCA_045535935.1 of Lachnospiraceae bacterium. Classification (GTDB taxonomy): domain Bacteria; phylum Bacillota; class Clostridia; order Lachnospirales; family Lachnospiraceae; genus SVFI01. The sequence goes on along the minus strand of JAZSMO010000038.1, from coordinate 5,365 downwards.
CCGTACTTGCAAACAGGATCGGCCATCCGGCATTTAGCAGATACATAATATCGCTGTGATCCCCTTTGATAGAAAGCGGTCCTGAAACGGTGCGGCAAACCACATTCATTACCATCGGGTAACGTGTTCCCGACTGCACCGGAAACTGCTCGATCGCATAGAGAAGTCCATTTGCGCTCGTAGCGTTGACCACACGTCCACCTGCAACTGCTGCGCCGTAACAGATACCTGCTGCGCTGTGCTCACCTTCTGCCGCAACCATCACAATGTCTGTCTCGCCGTTTGCCCGCATAATATCCAAATTTTCCGCAATCTGCGTCGAAGGTGTAATCGGATAATACCCCATCAGGTCGTAGCCAATCTGTTTGATGGCAATCGCTGCCATTTCGTTGCCTGAAGCATACTCCAGTCTCTGTTCTTCCATTACACTTCTCCTCCTTCCATCCGCTTTTCCGTCAAATAAGATTCTGAGGTAATATAGCCGTCCGGTCCCGCTTCCTCATAATATTCAGGCGCACGCAGAAGCTCTTGATTCGGCATAAAATATTCCTTGTCCGGGTGTTCCGCTTCCAGGCCGCGCACCAGTGCATTTACCGGACAGACATCCACACACCGCAGACACCCTTTGCAATGATAATAATCCAGTCCCTGATTGACCATCATTTCCTTCCCTTTATATTCCCCTTTTTTAAATTGAAATACCATATCCGGGCAGGCAGAATGACAAAGTCCGCAGTTGATACATCTTTCCTTGATAAAAAGCGGAATATATCCTTGTCTCGAAGGAGCTAAATCAGCAATCACAGTACTTCCAAAATGGGGATTAACACCTCCGACTGGCGCCGTCTGATATCCCCATTTGGGTTGCTCATGGCTAACTTTGTGTTCCGAATTTGCACCTTTCTCTGCAAATTTAATTTTACGCAACTCTCCGTATCCGCGCCGGAGTCCTTCCAAATTTGCTGCCAGTGCATCCGGATATTTCTTTCCCAGAGTATCTTTGCATATCATCTGACCCACGGACGAATCTGCCATTCCCATAAGTTTCAGCGCAGCTCCGAGCATCACAACATTGATCCTCGATTTTGTCTCCATAGCAATGCGCTGCGCTTCCAGACCGTACATCTGCGCTTTTGAAATACGTTCTTGACACTCCGGCAGTATTTGCACCTCTTCCTGTCCCGGTTCGAGAGCAAGAACAATGATGGTATTTTCATCACATCCCTTAAGCACAGATCCGTCTTTCAAAAGAGCCTGATGAAAGATGACCAGAAGATCCGGTTTTTCCACCGGTGAATGTTCTCTGATTTCCTTTTTTGCATCACAATAACGGATAAACCCTTTGACAGGTGTACCCGTTTTCTCCGACCCGTAGCTCGAAAAATTGGTGCTGTTTACATCCAGATATTTTACACCGAGCTCCCCGAGCATTTTGCCGCAAAGATTTGCCCCGAGACCGCCGATGCTTTCCAGACGCACCTCATAGTATTCCTTGCCCGAAGCTAATTTTTCTTTTAATCCCATTGCCATTATTCTTTCACCTCACTAAATCGATCCTTGCCAACCTTACACAAATCACACACAAAGTCATCCGGCAAATCTTCAAATTTAGTTCCCGGTGCAATTCCAAATTCCGGTGCTCCGACTTCTTCATCATAAATCCATCCACATACATCACAAACATATTTCAATTTTGTCACCTCACTTTTCTTTCATTTAGTGTGTTCAAAAAGCGATAGTTTTTATGCGGTTTTCATGAAAATATTTTTTCATTCTACCAACCGAAAAATTTATTGCAGAGCTTAGAAAAGAAAAGACAATGACATAAAAAAGCTTGCCAAACGCAGAAACTGCCGACCGCAGTCTCTTAAGACTACGTCCGGCAGTTTATTTTCGTCTTGCATATTTATAACTGCTATTCAAAACATTTTGTGACAAAATAAAAAGTTCCAAGAAAATTCTTGGACAACCTTTTCTATTTCTATATATGCTGATTTTTCTGTTGTCTGCCAACTATCCGCCCTTCCACATGCGGCTTATCTCCCTTTCCTTCTTCTAAGTCCCTCAATGACTGTATCAATGCTCTCTTCTTCTACAACTCCCTGATATTTTTCATTTATATCAATCAGATCTTGCTCTGTCTGCTTTTCCATTTGCGTCAGTACCTCATATTCCTTTTCCAACTCTGCAACTGACCATTTTGAATACTCTTTTACTTTATCGTAAACATCTTCTTTAATTACATTCTCTCGTTTTCCATACAAAAACTCTATTGCATGATTAATTCTATCCATTGAGAAATCTTCAGGTTCATTTTTCATATATATAATAATTCCAACCACATCTGAAATATCATTTCTATATTCTCTTGCCGAAACCATTTTCATTGCAATCAAATATTCCCCATTCACAGTTCTAAATTCCAAACTTCCATTATTAAAAGAACAAAAATGTTTTGAAACTTCCCGTAATTTGTCTGAATAAGATGCAGTACGCATAAAATCTGAATTTAACCAATTATCCGGCAAATTATATAAATCTGCAATTCTATAAGAAACATTTTTAATCAATCCCATAGATTGCACCATAATATCAAAATCCTGTGTAGCTTCTCTAAAACCATAATTTAAAAGAATACTACCACCACCTACAATTACCAATTTTACCGGCGCACTGGTTCCATTTTGTTTTTTATACTCTTTTGCAAATGCTTTTAAAATTGGATATGCATTGTCTTTTGTAATTAGAGTTTTATCACTACTAAACTGCGTCATATAAATCTCCTTCATATATGTTATGTTTTACAAACTCTTGGATACAATTTTTATATTTCTGATTATTTAATCTATCACCCACATAATATGGTTCTTTTAAAGACAGCTTTCTAATATGCGCATATTCCTGACATAAAGGAACCTGATTTTTAAGGGACAAATAGTCCAATAGGCTAATCAAATACATTGCTTTTAATAAATCTTCATGAAGCATATAGTAATCAATTCTGCGGTTTTCCAAAATGTATAATAATGTCTCTATCTCGCCATTATCTTTTAAATCATGATGTATCTTATTACGGAATGTCTGAAAATCTTCCTTCTCATATACTAAATCTTCTATACTTATCTTTAAAAAAACAGCAATTTTCTTTAACGTTTTATACTGACACTCTTCTAAATTTACTTTATTATTTACAATATCATTCAAGGTAGAATACGGAATAGAAGTTATCACAGACATTTCTCTTACAGATATTTTATTTTCTTTCAAATATACCTTTATATTCATAGTATAATCCTCCTTGTTTTTTCTTTCTATATTATACATTATTACCGCTCAGCCGGTAATTGTCAACGATATTTATTTTACATCTCTTTGAAAAATCTGCATTATTTTACCCGTTTTCACATAAAAAATGCTCCGCAAATCCCTTTACGAAGCACTTTTTTATTCATTATATAATATACAAGTTTTATGCTGTCATTTTGTAACTTTTTACCTTACACAATCCCCTGTGCAGTCATAGCCTCAGCTACTTTCAGGAAACCTGCAACGTTAGCTCCTACTACGTAGTCGCCGTCTTTGCCGACTTTCTTTGCCGCGTCGTCAAGGTTGTGGAAGATATCTACCATGATTCTCTGAAGTTTGGAATCCACTTCCTCGAATGTCCATGATAATCTCTCGCTGTTCTGGCTCATCTCGAGTGCGGATGTCGCAACACCGCCTGCGTTGGATGCTTTACCAGGGCAGAACAGAATTCCGTTCTCCTGGAAGTACTCTGTAGCCTCTAATGTGGTAGGCATGTTAGCACCTTCTGCTACTGCAAATACACCGTTAGCCACAAGTGCCTTTGCATCGTCAAGGTTCAGCTCGTTCTGCGTTGCACAAGGAAGCGCGATGTCAACCTTTGCTGTCCAAACGCCTTTTCCTTCATGATACTCAGCATTCGGTCTTGCAGCTGCGTACTCTGTAAGACGTGCACGTTTTACTTCTTTTACTTCTTTTAATAACTCAACATCGATTCCGTCCGGATCATAAATCCAACCAGTAGAATCAGAACATGTCACCGGTTTTCCGCCGAGCTGCTGTGCTTTCTCGATGGCGTAGATTGCTACGTTACCTGCACCGGAAACTGCGATTGTCTTTCCTTCTAATGATTTGCCGTTGCATTTGAGCATTTCATCTGTCAGGTATAACAGACCGTAACCTGTCGCCTGTTTTCTGGCAAGAGAACCACCGTAAGTAAGTCCTTTTCCTGTAAGTACACCTTCGTAGATGTTGCGGATTCTCTTGTACTGTCCGTACATATATCCGATCTCGCGTGCGCCGACACCGATATCTCCTGCCGGAACGTCTGTGTCTGCTCCGATATGTCTGTAAAGCTCTGTCATAAAGCTCTGGCAGAATGCCATTACTTCGTTGTCTGATTTGCCCTTCGGATCAAAGTCAGAACCGCCTTTACCTCCGCCGATCGGAAGACCTGTTAAAGAGTTTTTGAAAATCTGCTCGAAACCGAGGAATTTGATAATACCAAGGTTTACGGACGGATGGAAACGAAGTCCTCCCTTGTATGGTCCGATGGCACTGTTAAACTGAACACGGAAACCGTTGTTCACCTGCACCTGACCCTTATCATCTACCCATGGAACACGGAACATGATAATTCTTTCCGGTGTAACTAATCTTTCTAATAAAGCCTGCTTTCTGTACTCTTCCTCATTTGCCTCAATCACAACTCGAAGAGATTCCATTACTTCTTTCACCGCCTGGTGAAATTCTGGCTGAGCCGGGTTTTTCGCGTTGACTAAGTCAATCACCTCATCAACATATGACATATTATTGTCCTCCTTTTATGAAAAGATTTTTGGACCCCTTTTTTGCCCGTGTACTATTATAAAGGGAAAAAAAGCAAAGTACAAGATTTTTTTGCTTTTTTTCACTAAATTGTTAAAGCATTTTTGCTATTTATCTCCAATATATACTATTTTATCCTTCGGAATCCATGCTTCCAGTACTTTGTGAAGCTGCCAGCGTTCAAACGGTTTCGAAAGAAAATCTTCAAATCCATTTCGTAAATATTCTTCTTTTGCTCCTACTAAAGCATTAGCCGTCAGTGCAACGATCGGTGTTCCTTCTATCTGCCTTGCATACTCTTTTCGAATAATGCGTGTTGTTTCTATTCCATCCAGTTCGGGCATCATATGATCCATGAAAATGAGATCATACTTTTTACAACTCACCATTTGAATAGCCTTTTTACCGTCTTCAGCCTCATCTATTTCAAATTTGTAGGCCTTCAGCATACTGGTTGCAACCTTTCTGTTTACACGGTTATCGTCTACCACAAGCACCCGATAGTTTTCCGCCT
>JAZSMO010000033.1:0-34763 GCA_045535935.1 Lachnospiraceae bacterium | reverse complement strand
TAGGAAGACAATTAGACCCCCCAACTCCTTGGCCCACAGAACGACATGGCTCCATCCGACTTCCGTGCGGTTAACACCATCGACGCCATGACAGCAACGATTGAACGTCTCGATTACGACTTCCTTGAAAAAGTTGTAGATCGTATCACGACAGAAGTTCCGAGCGTAAACAGAGTTTGCTATGAGCTGACAAAGAAGCCGATTGCAACGATTGAGTTCGAATAAATAAAATTTGATACAGAGTATTTATATGGCAGGTAATCCAAGTGATTATCTGCCATTATTAAATATAGCGTTTCTTTTTTCCGGCATTTTTGTAATGGAAAAGTAAGTTGGCAGGAAAATAGCATGGTGCTAGACTGAAAACATACATAAAGAGGAAATAAAATAGTTGATTTTAATTATAAATAACTTTGTGTAAGCATATGGTTTCCGCAAGGTTATTTTATGTTGATGGGAGGATAAAGCATGAACGAGGGAAAAGGAATCACGACACAGGAAGAACTTCTGAATGAAATGAAGACATTGAAAAAAACACTTTTTATAAGTAAAATATTTAGTGCCGTGTCAGGTGTGCTTTCGCTGGTGGTAATCGTGGTATTGATCATCGGAATTACCCGATTGAACGCTTTCACAAAAGAGGTTGAGGTCGTTGCAGATAAAGTTTCACAGATTGATATGGTACAGATCAATGCTGCTATTGAGAAGTTTAACACAACCGTAGAGCAGATTGATTTTGCGTATATCAATGATTCGTTTAAAGAAGTGGACATGAAGGCTATCAGTGAAATTGTGGAGACAATCGATGCAGCTGAGCTGGAGGAGACGCTTGAAAACATTAATGATGTATCGGAAAAACTGAAAAAGATAAGTGAGAAGATAACGAATCTGTTTAGTTTCGGAAGATAGATTAGTTTATGTTTACGAATGAGGGAGGATGAAAAAATGAAAAGAAAGGTGAATGGATTTTTACTTTTGCTCGTAGGCATCGCATTTGCGTGGGTCGTTATCAAGGAAGTCAGAGTGATTTCATCTCCGGCGCAGGATGTATATAAAGTGGACTGCAACAAACTGGAGCAGGGAATGCACATTACAGGAAATATCGATTATGTTTACGATTACTATGCCACACAGACAACAGAGAATAAACGCTATGGTATCACGGTAAGCACGGAAGAGGATACAAAGAGATGGTATGTGTTCCCGGCTTACGGCGCATCGGAAGAAGAGACCAAACTGCTTACGGTTGAAGTGAACAAGGGTGCTTACAGTATCATGGATGACATCGTGGAGGAAACCTGGGCGTATATTGACGGCAATACGGATACCTTCGGGACTGTGACTTATCCGATTGATGCAAAGGTGTGGAAGCTGGACAGTGATCTGTACGAACTTTATTATGATTGGTATGGTGCGGAGTATCGTGAGCAGGCGGAAGAATATTTTGTGCCGTACAAATTGATTCCGGTTATGGAAAAAGATATGTTGATTGTCTTCGGGGTTGCATCTGTTATATTTATGATTATAGGGCTTGTGATGCTTCTTTGGAGAAAAAAACGCGAACCGGAAGAGAATATGGCATTTGACAATCAGTAAATGAAAAGGTTGCTCTGGCAGTAAAAATTCTGTCAGGGCATTTTTTCTTCATTTTCTCAAATTTTTTTGAGATAATGTGTAACGAAAAGGGAAAATATGACATTAACATACAGAACAGACGAAAGGAGGGATCACATGCAGTCCATAGATGAGATTTATCAGGCCCATGCGAAAACGGTCTATAAGTATCTGCTGACTCATACACAGAGTCACGATCTGGCAGAAGAGCTGACGCAGGAAACATTTTATCAGGCAGTTAAAAGTATCGGCCGGTTTGACGGGAGTTGTCAGATTTCTACATGGCTTTGTGCCATTGCCAAAAATCAATGGCTTTCCTATCAGAGAAAGCATCCGCATACGGAGCAGTGGGAAGACAAAGCAGATGAATTAAAGTTAGCCAAAGCTTCCGCTGAAAATGAAGTGATGGAAGCGCAGTTGCGTGTGGAGCTGATGAGGAAGCTGCATGAATGTCCGGAACCCTTTCGGGAAGTTTTGTATTTGCGAATATTCGGAAATCTGTCCTTCCGGGAAATCGGAGAGATTATGGAAAAGACAGAAAATTGGGCAAGAGTAACTTTTTACCGGGGAAAAGAAAGACTTAGGAAGGAGATGGGGAGCGATGAAGAATAAATTACCTTGTGAACTGGTGCGGGATTTGTTTCCGTCTTATATTGAACATTTAACCAGTGATATAACCAATGAAATGGTGGATGAGCACGTGGCGTCCTGCGCCGATTGTAAGGAGGCGCTCAGTGCTATGCGGGAACCGGATACTGCGCAGGAGGAGATGCAGGAGGAAATCCGGGAAAAAGAAATTGATTATCTGAAGAAAATGAGGCGCCGGACCAAGGGTGTAGTAATCGGAAGTGTGCTGGCGGTAGTTGTGCTTTTTTTATGCCTTTGGATCGGAAGAGTCTTTGTAGTGGGGGAAAAAGTGGGGGACGGCGTTGTGTATTGCAGGGCGCAGGTGTATGGTAATGCCTTGGACGTGACAGCTACAATGTTGGACAGCGCACGTGTTCCGAGTGATATTTACTTTACGGAGGAGGAGCCGGGAATTATCAATGTATCCTGCAAGGCAGTTCTTTTTGCGCCGTGGAACAATTGCGGTGTTATGACGTCAGAGTATACCTCGGCGGCGGATATCAAACAGGTGAAAATGGGAGACACCATACTCTGGGCGGATGGAGAAGATATTCTTGCCATCACTTCGTCCGTTTATAACACAAGACATCCGTATGTAGGTGATATGTCGGCCAATGCCCTTCCGGTTGCGGCTCTTAACATGGGAAGTTATCTGGGCGGTTTTGCCAATGAGCTGCAGACGGAGAAGGAGCCATACGGTTGGTCGTTTGTGCTTTCCGGAGAGCAGGAAGAGGAGCATGTGGCTTTAAAAGAGACCATGATGAAGTCCTATGCGTACGTTCTTTTGGCGGTTGTGCAAAACCTGGGTGAAGTATCCTTTGAATATGAAGTAGCAGGGAAAGAAAGTAAGCTTGTGGTAACCACGGAAGATGCGTCCGAATTTGCGGGACATGATATAAAGGAATGCTATGACGATATTGTGCTGTTGCAAAGGCTCATTCAAAAAACGGGGCTGGACGGATATGCATTTATGGATGCGGAAGAGGCGCTTGCGTTGCAGCAGATGGAACATGCCAAGCAGGAAGCCGAGCAGATGGAGCATGCAAGGGAAGAAGCCGAGCGGATGGAAGACGTTAAATTGCAGTTGGATGAAATGATTTCGGCACAGCAACAGGAAATGCTGGAGGCGGAGTTCCAAAGACAGCTGGAGGAAGGCAAAGAAATCAATGTCAAAATAGTGAATAATACAGGGACTGATATTTCCACGATGGGGATTTCCTACTCTCTGGACGGCGAACATAAGGGAACCCAAGCCGGAGGATACGCCGATGAGGATCGTGTAATCCGCCCGGGTAACTCTATGACATTTGCATTTTATCCTTTGGATTTTGAATTGTCAGATTGGCAAAACAATGCGGAAATCGTTTTGCAGGCGGAAGTGTACGATGAAGAAAATAATGCGTTCCCGGTGGAACCGGAGTTCAAGATTGCTGCAAAGGAAGGTGCGGTTTATACGTATATTTTGAGCGGTAACCCTGCGGACGGATATGTAATCGGACAGTAAAAAAAGAGGGTGTTCCTTAAGTCTCATGACTTTTGGGACACCCTTTTTCTTATTCTTCCGTATAAATTACATTTATTGACTTATCCACGCGCACATCCGGGGGAAGGACTTTGCCTTCCGTGCATGCGTCATAAAGCTCCTGCGTGCAGTGATACCACATATCCTCCATGTAAATCATCGGAACAGCAAGCTCTTCTCCGGTGTAAGGGTCGGTGAAGGAACGCATTTCTTTTGCATCGCAGGTCGGATCGAACACGGAATAGCCGTTATCGTCTCCTTCTGTGGCAGAATGAACATTCAGCACCGGGTAGTTGAAATAGCCATCGTAATAGTTGCCCGTCTCCAAAGGGACTTCGGAGGTGGTACAAAATACATCGTCATTGCGAAGCACCAGATACTGTGCATCCTGCTGCTGCAACACATAAAACGTATCGGATGACATGGCAAGTGATGTGACATTGCCTTCGCTGTCGGTGGTGAACAGAACACCGACAGTGTCCAGAGAATGTTCGTGTTTATTCAGCCAGTCCAGCAGAGTTTCGTCCAGCAGCATCGTATCGCATTCTTCCCCTTCGTAAATGATGGTCATGGATCCGCTCTTGTCCAGATGACCGACCATGCCTTCCGCATCAGTCAGTGAACAGATATCCGGCATTTCCGTGACATTTTCGGCGGTTGAAAAATAAGGCTCTTCTGTAGTATCGCCGTACAAACCGTCCATCATGGTAAAGGCGGAACGCAATGAACTGAAGAGGATGATAAAGAAGCATAATACAAAAACAGCAACAATGACAATGATTGTGATAATTAGTTTTTTGAAAAACCGTTTGTTTTCCGGTGTGGCTACTTTTTCGAAAGTGTCACCGATCTCCTCGGCGGTTCCCCGCAGAGCGTCTCCAAAATGCTCCGCGGTTTCAAGGATGATGTCCTCGAGCTGCTCCTGGTAATCTGTTTTTGAAGATTCGTCCTTGGTTTCTCTTTCCACAAAGGAATCACAGTATTCACACTTGGTATTCGGTACAACTTCTGCACCGCAATATGGGCATTTCATAAGAATTCTCCTTTTTGCATGGCTTAGAGCTACGCATTGAAGTATCTGTCAAACTCGGCCGGATGCGGAATCTTGGCAAGTTCGGCGCATTCTTTACGTTTGTTTGCAATAAAGTTTTTAATCAGATGCTCCGGGAAAACGCCGCCTGCTGTCAGGTAGTCGTGATCTGCTTCCAGTGCATCGAGTGCTGCATCCAGTGTAGTCGGAAGAGAAGAAAGTTTTGCTTTTTCTTCGTCGGACAAAGTATACAGGTTCATGTCATACGGTCCCCAGCCGTTTGCGTGCGGATCAATCTGATTTTTTACACCGTCCAGACCTGCCATGAGAATTGCTGCATAGCAGAGGTACGGATTACATGTTGCATCCGGGTTGCGGATTTCAAAGCGTCTCAGTTCCGGAGTTTTTGCGTAAGCCGGAATACGGATAACTGCGCTGCGGTTCGATGTGGCATAGCCGACGGTAACCGGTGCTTCAAATCCAGGAACCAGTCTCTTGAAAGAGTTTGTGCTCGGGTTGGTCAGTGCACAGAGGGAAGAAATGTGTTTTAAAAGTCCTCCCATGAAATAGTGTGCAGTTTTGCTCAGGTGAGCATAGCCGTCATCGTCGGAGAATACCGGCTGACCGTCTTTTAATAAGAGCATATGTACGTGCATACCGTTTCCGGCTTCGTTGTACACCGGCTTTGGCATGAAAGTAGCTGTCTTTCCGTATTTGAGTGCTGTGTTGTGAATGATGTATTTGATCATCATGGTGTTGTCTGCCATCTTGGACATCTGGCCGAGCATCGGCTCGATTTCAAACTGTCCTGCTGCACCGACTTCCGGGTGATGATATTTAATCGGAATGCCTGCTTTTTCCATCTGAAGACACATTTCGGAACGACATTCATAAGAGCGGTCGAACGGTTTTGCTACATGGTAACCTTTCTGGTGAGCCACTACGTTACCTTTGCCTTCCTCAGCTGTATTCCAGTAAGCCTGGGCTACATCAATGCCCACACCGATTTCGTTTGGCTGAACAGACCAGCCGACATTGTCGAACAAGTGGAATTCAAACTCCGGAAGAATCAGCATCGTATCAGCAATGCCTGTGTCCTTCATATACTGCTCTGCAGCAAGTACGATATTACGAGGATACTGATCGAGCGGACGATTTTTCGGATAGTCGATGATCATTGCATTTCCTGTGATGGATAAAGTCGGAATGTCACAGAACGGATCCACAATCGCGGTGTCAAGGTCCGGAATAAATACCATGTCGCTTTTTTCAACGACCGCATATCCGTAATTGGAAGCGTCGAATCCGATACCGTTTTCCATTGTGTCAGCGGAGAACTGCTGCGCCGGTATCGTCACATGACGATACTGTCCGTTGATGTCGACAATCTTAAAATCGATCATCTTAATGTCCTGTTCTTTGATGAGATCCATGATCTCCTGTGCGGTTTTAGCCATTTTGGCACCCCCTGTTGTTTTTGATTTTTCTTCTGATAATGAGTATAAAAACTCTTAATCCTTATCATAATAAAAAAAGTACAACTTTGCAATTGTGCGAGTGAAAGAAATTGACATTTTTTGTTAAAGGTGGTAAGGTAATTCAAAATTCCCGGATGGCCAAACGGTTATCCGGTTATTTGTTTTTGAAAGCTACGAAAGACCAATAACCTGAGGAGGAATTCAAATGCAGCTTGGTATACGATTTTTTGTGAGCAGCATTTTGCTTGGAATAGGTCTCGCCATGGATGCTTTTTCAGTGTCTCTGGCCAATGGATTAAGTGACCCTGTAATGAAAAAGAAACGAATGTGCGTTGTCGCAGGTGTGTTTGCTCTGTTTCAGGCTTTTATGCCGATAACGGGATGGCTTTGTGTGCACACGATGCTTCGCTATTTTAAAATGTTTGAACCGTTTGTTCCGTGGATTGCGCTTGTTCTTTTGGTATTTATCGGAGGAAAAATGTTAGCAGAGGGTATCCGGGGCGAAGAGGAAGAAGTAAAAAAGGAAAAACTGACCGTCTGGGTTCTGTTCATTCAGGGAATTGCGACGTCGATTGATGCACTTTCGGTCGGATTCACGATTGCGGATTATAATTTCGGACAGGCTCTTTTGGCGTCCGCTATTATCGCATTTGTCACGTTTGTTATCTGCATGGCAGGACTTGTGATTGGGAAAAAATGCGGAACAAAATTGTCGAGCAAGGCGTCGGTACTCGGCGGGGTGATTCTGATCGGAATCGGGATTGAAATTTTTGTGACGGGCGTATTTTTCTGAGCATTTGGTCCGGGAAGAAATATAATAGAAAAGAATACATGATTTGTTGACACAAGAACGTAAACATAATATGATATTTCTTGGGTATATTTTTAGTACTGAAGGGGTATTTGTATTATGGGAAAAATGAAAATTAAGGCGGTTAAGCCGGGTATGCAGCTGGAGCAGAGCGTGTATCAGCCGGGGACGGATACTTGCCTGCTGAAAGCCGGAACGATTTTGAGCAATCGTAATCTGGAACAGCTCAAAGAAATCGGGATTGAGATTGTGGATATTTCAGATCCGCATACGGTTTTGATCACACCGATGGACAAGATGGAGGAGTCCCTTGTAGAGGATTTTATCCATGTGCTCAGGGAGATTTCGCCGTTACAGGCGGAGGCGAACAAAAATGACCATGTCGTTGAGGTGGCACACAAGCTGGAGCAGTTGATTCGCAAGATTGCCCGCAATGAAGAAGTGTTAAAAACCATGGTGGAGCTGCGTATTATCCACAAGGTCCGTTTGTACCAGCATTCCATTTATACGGCGGTGCTCAGCGGAATTGTGGCCGGTTGCATGAAGCTCAGTAATGAAGAGATATTGGTGGTTCTTATCAGTGCGCTTTTGCACAACATGGGTGTTGCGGAAATGCCGAATCTTGTGCGCTTGGATGAGCGCAATCCGGCCGAGGAAAACTTATGGCAGGAGCATCCGACGTATGGGTATTATTTTGCTCTCCAGAAAAATATTCCGAGATCGATTGCGGCGTGTATCCAGTCGCATCATGAAAAATATAACGGCAGCGGATATCCGAGAGGTATCAAAGGTGATGAGATTCCGGTCGGTGCACGTATTATCGGCGTCTGTCAAAGATATGCTGCGGCTATTACCTATATGAACATTCCGCCGTATCTGGCAGTGGAAGAGTTGTATGGAGCGAGCGGTATTTATTATGATCCGGTCGTGGTCAATACATTTGTCAATAACATTCCGATTTATCCGCTCGGCGTTATGGTGCGCCTTTCTACCAAGGAGGTCGGCATTGTTTCCAACATCAGACAAAATGACGGGCCGCGTCCTCTTGTGAAGATTTATTATAATCGCGTCAACCGTTCCGTGACGGAGGAGCGCATTGTGGATCTCGGTGCGGAAAGAACGATTTTTATAGAAGAAATTTTGTAGTTTTTATAAGATTCAACAAAAATTTTTTGCTTACGAAAAAAATTATTAAATGCTAAAATATGAGGGAAAGATATGGATAGGAAGGCATTTTATGGAGGTGTAAGCAAAATGTTTGAAGTAGGAGATTACGTTATCAATGCAAACAACGGAATCTGCAGGGTGGAAGATAAAGTACATCTCGATCTCCCGATGGACAACAAGGATAAGCTGTTTTATCTGATCGTTCCGGTCGGCGAGAAAAGCACAAAATTATATGTTCCGGTGGACAGCGATAAACTTCGTATCCGAAAGACGATGGATGAGGAGCAGGCCCTTCGTGTCATCGATGAGATTCCGCAGATTGAAGCGGTGTGGATTGCCAATGACAAGCAGCGAGAACAAAAGTATAAGGAGGCCATTTTCAGCTGTGAGCCAAGACAGCTGGTGGGGATACTCAAATGTATGTGTCTTCGCAATATGCAACGAAGCGCACAGGGAAAGAAAAATACCTCTGTTGATGAGCGGTATTTTAAATTAGCAGAAAACAACTTATACTCCGAACTGGCATTTGCCATGCAGAAGGATAAGGATGAAGTGAAAAAATTGGTTGCAGGCAGAATGGAGCCTGCGATAAAATAGCAGAGAATAGAGAAAAGCATGCTGACAGCATGCTTTTTTTTTGGTAAACTATAGACAGGTATTGTCAAAATGGGTGAAGTGTACTTGGAATTACCCCGGGAGGTAGCAGAAATGTATGAATTTATGTTGGAAATACATATAGTGGGCGTCATCATCTGTGTATATATGCTACAGCTTTTGCTTCGTCGCAGGGAGAGACAGAGTAACTCCTTTATCGTTCTTGCGATTATTTTTGATATGATGATGTTGATCGGATATGTGTTTGAATTGCTTTCTACGAATGTGTCAGAGATGCTTTTGGCGATACAGATCGGATATATGGGGAAATGTTTTGCCGGTGCAAGCTTCGTAACAGGAATCGGAAAATATTACAATTGGAAATATAAAAAATTTACGTTGCCGGTTTTGTGGGGGATCGGATTTTTGTCCTTTTGCCTTGTTATGACGGCGAAATACCATGATTTTTACTATACGTCGGTAGGGATTATATGGAAAGACGGACATGCATTCTGCAGTCTCGGAAAGTCGCCGTACTACTATTTCTTTTTGGGATATCTGATTTATACGTTTGTTTATTTTGCGATTCGGTGCCTCAGACATCGGAGAATTGTTAAGACGCCGGATGAGAGAAGTGTTATGACGCTGGTGGGATACAGCAGTCTGGCGGCCGTGATAACTCTGGTTTTGGTGGTCTACATTTTTGCGTCGACAAACTATGATTTCGGTCCGCTTATTTTTGCGATTTATACACTTGTGTTCCTGTATTGTGTACTGCGCTATCGTCTGTTTGATACGGTGGATACGGCGATCTACCAGATGGCGGCGGAGAGTGCTCAGGCGCTTATCGTTGCCCAGGAGGATGGATATGTGATATATGCCAACCGTCAGGCTGAACGTATTATGCCGTGGCTTGCTACCTGGGATCAGGTGTCCATTGCCGAGAGAATCCGAGAAGATTTTTTTGGGAATAGACAGGAATGTAAAATCGGAGAACGCGATTACCAGATCACAATAAGCGAAGTCTCCGATAATGGTAGTGTTGCGGGCTATGCGGTGACGCTTACGGATATTACAAGACTTCGTCAGTATACAGAGGATTTGGAAAGACTCAGTCTGGAGGCCAATCAGGCGAACCGGGCAAAGAGTAACTTTCTGGCCAATATGTCCCATGAAATCCGGACGCCGATCAATACAATGCTTGGTATGAATGAAATAATTTCCAGAGAAGCGGTATCAAGCGATGTAATCGTCTATTCTCAAAATATCAGAGAAGCAGGAAGATCACTGCTGGCTATCATTAATGACATTCTTGATTTTTCCAAAATCGAATCCGGGAAAATGGAGATTATATCGGTTAATTATGAGGTCTCCGGCATTATTTACGACCTGTACAATATGATAGAGATTAAGGCGAGAGAAAAAGAGCTGGAGTTTGTTCTTGAGATCGATGAGAATTTGCCGACATGGCTTCGGGGAGATGATGTCCGTATTCGTCAGATTATCTTGAATCTTTTGTCAAATGCGGTCAAGTATACAAACGAAGGTCGTGTGACCATGCGCATGTCCGGTAGGAAAGATGCGGATAAGTTTATTCTTCATGTAGAAGTGGAGGATACCGGGATCGGTGTCAAAGAAGAGGATATGGATAAGATATTTTCTTCGTTCCAGCGTCTGGAGCAGACGAAAAACAGAAATATCGAGGGAACAGGCCTTGGTATGAGTATCACAACAAGTTTCCTCTTTATGATGGGCAGTGAGCTTTGCCTGGAGAGTGAATACGGAAAAGGTTCCAGATTTTATTTTGATCTGGAGCAGGAGGTTGTGGATGAAAAACCTCTTGGTTCTGTAGAGAAGATAATTGCAGGGCATAAAGACAGCCGGCTTCAGGATGGAATGAGTTTTGAGGCGCCGGAAGCCAGAATTCTCGTCGTGGATGATAATCGAATGAATCTGGAGGTGTTCAAAGGTCTTTTGAAGCATACCCGTATGCAGATTGTTGCAGTTTGTGACGGGCGTGAGGCATTGGATGTCTTTGCACGGCAGGAGTTTGATATGATCTTTATGGATCACATGATGCCTGAGATGGATGGTATAGAAACATTTGAAGAAATGAAGAGGATGTGGGACCATAATCCGGATCAGGTTGCGACAAAGAAAGATATCCCGGTGATTATTCTGACGGCCAACGCAATCTACGGGGCAAAGGAGAGATATTTGGGGCAGGGCTTTACGGATTATCTGAGTAAGCCGGTAGATTATCGCAAACTGGAAGAGATGATTACGCAGGCATTACCGAAGGAAAAGGTTGTTTTTGTTGAAAAACAGGATCAGCCCGAAGTGGTAGAAACGGAAATCGAAAAGCGCAAGATATCCATAGAGGATGAGAAATTCCGTATGCTTTCCGCATATGGTATCGATACGGCAGAGGGATTGAAAAACATGGCCGGAAGCATAGAAACATATGATGAGATATTAACGATCTATTTTGAAGAGTTGCCGGAGAAAATGGAACAACTGCGTGAAGCGGGGACAAAGGGAGATATGCAGTCGTATGGTATCGATGTGCATTCGCTTAAGAGTACGTCGGCCAGTATAGGTGCGAAAGCATTGGCTGACATGGCAAGAGAGCATGAGCAGCAGAGCCGACAGGATAATTCCCTTTATGTGCGCAGACATATGCCGAGACTGCTTACAGAGTGCAAAAAGATGATGAAGGCGGGCGAAAAGTTTCTTGAACGATAGGGAAGGAGAAGCAGTGTGTCAAATACAGTATTTATCAGTTACAGCTCAAAAGATACACAGACGGTCAAAAAAATAGCGCAGGCTTTGAAGGAGGCGGGAATCGATTATTGGAAAGCTCCGGAGATGATTCCGGCCGGCTCCAATTATGCAAGAGAAATACCGCGTGCCATTGAAAGATGTCAGGTATTTTTGCTGGTGCTTTCGGAATCTTCGCAGGAATCCATATGGGTGGAAAAAGAGATTGATTGTGCCATCAATTATCGCAAGACGATTGTTCCGTTAAATATAACCGGAGTACCGCTTAGTGATATGTTCCGGTTCTACTTAAATAATGTTCAGACCATACCATACGATGAAGATGAAGAAAAAGCTACCGATCAGTTGTTGGAGCGTCTCAGAGGGCTGCTCGGCACATCGGAAAAAGCGGCGGCAAAAGAGTCTCAAAAAGGCAATATATCAGAACTGCCAAGGAAATCGGAAGTGACCGGAGCATACAGCAAGTCGCACAGCGCAGCTACGGCCAGAATGGAATTGCCTTCGGTGGAACGCCGGGCGACACCGGGAGCAGCAGCTGAGAATGTGAGAATGGAAAGAAATAATGCGCTGAAGATTAATCAGCAGCCGGTGGTGTGCAAAAGATGCGGCGGTGTGCTGCAACAGATATCCAGGGGAACGTATCAGTGTGTGGATTGCGGATATGAAGATTATGACAGTTACCAGAAGGTGCGCAATTATCTGGACAAAGAGGGGCCGCGCAATGTGACGGAGATCATGCGTGCAACAGGTGTTCCCCGCAGTACCATCGAATATTTTCTGAAAGATGAGCGTCTGGAAATTCCGCTCGGATCACCGATTCTGCTTGTGTGTTCCGGTTGCGGTGCAGGGATAAGGTCGGGAGTGCTCTGCGATAAATGTAAAGAAAAAAATGTCAGGATTCCGAAACAAGTATACGGGGATAATCAGTATCGCTTTTTTAAAAATAAAAAGGATAATTAGACCATGAAGAGAGATGTCTGGGTTTTGTGTAGTTCAAGAGAGGATATGATTGAGGCGCAGCGCCGCATTAATGCAGGCGGCGGACTGCGGACTTTTTGTGTGTTTTCTTTTGAGGCGCTGGAGAAAGCTGTGGAGCGTGCAATACAGACATCGGATATGCCGTCTCTTCTCATTGTCGATTACGAGTCTGCATGCGGAGAGGATTTTCGCTCGATATCTTTTCTTATGTCGCAGCCGGCATTTATCGGAATTCCTCTCTTTTTTATGACGGATGAACGCAGAGCGGAAGTGGATGAAAAATGCTATGAGCTGGGTGCGACTGTCGTTCTTCAAAAGCCGTTTTCCGAGATGGCTATGACGAGAATTGAGCGTGCGGCCATGCAGCATCAGATGACAAGAAATTATGAGAAGGTTTTGCACAGACAGACGATGGAACTTGCCGCAGCAAAGGAGATAAGGCGCCTTAACGAACAGTTGTCATTGCGCAATAATCTGTTGCATCGGATCTTGGGCAAGTATTTTTCCGATGAGGTGGTTGATGTCATATTGGAAAAGCCGGAAGGAGTTGCCATCGGCGGAGAAAAAAGAGTGGTTACGGTTATGATGGCGGATTTGCGTGGGTTTACGTCCCTTTCGGAAAGGTTGTCGGCGGATGAAGTGGTTTCGATATTAAATCATTACCTTGGTGAAATGACAGAGGTGATCATGAAATATAAGGGAACCATTATTGAATTTATCGGAGATGCCATATTGGCGGTTTTCGGCGCACCGCTTGTGGCGGAGCATGCACCGGAGGATGCGGTGGCCGCAGCCATAGAGATGCAGAATCGAATGGGAGAGGTCAATCGATACAATAAAGAAAACGGCTATCCGGATATCGAGGCGGGAATCGGAATCCACGTAGGCGAAGTGTTTATCGGAAATATCGGTTCCGAGCAGTTTATGCGATATAACGTGATCGGGCAGGTGGTCAATCTCTGCTCCCGCATTCAGACATACAGTGTCGGAGGTCAGATTTTAGTGTCGCAGCAGGCGATGGATTGTCTGGCGCAGCAGTTGATAGTGAAAAACAGTTTTGAAATATCAATGAAGGGGATTCACGAGAAACTGTCTGTCTTCGAAGTGGAAGGTCTCACGGGAATCTATGAACGGAAGCTTTTTGCGGCGGGGGAAGACAGACCGGTTGTTTTAGAAAAACCGGTCCGGGCAGTTTTGTTTTTGCTACAGGGAAAAAGTGTGGTTAAGGATGAAATTCCGGCAACGATTCTGGCAGTTTCGGAACACAAAATTACCATCGGTTGTCCACAGGGGCAGATAAAGGATTTTGCTGAATATCAGGATATAGATATCGTGGTGGGAACAGAAAATGCGTATGCAAAAGTCATGAAAAAAGAAGGGAATAAGTTACAGCTTCGCTTTACTTTTCTTTCGGAACATTTTCTCAGAGAGTGCGGATATAAGGGACAGGAAGGGAACTAAATGAAACCATTTACGGAGACAGTATTATCGGACAACAGAAAAGTGTTTCTTTATGAAGAAAAATCGCTTGCGCTTTTGAGAGTTGACGGAAAGGAAATGACAAGGCAGCAGGCGGAAGAGATTGAGAAAGAACTGCAAATAGAAGTACTTCTTCTTGTGGGAAGGATATCTGACCGGGTTACGATTTCCTGTCTGAGTTCTACAGAGCATATCCGTGCGCTGGAGCTTATTGATTTTCTGTTTGGACAGTTCGGTATCGCAAAGGGAACTGCCGAGTGGGCAGGGGGAAGTATTTCGGAAGTATTGCTGACCGTATGTATGTCGGAACAGGATATTTTTGACATGACCGAATATTTTCTGAAGCAGATTGGTGAATATTTTATTGAGTGTGATACGGTGGATGCCAAAACATATGTGCAAAATTATCCGGAACAGTTTGCGCAGATGAAAGAATATGAGAAAGCAAGGGTTTCTTGGGCCTATGTAAAAACGACGGATATCGTTCCGGCCGGAGTCGGTATTTCTATTCATACACTGGAAAACGATACCGGAGTGGTTGTTGAAGCCGGGGAAGATATCTATATTATGATCGGTTGTCTCGGTGAAGTGTACCAGATACACAAAAACAAGTTTGAGACCAGTTATGAGCCGAGTGATGAGAAGCTGGACATTTTTGCACAGATGATGGATTTCATTCCGGCGGTGGAACGTGTGGATGATGGTACATATCTTGCAATCGACGAGCAGGCCCGGCTTTGTTATCCGAAGAAGGGCGCTTCCATTCTTGCCAAAAAACTGGAAAAAAGAACCAGAGTTTTTTCGAAAAACGGTTCGGATTACTTTCTCGGTAAAGAGGGGGATTATCTTGCGATCAGGAAAGATGATCCGGAGGATGTGTACATTATTCAGGAGCAGGTGTTTCAGAAAACCTACGTGGAAAAGGAAAATATCTGATGAGAGAAGAAATCAGAAACAGATTAATAGAGTTATCGGAAGAAAAATACCGCAAATTTTCTTCTGCGCTTACTCCGGGAGAGACACAGATGCTCGGAGTGAGACTTCCGAAACTGCGTGAAATAGCAAAAGAGTTAGCAAAAGGTAACTGGAAAGAGGAGCTTTTATATCCGGACACATATTTTGAGGAGATCATGCTTCGGGGAATGATGATCGGTTATGCGACGACTTCCATGGAAGAAAGAGATGCGCTTTTGTATATTGCGGAGTTTGTTCCTTTAGTGGATAATTGGTCCGTTTGTGACAGCGTGTTTATGAAAATGGATATATTAAAAAAGGACAGGGACCTCACATGGGAATTTATTCTTCCGTATTTTGAAAGCGGAAAGGAATTTTCTGTCAGGGTTGCGCTCATTATCATGATGCAGCACCTGATGAAAAGTGACCGGGATGGAAGAACCATAAAGCGTGTTCGCAAAGTGACGATGAATGACCTGGGGCAAACAGAGCGGGAGAAAAAGATGGCAGGACCGTATTTAGAGAAAATTTTTGAGGTTATTGACCGGCCGTTTGCCGAGGGTTACTATGCATACATGGCGGCCGCATGGCTTGTGGCAGAGTGCTTCTGTTGTTTCCCGGCGCTGACCAGCCGTTTTTTGCAGGAGTGCAGACTGGATAAGATTACTTACAATAAAGCGTTACAGAAAATTATGGAGTCCAGAATACCGGACGAAGAAGTGAAAGCATATGTGCGGAGTTTAAAGAGACGTGCATAAAAAAGGAGGCCGAGATGGCAATTTATTTGATCGATTATGAAAATACAGGAGTCAAAGGACTGTATGGGATAGAGAAATTACAGGAAGATGATCTGATCGTGGTTTTTTACGGACCGAAAACCGGATCCGTTCCGTTTGATGACCATGTGAGGATTTCTTCGGCTGTTTCTCATGTGGAATATATTAAGACGTGTAAGACGGCTAAGAATTATCTGGATTTTCAATTGACTACGTATCTTGGGTATCTGGTGGCCCACACGGGGGTCAAGGAGTATTATGTGGTCAGCAAAGACAGCGGATATGACAGTGTGGTTGATTTTTGGAAGAGCAGAGGAATGACAATTGTCCGCCGTGAAAATATCAGTGCGGAAAAACCGCAGAAAGCTACTTTGCGCAAAACTGCGACAGCAAAACCGGAATCACAAAATGAAAACGAGCGGATTAAAAGTGTTCCGGAGACGATCCGCAAAAAAGTAAGACACACCCTGAAAGCGGAAAATCTTCAAGGCGGTGCATACAAGAAAATTTACTCCTGCATGCTGCAGGCGACTGACAAGCAGTCTTTGAACACGGCGCTTGTCAAAGTTTTTACACAGGAGGATGGTAATCGCTACTATAAACAAATTGTTCCGATTTTTTCAGAATGGGGGAAATAGGTATGGAAAAGAGGAAAAATATAAGTAAGTGGGCTATGGCTGTTGCGATTCTGTGTTTTGCTTTTGTGGCAGCAGTGGATGTAAAGGCTCAGGAGCCTTATGAAAAAATTTCTAATTCGAATGAATGGGAAGTGCTGAAAATTGTCAACAAAGAGCGACTCGCCGACGGTCAACCTGCCATCGGTATGTTTATGGATTTGCAGAAAGCGTCCGGCGTGCGGGCAAAGGAGATTATATCTTTGTTTTCCCATGACAGACCGGACGGAAGCAGCTGCTTTACCGTGTTGGCAGATTATGATATTTACCGCACCTGTGCGGGAGAAAATATTGCGGTCGGTTATGGATCGGCATCTGCCGTTATGGAAGGATGGATGAACAGTCCGGGACACTGCGCCAATATTTTGAATGGTTCTTACAAGCATATAGGTGTCGGGTATCAGACCGGCGGATCCTACGGAAAAAACTGGGTACAGCTTTTTGTGGGCGGATGCACGCTGCAAAGCGTTGCGGTCAATAATCCGGGAGCAACTAATTATGCGGCCGGAATATCCATTGACGATATGGGTCGTTATCTTATCGTCAAATGCGATAAACATGGTACGTCCTATGTTCCGGTCATAAAGGAAATGTGCAACGGTTACAGTACCTCTAAAGAGGGTGAGCAGACAGTAACAATCACATACCAGGGTCAGAAGGTAACGATGCCGGTGAAGACGGGAAATGCTTCGTCTGTTTCCAAACCGAAAAAGGTAAAGAGTTTAAAGGCAAGTTCCGTTAAGAAAACTTCTGCAAAATTAAAATGGAAGAAGACAAGCGGTAACGGGTATGAAATTTGGAGAGCAACAAGCAAAAACGGAAAATATAAAAAAGTAAAGACGATTTCCGGTTCCAAGACAACGTCATATCGTGTTAAAAAACTGAAATCCGGTAAAAGATACTATTTTAAAGTCCGTGCCTTTAAAAAATCGGGCGGAAAGAAAATCTACGGACCTTTCAGCAAAGCAGTGGTTGTAAAAACAAAATAAATGAGCTATAATCAGTTTTGGTCTATTTTTAAGGATAAAACGGATATGAAAAAGGAGTAACATATCGATGGATTTAGTAAATATCAGAGATTTATACCGCAAAGAAGAAGAGTACTTAAATAAGGAGGTAACCATCGGAGGATGGCTTCGCAGCAAGCGTGACGGCAAGACGTTCGGATTTCTTGTGATTAACGACGGAACGTTTTTTGAGCCGCTTCAGGTTGTGTATTCCGATGCCCTCGCTAATTTTAATGAAATCAATAAATTGAATGTCGGAGCAGCCCTGATTGTAAAAGGTGTTGTGACACCGACACCGGAAGCAAAACAGAAATTCGAGATTCAGGCATCGGAGGTTATCATTGAAGGTGCATCGACTCCGGATTATCCGCTTCAGAAGAAGAGACATACGTTTGAATATCTGAGAACGATTTCGCATCTCAGACCGAGAACTAACACTTTTGAGGCAGTGTTCCGTGTGCGTTCCCTCGCAGCATATGCGATTCACAAATTCTTCCAGGAGAGAGACTTTGTTTATGTGCATACACCGATTATCACGGGAAGTGACTGTGAAGGCGCCGGTGAGATGTTCCAGGTGACGACCATGAACTTAAATGAGCTTCCGCGCAAGGAAGACGGAAGCGTTGATTTTTCACAGGACTTTTTCGGTAAGCCGACCAATCTTACCGTGAGCGGACAGTTAAACGGCGAGACATATGCGATGGCATTTAAGAATATCTACACGTTCGGACCGACCTTCCGTGCAGAGAATTCCAATACGACCAGACATGCGGCAGAGTTTTGGATGATTGAGCCGGAGATTGCATTTGCGGACCTGAAAGATGATATGATTCTTGCAGAGAGCATGATCAAATACATCATCCGCTATGTTCTTGAAAATGCGCCGGAAGAGATGAATTTCTTTAATCAGTTTGTGGACAAAGGACTCATTGAGAGATTGACACATGTCATGAATTCCGATTTCGGTCATGTGACATACACGGACGCCATAAAGATATTAGAGAAACACAACGATGAATTTGAATATAAAGTATCATGGGGATGCGATCTGCAGACAGAGCACGAGCGCTATCTGACAGAAAAAGAATTCGGAAGACCTGTTTTCGTGACAGATTATCCGAAGGAGATCAAGGCATTCTACATGAAGTTAAATGAAGACGGCAAGACGGTTGCAGCCATGGATTGCCTGGTTCCTGGTATCGGAGAGATTATCGGCGGAAGTCAGAGAGAGGATGATTACGATAAGCTTTTGGCGCGTATGAAAGAACTTGATCTCAATCCGGACGACTATGATTTCTATCTGGATCTGCGTAAATACGGCACAGCCAGACATGCAGGCTTCGGTCTCGGTTTTGAGAGATGTGTTATGTACTTGACAGGTATGGGCAATATCCGTGACGTACTTCCGTTCCCAAGAACCGTAAACAACTGCGAGCTGTAATCAGCAGAGCAAATAAAGACAATTTGCGTTTGTCAAAAGCAGGAGGAGTAAAATGAGTCAGATCGTGATACCGGAAGGATACAAACCTTCCCTCAACATCAAGGAGACAGAAAAAGCGATCAAAAAAGTAAAAGATTTTTTTCAGAGAGAGCTGATCACTCAGTTAAATCTGAGTCGAGTTTCGGCACCGCTTTTTGTGGGAGCTAATTCAGGTCTGAATGATAATTTGAACGGTGTGGAGCGTCCGGTAAGATTTGATATCAAGGAGCAAAACGGTGAGGAAGTGGAGATCGTTCATTCTCTTGCAAAGTGGAAACGATTAGCACTGCGCAACTATGGATTTGAAGTCGGCGAGGGCCTTTATACGGATATGAATGCGATACGCCGTGACGAGGAGACCGACAACATCCATTCGATCTATGTGGACCAGTGGGACTGGGAAAAGGTGATCCGTAAAGAAGATCGCAATGAAGAGACCCTCCGTGATATAGTAAAATCAGTATACGAAGCGCTTCGCGTCACCGAAAAATATATGGCAAACACATACCAGTATGTGGAGTGTTTCCTTCCGGAAGAAATTACGTTTGTGACGACGCAGGAATTGGAAGACCGTTATCCGGAGCTTACTTCCAAGGAGCGCGAAACGGAAGCGGCTAAAGAATACGGTGCTGTGTTTATCATGCAGATCGGTGATAAGCTTGCGTCCGGAGAGCCTCATGACGGAAGAGCACCGGACTATGATGACTGGAAACTGAACGGAGATATTATTGTTTACTATCCGGTTCTGGATATTGCGTTGGAGCTTTCCTCCATGGGTATCCGCGTGGATGAACAGTCGCTTCTCGAACAGCTGGAAAAGGCAGATTGTATGGACAGAGCCGAGCTTCCGTTCCAGAAAGCACTTTTAAATCATGAACTTCCGTATACGATCGGCGGCGGTATCGGCCAGTCCCGTATCTGTATGTTCTTCCTGAGAAAAGCACACCTCGGAGAGGTGCAGGCCTCTATCTGGCCGGAGAAGGATGTTCTTTATGCAAAAGAGCGCGGTGTGGAGTTCTTATAGTAAATGAAACGTGTAAAGCAGGTGATAAAGATGCAGAAAACATTTGGGAAAAGAATGGTAAGGCTTCTTGTCGGCCTGCTTTTCTTGTTTCTTATTTTGGTGTTTTGCTATTGTGAAAATAATCTGATTACCACTTCTGAATATGAAGTTGCTTCTGACAAACTTTCGAAGGATTTTGACGGGACGGTCATTATCCATGTTTCCGATTTGCACAATAAATTATTCGGAGAAAATCAGGGCAGGTTAATTAAAAAAATAAAAGAACAAAATCCGGATATGATTGTGATTACGGGGGATCTCATTGACAGCAATCACCCGGATGTGGAGAAAGGGCTCCTGTTTATCGCGGAGGCGGTGAAGATTGCGCCGGTTTATTTTGTGACGGGAAATCACGACAACTGGCTGTCGGATACGAATACGTACCGCCTGTTTCATGGCATGGAGCAGCTGGGTGTAACGGTTTTGAAGGATGAGGCGTTGCAGCTTTCTGGGAGCGACACAGATGAGAGCATTCGCCTGATTGGTCTGGATGATGATACACTGGGATTAAAAAGTAAGGTGAGAGATACTTTGGCGGGGTTGACAAAAGAGGATGATGAGCAGTTGTTTACCGTACTTCTTTCGCATGAACCGCAGATCTTCTCTGTCTATTCAGAGTTTGCTATAGACCTTGTGCTAAGCGGTCACGCCCACGGAGGTCAGTTCCGTATTCCGTTTGTCGGGGGATTTGTCGCGCCGGATCAGGGATTTTTGCCGGAGTATACAAAGGGACTTTATGAAGAAAACGGTACTCGCATGATTGTCAGCGCAGGCCTTGGAAACAGCGTTATTCCCCAGCGCTTGCTAAATCGTCCCGAACTTGTTAAAATAACACTCAAATGTAACTAGTTTTTCGAACGAAAAATCAGAAAAGAGGAATATGCTATGAATTATGAACAGGCGATGCAAAAGCTCGCGGATATCGGGCAGCAGCATCTGTTAAAATATTTTGATGAATTATCGCATAGGGAACAGCAGGATCTTTTGGAGCAGATAGAGAATACGGATTTTTCCGTGATTCGTTACCTTGATGCGAAATCGGCTTCGTCGAAAAGAGGGGTTATTGCGCCTCTCAGAGCGATGCAGCTTGCCGAAATAGAGGAAAAAGAAGCGTTTTTTTCGGAAAAGGGAACAGAAGCGCTCCGCAGCAACAAGGTAGGTGCAGTGCTTCTTGCCGGTGGAATGGGTACAAGACTCGGATCTGATGCGCCGAAAGGTGTTTATAATATCGGTCTGACTAAAGATTTGTATATTTTTGAGTGTCTGATAAACAATCTGACAAAGGTAAAGGAAGCGGTGGGCAACCCGATTCATCTCTTTGTTATGACAAGTGATAAAAATCACGACACGACAGTCAATTTTTTTGAGGAGCATGCATATTTTGGGTATCCGAAAGAATATGTGCGTTTCTTTCAACAGGAAATGGCACCGGCGGTGGATTATGAAGGCAAGATATACCTGGAAGAAAAAGGAAAAATTTCCACTTCGCCGAATGGTAACGGCGGATGGTTTGTCTCCATGGACAGAGCAGGTATTCTCGATGTGATACATGAGACGGGAATTGAATGGCTCAACGTCTTTGCTGTGGACAACGTTCTCCAGAAGATAGCAGATCCGGCATTTATCGGTGCATGTATAGATAGTGATTGCATGGTTGGTGCAAAGGTGGTACGAAAAGCAGATCCGGAGGAAAAGGTAGGAGTAATCTGTTTAGAAGACGGAGCCCCTTCCATTGTGGAGTATTACGAGTTGACCGACGAAATGCGCCATCAGAAAGATGAGAATGGCGATTATGCATACAATTTCGGAGTTATCTTAAACTATCTTTTCCGTGTCAGTGAACTGGAGCGTATCATGTCCCACGAGCTTCCGCTTCATGTGGTGGAAAAGAAAATTGCGTACGTTGACGAGAATGGCAATGCAGTAAAGCCGGAGAATCCAAACGGATATAAATTTGAGCAGCTTGTTTTGGATATGATTCATGATATGGGCAAATGTCTTCCGTATGAAGTTGTACGGGAAAAGGAATTTGCACCGATTAAAAATAAAGAGGGTGTTGACAGTGTGGAATCCGCACGGGCACTTTTGGCAAAGAACGGAGTTGTTCTTTGATCATTATCACTAGGAGGAAGATCAGATGGCAGTATTAGTGACAGGCGGAGCGGGTTTTATCGGAAGCCATACGGTAGTTGAATTGCAGAAGGAAGGATACGACGTTGTGGTGGTGGATAACCTCATAAATTCCAGCCCGAAATCGCTGGAGAGAGTCGAGGAAATTACAGGAAAACCGGTGAAGTTTTATGAGGCGGATATTTTGGATGAAGAAGCACTTAACCAGGTATTTGACGAAAACGAGATAGACAGTGTCATCCATTTTGCCGGACTGAAAGCAGTCGGTGAGTCGGTACAGAAACCATGGGAGTATTATCATAACAATATTACGGGTTCACTTATTTTATTTGATGTAATGAAAAAACACGGAGTGAAAAATATTATTTTTTCATCTTCTGCCACCGTTTACGGAACACCGGCAGAAATACCGGTGACAGAGAAGTGTCCGAAGGGTGAGATTACCAATCCGTACGGACAGACCAAGGGGATGCTGGAGCAGATGCTTATGGATATCCAGAAGGCAGATCCGGAGTGGAATGTGATTCTTCTTCGTTATTTCAATCCGATCGGAGCGCATAAGAGCGGAAAAATCGGAGAAAATCCGAATGGCATTCCGAACAATCTGATGCCGTATGTGACACAGGTTGCGGTCGGCAAACTGAAATGTCTCGGTGTGTTCGGAGATGATTATGATACGCCGGACGGAACGGGTGTGCGTGACTATATCCATGTTGTGGATTTGGCTCTCGGTCATGTGAAGTCGATTGAAAAATTGAAAGAGAATCCGGGACTGAAAATATATAATCTGGGTACAGGTACGGGATATAGCGTTCTTGATATTGTGAAAAATTTTGAAGAAGCTACCGGAGTGAAAGTGCCATATGAGATTAAGCCGCGCCGTGCGGGAGATATTGCCACCAATTATGCGGATGCTTCCCTTGCCAAAGAGGAACTCGGATGGGTTGCAGAGCGCGGAATTAAAGAAATGTGTGAAGATGCATGGAGATGGCAGAGTAACAACCCGAACGGATTCGAATCGTAATTGGGATGTAAGACATATCCGGAGATATATATTTATAAATTCAGGGACGCTTTCGCTCGGAGAAAACGTAACGGTACTAAAAAAAGAAACACGATTTATCGTGTTTCTTTTTAAGTGCCGACGTTTTCAACGCCCTTCATTTATAAATCATATATCTCCATATCTCACATCCCGATTACGTACTGATACATAAAGATGTAGTGACAGAGGCTTCCGGCCATGACGAATAGGTGAAAGATCTCGTGAGAACCGAAATGTTTGTGTTTTGCATTGAAGATCGGGAGTTTGAGCGCGTAAATAATACCGCCTGTTGTGTAGATCAGTCCGCCGGCAAGAAGCCAATAGAAGGCCGTGCGCGGAAGGCTGCTTAAAATCGGACTGAAGACGAATGCACAAAGCCAGCCCATGGCAATATAAATAATGGACGAAAACCATTTCGGGCAGTTGATCCAAAGTAACTTCACTGCAATTCCGACGATGGCAAAGGTCCATACTGCGATAAGCAGAGGGTAACCCGGCGATGGGGCAAGTACGAGAAGGCAGACAGGAGTATATGAGCCTGCAATCAGGACAAAGATCATCGCATGGTCGATTTTTCGATATATTTTTATAATGGCAGCAGGAACATTCACAGAATGATAGGTTGCACTTGCGCCATATAATAAGATCATGCTGGCAATAAAAATAAACATAGCAATCAGACAGATACTGCCGTATTCAGCGGCTTTTATCAAAAGTGGGACAGAGCCGCCGATGGCCATAGTCATCGCTACGAAATGTGTAATGGCGCTTCCCGGTTCTCGCAATGTAATCTGCATATATACCTCCTTAAACACGACACGTGGTTTTAAAAACTACTTACAATGCAATTAAATACTACAACAAAGGTTTTTTGATGTCAAGGATGTTTTTATTGTTTGTAAAATATTCTTGAATATGTATTGTGTTTCCGTTAAAATGAAAAAACACATGGGAGGAAAAACAGGCATGTTTCGTTTGTGGGCAAAAATATGGAAAGACAATAGAATGACAAAAGATTTGGTGGTTTGCGACGACAGTGAGCAAAGAAGAACCCAAAAAGTTTTCGGTGCACTGGATAAGATAGCGGACGAATTTGATTTAGGAAAGCCGATCTGGCTGGATAAAACGGTCAAAGAGTTTCAGCTGCACAGCAGAACCCGATTTTATCAGGATAATTTTATGGAAGAGATTGAGTTTGATTATTTGGAGATACAGGTGATAGAAGAAGACGATTTTTATTAAAAATCGTTGAAAATCCCCATTTTTTGTCCGAGTATGATATAATAAAGAATATTATGATACAAAGTGAGGACTGGCATATGGAATTTGTACCGGACACCCGAAATGACATAGACAGTTGGAAAGAAGTTCAACTTATATATAACT
Organism: Lachnospiraceae bacterium; assembly: GCA_045535935.1. GTDB lineage: Bacteria > Bacillota > Clostridia > Lachnospirales > Lachnospiraceae > SVFI01. The sequence goes on along the minus strand of JAZSMO010000033.1, from coordinate 10,167 downwards.
CGGCGTTAAAAGAAATAGGAACCAAACTGGAGATTTTGAATGATGAGTTTCAGCATGTTCACCAGTATAATCCGATTGAACATATAAAATCCCGTCTGAAATCGCCGGAGAGTATCGTCAAGAAATTAAAAAAGCATGGATATGAATCCACGATTCAAAATATGGTGCAGCATGTAAATGATATTGCGGGCGTCCGTGTTATCTGTTCTTTTACTTCGGACATTTACAGGATTGCCGAGATGATTATCAATCAGAGTGATATTAAAGTGCATTCTGTCAAGGACTATATTCTTAATCCGAAACCGAGCGGATACAAAAGCTATCACTTGATCGTTACGGTACCGATTTTTCTTTCGGATCGTATTATTGACGCAAAAGTAGAGATTCAGATCCGTACGGTTGCCATGGATTTTTGGGCCAGCCTTGAGCATAAGATTTATTACAAATTTGAGGGGAATGCCCCGGCACATATCAAACAGGGGTTGGTGGAGTGTGCTGCGATGGTATCGGATTTGGATGCCAGAATGCTGTCGTTGAACGACGAGGTTCGCAGCCTGATCGAAGGCCGGGATTCTGATGTAGATATTATGGAAGACATTGATTAGACTACATAAGTGAAACAGGAAACATCCTTTGCAGAGGCAGAGGATGTTTTTTTGCCTTTAAAATGAGGAGTGCCGCGAAACCTTTCGGCTCCGCGGCTATTATGAAAAAATTTATCTATTGTGAAAGTCATGCTTATTTCGAACTACCTATAGTATAGCAATCAGATATGAACAAATTATGAACATGGAATGAAATATAAGTGAATATGTATAAAAGGCGGTGGTGTTGCAATGAAAAAATGTGCAGAATGCACAAAAAAGCACGGTGTTGTAAATAAGAGAAAATAATGATACAATAATTCATAATGCGGAAAAATATCTGTGTCGGGTAGCAATGGAGGTTTTCATGGATAATTTTATGGATAAGTTGGCAAAACGCTTTAATGCAGGAGAGTTAATTCAGGCTAACGGTGAAGCTGAGGCAAGGGAGAATCAGAGATTAAAAGACCAGATGGAGGAGTATGACAAAGTCATACAGGAAATTCGTCGCCTGAATTTAAAGACCATAGAAGTATCTGAGCAGATTTCTCAGATGGCAGCATGCAGCATTGAACAGATTGAATCTTATGAAGCTGTTGCATCGGTCGCAGATAACAGTGATGCTATTGATGAGGTTATCCGTCTTTCGCGCAAAATAGATGAGTCTGCCGGCGCAGTTTCCGGAAAGATGGATGTGGCAGCGGACGAAATCAAGAAGCAGATGGAAGATTCCATATATCGTCTGGAGGCGTCAATCAGTCAGATGGAGAATTCCTTCGGACAGATGGAAGCGTCAATCAGTCGCGTCGAACTCGGGAATGATACCAATCAAAGAATGGTGGAAGGCTCCATCCGTAATCTGGAACAGGTCATCACAGAAAAACTGGACAAGCCGGACCGTGACGATGATGAAAAAATAGAGGCGATCAGCATGGCTTTGGCGCAGCAATCGCAGGCGCAGCAGGAATCGGCAAAACAGATCAAAGAGATGATCGTCAATGTTCGTTTGTATTTGGACGACGTACAGAAGCATATTGAGGATTATGTGCACAGAGAGGACGTCAAGGTATACCGAAATGTACAGGCGGCAGTGGGCGAACAGCTCAGTCTGAAAGCCCGTGATATGAACGATCACATGGATCAGATAGAAAAAGAATTGGCTAAAAATAGAGGTATGAAGGCGATGGTACTTCTTGCAGTCGTTCTTTCGGGTGCGTCGGTTGTACTACAGATTCTTCAGATGCTTGGTATTTTATAGAAGCAGTGATAGGAGTTGCAAGACAATGTCAAAAACAGATTTTAAGCCTGGCAATATGCTGTATCCGTTGCCGGTTGTAATGGTCAGCGTAGCTGACAGTGATGGAAATAAAAATATTATTACCGTTGCATGGGCGGGAACGATATGTTCCACTCCGCCGATGGTTTCTATTTCTGTGCGCCCGGAGCGTCATTCGCATGCAATGATTTGCGACAGCGGAGAGTTTGTAATCAATCTGACTACGGTGGCACTTGCGTATGCGACCGATTATTGCGGTGTAAAAAGCGGTCGTGATGTAGATAAATTCAAAGAAATGAATTTGACAGCCCTTCCGGGGAAAGTGGTGAAGGCACCGAGAATCGCAGAGAGTCCGGTGTCTATTGAGTGTGTAGTAAAAGAGCGTATCGAACTTGGCTCCCATGATATGTTTATTGCAGAAGTGGTAGCTGTCAGCGTGGATGATGCTTATATGGACGAAAAAGGAAGTTTTCATTTGGAAGCAGCGGATCCGATCGTATATTCTCACGGCACATATTTTACTATGGGTGAAGCCCTCGGTAAGTTCGGCTATAGCGTCGAGAAACCAAAAAGGAAATAATTTGCAATGAAAATAACGAAGTATAGCAGATGCATAAAAATCACATATTTAAAAATGTTGGCTTTGATATTTGTCGTAAGCTTTTTTTTGTTGCCTTCTTATACCAAGGTGGAAGGCGGCGTGAATAATGTTTTTGAGATTTCTCTCAACGGCGTGTTTGTGGGAACCGTGTCCGATGAGTCGCAGGCAGAGAAGTTGCTCTGGGAAGCTCGCAGGGTTGCTGCGGAGCAACAGGAAGGACTTTTTTTGGCTGAGACAGATTTAAAAATGCAGGGGCGAGAAGCCTTTTTTGAGCTTTTTACCGATCGGGATGACATTTTGCAGTCTATGGAGATGGTTTTGGGCGTGACTCATATGGAAAACAGACAGCCTGCATATACCATCAAAGTAAATCAGCTTATGGTAAATGTCAGTACGATGGATGAGGTTCGCAAGGTGCTTCAGGCGGCGCTTGATAAATATCAAAGCGGGCAGGAATATCAGGTTTCACTGGGACCGGATAAGGAGAGAGAAATTAATGTTCTGACAGCTGTTGCGGAAAGCAAAGAAGAAAAGCAGCAGGAGTCTGAGTTGGAGAAGGAAACGGAACTGGAGGCCGGTGTATCGGCGGCGCTCACAACCATGCTTTCCGGTGTCGAAGCGGCAAAAGAAGTTACTTTTGATGATTTTGATTACGGATTGACCGAACTCGCATATGCGGATAAGATTGAGATTGTGGAATCCTATCTTACGAAGGCAGAGATTACCCCGGTGGAGGAAGCCATCAGTCTTGTGACAGAACAGCAGGATGTACAGAAGATATATGAGGTGCAGTCGGGAGATACGTTATCAGAGATTTCCATTATAAATAATATTCCGTTAGAAAAAATTATTGAATTAAACGATTCCTTGGAAGATGAAAATTCTACAATTCGTGTCGGTGAAGAGATTATTATCACTGCGCCGGAACCGGAGCTTTCCATTACATGGAAGGAAGAAATATATCTGGAAGAGGATTATGAAGCCGAGATCCAATATGTCTATAACGATGATTGGTATACAACGGATTCCGTTGTTTTGCAACAACCTTCTGCGGGGCACCATAAAATTGCCGCAGTGAAAACGTACAACAACGAGAAAGAGATAAGTACGGAGATTTTGAAGGAAGAAATAACATTTGAGGCAGTTCCTAAAATTGTTGAAAAAGGAACAAAGATTCCTCCGACTTACATTAAGCCGATTTCCGGAGGTCGTTTGTCCTCACAGTTCGGACGGCGAAGTGCGCCGGTAAGAGGTGCTTCTACTTACCATAAGGGTGTCGACTGGGCGACTCCGATCGGAACGACTGTCTGGGCTTCCAGTGCAGGTACGGTTGCAAAAGCCGGATGGGGAAGCGGATACGGTTATGTTGTTTATATCAACCATGCGGATGGACGACAGACCCGTTATGCGCATTTGTCGAAAGTGCTTGTCAAAGCAGGACAGACGGTATCTCAGGGACAGAAAATTGCCTTGTCCGGAAATACAGGGCGAAGCAGTGGCCCGCATGTTCATTTTGAGATCTTGATCGGCGGTTCGCAGGTAAATCCGTTGAAATATTTGAATTAACATAAATTAACAGATTTACAAAAACCATAGATATGGTATATAATAGGTAACGAGTATACAAATAACACTATTCTGAGGTGTGTAATGGAACAGTATGTGATTAAGGGCGGCAATCCACTGGTCGGCGAAGTAGAGATCGGCGGCGCCAAAAATGCGGCGTTGGCAATCCTTGCTGCAGCTACTATGGCGGATGAGCCTGTATTAATTGAAAATATGCCTGATGTACGTGACACCAATGTGCTGCTGGATGCGATTAAGAGTATCGGTGCATATGTAGAGCGTATCGATCGCCATACAGTTAAGATTAATGGTTCTACGATCAATGATCTTATCGTAGAAAATGAATATATCAAAAAGATCAGAGCTTCATATTATCTTGTGGGAGCTCTGCTTGGTAAATACAAAAATGTGGAGGTGGCTCTTCCAGGAGGTTGTAATATCGGAAGTCGACCTGTCGATCTTCACCTAAAGGGATTTAAAGCGCTCGGAGCACAGGCAGGACTCTCTCATGGCCGTATTTATGCAAGAGCTGAGAAATTAAAAGGCGGACATATTTATATGGACGTTGTCTCTGTCGGAGCCACAATTAATGTTATGATGGCAGCTGCGCTTGCAGACGGACAGACGATTATCGAAAATGCAGCAAAAGAACCGCATGTTGTAGACGTGGCTAACTTTTTGAACAGTATGGGAGCCAATATCAAAGGTGCAGGTACGGATGTGATTCGTATCCGCGGCGTAGAAAAGCTCCATAAGTCAGAATATTCTGTGATTCCGGATCAGATTGAAGCGGGTACATTCATGTTTGCGGCAGCAGCGACCAAAGGTGATGTGACAGTGAAAAATGTGATTCCGAAACATTTGGATTCCATCTGTTCCAAGCTGATGGAGATTGGTTGTGAAGTGACGGAGTCAGATGATGCAGTGAGGGTTGTTGCAGCGAATCCGTTGACACATACGCATGTCAAGACATTGGCATATCCGGGATTTCCGACCGATATGCAGCCGCAGATTGCGGTTACGCTTGCTCTTTCGTCAGGAACCAGTATTGTGACGGAGAGTATTTTTGAAAATCGATTCAAATATGTAGATGAGCTTGCCAAGATGGGCGCCGAGATCAAGGTAGAAGGAAATACAGCCATTATTGAAGGCGTAGATAAGTATACGGGTGCACATATTAATGCGCCGGATCTTCGTGCAGGAGCAGCACTTGTGATTGCAGGTATGGCGGCAGAAGGATTTACGATTGTTGATGATATCGTCTATATTGAACGCGGATATGAAGATTTCGAAGTGAAACTCAAAGGACTCGGTGCACAGATTGAAAAGGTGTCCTGCGAGAGAGAGATTCAGAAGTTCAAATTAAAAGTAGGTTGAATTGTTGAAGGACAATAAGAAAAGGATTTGCAACAGATTGTGTGCAAATCCTTTTTTCGTATTTTATATAATTTCCACAATGGAAATGTCTTTTTCCACGGAAAGATCAATGAACTGATCGCCGCATTTTACCATCGGTTTGGAAAGCATTTGGCGGTTGATGTACACGATGTCGCCTTCCATGCCATTGCTGAGACGTACCCGGTTGTTCATGTAGGTCAGGACAACATTTTCGAGGAAACAGAGGATGTACTCGGTTTCATATTTCTGAAGTCCCTCTTTTTCAAAGATTTCAATGACGGAGAACGGACAGAGCGGACCGCGGTAAACACGGGCTGCTGTCATCGCATCGTACACATCCGCAATGGAAACGATCTTGGCAAATTTATCAATCTGATCGGCTCCGATTCCGAGCGGATAACCGCCTTTGTCACAACGCTCATGATGCATAAGAGCAGTGTTTTTAATGTGATCGTGTATTTTTTGATTTTTTAAGATGTTGTAGCCTTCGATCGTATGCTTCTTAACGATGGCATATTCCTGGTCGGTCAATTTGTCCGGTTTTTTAATGATTTTATCAGGAATGGCCAGTTTGCCGATGTCATGAAATAAACCGCAAAGTGTTGCCATCTCGATGTCTTCCTGCGGAAGGTGCAGCCAGTTGGCGAGAACGTTGCTGATCAGTGCGACATTCATACTGTGCGCATAGGTCATGTCATCGTATTCACGCATGTTTTGCATCATATTAAAAAAGCTGAACGTATTGCCATCTGTGTGAAATAAATCCATCGTACTGTGGAGGACTTCATCTACGTTAATCTCACTTCCCTTTTCGACAATGTCGTTAAGGCTGGTCTTGAACTCATTTACGGATTCGTTGTAGTCCTGTTTGAATTTTTTGAATTCCGGACTTGACTGTACCCACTGTGAATAAGGTATTTCTTGCGAAGCACCTGCAGATGAAACCGCCGGTGTCGGAAGGTCGGCCGGAGCATCTTCCACGCGGATGCTCATAATGGAATAGAATTCCAAACGGGTAATTGCTTTGTCGTTCAGGATCGTGTGTTTCGGAATGATCAACTGGTTGCCGTATGTATAAACATCTTCTGCAGTGATCATGCCGGGTATTAAGTTGGAGACGTTAACTCTTTTCATGTTGTTCACACTCCGAATCGTTAGCTTGATATATAAAATTATAATTTTTTTGAGGGTTGATGTCAATGAAATAGTAAGGTATGTATTGACGAGTCGGACGAAAAAGGTTATATTGTTAAACGTAAACAAAATAAATTTAGAAAGTCTCTTATTCAGAGTGGTGGAGGTACAGAGGACCTGTGAAGCCACGGCAACCCCCGCAAGGGAAGGTGCCAACCTGAGCGAATGATCGAACAATAAGAGGTTCTTCACCGTAAGACCGTCCGCTTGTTCGTAACCAGGCGGATTTTTTATGCGTAGCTCGCGCAGTTTAGAGACACTCAAAGGAGGAACAATGGAAAAAAGATTATTTACTTCAGAATCAGTGACAGAAGGACATCCGGATAAAGTCTGCGATGCGATTTCAGATGCGATCCTTGACGCTTGCATGGAGCAGGATCCGATGAGCCGTGTGGCATGTGAGACATGTTGCTGTACGGGTTTTGTTCTTGTGACCGGTGAGATCACGACACAGGCACAGCTTGATATCCCGACACTTGTTCGTGAGACAGTCAATGAAATTGGATATAACCGAGGAAAAATCGGTTTCGACGCAGATACATGTGCGGTTATGGTTGCCCTCGACAAACAGTCAGCAGATATCGCCATGGGAGTGGACAAGGCTCTTGAGGCAAAAGAAAACAAAATGTCTGAGGAAGAGATTGAGGCAATCGGAGCCGGAGATCAGGGTATGATGTTCGGTTATGCGACAGATGAAACGGAAGAGTTTATGCCTTATCCGATCAGTCTTGCGCATAAGCTGGCACTTCAGCTTGCAAAGGTTCGTAAAGACGGAACACTTTCTTACCTTCGTCCGGACGGAAAGAGTCAGGTTTCTGTTGAGTACGATGAAAACGGAAAGCCGCTTCGCCTTGAGGCAGTGGTTCTTTCCACGCAGCACGATCCGGATGTAACGCAGGAGCAGATTCATGCAGATATTAAGAAATATGTATTTGACCCGGTTCTTCCGAAAGAACTTTTAGATGACGATACAAAGTATTTCATCAATCCGACCGGACGTTTTGTGATCGGCGGACCACACGGAGATGCAGGTCTGACCGGACGTAAGATTATCGTAGATACCTACGGCGGATATGCCCGTCACGGCGGCGGAGCTTTCTCCGGAAAAGACTGTACAAAGGTAGACCGTAGTGCAGCCTATGCGGCCAGATATGCGGCAAAGAACATTGTGGCAGCAGGTCTTGCAAAGAAATGTGAGATTCAGCTTTCTTATGCAATCGGTGTGGCACAGCCGACTTCTGTTATGGTAGATACTTTCGGAACCGGAACGGTTAGCGACGAGAAACTCGTTGAAATCGTTCGCCAGAACTTTGATTTCCGCCCGGCCGGTATCATCAAGATGCTTGATCTACGCAGACCGATTTACAAACAGACAGCTGCGTACGGACATTTCGGACGTACCGATATCGATCTTCCGTGGGAAAGACTTGATAAGGTGGAAGATTTGAAAAAGAGCTTATAAAAAGTGAAGATAACCTCTGCTTCTGCGCACGCGGGAGTAGAGGTTTTTTTATGATTTGCAACCGAAATGCGGTAGACATAGGTGGGAAAAAGGTGTTAAATAAGAGTAATGCACAATTATGATTTCGCAATCGGAGGAAATAGGAAAGATGGAAAGAAAAGTAAGAGAAATTTGGAAGAAAAGAAAGATATCGACAATGGTGCTGGTAACTGTTTTTATGATGCTTGCGCAGAGTGCTGTTGCAAAAGCAGAGGAGACGGTGGAAGTAACGGTTGACGGTATTTTGTATACCTTGGATGAAGAAAATAAAACGGCAGAGGTAACGGAATATAAGAATAAACAAAATTCTGCATATACAGAGGTGGTGATACCTGCATACGTGTCCCGGGATGGAGAGGAATATGCTGTGACAACAATTGGGGGAGCATCGTTCGACGGTTCATCCTATTTGAAAAGTGTCACGATTCCGAATACGGTGACAACGATAAAAACGGCAGCCTTTCTGGGGTGTGAAAAGATAAAGGAAATCACGATACCAAACAGTGTGACGAATATGGAAAGGAACGTTTTTCAGCAGTGTAGTGGACTGGAAAAAATAGTGCTTTCAAATAGTTTGACCCAAATAGGTTATGCGACGTTTGTTCATTGCGAAAGTTTAAAGGAAGTTATTTTGCCGAATGAGCTGACAATGATAAGTGAATATGCATTTGCGCATTGTGGCAGCTTAGAAGAAATTGTTATTCCGGAAAATGTAACAACAATAGGAGAGGGTGCCTTTTCCTTTTGTAATGGGCTTGCGCAAGTGGTGATTCCGGAGAGAGTGACAGAAGCTACAGGATATAGTTTTAGTGGATGTAACGGCTTGGAAACTATATTTTATCCGGATCATTTGAAGACGGGTTTTGTGGATCAGTATCAGATGGATGCTGCACAAGTCAGTTATATCGTAAACGATGACGGAACAGTATCTCTCGCGGTGGAACACTTACCGGAAGGAATGACGGAGATTTCCCTTCCGTCCGACATCGGAGGAAGAAAAATTGTTTCCATTACAGGACCGCAGGGCGTGAATCTTCCTGTTTCCTGCGCGAAACATTATACAAAAACATATACAAAAAGCGCAGACAGCCATCAATATACCTGCGCAGTGTGCAAAAAACCGGTGAAAGAAGCACATAGCTACGAAAAAGGTTCGCAGCTATGTGTGTGCGGTTATGTTCCGTTTGCAATTACTGCGCAGCCGACAGGTTTGCAGTTAGCGTATGCTCACAAAGATGCAGTGCTTTCCGTAACAGTAAAAGCGACCTTCGGGACAGAAAGGATTACTTACCAGTGGCAGGAAAACGGAAAAACGATTTCCGGGGCGACAGCAGCGTCCTATGCCATTCCGTCAGGAAAACCGGTTGGGAGCTACACCTACACCTGTAAGCTCATATGCGGCGGTTACTCACAGGTAACAAAAGCAGCGATCGTGACTGTAAAACCGCCTGTGAAGAGCAAAAAATATAAAGATGATGCAAACATGGCAACCTACAAAGTGACCAAGGTCCGCATGGACGGAAAAGGAACCGTAGAATACGTAAAACCGGTCAGCAAGAAAAAAGCGACCGTGATCATTCCGGCGACAGTGGAGATCGGCGGCGTGACCTACAAGGTGACAGCGATTGCAAAAAATGCATTTAAGAACAACCGCAACATCAAGCGCCTCACCATTGAAGAAAACGTGGAAAAGATTGGTGCAAAAGCGTTCTATGGTTGTAAAAAGCTGAAAAACATCACCATCAAAACAACAAAGCTCAAGGCAAAAAAAGTCGGAGCAAATGCATTTAAGAATATCAAATCAAATGCGACAGTAAAAGTGCCGAAGAAGAAGCTGAAAGCCTACAAATCTATGCTGAAGAAAAAGGGAGTTGGTTCGAAAGCGAAACTTCGGAAGTTATAATTCTTGTGCAATTTTCACAAAAAGCACCTCTAAAAACCCCCGAAATACGGGGGTTGCTTTTTGCAATTTTCACATCTACAATAATAACAACAAAAGCATATCTGAAATCTTCGGCTTCGGCTGTCTTCTATCAATTCTGATAAT
>JAZSMO010000026.1:0-37692 GCA_045535935.1 Lachnospiraceae bacterium | reverse complement strand
AGAACTGTTGAGTTAAGCGCATTTAACGCTTTTTCACGGTTGATTGTGATAGTTCCAACCGCACCATTTACTTCATATAAAATGAATTCCATGTCTGTTTCTCCTTTATATTTTCTTTCAATTAATCTCTTTCAACGATTGTAGCGCATCCCATACCGCCACCGATACAAAGTGTTGTAAGACCTTTCTTTGCATCTTTTGCTTCCATCTCATGAAGAAGTGTAACAAGGATACGACATCCGGATGCTCCAACCGGGTGTCCTAAAGCGATTGCACCACCGTTTGGATTGAGCTGTTTGTCAACATCGATACCGAGGTCTTTTCCAACTGCTACAGACTGTGCAGCGAAAGCTTCGTTTGCTTCGATGATGTCAAGATCTTCAATCTTAAGACCTGCTTTTGCAAGAACCTTCTGAGTTGCCGGAACCGGTCCGATACCCATAACTTCCGGTCTGCATCCTGCAAGTCCGCCTGCTACGAATGTAGCCATCGGTTTTACACCGAGCTCTTTTGCTTTTTCTTCGCTCATAACAACGATAGCTGCTGCTCCGTCGTTGATACCTGACGCATTACCTGCTGTAACAAATCCGTCCGGGTTGATTGGGCGAAGTTTTGCAAGACCTTCCATTGTTGTACCAGGTCTTGGTCCTTCGTCTTTATTTACAACAACTACTTCTTTTCTCTTCTTAACTTCTACAGGAACGATCTCTTTATCAAATGCGCCTGCTTCCTGAGCTGCTGCAGCTTTCTGCTGACTCTTAAGTGCAAACTCATCAAGTTCTTCACGGGTAAGTCCCCACTCTTCGCAGATGTTGTCTGCTGTCTTAATCATGTGGTAATCATTGAATGCATCCCATAATGCATCATTTACCATGGTATCTACTAATTTACCATTGTTCATTCTATATCCGTAACGGCCCTGCATCATAGCGTATGGAGCCATAGACATGTTTTCCATACCACCTGCTACAACGATGTCAGCATCACCTGCCTGAATCATCTGAGCAGCCATGTTTACACAGTTAAGACCGGAACCACAGACAACGTTCACTGTCACAGCCGGAACCTCTACAGGTAAACCTGCTTTGATACTAGCCTGACGAGCTACGTTCTGTCCTAAACCTGCCTGAATTACACATCCCATGTAAACCTGATCAACAGCCTCAGGAGCAACTCCTGCTCTGTTTAATGCTTCTTTGATTACGATCGCACCGAGATCTGCTGCCGGTGTTGTACTGAGTGCACCACCCATGGTACCGATTGCTGTACGGCAAGCACCTGCTAAAACTACCTTTTTTGCCATTTCTTTTTCCTCCATTGAATTATTGTCAACCCTAGTGTTTTAAGGGCTTTGCAATGATTGTTATTTTTTTGTCATTGCCCGTTATTCCTATTTTAACATAGGGCTTGGCTATTTGCAATCCTTTTCAAGGAGCAGGACGCGGAAAATTGTACTAAATGAAGTACAAGTTGCCGGGATATGAAAAAAAGGAGTGCCGAAGCACTCCTTTGTTACAATTTACTATTTAATTTTCAGGCTCGATCAGTCCGTATGTACCGCCTTTTCTCTTGTAAACTACATTGACCTGATCCGTCTCCGCATTGCAGAACACGAAGAAATTGTGTCCGAGAAGCTCCATCTGTACGCAGGCATCTTCCGGATACATCGGTTTGATGTCGAATTTTTTGGTACGGATAATCTTTACATCATCTTCATCCGTAAACTCTTTGTCAATATACTCCTGTTTAAAGTAATTGCTTCCCTGCTGCTTGTCCACAAGTTTGTTTTTATATTTTTTAAGCTGTCTCTCAATAATCTCCTCTACAAGATCAATAGAAACATACATATCGTTACTTACCTGCTCGGAACGAATGATATTTCCTTTGACAGGAATCGTAACTTCTATCTTCTGTCTGTCTTTTTCTACGCTGAGTGTTACATGCACTTCAGTTTCCGGAGTAAAATATTTCTCCAATTTACCAATCTTGTCCTCTACTGCTGTGCGAAGGCCCGGTGTTACGTCGATGTTCTTACCGATAATGATATACTTCATATGCCTCATTCCTTTCTGCCTTAATATTATGCGATAATTATAGCATAATTGTGTATATTTTTGCAATATTTATTGAAATTGTATGTATTTTTTACACAGAAGAAAAGTCAATAGATTTTGTAACTTTTTTTGACAAAAAGTGATTTTTTATGATAATCCACAAAACATTTGTTCTTGAAGTTACCATAAAATTGCATTATTTTTCCCCTGTTTTTGTGTGGATAATGTGCATAACTCCGTTTATAAGTCCCTTTTCCCCGAAATTGCGCACTTTTCAATGTGGATAACTTTTTTTGTATTCTTTTTGTTTTTTGACCTTTTTCCACTTGCATTATTAATTTTTTGTGCATTTTGTATAACGCCGTCGAATCAAGCCCTCTTTCTATTACGTGTAAATGATTTCTTGGATTTCCAAATCGATCTCAAGCATCATGTCGGCAAATTTTGCATCAAACTGGGTACCCTTACCTTTTTCAAGCTCGCTCCGCACTTTCTCCTGTTGCATCGCATTGCGATAACTTCTGTTACTTGTCATCGCATCGTAGGTGTCAGCAACCGCAATGATTCTCGCAATTTCCGGAATTTCCTCTCCTTTGAGCCCCTCCGGATATCCCTTTCCGTCATAACGCTCGTGGTGATAGTGTGCACCAACCGATACATTTTCAATTTTCGACAGCTTGCTCAGCAGATTGTAACCCACTTCCGGATGTGTTTTTATCACCGCAAATTCTTCATCTGTCAATCTGGAAGGTTTACTGATAATTTCATCCGGAATACCGATTTTACCGATATCATGCAGCAGGCCGACATAATAAATCTGTTTGCATTCTTCTTGATTTTTGCCGAGTCTTTCCGCAATCATTCTGGAATATTTCGCCACACGGACGGAATGACCGTTCGTATATTTATCCTTCGCATCAATGGTTCCGACAAGAGTCTCAATTACCTGCACGGAAAATTCTTCCTGTTCTTCGAACAAATTCTCAATCTTATCCGCCATGTCGTTGACGCCCGCACTGATCACACCGAGCTCATCCTTGGTGATTTTTCCTACTCTCGCCTTTAAATCACCCTGTGCAATGGAACCGACTGTCCTACTTGTTATCTGAAGCTGTCTGACAATGTAATATGCCAGGACATACAACAGCACTCCTAAAATAAGACCGAGGATAACGGTAATCAGAATCACCTGTTCCTTTATCTTATTCTGACTGATCCGGAGTTTTTCCAAATCGCCGTATACATCAATAAATCCGTATATATCACCATTTTCATCCCGCAGATACGTAATACTGTCCAGATAAGTCGTTGCTATTCCCTTTGTTTCATAGTGATAGGTATCCGAATCCCCCAGACGATACTGCTGGTTCAATTCAAAATCAAACAAAAACGAAGAAACAAACAGACAATCTGTTGTCGTGCTGTATAAAAGCAAATGTACGCCATTGTCATAATACTTATATACATTGATATTGACTCTGTCCGTCCACGATGCATTTTCTTCCATATTTTTCATGAGGGAAACTCTGATTTCTTCTAACTTATCCGCATCATCCAGCGACTCAATGGAAGAAAGCAATTCACTGTCCAGCTGATTCCGGTAAAAGGAAGAAATGGCATCGTATGTCTCATACTGCTGCTCTATGAAATCCTTCTCGATGGTGTTCATTTCATAGTATGTCACGAGTAGAATACCGCCAAGCGTAATCGGCATAATGATGATAAACAGCTTACTGCGCAGAGATAATCTCCACTTCATAATACTTCCGCAAACCAGTACAAATCCGATCAGCGCAAACAGATACATGAGATACTGTGCGACAATTTTCCAAAAGCCCTTCACGCAAACCGAGGCCGGAAGTATGTAGGAATCCACCGTATCCATCATATAGAATTCTTCCATGTCATAGGTGTAAAACAGATATTCTGCAATTGTAATCAAAACTTTGCCGTTTCCATTGTCATGTGCAGAAATACCACCGTTCAAGGCATAGCTGTAATAGTCGTATTCCAATAACACACCAAAATCGAGCATATCATTGAGATCAATGACCTTTTCTAAGTCTCCGTCCTTAAACTCATATATCGCATCAAAATATCTTCCGTCTGTCACATAGTGCTTTCCGCCGAAATAAAGATACTGATTTACGATAGTTTCCGTGCCTTCTTCGCTCAAACGATAATTAATTCTTCCGACATCCTGTACCGAGCCGTCCGACTTTCCGAGAGCAAGGCTACCGTCAATGTATGCGAGCGCTACCGTATCATCTTCTGTAAATCCGAGTGTAAAAGAGTCTTCGATTTTTTTACTGTCATAATCTCCGTAAACTTCGACTCTGCCTGACGAGGTTTCCATTCTTACAAGTTCGGAAACAGCTTCGTTGTAGTAATACAAAAATCCATCTTTACACTTAAATCCTCTGATTTTGGATTCTGTACTCTTTTCATTGATTTTCGGAATCTCGAAACGACCGATCTCTTTTCCATTTGAATCAAATTGGCAGATGATTTCCTCCTCTATGTACCGATAATCGTCATCATAGCATATCACCTGTATATAGGTCCTATTTTGCTCATCGAAAAATACTTCCCCAAACTGTGCATATCCGTCACAAATCTGATGCGTCGACTTCAGCCAGTGCACTTCCGATGTGGTATTGTCAAGCAACAACACCGTCTCGAAATTATCTGCAACCACTGTCATCGTATCATCCGATGAGATATCTACTGCCGTGATTGTGCTGACGCCGTAAAATCCGTTCATTCCTATTCCATAATCTTCCAGATTCCTATGCGCCAGGAAACACAATCCTGCAAGGAGCAGAAATGTTGCTCCGAGTATCCAAAGTAGTTTCTTTTTTTTCTTACTCATCTTTTCACCAATCCTAAACTTTTACGAAACTTTTACCTTCACCTTAATCTTCTTCTTTTGCCCATTTTTCATGGTAACCGTTGCAGTTACTTTGGCAGAACCGGAGCCCTTGGCCTGAATCTTTCCTTTCTTTGTCACCTTAACCTTGGAGTTGTTGCTGGAGTAGGTAATCTTAGAAATATTCGCCTTGTTGCATTTTTTCGACAAGTTAAAAGACGTACTCTTACCTTTTTTTACGGTAACGTTTGATTTCTTCGGTTTGACCGTCTTCATAATCTTCTTGTTGGTCTTTTTCGCATCCGTTGTATTCTGCAACTGGTAATTACCGCTTTTTGCAATCTTAAGTGTCAGGTCTTTTTTCTTATTCACTTTCGCTGTATTCTTTTTGGTATTTACCATAACCGGATTATCTTTTTTGTCAGATGCATATACCACGAATTTTTTCTTTGTCAAATCCGTCTTCTTGATTGCAACAGTATATTTTTTCTGACCGGAAGGGCTCTTGGCAGAAACCTTAATCGCCACATTGGCTCTCTTCTGGGCTACGCCGATTGTTTCCTGTGCTTTTTTGTAGAGCGCACCCAAGCTGTCCACTTTCTGCGGAACGTAAGATTTGCTTCCCACCGGATAGACATACTCTGTATTACAGAGTGTCACCTGATCCACCAGGGCTTTCAGCTCATTCAGGTTGATGGTCATCTTGGAGGTTTTCGTCACGTTGGCCACTTCAACCGCTGCATCCTTCAGCTGTCCGGACGCATCAATTGTCATGTCTACGGTGGTCTCTTTTTTCTCATCCTTCGACGTACTGACGATTTTTAATGTGATTTCTCCGTTCGGTTCGGTCGTTTTCACTGTCTTTGTCACAGATCCGTCCGTATCCGTTTTTACGGTAGTTTCCACGGTTGCTTTTGGTTCTTCTTTCGGAGTTTCCGGAGTAGGTACTACAGGTTCTATCGGCTCTACCGGTTCGCCCAGATTTTCTTTCCTTGTGTAAGTTCCGGCATCTGTCACCTTAGTTACACCCATACCGGTTGGCTCATATATCCAAATATGGTTTGTGACCGGTAGCTTCATGTCTACAGAAGACTTGTTTTCCGGTGCCTCGATGCTGGTTAAATTGGTACAGCCGGAAAGCATGTTCGTCATAGAAGTTACATTACCTGTTTCAAATTCGCTGATATTCAACGCGGTTAAGCCTTCACAACCGCAAAACATACTTTCCATAGATGTTGCACTACTTGTATCAAACCCGGTTAAATCCAATGATGTCAATCCCATACAATATTCAAACACACCATACATATGCTTTGCACTCGCTGTAGTGAATTTTGCATTGGCTCCGCCCAGCGTTATCGATTTTAGTCCTGCACATTCGGAAAACATAGCTCCGATATTGGTAGCTTTACTCGTGTCAAGCATGCTCACATCTATACTTTCCAAACTTCTGCACTTTGCAAACAAATGATGCATCACTGTAACATTGCCCGTATCCAGATCACTTACATCCAGACTCTTCAAGCTACTGCATCCTTGAAACATATAATTTATATCCATTGCACTGCTTGTGTTTATTCCGCTCAAATTCAAATCAACTAATTTTTCACAGTTCTGAAACATGCCATATATATACATCGCGCTGCTTATATCAAGTCCGCTTAAATTCACGCTTGTCAAGTTCTTGCAATCGCAAAACATATAATACGCATTCTTAACACCGCTTGCATTGACGTCGCTCATATCCACGCTCGCCAATTTAGAAAGTCCGCTAAACATATCACTCATGCTCGTGACACCACTTAAATTAAGACCGCTTAAATTCACAGATTCCAAATTGCTACAGCCAGAAAACATACTCGACACAATACTAACATTCTCTGTTTCAAAATTACTTAGGTCCAAACTTGTCAAGCTACTACAGCCGGAAAACATACGCTCCATGGTTGTCACCTTACCTGTCTTAAGACCGGTCAGATCCACGCTTATCATTTCACTACATCCATTAAACATGTAAGCAGTATTCTCAATTTCCGTAACCTCTACCGTTGCAGTTTTGATTTCATCTTTGTATGCAAGCCATCCGGTTGTGGACGAGGATGAGCGTGTCGCATAATCTCCTGTCCCGGTAATCGTCAGATGTCCGTCCTTACTAAGCGTCCACGTAAGCTCACCATCGGTATCCGTGATATCCTGCGTCAATGCCGTTTCCCGTTCTACGACAGTTTCCGGTGTTGTATTTTTTGAATCGGCACTTTCCGGAACTGTATTTTCCGAAATTGTATTTTCCGAAACCACCTGTGCTCCTACCGGCACAATTCCGGCTGCAATACTTTCAAATGCAAAAATAGCTGCAATTAAAAATGATTTAATACGTTTTGTTCTCATATAATCCTCCCACGCAGTTTTGACTGCGGTATGTAATCGTGACAATAATGTATAATTATACCAATTTATGTATAGCGGCGTCAATAAAAGACGGAAATCCACGGCCAATCGCCGTGGATTTTTCTTACAATGATTTCAAGTACTCTTCAACATTTAAGTAATGAACATCTTCTACCTGTGTACTGTTTCCCCGGTAAATCACGTACCGTCCTGTAATATCACCATATCTATGCCCGGTCATAGTACACTTTTCCTCGTCCTTGATATGACGATATTGCTCCGGCACCTGTTCTTTACTGTACTTCACCTCATATATTTGGCAAGTAAGAGTTTTAGGATCAAAAACAACCATATCAAACTCCCCAACCGCAAACTGTAGCTTGAATACTCTCTTTTCCGGTTTTGCCACTTTTGTTTCTAACAGAATAATATCTTCCATCATTCTTCCGCAAATTTCGTTTAGCAGTCTTTCCAATATACGTTGTCTTTCTTTCACAGAAAGTGCTTGAAATTTTGCATCAAGAAGCATATTTTCTACTATAGCAGTAGCCTGTGCATAGCGCATTCCCGGCTGCGTGATAACTGTCACTTTTCTTTTTTGATTTACTTCCGGCAATGATTCAAGATCAATTTCCATTATCAAATCCAAAAGCAACAGATACTCCTTGATTTGAAGCATGTGACTTTCCTCAATATCTATGCTCTGATTTTCTTTATTGAGAATATCAAGCATCTGCATTATCCCAAAAGTCACTGTATCTAAATCGAGATGTTCTTTCACATTTATTGGATTTTCGATGTCTCTAAGCATATTAGCTGCCGTTACAGAAATATCATGAGACTTAAAGGTTCTTTCTACAACACTACGCGTAAAGCTGTGATTTATATTCTCTACCACACGATTTATAACATTGGTCAATTCCCCCTGTTCATACAAATCTAACAGCTGGCGGAAATGACCTCCGTATTGATACATTTTAAGCGAGTGCTGGATATTTTTAGCAATTGCAGTATCGATATATTCTTCGGCGTTCTTTGAACTGGAAAACACTGTGTCCGTGTTATAATTAACACCTCCGAGGCTCATTGTTCCACCATAACGAATATATTCATCAATCCCTTTAATCCCCAAAACTTCTTCAAACTCCCGATACGGAATAAAAGTGGTATGCAACATAATACATCTGTCATAAAGCTGTTCTTCTTTTGAAAATGCAAATCCTAACGAATCCGTTCCTGATAATACAATCTTCATACCACTACTTGCATAGATATCTGCAAAAATAGCCGCCCCCTCAACAAAATCTTCCAATAGTGTCACCTCGTCAATAAACACATATCGGAATCCTTTTTCTTCCAATAATCTAATATCCGCATCCACATCTGCCAATGTATCCTTGGTTCTCACCTGGATAAAAGCAGCTTTTTTAAATTCAATTTCCGGCAATTCTGTGAGGATTTGACGAATCATCGTCGTTTTTCCGGTTCTTCTGAGTCCGTAAATAATGAACACTTTATCCTGTTGTTCCCCGAAAACATACTCCCGAAGTTCACAAATACACTCTCTTTTTTTATATTTTTCAGTCAATGCAATCTGCGCCCGGAGCCGGTGTCCATATCGCACCGTCGTCCGGAACTCAAGGAGCTCTTCCTCCGTTTTTTCCTTTTCTTCTTTCTGTACTACTTGCGCTTTTAACCGTTTTAATTCTATTTCAAGTTTTTTTCTCTTTTCAATTTGTACGCGAAGCCCCGGAACCTCTTCAAAACTCAGATAGCTTTCTCTTCTCTTCCCGTTGTGACTCACTCTATGATAATAATAATCCTTATCCTTTATTTTCTTCTTTGTAATGCTGCCTTCAGGTAAAATTGCAATTTCTCGTTCTAATTCCGCTATTTGATTCATCAACACTTCTTGTCCCATGAGCAACATCTCCCTTCATAATTATACCCATTATACCCTTGTTGCATTCTTGCTGTCAAGGGTATAATGGGTATAGTCTTTTTGTTAATATATCATAGTATCTCTAATCAATAGCGTTTTTATTACTGTTATGCAACTTTCACATTTACTTTAATCTTTTTCTTTTTGCCGTTTTTCATCGTAACGGTCGCCGTTATCTTGGCAGAGCCGGAGCCCTTGGCTGTAATCTTTCCTTTCTTTGACACCTTAACGTTGGAACTGTTGCTGGCGTAGGTAATCTTGGAAATGTTGGCCTTATTGCATTTGGACGACAGTTTGACCGATGAGCTTTTTCCTTTTTTCACCGTCACATTTGATTTTTTCGGTTTGACCGTTTTCATGATTTTCTTGTCAGTCTTTTTCGCATCTTTTGTATTCTGCACCTGATAATCACCTTTTTTGGTAATCTTAAGGGTCAGGTCATTCTTCTTATTGACGGTCGCCTTGTTCTTTTTGTTATTTACCATAACCGCATTGCCTTTTTTATCTGATGCATATACGACTAATTTTTTCTTTGTAAGGTCCGTCTTCTTGATTGCAACCGAGTATTTCTTCTGACCGGAAGGGCTTTTTGCCGTAACCTTAATAGAAACATTGGCTTTCTTTTGTGCTACACCGACCGTCTCCTGCACTTTTTCATACATATCGCCCAAGCTGTCTATTTTCTCCGAAACATAAGGCTTGCTTCCCACCGGATATACACACTCGGTATTGCAGAGGGTAATCTGATCTGCCAGAGCTTTCAGCTCATTCAGGTTAACCGTCATCTTTGTCGATTTCACCACGTGAATGACTTCAATGGATGCATCCTGAAGCTGTCCGGAAGCATCGATTATCATATTTACGACAGTCTCTACTTTCCGGTCTTTTGAAATGCTGGCAATGTTCAAGATGACTTCCCCGGTCGGCTCCGTCGTTTTCACTGTCGTGGTAACAGAACCGTCTGTTCCGGTTACTGTTTTGGTTTCTACCGTTGCTTTCGGTTCTTCCTTGACGGAAGTGTCCAAATTATCTGTTACAGGTTCTTTCTCGTCCGGTGTTTCCGGCACCTCCGGTGTCTCTTCCGATTTGATTTCTTTTATATAAGCTCCGGCTTTTGTAATCGCTGTTACGGTTTCGCCGGATTCATACTTCCAAACATAGTCTTCGGATGGCACAGGAAGAATTATATCTGCGGAAGGTCCTTTTTCCGGCGCCTCGATGGTTGCTAAATTATCACAGCTGTAAAACATAGTTTCCGTACCACCATCAGACACATTCGTCAAATCAAAACCGGAAATATCCAATGAGGTTAAGCCACTGCAACCAAAAAACATCCCCATCATATTGGTCACATTACGTGTGTTAAGTTTATTCAGATTCAAATCGGTCAAATCACGGCAGCCGAAAAACATCATAGACATATTCGCCACACTGCTTGTGTCGATTTCATTCATCTCTACAGAGGCCAGTCGGAAACATCCGGAAAACATACAACTCATATTGGTTACGCTGCTTGTATTACAGCCATTTAACGATATCGCCGTCAATGCACAGCAGTTACCAAACATATATTCCATACTGGTCACGCTGCTTGTGTCAAAGCCGCTTAGATCCACACGTTCCATGTTTTCACAGTTCAAAAACATATAACTCGCATCTTTCATACCGGTAACATTTACCGTTGCGGTTTTGATTTCTTCCGCGTGATAAAGCCAACCGGTTGTTGAGCTAGAGTTACGTTTCACATAATCTCCGTTACCACTGATCGTCAGGCGACCGTCCGTATCAATTTCCCAGTAAAGGGCACCGTCATTTCCGCTGACGGTTTCACTTAGAGCAACTTCGCTTCCTGTATCTGCTTCTGAAACAGCATTTTCCGAAACGTCCTGTGCACCAACCGGAATCATTCCGGCTACGATGCTTTCAAACACAAAAATAATGGCGAATAAAAACGACTGAATCCGTTTTGTTTTCATGTAAACCTCCCTCGCAGACACAGCTGCGATACACAAACTATACCTACTCCTTTAAGTATAACAAGGCATATACAGTATCGTCAACAAAAGTCATAAGCCGAACAACAAAAAATCCACGGCGCTTTGCCGTGGATTTAATTTCTTAATCATTTTAGAAAATTCTTCTTACAGAAAGGATATTTCTGTAATTTGCATTAGATACTTTAATACCTGTTGCAGCTGTGGAAGCATGTACAATCTGACCGCCTCCGATGTAGATACCTACGTGACCGGAATAACATACGATATCACCAGGCTGAGCGTTTCCGATTCCGCCTACATCATATCCGCAGCCTCTCTGTGCACCCGATGAATGCGGAAGTCCGACACCGAAGTTGGAATAAACTGCCATTACAAATCCGGAACAATCTGTACCGTTTGTCAAGCTTGATCCACCGTATACATACGGGTTTCCAACAAACTGAAGAGCAAAGCTTGCAACTGCTGCACCTCTTCCGCTGCCACCGGAAACTGCTGCTCCCGATGAAGACGAAGATGATTTTCCGCTCTTCTTATCTGCTGCTGCATTTGCAGCTCTTCTTGCTTCTTCTTCTTTTTTAAGTCTTGCTTCTTCTTCTGCTTTTGACTCTGCTTTTACAAACTCTGTGGATAATGTTACGAATTCTGCCGAAACATATCCTTCACCTTCTTCGACAGATACTTTCACCCATCCGTCAAGTCCCTCTTCCTCCGTAACAGTAAGCTCGTCCTCAATCGGTACCATACCGATGGTTCTTGCTTCTGTAGAAGGCTCTTCTCTTACAAAAAGTGTAGTAGTTGTAACAGTTGCAATTCTCTTACGAACTTCTTTTGCAAGTTCGATTGCTTCTTCGCCTGTCACTACATACTCTGCTTTTACAAATCCGGTAACTGATCCGGATGTAATCTCGTACCAACCGCCGTCTGCTTCTGAAACAAATTCACCAACGGACTTGTCATACAGCTTTCCGAGGATTTCAGCTTCTTCGCTTGGCTCCTGTCTTACATTTACGTAATCGTTACATTTTGCGATTACAAGATTTACATACTCTTTTTCTTCTTTTTCAAGTTCTGTCTCAGCAACAAACACTGCATTCTCCTGCGGAGCAACTGCAGCTGCTGCCGTAACACCGGCTGTCATTGTCACTTCCGGAGCTGCTGCCGGAGCTGTCTCTTCTTTTACTTCCGGCGCTTTCACTGTCGTCTCGGCTGTTGCCGGAGCTGCCACATCCGCTGTTGCAACTTCCGTAACAGTTACTGTTTTATTTAACATGGATCCGGCGCCTGCACTCGGCAGTACATCCGCTAAGTTACCTGCAGATACAGGTAATGTAATATTTGAAATCATCACAGCAGCTACGATTCCGAACGCTGCCAGTTTCATCATTCTTTTCAGCATTTTTGCCTCCAATAATTGTTGACCAGTTTTTAATATTTGTTACAAATTTGTTACATCTGTTAACAAATATAGCACTATATATTTCGTTTGTCAACATAATATCGGAAGAAAAAAGCCCTTTTTCCCAGGAAAATACTGGAAAAAACGGGCTTTTTACTTATTTCAACATAAATTGCTCCACGGAAGTAACCGCATTTGCGCCGTCAGCTGCTGCCGTAATAATCTGTCTGAGCTGTTTGGTACGCACATCTCCGGCTGCAAAAATGCCCGGCACTGAGGTTGCACAGGTCTCATCTGCAATGATGTAACCTTTTTCATCCATGTCCACCAAACCTTTAACCAGCTCCGTGTTCGGCACGTTACCAACCGCAATAAAAACGCCGGATACCGCAAGCGGATTCGTCTGCTGTGTCTTATTATTATATATAAGAAGATTCTCTACCTGATCCTCTCCCTGAATTTCTTTCAACTCACAATTCCATAATATTTCTACGTTCGGATGTCTCATCAGTGAATGCTGTAATAATTTCGCTGCACGTAGTTCCTCCCTGCGGTGAATGAGATATACCTTCTCGCATCCTCTTGCCAGAAAAATCGCATCCTCAACCGCTACATCGCCTCCGCCGACGACTGCCACCGTGCGCCCGCGGAAAAATGCTCCGTCACATGTGGCGCAGTAGGAAACTCCCATTCCCGTCAGTTCCTCTTCTCCCGGTACACCGAGCTTTGCATGCTCCGCTCCCGTTGCAAGAATCACCGTGCGTGTCTCATATGTCTCATCCTCTGTATAAAGAAGCTTGGTTTCTCCCCGATCTTCGATCCGTTCCACCGCTGCTGCTTCGATTACCACCCCCAAGTGCTCTGCGTGCTCGCGGAATTTTTCGCTCAAATCAAAACCGTTGCTCATCGGAAGTCCCGGATAATTGTCCACTTCATATGTAGAAAGGACCTGTCCTCCGCTGATTCCCGTCTTTTCTAAAATAACCACCGCAAGTCCTGCTCTCTTTGCATATATACCTGCTGCCATTCCCGCCGGACCGGAACCGATAATCACTACGTCATATATAAGATTCATCTGAAATACCTCTTTCTTTTTTCTTTTTTTGATTATAGCATACATGTGTTTCATTTGACAGCAGATACGGAAAAAGTTTTGTTTGTAGATTCGCGGGAGGTAACAGAAGGTTTGCCCCTACCGCTTCCCTACGCAGCATAAGAATTACTAGGAGCCAGAAATCATATTAAGAACATCTTCCAAATCATCAAACTCGAAATCCAAAAACTCCGCATTGTTCATTGAGCAAGCTCATAACAATGCTACGTTTTTTTCTTTCTCAAACAAATGATGATTCGGAAGATAACACATGATTTCCGGCTCTGAGTAATTCTAAATACTGCTAGCAAGCTTCCGGGTTCAAACCTCTGTTACCTCCCCGGAATCACACACATAACCTTTCCTACGCCATCTGGTTCACAGTTTTATATTTATATAACATCTCCGCATGGTTCTGCTCCTCAATCTGGATGTCAGCAAGGAGCTTGCGGAGCCACGCCTCTGCAAAATTGAACACATTTGTGTTGTACTCACTGGAAACCAGTTTTTCGGTTCCGATGCAGTCCGTCGCCAGGAAGCAATCGTTCTCTTTGTCTTCCGGAGAACTCATAGATGTATAAGTTGCCTTTGGCTGATAATTTTTTCCGTCGGAATCGTTGCAGTCACACTGCACAATCTCTCCTTTTAATACTCTCCCAAGGGTATCATAATGCTCCTGCTCTTTTCTGTGAAGCTGTTCAAACAGATCCTTAAGCACCGGATCTTTTGCCTGCTGCGCATATCTCTTATACTTTTCCACACAGCTTTTTTCCTGTGTCTGCAGATCCTTGATCGTTGTCATTTCTTTTTCGTTTAAATTGCTCATGCTCTTCACCTCTTAAAATTTATTTGTACTACAAGTATTCCTTTCAAATGGAAAAATATACATTCCAAATTGATTCCGGTTGTAGTAAAATGAGAACAATAATATCGAAGAGGTGAATCATATGCCAAAATATGCTTTTATCACCGGCGCATCCAGAGGAATCGGCGCCGCCATAGCAGAGGAACTTGCAGGAAACGGATACAACCTGTATCTGACTTGCCGGAATTCTTCCGACCGTTTAAAACAACTGGCTGACCGTCTGACCGCACAATACGGGATTTCCTGTGAGTGCTTTGTCGGCGATATCGGAGACTATCATTTTGTATCGGAGTGCTTTTCTTCCATTTCATCGCTGGATGTACTCGTCAACAACGCCGGTATTTCCTACGTTGGTCTGCTTTCGGAAATGGATGTCAAAGACTGGGACAGCGTCATTGCGACCAACCTTTCCTCTGTCTTTTACACAAGCAAACTGGCAATTCCGCTGATGCTCAAACATAAAAACGGAAAAATTTTGAATATTTCTTCTGTGTGGGGAAATGTCGGTGCATCCATGGAAGTGGCATATTCCGCATCCAAGGGCGGGCTGAACAGTTTTACCAAAGCCCTCGCAAAAGAGCTTGCCCCGAGCAATATTCAGGTCAACGCCATCGCATGCGGTGTCATCGACACGGATATGAATAAATGTTTTTCTGTGGAAGATATGGAGATTTTGAAGGGGGAAATCCCTGCCGATCGCATCGGCACGACAATGGAGGTGGCTCGTCTGGTGACGCAGCTCATCCAATCGCCGGCTTACCTGACCGGCCAGATCATTGCAATAGACGGAGGATGGCAATAGCCATCCTCCTTTTAATTCTTATACATGAAATCTTCTCTTTATCTCATTGTGCGCTCTGGCATCACCGAGACATACGGTTCCAAGAAACAGAAGGGCCGAAACCCCGATGGCACATCCCGCCAACAGCGTGTTTCCCATGTGATGTATCAAAATATAGGCGCCGACAATTCCCGACAAAATCAGCATTGCCATCTGCAGCAAAATATAGCTGTGCCATGTTCTGAAATTTACAAGCATCAAAATGAGAACAAGCACATCCGCAACGAGAATAATCACCGGAAAGGCATATGCCACAGACCATCCCTGATAGCCGATAATATAATCGATAAGAAAGGTCAAAAGCATAACTGCAATCACCTGCATGAGTATTTTCATCGTATGTCCTTCATGGGCATTAAACAGCGTGAACCGCAGTGTCACCAGCAAGTACAAAATTCCGGCGTCACATATGAGCGACCATGCAACTCCGTTGTACGTCAGGTAATTGACCAAAGCAAGCACGATAATGGCAACAAAGCATATGAATGCACAAATCTGAAGAATCAGCTTATATCCTTTCCTGTGAACACCGACCACCGGATACATAGCCTCCGCCGTCTCCTGTAATCCATCCGGTTTTTCCAATACACTCTGGCAGAGGGGACAGAGATTTGTCGGATCTGCGACGTTTATTTTACATTGTCTGCAATATCTCATATATCGTATCCCTCCCCGTTGGTTTCTACGGTCACAGCGACACCGTCCTCTGTCAGCGTCCTGAAAAAACGCTTCTGCACAGAGGTATCTGCCAGCTTGGTGCTAAAAGTATATACCAGCTCGCCTCCGTATGTGCACACATTGCATTTCATATTCTGTCCCTTTGTCATGGAAAGAATAATATGAAAACGTTCAATATAAGGTCTGTATACGTCTCGAATCTTTATCTCTCCCAGATTGGTGACCGTCGATGTGTTGGAAAGCGCCGTAGAGCGATACACCCATTTCATGGCAAGGTTTTTCAAAAACAGCGGAATGATGCGATGTATACGATTCATTTCATTCCCCACATTGTATGCAATAAGACTGTCCATATTTTCCTTCGTCAGCTGTTTTTTCAGACTCTCATCCACAATCGTCAGAATTTCCTCCAACGTATAATCTTCCTTTTCTGCCCGAAACACCGCTTCCACCATGGCAAAGAAATTTTTAATGGTAATGGAATCGTAATACGGTCGGAGATTGACAGGAACACATATGCTGATCGGCTTATCCCATACCTCTCCCCACAGCATCTCTTTATAAATACTGTAGGTATATATTCCGACCAGGTACGTATTGATGCTGACCCCTCTCCGCTTGGCCGCAGCCTTTACCTGCTGCACATCCATATATCCGTGCATCACCGAGAGGGCATTCGGAGGAAGAAATTCTCCCTTTAACTCAAGCGCCCGTTCCGTCTTATATTTTTTCTTTAATTTTTTACCCGAATAATTTTTGATATAGCTGTCCTCTTTGTTCAGCGTCGTATCACTGCACAGCCCGTCGCCCAGTTCATCCATCAGCGCCGGATGCGCATATCTCAAATACTGGTATACCAGTTCACGCAAAAACGTAATCGCTCCCATTCCGTCGGTCAGAACATGGAACACTTCCAAATTAATTCTTTTTTTGTAATAAGTCACACGAAACAGATAATTATTATTTTGATAAATCGGAATATAGAGACACGGATAAGATGTCTCCTCCTTTACCTTCGGCGCAGGACGGGTGTTCGTCTCAAAATAATACCAAAACAATCCCCGTCTGAGTCTCGCATGAAACACGTCAAAGAGCGGCAACACTTTATCCAATGCTTTTTGAAGCAACTCTTCCTGCACTTCCTCCTTCAGCGTCACCGATATACGGTAGACACTGCTCATGCTCTCATTGGCAATGACAGGAAAAAGCAATGCCGTATTATCCAGTTTATCCCATTTCATATCTCTGGTTTTAGGACTCATATATGTCAATACTCCGTTCCAAAATTCCGTTCATGTGCGCAATGGCAATTCCGTAATTGGTCATAGGTACGCCCTGCTCCTTTGCCAGCGCGAGACGATGCTGCATCTCTTTTTCATTGAGCACGCAACCGCCGCAATGAACAACAAGCCGGTACCTCGTTAAATCTTCCTGAAACTCCGCTCCGCTTCCGAAATGAAACACCGGTTCTTTTCCCGTATGTTTCCGAATCCAGGCCGGAAGCTTATCTCTTCCGATATCTCCGCACTGTCTGTGATGGGTACAGCCCTCCGCTATCAGAATGGCATCGCCGTCTGCAATGCAGTCCAGCACCCTTGCTCCTGCAACCGCATCCCACAATGTCCCTTTGTATCTGGCAAACAAAATGGAAAAAGAGGTCAGCGGAATATCCTCAGGTATCTGCGCACTCACCCGGCCAAACACCTGACTGTCCGTGATGACAAGCGCCGGGGTACATGTGGCAAGCGCCTGCGACAACTGCTCCGGCTGCACCGACATAATCAGGACACCGACTTCCAACAGTTCCCGAATCACCTGTTGCTGCGGCAAGATCAGTCGCCCTTTCGGCGCCGATGCATCAATCGGCATGACAAGCAGTACCATATCTCCTTTTTTTACAAGATCCGAAACAAGCGGCTTCTCCTGCACATTTGTGTCGCAAAGTTGCCCTATGCTAACTTTTAACTCTTCAATGTGCATATTTTCTTTTGCGCTGACAAAAATGCAGACATCTGCTCCAAAGCAATCCTGCCACTGTTTCTTTTTTTGCGGCGAAATCAAATCTTCTTTATTGACCGCCACAAGGAAAGGTATTTTTCTTTGCTTAAATTTGCGGATGAATTCTTTTTCTTCCTCCGTCACCTCCCGGCTTCCGTCCACAACGAGAACCGCCATGTCCGTCCGATCCAGCATGCGTCCGGTCTTTTCCACCCGGAGCTTTCCCAGCTCGCTTGTGTCGTCAATTCCGGCCGTGTCAATCAGCACTACCGGCCCCACCGGCAAAAGCTCCATCGCCTTGGTCACCGGATCCGTCGTCGTTCCCGGAACGTCGGAAACCACCGCCAGCTGCTGACCGCAAACTGCATTGATCAAACTGGATTTTCCGCTATTTATTTTTCCGAAAAACCCAATATGAATTCGGTTTGCGGAAGGCGTTTCGTTTAAGCTCATCGTTTTCTCCTATATTAAAACCGGAAGTCTCTCTCTCCCATTTTTATCTTTTCCAATTTATCGATGACGATATTTCTGACCTGTTCTTTCGGAATACTTTCCAATTCTTTGCGAATCATCTTTTCGCCCAGCTCGCGTGTCTGCGGCGCCGCATAGTCTGACAAATATTCCTGCAATGTCATGAGTGCATTCGGATGGCAGCAGTTCTGGATTTGTCTGCTTTTACAAAGTTCCATAAACCGGTCTCCCGTTCTTCCTTCGCGATAGCATGCGGTACAGAAGCTCGGAATATAATCCATCTCCATGAGCCAGTGCACAATCTCGTCCAGCGTACGTTTGTCGCTGACGTCAAACTGCTCGCTGTTTTCTTCCTCCGGTTCCGGCTCTGCATAGCCGCCAACACTTGTTCTGGAACCTCCGCTGATCTGTGACACGCCGAGGCTCAGTACTTTTTCCCTGCACTGTTTACTCTCTCTGGTGGAAATAATCATTCCTGTATACGGAACACTGATGCGGATACAGGCAACAATCTTTGCAAAAATTTCGTCGTCGATTCCGTTATCAAAATCATCCGGATCAATGTCATCTGCCCGGCGCAGTCTCGGAACGCTGATGGTATGCGGACCGACACCGTGTACTGCCTCCAGATGCTCCGCATGCATGAGAAGTCCCGAAAATTCATAGCGGTAGAGCTCCAGCCCAAACAATACGCCGAGTCCCACATCGTCGATACCGCCTTCCATCGCACGGTCCATAGCTTCCGTGTGATAAGCATAGTCATGCTTCGGTCCGGTCGGATGCAGTTTTTCATAGCTCTCTTTGTGATAGGTTTCCTGGAACAAAATATAGGTTCCGATTCCTGCCTCCTTGAGCTTCCGATAATTTTCTACCGTTGTGGCTGCGATATTGACATTGACACGGCGGATATCACCGTTCTTATGATGAATACTGTAAATGGTTTTTATACTTTCCAATATATATTCAATCGGATTGTTCACCGGATCCTCGCCGGCTTCGATAGCCAAACGTTTGTGTCCCATGTCCTGCAGCGCAATCACTTCCGCTGCGATTTCTTCCTGGGTCAGTTTCTTGCGCGCAATGTTCTTATTTTTTAAATGGTATGGGCAATAGAGACATCCGTTGACACAGTAGTTTGACAAATACAGCGGCGCAAACATTACGATACGGTTACCGTAAAAATCCTGTTTGATCCGTCTTGCCAACTCGTATATTTCTTCATTTTTTTCCGGAATATCGCAATCAAGAAGTACCGCGGCCTCCCGGTGGGATAATCCCTTTCTCTCCCTTGCCTTGGCCAAAATCCGATCAATCAATTCTAAATTACTCTTATTTTGCTGCGCATAAGCCAGCGTCTCCACGATTTCTTCATGGTCAATAAATTCTTCTGCTTTTCGCGAACTCGGATTGTACATGATTCTTCCTTCTTTCTGTTTGTAAATAACCTGCTTATCCAGTATAACACATTCAAACGCCAAAAAAAAGTTGTGCGGCCCAAAACACCGCACAACTCATATTTTAAAACGCTTTCTTTAACTTCTCATAAATGGCATCATAGCGCATTTCCTCGCTGTAAGCATCCTCGTAGTCAATCTTCTGCTGCACGCCGTAATTGCCGTCTTCTTTGTACTTCGGAATGATATGATATACGAGTTCTTCGTTCATATCCTCCAAATCCATGTAGCAGATTGCATCCGGTTCGTAGCATTTCTTAAGGGCATTCGCCGCCTTTGCAATGTCGGCAAAAAACAGATTGCGCTCCAGCGCAGATAATCTGCACATCTCCTTGCCGGACTCCTTGAATACCGCAACCAGATGTCCTTTGCAGTTCTGATTTTTGTAAAGATAAACCTTAACCACATCATATTCTTTCAGGAACCGACCATAGCGCTCCTCCGCCGGAATCTCTTGTCTGGAAGCTCTCTCTTCTTCCTCTTTTAAATACTTCTGATATGCAATGGTCATATCCCGGTCTTCGCTGAGCACATGATCCATAATCCAGCTCTGCACTTCTTCTTTGATCATCTTCATCTGCTCAAGCGGCTCTTCCTTTATCTTCGGCAAATCCAGCTTCATGATGAAATCAGAACATCTTTTGTGGTATTTTTTGTGGGCGGAAATGCGGGCATAACACATTTCCTGCATCATGCGTTCCTCATCATAAAAGTGATATCCCGTATAATCCCTGAGCTCACATACGACATCTAAAATCTGTTTATCCGTAATGCCAATGCAGTGAATGCGGATCAGCTGCTCCAAATCACGGCCGATTTTAAACAGCTGTTTGTGCTGTGTATCAATGTCCGAAATCCCGGTTTCCATACTCTTAGACCAATCAAATTTAAAGTCGAACATAACTAGTAATCCTTTCTAAAACAAAACACTTCAATACTACTTATATTTTAACATTTCACCCTTAAAAGACAAGTAGAAAAAAAGCATTTAGGATTGTTCATTTTGACGATTTTTAAATGCGCAGATCATTTCATTTGTCAAGCTGCTGTCCGTATATTGTACCGGAATATCCTCCCGCTCCAGCCAGCAGGCTTCGGACAATTCCTCCTCGTCCATACGGATCTCGTCGCTTCCGTCCACCTCGCAAAAATAGCCTGCCAGCAGATTGTCGGCAAAGGCCCACGGCTGAGAGCCGTAATAGCGGATATTTTTGACCGAAAGTCCCGCTTCCTCCATCACTTCCCTGCGCACGGTATCCTCAAAGGATTCTCCGATTTCGGAAAAACCGGCCACCAGGGCATAATTGGTATACGCTCTTCCCCGGTATTTGGTCAGCAAAAGCCTGCTGCCGTTTGTCACGGCGACAATCACAGCCGGATTGATCCGCGGATACACCCGGTGATCACAGGCCGGACAAAAAAGCATACGCTCCTTTGTGTCATGGGAAAGTGTATTCCCGCACCGCCCGCAAAATTTGTTCGTCTGATACCAACCGTCCAGCTGAAACGCTGTCACAGCGGCAAAGGCAAAATGTTTTGGGGCAAGTCTGCGAAGCTCCTGCCTCTTTATGATCCGGTAATCGTTCCCGATACCTGCTTCCACCTCTGTCTCATTCGAAACAGGCAGATAGAAAAATCGCATCGCATCGACGGAAAACAAATACACCATCTCTTCTGTTTTCTCTTCAAACTCTCCGCAGGAAAAAAAATCAATTTCTTCCGTATCCCGAAGCGCCAATCCCTCCCGGCTGAAAGGAAGGACAAAATCCTTTTTTTCCGGTTTTCTGTTTTCATATCCTACATGATATTTAAATGGGCTGATGTCCTGAATCATTCGTCTCCTCCATCTGTGCGAAAGCCGCCTCCATGCGGTTGGTCGCCTCCGATTTTTGCTCCGTGTACTCTTCCCGGATGCGCTTTTTGGTATTTTCGATCTCTTCCTTCAGCTCCCTCGCCGAAAGAAGAAGACATCCCTGTCCCCAGACAATAAGCTGCACAAGGCCGTCGGAAGTAGCCACCGTAACGCGGTAATCCCCTTTTGCTATATTGTGAGCCGCCTTCTCAATATACATATCCGCAGTCTCCGCCTCCTTGGTATAGACCACTTCAATGTTGTGATACTTCTGTACCTGTCCGATGTTCCCTTTTACTTTATATGCATCAAACACCACAATCAGACGACATTTTTTAAATCCCTGATAATCACAGAGAATATCCATCAGCTTTCCTCTTGCCGCATCAATGTTAGCCTCTGCTAACTCTTTCAGCTCATCCCACGCAAAAATGATATTGTAGCCATCGACCAGAAGATATTCTTCCAAAACCTTGTTGGGCTTTGCCGGTTTCCTGCGTCCCTGATCCTGATTCGCTTCCGGTGACGCTTTCACAACGCGGGCTGAGGGAACCACTCTCGGCTTCGGTGTTCCGTACGTCCTTTCAAAAATCGCTTTGAGTTCTTCTTCCTGTGCACCGTATTTGCGATCTGTCTCTTTCTTGCGCGCCTGCGCTTGTCGCTCCAGCCGAAGGATTGTCTCCTCACCGAACTCATTTTTTCGGCGAGCTCGCAGTACACTCTCCACATGCATATGCTCTTCCACTTCATTCCATGGAATGATTTGACCGGACCCATGCTGACAAAATACGGAATCTGCCGGGTTACGTCTGTCAAAGGAAGGATCATACCCTTTCTTCTCCTGTACTTCCTCCCCATTGTGACATACATCGTAGCCGTCCGGCGTCATGACAAGCTTTCCTCTTCCTGCGGTAAAGGCTGCAATCTCCCGTGCATAGTTACGCATGGTGGAAACAGGTGCTCTTCCGCTGATAGTCGCCTGCTCACCCTGCAAATCGGGTTGCCCGAAGCTTCCGCCCATCCGCTCTATATCCGCCAGAACACGCCCGATCATATCGGACGGAATCGTAATGCGGAAGGAATAATATGGCTCAAGCAACAGACTTTCCGCCTGCATCAATCCCTGTCGCACCGCGCGGTAGGTGGCCTGTCTGAAATCACCGCCCTCCGTATGCTTCGTATGGGCTTTTCCTGCCACCAACGTGATTTTCATATCCGTAATCGGAGCTCCTGTAAGCACTCCTCTGTGCTGTTTTTCCTGCAAATGTACCAGCACCAGACGCTGCCAGTTAAGTGCCAGATCGTCCTCCCTGCAATCGGTATCAAACACAAGACCGCTTCCCCTCGGAAGCCCTTCCAACAGCAGATGAACCTCCGCATAATGACGCAGCGGCTCAAAGTGACCGACTCCTTCCACCGTATTTTGGATGGTCTCTCTGTAAACCACATCTCCTTCATCAAAAGATGCTTCAAAATCAAATCGCTCTGCGATGAGGCGTCTGAGCACCTCAATTTGTACATCACCCATGAGTTGTACACGTATCTCGGAAAGTTCCTCATCCCAGTTGACATGTAGCTCCGGATGTTCCTCCTCCAAAATGCGGAGTTTTGCCAAAACCGTGTGTGCATCCATCGTTTCCGGTCCGTGTACCTTATAGGACAACACCGGTTCCAGATAGGTCGCACTCTTCTGCTGCTCGCATCCGATTCCCTCTCCCGCAAGGGCGTAGGTAAGTCCTGTCACGGCGCAGACACAACCGGCCCGGACTTCGTCTGTTACTTCATACTTATCTCCATGGTAAATCCGAATCTGATTTACCTTTTCTTCCTTTTCCCAATCAGCACCGGCTAACATTTCTTTTACTTTAAGTTTGCCGCCGGTAATTTTCATATGCACCAGACGATTGCCCTGACCATCTCTGGTCACCTTAAATATTCTTGCGCCAAATTCAGACCTGCGCATCGGTTCCCTGGCATAACCCACAAGACCTGCGATTAACTTATCGATTCCCTCATGTTTTAATGCAGAACCGAAAAAGCACGGAAAGAGCTTGCGCTCACCGATTGCCCAGGCAAGGTCTTCCTCCCCAATGGCTTCTCCGGAAAGGAACCGTTCCAGCAGCATCTCATCCGTCATCGCCACCTGTTCATAAAACAGATCATCCCAGTTCCCCATATCGGAAAAATCAATGCAGTCGCCGGATAGTTCCGTGCGGATCCGCTCATAAATTTCTTCCTTTACGGCGGTTTCCTGATCCATTTTATTTACAAAAATAAAGGTCGGAATCTGATACTCTTCCAACAGCCGCCACAGAGTTTCCGTATGTCCCTGCACACCGTCCGCCGCACTGACCACCAGAATCGCGTAGTCAAGAATCTGAAGACTCCGCTCCATCTCCGCCGAAAAGTCCACATGTCCCGGCGTATCCACCAGCGTGAAACAGGTGTCCCCGAAATGCAGCTGTGCCTGCTTGGAAAAAATGGTAATTCCGCGCTCCCTTTCCTGCGAGTCGGTATCCATGAAGGAATCCCCGTGATCCACACGACCCGCTTTCCGGATACCGCCGCTCTCCAGGAGAAGCTGCTCTGACAAGGTAGTCTTTCCCGCATCCACGTGGGCCAAAATCCCGAGTACCATATTTATTTGTCCGCCCATTTGATCTCCACTATGCAAACTGTGTCTTCCTTTACTTTAAATTTGATATTGTAACCCGCATAGGTCATTCCCCATATCCGGTCCTCATCGTCCAGATATGCGGTCCTCGGATCCTGTGCCAAAAGCTTCATAATCGTATCTTTGTGCACCGCAAATGCTTCCCCGGTTTTTTCGCCATCCGCATCTTGCGGAACTTTTGCTTCCCACTGCACCTTCAGCTGTCTGTCTTTGACCTGCTGTGCAAACCCGTCCTTTGCCTCCGGATGCGAATCACAGTAGGACAAATATGGTTTGATATCATAAATCGGTGTCCCGTCAAGCATATCGATTCCCGATACGCAGATGACCGGGCCCAGCTTTTCATCCATGACAATCCCGTCTATTTTTACCGAAGAAAGTCCGATGGGGTTCGGCCGGAACGGAGAACGGCTCGCAAACACGCCCACTCTCTTTTTCCCGCCGAGTCGCGGAGGACGCACGGTCGCCGACCATCCCTCTCTCTGCGCCTTTGAAAACTGCCAGATTACCCACAGGTGCGAATATTCTTCTAATCCCTTGAGTGCATCCGCACTCCGGTACTGTGGTTCAAACACAATCCGTCCGCGCAGATTTTCAACCAGTCCGCTCTGCCTCGGGATTCCGAATTTTTCCGAAAAATCGGTGTGCATACGCGCTATAATTTTCATATTCCACTCCCAAAAAAGCAGTCCCCGCAAGCGGAACTGCTTTTGTTTTTATGATACCGACAAAATATCCACCGTGTGCGAACTCGCTCCGATCAGATCCTGTCGTTCGCAGGTTGCAAGATGATATTTGATGAACCACGCAAACTCTTCCTCACTCATGGCATTGATCACCGGACGCATATGGTCCGCCGGTCCGTCGGCTGCAATAATCTGAATCCGTGAAAGCTGCACCGCCTCGTTGATCCGATCAATATCTTCCGTCCGGACAAAACTGTACAGCGGATTTGCCTCCGGCTTGCAATGAAAATCTTCCGTTAACAGCTGCTTTTCCACACTTTCCAAAATATGTCCCTCGCGGAACGCATAGGTCAGCACGCTGTAATCATTCATACAATATGCTACAAGAATTACGCCGCCCGGTTTCGTCACACGCTTTGCCTCGGACAGTGCCTTGCACTTATCTTCAAATGCATGGAGATGGTACATCGGCCCGAACACAAGCGTTAGGTCAAAGCTGTCATCGGCAAATCTGGAAAGCTTCATGGCATTTCCCTGGTAGGCTTTCACGCTGCTTCCCTTCTTTTTCAAAACTCCGAGATTGCTTTTCACCAGTTCAACCGCCGTGACATCATAGCCCTCCTCAGCCAGCGCCACACTGTATCTCCCGGTCCCTGCACCTACATCCAGAATTTTCGGATTGCTGCGCCCTTCCAGATATTTGTGTATGTAGCGCATGGAAGTCACATACTCCACCTGTCCGTGTCTGGACAGCAATCTTTTGTCTTCGTTAAATTTATTATAATAGGCAATCAGTTCTTCTGTCATCAGTTGCAGGAATCCTTTTCTTTTTCTCTCGGTGCTATCTCATTAAAGCAGATTAATCCTTTACCGTTTCTCTTTGCCTCGTACATATTGTCGTCGGCCCAGTCAAAAATAACTGTAATATCCATTCCCTTTTTCCACGGAACGATTCCGACGCTGCAAGGTACTTTTTCAATAATATCGCCTGCTTTGCGCATCACTTCCGCTTTACCGATGTTTTTGGTCAGCGCAATAAATTCATCTCCGCCGAAACGTCCGACAATGGAATCTTCCTCCATAATATCAAGAATCGTCTCCGCTGCTTCCTTCAAAACACTGTCACCGTATTGATGTCCGTATTTATCATTGATGGATTTGAAATCATCCAGATCAATCATGCAGAAATAGAATTCTGCATCCGGAGCCTGTTTTACAAACTCTGTCATTTTCTCAAATACAATCTCCTTGCGGTACAGACCGGTCAAACCGTCAACCTGTGCCTGATAACTCATCTTTTCTCTCTCCAGCACTTCTGCATGGATATCTTCGATTCGTCCCATGACGCTGGCCACTTTGCCGTCCGCTCCGACTACACTCTTATAATAAGCACGGTGCCAACGGTAACCACCTCCGGAAATCGCAGTCAGATATTCCAGTTCACCTGATGTTTCTTGTTTTACCGCATTTTGCAAAGCATTGGTAAATGCCTGAAGATGATCCGTGTGAACAATAGGATTTTTCCGCACATAAGAACTGTATCCTGTCAGTTCCTTTGTCTTTTTATTGTGCGGAAGATTGTAGGAAAATAACATACTGTCGCGCGCCGGGAAATATTCAAACAAAATACCCTGTACGGTCTCCGCCAATACATGGTAACGGGCATCCCTTATCATGAGCTCATCGTTCATCCGCTCAAGCTCTTTCATCTTCTGCTCATTTTCCATTTTATCCGTCACATCACGCATAATCAGAAGGACATGCTTTGTACCCGCATCCGTATTTGCAATCGGTGCAAGCTTAACGGCAAACCAACTCTTCACGTGGTCGCGTCTCTCTATCTGTATGGTCTGCTCCAGCACTTTTCCGGCTTTTACACATTTTTGAATGGAATCCGGAATGTCCGGATAATTGGTTTTCGACATTCCCAGCCGCTCATAAAATGCCTGATTCAGGTAGAGTACCTTGATTTCATCCGCCTTTACTTCAAACAGACCGACACCTGTTTTCATATTGGAAACAAGCAATTGCAACACATCCTGTAAATCTTCCGTCACCCGCACAAGACGCTCACTGTCCCAAAGATTCCATTCATCCCATTTGTTATTTTGATCCATAACACATCCCCCTTTCTACACACAAACTTTCATTTCTCAGTCACATTTTATTATATCACATTATTTCACATTCTGCCACGTGACGTAAATGTGTCCCACAGCAAAAATCAGCGTTGCGATGACTAAAAGTATATACTGCAAAGTAATACCGCTCAGCCAAAAAATCACCGCCGGAATGATTGCAAGCGCCATACTTTTCCATCTGCTCTGCTTCACAAAATAAAGCACCCAGACAATCCAGTACGCCAAAACAAGAACTGCATTGCCACATATGTAAGCAAGAAACGCCGCAACAGAAGAAAATCCGAATCCGTCCTGCCCGATATCCAAGACAAGCAAAAGCATACAGCCGTACCTTCCGATCTGCTCCAGTACATTCATCACCTTATTGGTACATTTGTTTTCTGCGCCCTTAAATTTAATGGCGTAAACTATATTCGGAATCAGTATGGCAATCACAATACACAAGCCGAACAGATTAATCCATCCGCCGCCGAGTTTTCCCGCCAAAAATACGGAAGTAGGACCGTCCGCCTGTCCTATAATGAT
This sequence comes from Lachnospiraceae bacterium, assembly GCA_045535935.1. GTDB lineage: Bacteria > Bacillota > Clostridia > Lachnospirales > Lachnospiraceae > SVFI01. The sequence goes on along the minus strand of JAZSMO010000026.1, from coordinate 9,768 downwards.
TGGGTCCATCATAATAATCACTCCTTTTCCTGCCAGTCCTTGCACACATCAACCCATTCCTTCATGCCGGAATACTTTTCCAATTCTTCGATTGTGAGATTGATCGTCGCCTCCGGACTTCCCGCCGCTGCATGCAAATCGGTAAAGCGCTTCATGGAAACATCCAGATAAACCTCAACATCTTCCTTTACACAAAACGGGCAAACACCTCCCGGCGGATGTCCGATTAGCTCCTCCAGTTCATCACCGCGTACCATGGCTGCTTTCTCATGAAACTTTGCCTTATACTTGGCGTTATGCACTCTCGCATCCCCTGCCATAACAATGACAATCGGATGGTCCTTCAAACGGAAAGACATGGTCTTTGCAATGCGCGCCGGCTCACAGCCTATCTCCTGTGCCGCATGCTCCACCGTATCTGTAATATGATCCTGAATGCGGACTTTGTCTCCCATTCCGTACTGTTCAAAATATGATTTTACGTTTTCCCACGACATTTCGGGTTCCCTCCGGTTTTGTTTGTCATATGTAAGTATATCATATAACTGAAGCTCTTGTCTGCTGTTGAATTTTCACGACCTTATGGAGATGTTCTCCCCACGCAACTTATATATCACTTTATGGGGGAGAATATTTATTCTTGTTTTTTGTTATGTGAACCGAATTTCAGTCTTTTATCTCCCTATACATGCTGTAACCAGTCTTATGGGGAGATAAAAATTTTTAATTTTTAAATTCCATCTCCTATATTGAAAAAATTGCTCGCCATGGGGAGATATCTTCAGTTCCAAGAGCGGGGACACTATAGCTAATTGCAACCGATATCCGTGTCCATCGACATACACAAAAAAATCGCGACCGAAATCGGCCGCGATTTTCCAATATACATTATGCTATTCCAAAAACTATTTGATAGCTGCATGGATTTCCTGCAGGGACATTACATCGCTGTCGCCCTCTTTAAGGATCGTGTAAATACCTTCTGCTGTTGCCTTAGCTGCTGCCATCGTCGTGAAGTAAGGTACTTTCGCCTTTACGGCTGTCTTACGGATGTAGCTGTCATCATTCTTTGACTCTTCCGTTGCTTTCGGTGTATTGACAATGAGCTGGATGTTTCCGTTCATCACCTCGTCACCGATGTGCGGTCTTCCCTCATACATTTTATTGACACGTGTTGAGTTGATACCGTTTGCAACTAAAAGGTCGTGTGTCGATCCGGTCGCCATAATATCAAATCCGCACTCCACAAATTTCTTGGCAACCTCAACCACCTCAGGCTTATCCTTGCGGTTTACACTGATGAGTACGGTTCCCTTGGTCGGAAGCTGAGTCTGTGTTGCTTCCTGTGCTTTGTAGAATGCTTCTCCGACACTCTTGGAAAGTCCTAAAACTTCTCCTGTCGAACGCATCTCAGGTCCGAGAACCGGGTCAACCTCCTGGAACATATTGAACGGGAATACGGCTTCTTTTACACCGTAGTAGGCCGGTTTTACTTCCTTCATGCCCTCGATCGGTGATGTTTTTCCCGTCAATTCTCTTGTCATAATCTCTGTGGCAAGTTTTACCATCTTGACATTACATACTTTGGATACAAGCGGAACAGTTCTGGATGCACGAGGGTTTGCCTCAAGCACATACACCTTTCCGTCTTCGATGGCGTACTGCATATTCATAAGACCGCAGACACCCATTTCTTCCGCAATCTTTCTTGTATACTCTTTGATCGTCTCCACTGTCTCTGCCGGGATATTCTTAGATGGCAGGATACAAGCTGAGTCTCCGGAATGAACGCCCGCAAGCTCGATATGTTCCATAACCGCCGGAACAAATGCTGTCTTTCCGTCTGCGATCGCATCCGCTTCACATTCTGTTGCGTGACGCAGGAAACGGTCGATCAGAATCGGTCTGTCCGGTGTCACGCCAACTGCTGCTGCCATGTATTTCTTGAGTGCTTCCGGCTCATTGACTACTTCCATTCCGCGTCCGCCGAGAACGTAGGAAGGACGAACCATAACCGGATAACCGATCTTTTCTGCGATCTCCAGTGCTTCTTCCACATCGACAGCCATACCTGCTTCCGGCATCGGAATTTCAAGTTTTTCCATCATACCGCGGAACAGGTCTCTGTCCTCTGCCATATCGATAATCTCAGGGGATGTACCTAAGATGTTTACGCCATTTTTCTTAAGGTCTGCTGCAAGGTTCAGCGGTGTCTGTCCACCGAACTGTGCAATCACGCCGACCGGTTTTTCTTTCTCATAAATGCTGAGAACATCTTCTAATGTCAACGGCTCGAAATACAGCTTATCGGAAGTATCGTAGTCTGTAGAAACCGTCTCCGGATTACAGTTTACGATGATCGTCTCAAAGCCGAGTTCTTTCAATGCAAACGCCGCATGTACACAGCAGTAGTCGAATTCGATACCCTGACCGATACGGTTCGGACCGCCGCCTAAGATCATGATCTTCTGCTTGTCTGTCACTGTTGTCTTGTCTTCTGCATTGTAGGTTGAGTAATAATAAGCTTTATCTTCTGTTCCGCTTACGCGCACCGGCTCCCAGCTTTCTGTGATACCGTATGAAATTCTTGCTTTGCGGATTTCTTCCTCAGATACTTCAAGAAGTTTGGAAAGATATCTGTCTGCAAAACCATCTTTCTTTGCTTTTTCCATCACTTCTTTTTCCGGAACACTGCCCTTCGTAGCAAGAAGTGCCTCTTCTTCCTCCACAAGCTCTTTCATCTGCTCAATAAAGTATTTCTTAATCTTTGTGAGGTTGAACAGCTCGTCTACGGTAGCACCCTTGCGAAGTGCTTCGTACATGATAAACTGACGCTCGCTTGTCGCTGTATTAAGCATTTTAAGGAGCTCTTCTTTGCTCTTTTCATTGAAGTCCTTTGCAAATCCAAGACCGTAACGTCCGATTTCAAGGCTTCGGATTGCTTTTTGGAATGCTTCTTTGTATGTCTTACCGATACTCATGACTTCACCTACCGCACGCATCTGTGTGCCAAGCTTGTCCTGAGAATCTTTGAATTTTTCAAATGCCCATCTCGCAAATTTGAGAACGATATAATCTCCGCTCGGTTCATAGTTTGCAAGGGTTCCGTTGACACCACAAGGAATCTCGTCAAGGGTAAGTCCTGATGCAAGCATTGCGGAAACAAGCGCAATCGGGAAACCTGTCGCCTTGGATGCAAGTGCGGAAGAACGGGATGTTCTCGGGTTAATTTCAATTACAATAATACGATCGGAAACCGGATCGTGCGCAAACTGTACGTTTGTACCACCGATTACCTGTACTTCATCTACAATTTTAAATGCCTGTTCTTTTAATCTTTCCTGGCATTCTTTGGAAATTGTGAGCATCGGAGCGGAACAGAAAGAGTCTCCTGTGTGTACGCCGAGCGGATCAATGTTTTCGATGAAGCATACAGTAATCATCTGACCCTTGGAGTCGCGCACAACCTCAACCTCAAGCTCTTCCCATCCAAGAATAGATTCTTCTACAAGAACCTGTCCCACAAGGCTGGCCTGAAGACCACGTGCGCAAACTGTCTTTAACTCTTCTACATTGTATACGAGACCGCCGCCTTCGCCGCCCATCGTATAAGCCGGACGAAGAACAACCGGGTAGCCTAACTTGTCCGCAATCGCAAGTGCCTCGTCTACCGTATAGGCAACCTCACTTCTCGCCATCTCAATACCAAGTCTGTCCATTGTCTTTTTGAATTCAATACGGTCCTCGCCGCGCTCAATGGCATCTACCTGTACACCGATGACTTTTACATCATATTTATCAAGAACGCCTTCCTTTGCAAGCTCAGAGCAAAGGTTCAAACCGGACTGTCCTCCAAGGTTCGGCAAGATTGCATCCGGACGTTCTTTTGCGATAATCTGCTCCAGTCTCTTTACATTTAACGGTTCAATGTAAGTCACATCTGCAGTGTCCGGGTCTGTCATAATCGTCGCCGGATTGGAGTTTACCAGAACGATTTCATATCCAAGCTGTTTTAACGCTTTACACGCCTGCGTTCCGGAATAGTCACACTCACACGCCTGTCCGATAATAATCGGTCCGGAACCGATGATTAATACTTTTTTGATATCTTCTCTCTTACTCATCTTTGCCTCTCCTTCTTATCTCCTTTTTATGGCTTCCATTGTGCCATTCCATGAAAAAAGTCAGTACTGAAAGTAACTGACTTTTCTAATAAACAATTATTTGTATCAAACGGGAAGAATATCCGAAAAAAGGGAATACGAATCCACGGCTTTCAAAATCAGGTGATTTGGCTGTGTCGTACCCTGTGCTTTCATCCTTTTCCTCCGCTACTTGATTTAATCACTTGCTATATTATAAAGGGTAAATACCAATTCGTAAATAGTCAATTTTAATTTTTTTTAATTATCTTATCTGTTTCTCTTTCTTAAAATATCACGCTGCTTCTGCTGTACATACTGTGCAATGGCCGGACTTTCTTTATCCAGCTGGCATCCGTATATGTTTTTCCCTTCTTCCTCGGTAACCATACGGACAATCTTACCGGTCAGAGAAAGTTTCATGCCCATGTCAGAATATTTGACAGTAATCTCTTCCCCGAGATTCAGATTCCGCTCGGTCGTAATGGAAAAACCGCTGGCACTGACATCTCGCACATAGACATTAACTGGGCTGTCACCGCCCCGGATCATGCTTCCCAAAATACTGATACCGACTCGGAAATTCTTGCGGCGGTTGATTTTGCGCCCTTCTTTGTTACACTGTGCAACATAATTTTCTTTATAAAATACAATTTGGCATGGCGCAAACTCGTACACGCCGCCGTCAAACTCTGCAAGAATCGAAGTCGCAACGCCTTTGAACGAAAGACGTTTGTCATCCACTCGCGGTACGTCCAGTATCAGATACTGCGGTGTCACCTTGAGCACAGTCGCCTTAAACTCGATCTCATTTTCCTGCTTGGGAATTTTGCAGACAATCGTAATCATCTGCTCCTCAGGAATGTTGTTTAGAAAAAACTTACCATCCATTTTAAAAAATACCTTTACTATAATCCTTCCGGTCATCTCCCCAAAGACAACCTTTCATCCCTCTTTACCACATCAAACCTTTTCTAATACTATACCAAAAAATAGGGCTCTTGGCTAGATTTATCTTGTCTGATTGGCACTATTTTATAAAATTTTTTCCATTCCGATCTTCTGCGGGACAAGTCCGCATTTTTCATAAAAGCGCATAGCACTTTCATTGCAGGACCAGACATTGAGTGTCACATTATAGCATCCCTGTTCCCTTGCAAAGCCAAGGACATAGTCATACAGGCTCGTTCCGATATGTAGGCCACGTTTTTCCTCATCAACGCAGAGATCATCGATATACAGCGTCTTGACATCCGTCAGAATGTTGTTGCCTATATGCTGCTGGAAAATGCAAAAAGCGTAGCCGAGAACCTCTCCCGTCGGAGCGTTTTCCCCCACTGCAACAAAAATCGGCGTTTTATCGTCTGCTATAATCTTTTGCAGTTCCTCATCCGTGTATTTTTTTACATTTGCTTTAAACAGATCCGGGCGCCCGTTATGATGCACCATGAGAACCTGATGAAGCAGTTTGTTGATGCCGGGCATATCCGCCGGCGTTGCTCTTCTTATATTCACAGTTTTACCTCACTTTTTTACCTGCAATGTATTTTGCTATCATATGCTCTTCCCCGGCGAGATAGATCAACCGCTCCACTCGTTCCAGCACCGTCAACGGCTGTGGATGCTTAAGAGCTGCATCGTCAAAAACTACCGCATCAAATTCATAGCCCGGTTCAAAGCTTCCGACTTTTCCGAAAAAGGCTCCGCCTCCCTTGGTCGCCATATAAAAGGCCTCCGCTACGCCAAGCGGCGCAAGACTGTCATCCACATAGCGCCATCTGAGCTTGGAGCACTGAATCGCCATCGTCATTGCTTTCCATACAGACAGTCCGCTCCCTGCGGCCACATCTGTCCCGAGTCCTGTGTTTATGCCCTCATCCAGATAGGTCCGCACCGGTGCGATTCCGGAAGAAAGATTGGCATTGGACTCCGGACAGTGCGCAACAAATACGCCCCGTCCTTTCATGAGGCTGATTTCTTCCGAACTGCTGTACACACAATGCGCCATGACGGTTTTCGCATCTCCGCCGAACATACCAAACCTATCATAGGCGTCTCCGTAGCAGCACGCCTCCGGGCAAAGCTCGCTGACCCACTTGACCTCACTTGGATTTTCCGAAAGATGGGACTGCACCGGCAAATGGTATTCCTTCTGTAATCCGGCCAGGCCTTCCATCAGTTCGTCAGTACAGGACGGTATGAAACGCGGCGTCAAAATCGGCCGGATTTTTTTCATCCCCGCACATTCGTCCAACCACTTCCTCGTATCCGCCACGGCCTGTCCTGCCGATGTTTCACACAAATTTTCCGGGCTGTTTCTGTCCATATTGACCTTGCCGACATAACCGCAAAACCCTGCATTTTCCAGCTTTTCCATAAGCATTTTGGTTGCATCACCATGTATGGTTGCAAAGATGCAGGCCCTTGTCGTGGCACTTTTCATCAAATCATCCACAAAAATATCGTAGGCCTTTTCGGCGTATTCCGGATTGCTGTACTTTGCCTCCTCCGGAAAGGTATGGGTATTCAGCCAATCAATCAATTCCAGATCCATCCCGAGTCCGCGGAAGCTGTACTGCGGTGCATGTACGTGCAGATCCACCATTCCCGGAAGAATCAGGCTGTCCCCGCAGTCTGTACAAGGTATGTTTGCGTACTTCTCAGGCATCGTCTCAAACACGCCGAGGCACCGCCCATCTTCGCAGATAACATAGCTGTTTTCAAAGACGCACAGCTCATCTTTATTTTTGCTGTAAACAATATTGCCTCTCAGGGCAAACGTTTCTTTCTGTTGGTGTGTCAACTTATTTTGTAACAATGTATTTCTCCTCTATCTGATGCAGGTTTCTCATCCTTCTGTCCGCAGCACATCCAGCGGACTGTAAAGTGCCTCAAAACCGTCTTTTTTTCTTGATAGCCAATCCTCTCTGTCTTTGAGATACCACGCAGCCTGCGCCGCCCGCATACCGAATTGCCGGGCCGCCTCCAGTTCACAGCTTCCGCCATCACCGACATACAAGCATTCTTGCGGTTTGACTCCCAGTCGTTTTACGCATTCTGCATATATCTCCGGTTGTGGTTTGCGCATCCCAAGTTCGTAAGACAAACAGATGGTATCAAAATAGGGTGCCAGTTTACTCTTCCGGATGACCTGCGCCTCCTCCGAAAAGCAGTTGCTGATCAGTCCGATACGGATTTCTTTTTCTTTCAACGCCGAGAGCATGGGAATAATCTCCGGATGAAGATTTTCAAAACAACTTTCCGCCGTTGCTATGCGTTTCTTCGCCATCTGCGCAACTCTTGTCGTCACTTCATCTTCCGAACAGGATGTGTTATGCACTAAAATCTCACAAAGTGTATCCTCCAGCGATAGCTTGCCCATGGTGCGTTCCTGTTCTTTCCCTCGCCAGATCTCCTGAAATTCTTCAAGCAAAACACCTGCATCCTCAGCCATCTGCGGGCTGAAATAAAGCGGACTTTTTCCGTGATAGTGAGTAATCAGTGTCTCATACATATCAAAAACAACCGCACGGATCATGTTTTCTCTCCTCGCATGAAAATTTCTTTTCAAATTATAACACAGAGCGTTTTCCTGAAAAAGAGGAGACGTATGGAAATTTGTTTTTAGCAAATACTAACACAGCAACTTTTTATTTTTTATTTTGGAAAAGAGGAATGAAATGAATTACGAAATGAACACAGACCCTAAAAAGGCCGGAAGCGAACTCGCTTATGCAGCACTGGACGAAGTTCCTAGTCCGAAAGCTAGTGCGAAAGAGATTGTCGGGCTCGTCAAATCCCGCGGACGCATTTCCGGCTATCAACTTTCCGATGGTTCCCGCGTCTCAAAAGAAGACGGCGTTGCCATGGCAAAAGCCGGCGACATCAAAGGTGTCGGCATCGCTCACCGAAAAGACACCGAGTACCTCAAATCTCTTCCGGACGGAACCGAGAGCAACAATCTGGGGAATCTTCCTTCGGTAAGCGGCTGAGAATATCTCTCAGACGGTGTCATTTATTTAAGAAATTTACTCATACCGCTTACGTCACGTTTAGTGCAAAAACAACCGTAAATATTTTAGGCGATTACGGTCTGATTCAATCATTCTGGTTATCTCGCCCGTAATGCTGATTACTATTTACGGTTGTTTTTCTGATTTTAGAAAATCCTTGTTTAAACCGTAAAGTCAACCGGACCATTCACATTATATTTTTATAAAAATTATTCCTCCATCTCCATGTACGCCTGCGCAATACGGTTGTAATCAATCTGATTGCGGATTTTTTCCACCTTAAAATCATCGCCGGTGATCACACTGCGATAGATGTAGCGCCCTTCTTCTGCGATGGTGTCTTCTTCAATCAGTGCGCCGACCACATAATGTCTTCCCTCATAGTCAAATTCATCCACAACCGCCATTTCAAGTTCCGAACCATCCCTTGCTGTCGTGCGGAATGTGACATATTCACCAAATTCTTCTGTATGATTTACTTCCATATGTATAACCTTTCCTTTCTTCCGGTGCGAAGCCTTCCCTTCATATAATACACTCCTATGCTTTCGAATCAAATCTCGGTATTTCCTCTGACATCAAATCAAAAAACGACTCCTCTTCATCATTGTGCGGAAACAAAAGTTCCATGTAAAGATTACCGAGAAGGTCTTTTACCTGTTCCAAATCCACACCGGCAAACAAGGTATCTCCGATTTCTGCCCTCTTTAAATTTTTGATTACCGCCCGGGCGTTAAATGTGCTCGGCACATCCCATGCATATTGATCCGCTGTGGCATCAAACTGCGTTCCGACCAACTCCTGTCCCGTGCTTCCTGCACCGAAAGTCCCGGCTGATGCCGTCTTCGATTTTTCCGAATCCGGATCCACGAGAGCTTTCGACTGCGGAAGGTTGTAAACTACATTTTTACAAGTCTTTTCGAAACATTCCGGATCGTGCTCCGCCAGATAGCGCAGGTCATCGATAGTCAGCGAGCGCTTATTATGAATTTTGAGATAGATATTCACAAGTCTTGTATCCTTTTCCATAGCATCACCTTCTCTTTCAGCTAAAGTTTATGCTATCCGACAACTATATTTATATTTTACCACACATTCCTCTGTTTTTCCCCTAAAAGTATTATTTTTTCACGCTACAATGGTTTACTTTATCTGCAAAATATATTAGAATTAACTCTGAATAAAATACATAAAGGAGACGTAGTTATGAAAATTTCATCATTACAAACAGCAAGATATGAGTATGCTCCGAAACTTCCTGGAATGCTGAGAAACGGTATTGCAGATATTTGTGTAAAAGAAGGTGCGGATACTCAGAGCGTAGCAGATCAGGAAAAGATCAAAGCACTTTTTCCAAATACTTACGGCAAAAAGGAAATTACTTTCCAGAAAGGCCAGAACACATCTGAAGCTAAAAAACAGGTTGTAGGTGTTATCCTTTCCGGTGGACAGGCTCCTGGTGGACACAACGTTGTTTGCGGATTATATGACGCCTTAAAAGCAACAAATCCTGAAAACGAACTTTACGGTTTCAAGGGCGGTCCAAGCGGACTTATCGAAGACGATTACATTGTTTTAACAGACGAATATGTAGATCAGTTCAGAAACACAGG